>NZ_JBNHGM010000001.1:0-786417 GCF_059091265.1 Arthrobacter sp. THG-b23
CCTGGCCGTGCCCCGCCAACGCGCGGCAGCGGAACTGGCCGACGCCCACCAGATCGCCACCTGCCTGCCCGCCACCCTCGCCGCCCTCGACCACGGCGACCTCGACCTGGACCGCGCCACCGCCATCGCCCGCAAAGGCGCCGGCCTGCCGCCCGAAGTCTTGGCAGGGTACGAAGCCAAGGTTGTTCCCGGCGCCGGGACCATCACCCTCGAATCCGTCCAGGCACGGGCGCGCACCGCGCGCGACCGGCTGCACCCCGAACCCCTCGAAACCCGGCACCAGGCCGCGATGGAACGCCGCACCGTCCAGTACCTGCCCCAGGACGACGGGATGGCCGAGCTCTACATCCGCACCAGCGCGGACAAGGCCCTGCTCGCCTACAACCTCATGCAGGCACACGCCCGCAGACTGCAGACCGCCGAAGAAACCCGCACTCTGGGCCAACTCCGCGCCGACGTCTTCACCGACATGCTTCTCCGCTACCCCGGCCACGCCTGCCAGCCCGCCACCGACACCAAAACCACCGAAACCGCCACCGGCGAAACAGCCGCCAGCCGAGAAGCAGCCGCCAACCAAGCGGCAACCGGCCCGGGATTGGCCACCGATTCCGGAACGGCGGCCGAATTCGGGACAGCACCAGGCGCCGCCCGAGTGGCCAGAGAGACCGGGACCGCAAGGCAGGGGCCCTGTACCTGCGGGGGCGGGAACGTGACCGCGTCCGTCGCTGTGACTGCGCCCCTTGCAACCTTGCTGCGGCTCTCCGAAGAACCCGGTGAACTTACTGGCTACGGGCCCATCCCGCCCGGAATGACCCGCGACCTCGCCGCGCTGGCCAAATCCTGGCTCACCGTGCTCACCGACGACCACGGCCAAGCCATCGCCGCCGCCAAAGACCTGCGCCACCCGCCCGAATGGCTCAAACGCCTCGTCCGGCTGCGCGACCGCCACTGCCGCGACTACGGCTGCGCCGTCCCCGCCGACCACTGCGACATCGACCACACGATCGCTTGGGAAGACGGCGGCAAAACCGTCCCCGAAAACCTCAGCGCCAGATGCAAACCCGACCACAAAACCAAACACCACGCCGGCACCACAGTCACCCAGGACCCCGACGGCACCCTCCACTTCACCACCCGCTCTGGCCACATCCACACCACCACCCCCGACGACGGCTGGGCACTCACGCTCCCCTCGGCGCCCAGCCAAGGAAATGCCACCGAAAGCACGGAGGACGGGGGTGGCAGTTCCCGAGGCGACACCGGCGGCGACGGCATCGCGGACGGCCCACGGGACGGTACCCCGCCACCGTTCTAGAAATCCCGCTTTTCGATCCAACCGATCGGAGGCGAAACTAACAGCAAGAGGATCGACAGTGACAAGGTACGCGAGGCCTAAGGCAAGAATTGACGATGCGCTCCGGGACTTCTTCGCCCAACAACGTCAGGTAAGACCGATTCGAGCCGACCGTTCACTCAGGTTGGAGGCTCACTTGCGGCGCTTTCTGGAAACCTGTGGTCCTGCCTACCTCTCCGAAGAATGGTGGATGATGCTCCAGCTGGAACGGTGCTTTGAGCCGCAAGGTTCCTTCGCACGGCTACTGCCTGCCGAATATCTGCTGCCACCGATGCATGAGTTCTTGTCGCCCGATTGGCTAATGGACCACGGCACGGACCGGTTGGTTCAGGTGAACCACAGCTACCGCCTGGTCTGCTGGCTATGCGGCAGCGGTTTGGTCAATCTCCGTGCGCTTCGCCCGAGCATCATCCGGTTCATGATCCGGCATGACGAATTGGCCGCACGTTCCAAGGGCCGCGTGGAACAACAGCGCACTCCACGGCCAGCAGGAGCACCGGAAGTCGACACCCGGCGAACTGGCGCGGCGATCACCCGGGAAGACCTGCCATAGGGGCAGCCGCGCCGGACCGCAACTCCGAATGTTCGAGGCCTTCCCCCACGGCGCGGCCTGGACGCCCGGCGCAGGGTTGTCGCTGTTGATGGTCGGTAGCACGGGGTGGGGCCGTGACGGTTGCCGCTGTGGACCACCATGGTTCCCGCCCGTACTCTTGGTGGGGCCGGGCTTGCAGAGACATCCCGGCCGTTTCCACGGCAAGAGACCCTGCGAAAGGTGGTTGCATGCGCACATTCGGTGTCGAAGAGGAGTTACTGCTGGTCGACCCCGCCACCGGTTTATCGGTGCCGGGCGCTGCAGCCGTGATGGACCGCTACCGCGGCACCACGGCAGAAGGCCAGGAACCCGGACATACGGGCGCCGCCGCTGCCGCTCCCTCCACCGGCCCGACGCTCGCGACCGAACTCCAACAGGAACAGATCGAGGTTATCGGCCCGCCGCGCTCCACCCTGTCCGATCTGGCGGCCGAAATTTTGGCCGGAAGAGCCTTGGCCGACGCCTGTGCCCGCGCCTCCGGAGCCAGGGCCGTCGCGCTGGCCACATCGCCGTCCCCGGCCGCACCGCATCCAGCGCCTGATGCCCGCGTCCAGGCGCTGAGGGCACAGTTCGCGCTGACCGCCGAAGAATCCTTGACTTCCAGTTGCCACGTCCACGTCAGTGTGGATTCCGAGGAGGAAGGGGTGGCTGTGCTGGACCGCATCCGGATTTGGCTTCCCGTCCTCGCCGCCCTCAGCAGCAACTCCCCGTTCTGGCACGGCCGCGACACGGGGTACGCCGGTTACAGAACCCAGGCTTGGCTGCGCTGGCCGGGCACCGGACCAACGGAAGTATTCGGCTCGGCGGCCGCCTATCACCGCTCGCTCAGGCAGGCCCTGGACAGCGGCGTCGTACTCGATCACGCCATGCTTTATCTCGACGCACGGCTGTCCCACAAGCACCCGACGGTCGAGATTCGGGTCGCCGATGTCTGCCTTCAGGCCGGCGACACCGTGTTGATCGCCGGTTTGTCGAGGGCTCTGGTGGAGACGGCAGCGAGAGAGTGGAGGGCCGGACTGCCCCCTGCACCGGTTCCGGCGTCGATACTCCGGCTGGCCGCCTGGCAAGCCAGCCGCTGGGGCATCGCCGGCAATCTCCTGCATCCCCTCACCGGCGTTCCTTGCCCGGCCGGCACTGTGATTGCGATGCTCTTCGAGCACACCCGGGAGGCCCTTGCCGACGCCGGGGACGAGACCAGCATCATGCTCCTGTCCCAGCAGGTCCTGGCCCGGGGCACGGGCTCCCAGCTGCAGCGCGAAGCCTTCGAACGCGGAGGTCTGGTGGCCTTGGCAGGCGCCGCGGCCTACTTCACCCACCTCACGCGGCAGGAACCTGCGCCAGCTGACCACAACCTCATGTCCGAGATGCTCGGGCATTCATAGGACACGGGCGCTCCTGCCGGCACCGGGCACCCGGTCCGGGTCCCCATGCGCTCACAACCAGCCGTGGACTAAACCAGGCAGACAGGAGGCCAGGCGGACAGGAGGCCTGCAGCTACAGACTGCAGCCAATCAGAAGCGGCTCAGGCTGAAGCCGGATGCCGAAGGACCGTTCAACTCCGTCCCGGACTGCCCGTGCAATCGCCAGGATGTCCTCGGCGCTGGCGCCGCCGCGATTGGTGATCGCCAGCGTGTGTTTGGTCGACAGGGAGGCGCGGCCGCCCGCCACCTCGTAGCCGCTGAGGGGACCGTTCGACGTTCCGGAAAGTCCAAAGCCCTTTGAGAAGCCTGCGTGGTCAATCAGCCAGGCCGCACTCAGCTTGGCCTTGTCCTCGGCGGGCCAGCGTGGCGCGTTCGCCGGCAGTTTCTCCGCTACGCCCATGTCGACAATTGGGTTCGTGAAGAACGAGCCGGTGCTGAACGTATCCCGGTCGGCTAAATCGTGGACCATGCCCTTGGAAGCGCGGAGCCGAAGCACCTCACGGCGAACGTCGGCGGCTTTGGCCACGCCTCCGACGTCAACGCCAAGCACGCGCGCCAACTCGGCGTAACGGACCGGATGGCTCTGGCGGCTGAGGGCTAAGCGGAACTCGACTTCCAGCACGACGAAGCGCGGAGATCCATTGGACGTGCTCTGTTTCAGGAACGAATCCCGGTAGCCGAATTTGAGGTCATGGTTCGCGAATTCCTGGACGGACCCAGTCTTCCGATCCCAGGTTCGGACCCGAACGATGGTCTGCGAGACATCGGACCCGTAAGCGCCGACGTTCTGAACAGGCGTTGCTCCTGTCAGTCCGGGGATGCCGGAGAGGGCTTCCAGCCCGGCCCATCCGTTGTCGACCGTCAGCGCTACCAGTTCGTCCCATGGCTGGCCCGCCTGTACCGTCAGCCCGACGGCGCCGTCATGCTCCCGAACGCTGTAGCCGCGGTTGGCGATGCCCACCACGGTGCCGGGGTAACCGTCATCGGAAATCACAAGATTGGATCCGCCGCCAATAACGAGCAGGTGGTCTCCGGACTCGTCGGCGGTGCGGACAGCCTCGATGATCTCGGACTCCGTGCCGGCCTCGATGAAGCGCCCGGCGGGCCCGCCCACACCGACCGTAGTCAGCGGCGCAAGAATCGTTTCGGTCACGGTGTGGGCCTCTCCAGCGCCGTGTGCGCGGCGTGCGCGGTGCGGTTTACCAAATCCTGACGACCGCCTGGGCTTTGACCAGCACCTTCACGCCTGCAGCGGTCACGGTCAGGTCGACGCGCGCCGTGCCGTTGTCCTGGTCGACGGCGCCGATGGCGCCGCTGACTTCGATCGTGGCGCCGGGTCCGTCAAGGTCCTCCACGAGCACCGGCTTGGTGAAGCGCGTCTGGTAGTCGACGACGGCGGCCGGGTTGCCGAACCAGTCCGTCACCAGCTGCACCGCGGCGCCCATGGTGAACATGCCGTGCGCGATGACGCCGGGGAGGCCCACCTGCTCGGCGAAGCGTCCGTTCCAGTGGATCGGATTGAAGTCGCCGGACGCTCCGGCGTACCTGACCAGGTCCGCGCGGGAAACCTCGATGCTCCGCGAGCCGATGTCCTGTCCAACAGTCAGTTCGTTCAGTTCAACACTCACTGGCCTTCCCCTCTCACCAGGATCGACGACGTGGTGGTGGCCGTTTTCTCACCGGCGACGGTGCTGATTTCCGCACGGGTGGTGATCATGGCCCCGCCGCCCATGGCGCGCACCTGGTCGACGTGCAGCTCGGCCACCAGTTCGTCGCCGGCGACGATCGGCCGGTGGTGCACAAACCGCTGGTCCGCATGGACCACGCGGGAGAAATCGATGCCGGAATCAGGGTCCTCGATCAGCTGGGCATCCGCGCGCTGGGCCACGATGATCGCGAAGGTGGGAGGAGCCACCAGATCGCCGTAGCCCAGTTCCTGTGCGGCTTCGACGTTGAAGTGCGCTGGATGCGTGGCCTTGACCGCCGAAGCGAACTCCCGAATCTTCTCGCGGCCTACGGTATAGGCGGCGCCGGCCGGGTAGGTGCGGCCGGCGAGGTCGGGGTTGACCCCGGCATGCTCGGACATGGATCTCCTTCAGATGGAGTGGATGGGACTATCGACGCTTCGCTGGAGGTGCGCCCCGTGGGCTGGCGGCTGCTTGCCGGGCCCGGGCGTCACGGAACCGGACCAGCAGCCCGGCCAGATGGGTCAGCAGGCCCGTGATGATGGCGGCCAGTGCAGTCCAGATCAGCCATTGGATGCTTGCCGAGGCCGCGATGACAGACAGGAGGATCCCGACGCCGATCAGCACCATGGCAGAGATGACCAGCTTGCGGTAAAGCGGCGAGCCGAGGTCCCAAGGATTCATACCTCAAGGTTACCGGCCACGTCCCCTCCCGGCCGAACCGCGGAGCCGTGCGCCCGTGCGCCCGGGCTCCCGGCGCCCCGGCCCACGCCCGGCGGGCACCGCCTGCCCCCGTTCGCCTAGAACAACTGTTCCTGCAGGAGGGGCTGCTCGGAGACATAGTCGCCGACGGCGATCCGGCGGCCCTTCACCCCGTCCAGGTCCACCAGGAAGATCGGTCCGTCGTCTTGGAGCCGCGCGGCCGCGACGCTGCCCAGGAGGCCCTCCACGATGAACCCGTGGTCACCCGAGGCGAAGCTGCCGGGGTAGCCCCTTTTGACGCCGTCCTTTAGAACCGGTGCCGCCAGCGCCGGAACCTGCCATTGTTCGTCGACGACGTCGAAGCCCTCCAGTTGAACGGCAGGCAGCAGTTCGCGCACGGTGGCAGCATGGCCGGAGTTGAGCCGGTCCACCTCGGCCAGCGGCAGCGGGGCCAGCAGCCCGGCGTACTTGGCGGCGCTGCGCATGGCTTGCGTCAATGCCGTATTTCCCGAGACCGCGTCCTCGAGTACCCGGACCACCCGTCCGTCGCGCGTCCTGGCGACGTAACGGGCGGCCACTGCGCCTTGTTCGGCCAGCCGTAACGATTTCCGCACGTGGGCCGCCGTTCCCACCTTGCTGGCACCGTTCGCGAACGTCGCCACATACAGCCAATGGGGTTGGGCGAGGTAGGCCAGCAGCCCCTCGGGTGCCCGGCCGCTGCGGTGGCTGTCATGCATGAAGCGCAGGTCGTCATTGAGGAAGCAGTTCACACATTGGTGACCCCGCTCCGCCGGAGCCTGCTGCCGGCACGGCACGTGCGTGCGCTCATCGGCGGACCGGACCCGGTGGCTGCCCAGGCAGTAGCGCCGGGGGTCCAGCACCCGGAAGCCCAGCCTCGACCCCTGCTTCACGGGCAGGTCTTTCGGCGTGCCGTCCGGAGCTGCCAGGCGCAGCAGGGGGCCCGCGGGGGTCCAGGCGATGCCGTGGGCGAGATACAGGGCGGGCATGGCGTCCACTCTAGTGAAGGAAGTGAGAGCTTCCCTGACCCGCCGGCTGCGGCCGCCGCGCCGGCGTTTGGGGTCGGCGGCGGGCGTCTTAACGGCCGAAGGGCCCGGGCGGAACTGGTGTTCCGATCGGGCCCCTCAGGCTCTTGGTAGCGGTGCCCGGACTCGATCCGGGGACCTCACGATTATGAGTCGTGCGCTCTAACCAGCTGAGCTACACCGCCACGAATGGGAGCGCCCGCGCTGCGTCTCGCGACGCAGACGCGGGCTTTGCCATTCAGAGCCCCCCACCGGAATCGATCCGGTGACCTCGTTCTTACCAAGAACGCGCTCTACCACTGAGCTAGGGGGGCAACGGAGAAATACATTACCAGCAATTTGCCCCGGGATGAAATCGGAATCGCGCCCCGTGGCGAAGGACACACGCCCGACGGCGGTCTCCTCCGCGGACTGTCCCGGGCAGCTTGTCTCCGGCGTCGTTTCGGGCGCCGCAGCACGCCCCTCCAATCGCGTGACGAACTGCAGCCGAGATCGCACCGAGGCGGCCACCGGACGCGGCCGAAAGGGTACTCTGGCGTCATTCGAAAGGACTCCCCCATGCAGGTTCCCCAGCCATTGGCCCGGGACGACATCGTCTCCCGGCTACGCGCCGCAGGCTGCGTCTTCGCCGAGGAAGAGGCCGACCTGCTGCTGGCCGACGGCGGTCCCCGGGAAGCCATTTCCGCCAGGGTGGAGCAGCGGGCAGCCGGGACGCCCCTGGAACATGTTCTGGGTTGGGCCCGGTTTTGCGGCTTGCGCATCTCGGTAGCCCCCGGGGTTTTTGTCCCTCGGCAAAGGACCGAGTTCCTGGTCCGGCGGGCCGCGGCTTTGGCTCCGGTGCCCACCGGCGTCGTCGTCGATTTGTGCTGTGGCTCGGGGGCCGTGGGGGCGGCGCTGGGTGGATTGCTCGAGCCCGCCGAACTGCACGCCGCGGATGTGGATCCGGCGGCGGTGGCGTGCGCGCGGACAAACCTGCCGGCGGCACAGGTGCACACGGGCGACCTGTACGCCGCGCTGCCCGTGGCCTTGCGGGGCCGTATCGACGTCCTGACCGCGAACGTCCCCTACGTGCCCACGGGGGAGATCAAGTTGCTGCCGCCCGAAGCCCGCCTCCATGAGGCGTGGTGGGCGCTCGACGGCGGTCCTGACGGCCTGGCGGTCATGCGGCGGGTCGCGGAGGGGGCACTGAGCTGGCTCGCGCCGGGCGGATCCGTGCTGGTGGAAACGAGCGAGCGGCAGGCCGAGGCAGCTGCCGGCGTCTTCGAAGCGCGCGGACTGGTGCCGGCCATCGCCCGTGCCGAGGAGCACGCCTCCACGGTGGTTTCCGGCACGCTGCCCGCTGGTTGAACGTGGCGGGGCGAGTCCGTTGCCGGAAAGGGGCCGGGCCGTTAAAGGCCTCCGGGGCACCTGTCCATGACAGATGCCCCGGAAGGGTTATGACTAGCTGGAAGCCGATCCGGCCAGGTCAGCCGCGGGTGTGGCGCGGCTTGCGCGCGGCGCCAAAGCCACGGTCGCTGCGCTCTCCGCCGAATCCACGGTCGGAGCGGTCCCCGCTGAAGCTGCGGTCGCCACTGAAGCTGCGTTCGCCGTCGCTCTTGTACGGACGGTCCCCGTCGAACTTCTTCTTGTAGGGGCGGTCGCCGTCGAACTTCTTCTTGAACGGCCGGTCGCCCCGGTCGCTGCGGAAGCCGCTGCGGTGTCCGCCGGCGACGTCGTCGCGGTCCCGGCGCGGCTTGCGGCCGCCATCCAGCTCCAGGTGGATCAGCTCGCCGCCGATGCGGGTCTTGGACAGCGCGCGCAGCTGGTCCTTGCTCAGGTCCGCGGGCAGCTCAACCAGCGAGTGGTCGGAGCGGATGTCGATGCCGCCGATCTGGGCGGCGGACAGGCCGCCCTCATTGGCGATGGCGCCGACGATGGACCCGGGCATTACACGGTTCCGGCGCCCCACGGCAATCCGGTACGTGGCGTTGCCCTCGGTCAGCGTGCGGGACGGGCCGCGCGAGTTCATGGCGTCGCGTCCCCCGCCGGCACGCTCGCGCTGGCCCTTCGGTGCTTCGGGCAGGTCCTGGACCAGCAGCGGACGTCCGCCCTGGGCCATGACGGCCAGCGCGGCCGCAATTTCGGCGGCCGGCACGTCGTGCTCGGTCTCGTAGTTCGCGATCAGGTCGCGGAAGATCGAGACGTCCTCGGATGCCAGGGTCTCGGTGATCTGTTCCGCGAACTTGCGCATCCGCAGGTTGTTGATGGTCTCGGCCGAGGGCAGGTGCATCTGCTCGACGGGCTGGCGCGTGGCCTTCTCGATCGCCCGCAGCAGGTACTTCTCGCGCGGGGTCATGAACAGGATGGCGTCGCCCGAGCGGCCCGCACGGCCGGTGCGGCCGATGCGGTGCACATAGGACTCGGTGTCGTGCGGGATGTCGTAGTTGACCACGAGGGTGATGCGCTCGACGTCCAGCCCGCGGGCGGCAACGTCCGTGGCGACCAGGATGTCGATCTTGCCGTCGCGCAGGGCCTCGACGGTGCGCTCACGCTGCTGCTGCGGGATGTCGCCGTTGATGGCGGCGGCCCGGTAGCCGCGGGCCTTGAGCTTGTCGGCCAGGTCCTCGGTAGCCATCTTGGTACGCACGAAGGCGATGACGCCGTCGAAATCTTCGGCTTCCAGGATCCGGGTCATGGCATCCAGCTTGTGCGGGCCCATGACCTGCAGGTAGCGCTGGCGGGTGTTGGTGCCCGTGGTGGTCTTGGCCTTGACCGTGATCTCGGCCGGGTCCTTCAGGTACTTCTTCGCGATCCGGCGGATGGCGGTCGGCATGGTCGCCGAGAACAGGGCGACCTGCTTGCTTTCCGGGGTCTTGGAGAGGATCTGGTCGACCTCTTCGGCGAAGCCCATGCGCAGCATCTCGTCGGCCTCGTCCAGCACCAGGTACTGGAGTTCGGACAGGTCCAGCGAGCCCTTCTCGATGTGGTCGATCACGCGGCCGGGGGTACCGACAACCACCTGGGCGCCGCGGCGCAGGCCGGCCAGCTGGGGGCCGTATGCGGAGCCGCCGTAGACGGGCAGCACGGTGAAGTCGTCCATGTGTGCGGCGTAGGAGGAAAACGCCTCAGCCACCTGCAGGGCCAGTTCACGGGTGGGGGCCAGCACCAGGATCTGGGTGTTCTTGGTCGGCGGCAGTTCGGCCATCCGGGAGAGGGCGGGAACCGCAAACGCCGCGGTCTTGCCCGTGCCGGTCTGGGCCAGGCCGACGACGTCGCGGCCTTCGAGCAGCACGGGGATGGTGGCGGCCTGGATGGGCGACGGCTTCTCGTAGCCGACGTCGGTCAGTGCTGCCAGGACACGGCCATCAAGGCCGAAGTCGGTAAAGAGTACGGTGTTCTCGTCTTCGACGGCCGGGGCGGCGTCGGTGTTTTCGGGCAGGGTATTAACAGTGTTTTCGGACACGGGGCAGTTCCTCGTATTCAGCTGGGGACCGGTGGCCGCGGCACATTAATGTCCGCGGTCCTCTGACTCAAAGCCCGGCGCTATTCCAATCCCGTGGCAGGGCTTTCCGCCGCTTCGCTGGCCACCCGCAAACTGCGGAGAGACCTGGCGGCGTTTTCTTTAGCCGGCGCTCCCAAACATGAAACTGCCCGCCGCTTAGAGGCGGGCCCACACACAATCAGACGCTTCGACAAGACCGTAAACGGCATTATCGCGCAGAACTAAGGGAATACCGACAGTGGGGGATGTATCCAGTGTACGGCACGCTCCGGCTGGCCAAGGACAGAGAGCACGACGACGGGCGGTGACCTTTGGCACAGCGGCCCGCCCGGCGCCGTGTGAGGTTCGTGTTCCTACTCCCCCTGCAGGGTCTGCTCGGCCCACTCGATCCAGGCCTCCTCGAACATGATGCCCGCCCGCAGGACGGCCCGCTGCAGCCGGTTGGCGTCGGTCCAGGTGCCCCGCTGGTCGAGCTGGCGGTAGGCCTCGAGCTGCGCGCGGTGCAGGCCCAGATGCCGCTCGATCTCGCCGGCGATCGGGACGTCTCCGAGCACCGAGGAGGCGCGGAGGCGGATCATCAGTTCCTCCCGGACCGGGCGAGGGTTCTGCTGTTCGTCGGTCCAGCGCCGCAATTCCTCCCGGCCCACGGCAAGGACCTGGTACTCCTTGGCCCGCCCGCGGCTGGAGTCGCGGCCCGTCGATTCGACCAGGCCGTGCTGTTCCAGCTTGGCGAGCTCGCGGTAAATCTGCTGGTGCGTCGCCGGCCAGAAGAAGCCGAACGACTTGTCGAACCGGCGGGCCAGTTCAGCCCCGGATCCGGGTCGTTCCAGCAAGGCGGTGAGGATGGCGTGCGGCAAGGACATGACAGCTCGTTCCGTTACAGGGCCGCAGCCAGCCGGGTCGCCTGGTCGATGGCGCGTTTGGCGTCGAGTTCGGCCGCCACGTCGGCGCCGCCGACCAGGTGGACCGGCAGCCCCGCGGCTAACAGCGCCTGCTGCAGCTCCCGCTGCGGCTCCTGGCCGGTGCAGAGCACCACGTTGTCGACGGCGAGCACCGTGTCGGTGCCGTCGACGGTCAGGTGCAGGCCGTCGTCGTCGATCTTGCGGTAGGTAACGGCCGGGATCATCTGCACCCCGCGGCTCTTGAGCTCGGCCCGGTGGATCCATCCGGTCGTCTTGCCCAGTCCGGCTCCGAGCTTGGATTCCTTGCGCTGCAGCAAATAGACGCTCCGGGCTGGGCGTTCGGGCCTGGGCGCGGCCAGGCCGCCGCGCACTGCCGGGTCGTCGTCGACCCCCCAGTGCTCGCGGAACCGGTCCGGATCCAGGGTGGCGCTGGGGCCGGCCTGGGTGATGTATGCGCTGACGTCGAAGCCGATGCCGCCGGCTCCCAGCACCGCGACTGTTTCACCCAGCTGCCGATGGTCGCGCAGCACGTCCAGGTAGCCGAGCACACTCGGGTGATCCACTCCGTCCAGGTCCGGAAGCCGGGGCACCACGCCGGTGGCGAGGACGACCTCGTCAAACCCGCCCTCGGCCAGGGCCGCCGCGGTGGCCCGGGTGTTCAGCCGCACCTCGACCCCGAGCAGCTCCAGCTGGCGGCCGAAGTAGCGGATGGTCTCGTGGAACTCTTCCTTGCCCGGGATCTGCTTGGCCAGGTTGAACTGGCCCCCGATGCCGTCCGCCGCTTCAAAGAGCGTGACCCGGTGGCCGCGCCTGGCCGCGGTGACGGCACAGGCCAGCCCGGCCGGTCCCGCCCCGACCACGGCCAGCGATTTGGGCTCGGTGGCGGGCGCGATCAGCAGTTCTGTCTCGTGGCAGGCCTGCGGATTGACCAGGCAGGAGGTGGTTTTGCCGACGAAGGTGTGGTCCAGGCAGGCCTGGTTGCAGGCGATGCAGGTATTGATCTCGTCCGCCCGTCCGCGCGAGGCCTTGAGCACGAATGCCGGATCGGCGAGCAACGGGCGGGCCATGGACACCATGTCGGCGTATCCGCCGGCCAGCAGCTGTTCGGCGGTATCCGGGTTGTTGATCCTGTTGGTGGTTACCAACGGAATTCCGACGGCGCCCATCAGCCGGCGGGTGACCCAGGAGAAGCCGGCACGTGGGACCGAGGTGGCGATGGTCGGCACGCGGGATTCGTGCCAGCCGATGCCGGTGTTGATGATGGTGGCCCCTGCGGCTTCGACTCCGCGGGCCAGTTCGGCGACTTCCTCGAAGGTGGATCCGCCTTCCACCAGGTCCAGCATGGACAGGCGGTAGATGATGATGAAATCCTCCCCCACCCGCTCGCGCGTCCGGCGGACAACCTTCAGCGGGAAGCGGATCCGGTTGCGGTAGCTGCCGCCCCAGCCGTCCGTCCGCTGGTTGGTGCGGGCGGCGATGAACTCGTTGATCAGGTATCCCTCGGACCCCATGATCTCCACGCCGTCGTATCCTGCTTCGCGGGCCAGCGCGGCCGCGTTCGCGAAGTCCTCGATGGTTTGCCCGATCTCCGGTTCGGTGAGCCCGCGGGGCGTAAACGGGCTGATCGGAGCCTGCAGCGGGCTGGGGGCTACCGGAGCGGGATGCGCGGCGTAACGTCCGGCGTGCAGCAATTGAAGCGCTATCCGCCCTCCCGCGGCATGGACCGCGCCGGTGATGATCGTGTGCCGGGCGGCGTCCTCCGCCGTCGTCATCATCGCACCGCCGGGCTGCAGCCTGCCGTCGGCGTTGGGGGCGAAGCCGCCGGTCACGATCAGCCCGACGCCGCCGCGCGCGCGTTCCGCGTAGAAGGCCGCCATGCGCTCGAAGCCGCCGGGCAGTTCCTCGAGGCCAACGTGCATGGACCCCATCAGCACCCGGTTGGGCAGGACCGTGAAGCCGAGGTCCAGCGGTTCGAACAACTTCGGGTAGGCCTCGCCCACGATGCACTCCTTTGCACAACAAGTTGCATAAAGCCTACGGCGCGATGGTCGGGCGAACAACCCCGGACGAGGGGTGCGGCCGGTGTGCTCAGGCGTGGACGCGACCGCGGTCGAGGACCCTCCGGACCGCTTTGCCGACGTTGCCGTGCAGCGCAATCTCGCCCGTGGCCTCGGAAGCCCGCAGCGCCTGCGCTTGCTCAGGGCTTAGCCCCAGCGATGATTCCGCCACGCTGACGCCGTGCGCGGGGCGGAAGAGGACGTGGATGCTGTCACCGGCGGCGAGGGAGCCGGGGGTGACGACCTTGAGATAGGCGCCGGGCAGCCCCTTGTGCAGGAAGCGCTTGACCCACTGGGGCTCACCCATGTGGCGGGCGAAGGTGGCGCAGGGTATCCGCGGCATCGTCACTTCGACGACGACGTCGGGGCCGACCTCCCACCGCTCCCCCACCAGCGCGCCGCTGACTTCCAGGCCCGTGGTCCGCAGGTTTTCGCCGAACAGCCCCGGCGGGACGTCGCGTCCGAGCTCGGCCGACCACGCGTCGGCATCCTCCTGGGCGTAGGCGTAAAGTGCCTTGAGCTCTCCGCCGTGGTTTTTGCGGTCCGCCTGGACATCGGCGCGCAGCCCCATCGGGTGGACCGGCACTCGTTCGTCCACCGGGCGCTTATCGATCCCGGTGATGCCCACCTTGCTGGCATCGGGTTTCAAGGCGTGCAGCCGGCAGACGGCCAGCAGGGATCCGGAATTCATGGGGCAATCATATGTTTGTCCGGATGCTTGCTCAGGCGTGGCCCTCGTAGCTGATGTCCTGTTCCTTGGCCCCGTCGGCCGGCAGCGGTTGGCCGCGGTATTTTCCGATGGCCCAGAGATTTCCGTCCGGGTCGTTGATGCCGAAGCCGCGGTCGCCGTAGTCGGTGTCCTGCAGGTCCCGGATGATCGACGCCCCGGCTGCCTTCATGCGCGCGTACGCGCCGTCCGGGTCGCGGGTGTAGACGTTAAGCTGGGCCGAGCCGGGTTCCCGGGCCCACAGGGTCCCCTCCGCGTGGCTGGAAACCATCACCATGCCGCCTTCGGGCCAGAGCAGCTCCGCGTGCACTACCAGGCCGTGTTCCTCGAACCGTGCGTGCTCCGTGAATCCCATGGTTCCGGTCAGGAACTCGATCAGTTCGTGGGCCCTGCGCGACTGCAGACCGGCCACAACGCTGGCCGGAGGGTACTGCTTGTTCGCATCCATGGACACAGTATTCTCTTCCGGCCCCGGACACGCCAGAGGCGGCGGCCCGGCCTGCCGGTACCGCCGCCTCTTGCGTGCCTAGAGCTGGCCGAACGCCTTTTCCAGGTCCGCGATCAAGTCGTCGATGTCCTCGATGCCCACCGACAGCCGGATCAGGTTCTCCGGCACCGCCAATTCGGTGCCTTTCACCGAGGCATGGGTCATCTCCGACGGGTAGTTGACCAGCGACTCGATGCCGCCCAGCGATTCCGCCAGCGTGAACACCTCGGTTGACTCGGCCACCTTCCGGGCCGCCGCCTCGCCGCCCGTAAAGGAAACGGAGACCATGCCGCCGAAGCCGCGCATCTGTTTTTTGGCCAGCTCGTGGCCGGGGTGCTCGGGCAGGCCCGGATAGTAGACGGCCTCGACTTCGGGCCGGCCCTGCAGCCATTCGGCCACGGCCTGGGCGTTCGCCGAGTGCCGGTCCATCCGCACGCCCAGCGTCTTCAAACCGCGGGTGGTCAGGAAAGCGTCCAGCGGGGCGGAGACCGCACCCACCGCGAACTGCACGAAACCGACCTTCTCGGCGAGCGCATCGTCGTTGAGCACCACGGCGCCGCCGATCACGTCCGAATGTCCGCCGATGTACTTAGTGGTCGAATGCACCACGACGTCGGCGCCGAAGGCCAGCGGGTTCTGCAGGTACGGAGAGGCGAAGGTGTTGTCCACCACCAGCAGCGCGCCGGCGGCGTGGGCCAGCTCGGCGAGCGCGGCAATGTCGGTGACCTTCATCATCGGGTTGGAGGGGGTTTCGACCCAAAGGAACCGGGCCTTGTGCTCGCTGACCGCGGCGGCCACGGCCGACTCGTCTGACATGTCCACCACGGTGTGGCCGATCCCCCAGGCACCGAGCACGCGGTTGATCAGCCGGTAGGTCCCGCCGTACGCGTCGTTGCCCAGCACGATGTGGTCGCCCGGGGAGAGCAGGGCACGGATCAGCGCATCTTCGGCGGCCAGCCCGGAGGCGAAGGAGAAGGCGTGCTTGCCGCCCTCCACCGCCGCCAACTGCACCTGCAGCGAGTCCCGGGTCGGGTTGGTGCCGCGGCCGTACTCGTAGCCGTTCCGCAGCCCGCCGATGCCATCCTGCGCGTAGGTCGAAGACTGGTAGATCGCGGGCACCACCGCGCCGGTGGCCTGGTCCGGCACCTGGCCGGCGTGCACGGCGCGGGTGTTGAACCCCTGGTTGTTCTCTGCGCTCATTCTTCTCTCCTTCAGCTCGTCAGGTAGGACAGCAGGTCGTGGCGGGTCAGCACACCCACCGGGGCACCGGCCAGCGTCACCAGCACGCCGTCGACCGCCTGCAGCTTCTCGCGGGCGGCAGATACCGGCTCCAGCGCACCGACCAGCGGCATCGCCGCACCCAGGTGGTCGCCGACCTTGTCTGTCAGCTTCGCCTCGTTCTTGAACAGCTTGGCCGTCAGTTCGCGTTCGTTCACGGCTCCGACCACCTCGCCCATGACCACCGGCGGCTCCTGCGAGAGCACCGGCAGGGTCGAGACGCCGAACTCGTTCATGATCCCGATGACGTCGCGCACCGTCTCGTAGGGATGGGTGTGGACCAGGTCCGGCAGCACGCCGCTCTTGCCCCGCAGCACCTCGCCCACGGTCGCTTCGTCGCCGTCGGCGATAAAGCCGTAGGACTTCATCCAGTCGTCGTTGAAGATCTTGCCCAGGTAGCCGCGGCCGGAGTCGGGCAGGATCACGACCACGATGTCGTCCGGCCCCAGCCCTTCGGCCACCTTGAGCGCGGCCACCACGGCCATGCCGGAGGAACCGCCGACCAGCAGTCCCTCTTCCTGCGCCAGCCGCCGGGTCATCGCGAATGCTTCGGCGTCGTTGACGGCCAGCACCTCGTCCGGAACCGACTTGTCGTAGTTGTCCGGCCACATGTCTTCGCCGACGCCCTCGACGAAGTAGGGCCGTCCGCTGCCACCGGAGTAAACCGAGCCCTCCGGGTCGGCACCGATGATTCTCACGGGACCGGCGGCGCGGTCGGCGGAGATCTCCTTCAGGTAGCGGCCAGTTCCCGTGATGGTTCCGCCGGTGCCGGCGCCGATCACCACATGGGTGACCCGGCCGTCCGTGTCGCGCCAGATCTCCGGGCCGGTCGACTCGTAATGGCTGGCCGGCGCCGCCGGGTTGTTGAACTGGTCCGGCTTGAAGCCGCCGTCCACCTCGGTCACCAGCCGGTCCGAGACGCCGTAGTAGGACTCCGGGCTGTCCGGCGCCACGGAGGTCGGGGTGACGACGACGTCGGCGCCGTAGGCCTTGAGCACGTCGCGCTTTTCCAGGCCCACCTTGTCCGGGGTCACGAAGATGGACTTGTAGCCCTTCTGCTGCGCCACCAGGGCCAGGCCCACCCCGGTGTTGCCGCTGGTGGGTTCGATGACCGTGCCGCCGGGCTTCAGCCGCCCGTCCTTTTCGGCTTCTTCGATCATCTTCACCGCGATGCGGTCCTTGATCGATCCGCCCGGGTTGAAATACTCCACCTTCGCCAGGACGGTGGCGGCAAGACCTTCGGTCACTTTGTTCAGCTTGACCAACGGGGTGTTGCCGATCAGGTCCAGAACAGAATTGGCATATTTCATGGGCCCAAATCTACCCGCCAGCGTATCCGGGGGCACATCCGGCGTAAGACGGGTTCATGCCGGGCCCCGCGTGCGGCTGCCGCGGCCCGCCCCCGCGGCCACGCCTTGCCTGAACCGGGCGCGGGTGAAGGAACTGTCCGGAGCGCGTGGGACGATTAATTCATGCTGTCCACCGCCACCGCGCCCGCCACCGGGCTCACTGCACTGGTGGAGTTTCCGGAGCCGTATGACCTGCGCGGAACGCTGTCCATCCTGTCCCGCGGCACGCAGGATCCCACCGCCCGGATTGACGACGCCGGTGCCTGGCTGACGCTGAACACCTCCTCAGGCGCGGCGACCCTGCGCCTCACCCGCGGTCCGGGAGGGCACGACGGCAGCCGGGGCACCGCCGTCGTCATGGGACGGGCATGGGGGCCGGGTGCCGAGGAAGCACTGGCCGGGCTCCCCGCGCTGCTGGGGGCGGACGATGACTGGTCAGGGTTCGACACTCCGGATTTCCACGCGGGCCTGCCCCGCCTGGTGCGTGAGCCGCGCCGGCGTCATCCAGGGCTGCGACTGCCGGCGACCGGACGGATGATTGATGCGCTGGTGCCGGTGATCCTGGAGCAGAAGATCACCACGATCGAGGCGCGCTACTCCTACAAATACCTCGTCCGCCGGCACGGGACTCCGGCACCGGGGCCCGCACCGAGCGGGCTCATGGTCCCGCCGACGGCACAGGGGTGGCGGCGCATCCCGTCCTGGGACTGGCACCGCGCGGGGGTGGACTCGAAGCGTTCGGCCACCATCATGCGGGCTTGTTCCTCGGCCGGCGCCCTGGAACGGCTGGCGTCGTTGCCGGCGGGCGAAGAGCTGGCCGGCAAGCTGTGCACCGTGCCGGGGATCGGACCGTGGACCGCCGCCGAGACCGCGCAGCGCACGCACGGGGACCCGGACTCGGTGTCGGTGGGCGACTTCCATTTGGCTGCGTTCGTCGGCTACGCCCTCACCGGCCGCAAGACGGACGACGCCGGCATGCTCGAACTCCTGGAACCGTGGAGGGGCCACCGCCAGCGGGTGGTGCGGATGCTGGTGCTGAGCGGTTTCCGCAAGCCCGCGTTCGGACCGCGGCTGGCGCCGCAGGACCACCGTCGGCACTAACGCCGCGAAACCACGGCTTGCCTTAAAGGCCGAGGGAGCAGGGCATGCGCCCCGCTCCCCTGGAGTCCTGACCCCCGTGCGGTTACTCGGAAGCCTGGCCGTCCTGCGCCGCCTGCTGCTGGGCAGCCACCTGGGCGTGGACTTCCTGCATGTCCAGGCCCTTGACTGCGTCCACCAGCTGCCCGAACTGGCTGGAATTCAGGGCGCCGGGCTGGGAAAACACCAGCACCTTTTCGCGGAAGGCCATGAGGGTCGGAATCGAGGTGATGCCGGCCGCGGCGGCCAGGCCCTGTTCGGCTTCGGTGTCCACCTTGGCGAAGACGATGTCGCCGTGTTGCTCGGACGCGGCATCGTAGACGGGGGCAAACTGCTTGCACGGGCCGCACCAGTCGGCCCAGAAGTCAACGAACACGATGTCGTTCTCTTCGATGGTCTGCGGAAACTGGGCCTCGGTGATATCGATGGTTGCCATACCTCCACGCTAACGCGCCGGGTTGCGGCCTGTCGCCCCCTGTTCGCTCAGCGCATGGCCTGCCGCCCGGCCGTTATCCACAATCCGCTGCCGGGGCTACCGGCTGCGGTGGCCGGATCCCTAAGGTCGATCCCACCAGAGACCGCGACCGGAGGAAAGCCATGAACCGCTGCACCGTCCTGATTGTCACCGACGGACTGGAACTCGACGCCGCCATTTCCAAAAGCATCGCCGTGATGGACGAGCTTCAGGAGCATCTGCCGTTTGCCCATGACCCGTCCCGGAACGAGCTGTACGCCGTGGGCGAGGGCGCCTCGCTGAAGGACAGGATCGGACTGCCGCACGGCAGGCCCGGCGCCGGCCCGGCGGCCACCTATGTGGGCGACCTGCACTGCATCTGGAGCGACGAAAAGTGGTACACGCCCGCCGACTGTCCGCCCGCTCCGGCGGACCATAACGACGCAACTGCCTGGCAGTGGCTGTACTACAACGTCATGCACAATTCCGGCCGGAAAACGTACTGCTTCCTCTGGGACATCCACCCGCTGCCGCTGGCCGAAGCGGCCTGAGCACGGCCGGAGGGGCCGGCACCCGGCGTCCGCTGAGGGCGACGGCGCCGCTCAGTAGAAGGGCTGGTGGCGGCGGCGCACGTAGAGGCCGCGGGCAATCTTCTCCCCGGCCGCGGACCACACTTTGTACTTCAACGGGGAGATCACCTGGTCATAGCAGCCGACGAAATCGGTGATGGTCTTGGTGAAGCTGGTCTTGAACAGGCCCAGCCCGTAGTACTCGTGTTCGGTGTTTTTAAGTTCGGACGACGGAGGTGTTCCACACAGGTCGTAAGTAGTGATGCCCAGCTCCTTGAGCTGGTTCATGGCCGTCCACTGGATCAGGTGGGAGTCCCCGTACTGCTTGCGGCGCGGCAGCGATCCGCCGTCCTTGTAGGTGCCCTTGCGTCCGTAGTTGACCACGAACGCGCCCACCGACGGCTTGCCGTCTTCGTACGTGAACAGCAGCCGGCCCTGCCCCGCGGCAATGAAGTTGCCCCAGAACGCCTTGAAGTACTCAAAGGAGCGGACCTGTACGTTCTTCTGGCCCTGCTGCACCTGACCCATCAGGTTGAACATCGCCCTGAAGTTCTCTTCCGTCGGTTCGGCCGTCACCACTTCGGCGCCCTCGCGGATGGCGCGGCGTACGGCGTTGCGCCCGCGCGACGAGAAGCTCTTGAGGACGACGTCCGGCTCCGGGGAGATGTCGACGATGGCGGTGTGGTCGTTCGGCTGCAGGTCGGGCATTTTGACCAGGCCTTCGCCCGCCAGCAGCGCGCGGGTTCCGTCGGTGGCCTCGACATCCGGCTCGATCCGGATCGCGAAGACCCCGCGTGCATGCTCCCGGCAGAAGTTACGGTTGGCCTCGAAGATGCCGGGCAGGTCCTCGGGCGAGGCAACGTCCGGGCCCTTGATCATGTACCAGTATTTGCCCAGCAGCGGGACCTGCTTTTCCAACACCAGGTTGTAGCTGGTGTAGTCCTCGGTCTCATACGCGAGGTACAGCGGCTTCCACCCGTGGTCCGCCTTGACCAGGGCGTAGGCCTTGGCCTGCAGCATGTTGCCGCCGTTGGGATTGGCCGTGACATGGCTGTCCCATGCCTCGACTTCCTCCGGCGTCGCGAAGCGGGCGGTGAATTGTCGCAAGAGAACTCCTCGTCGTGGCAGCTGGTCGCCGCCGGTCACATCCGCGGTCAAGTCTATCGACGCCGGTCCCCGACCCTGTGCCGGGGAGTGGACCAGCGGCGGCCGGCATGGCCGGCAGGTATGGAAAAACCCCGTCCCACCAGTAATTCACCTGGTCAGACGGGGTTTCCCGTTCGGTGGCAGATGAGGGATTCGAACCCCCGTAGGCAATGCCAGCTGATTTACAGTCAGCCCCCTTTGGCCGCTCGGGTAATCTGCCGAACGCCTTCTTCAGAAGAAGACCGCTTCCCCGTGAGGAAGCAAGACAACTTTACACAAAGATCGGCCCAAGAATCGAATCGGGCCTCGCGGGGTCTACAAACCGCGGGAAATACGCTCCTGCATCTGCCCGACGAACCGCTCTGCCTGCTCCGCGGTGACCAGTTGCAGCCGTACCGCCTGATCCATCTCACGGCGGATGCCGTCCAACCGGGCGGCGGACCCGGAACCGGACGCGTCGCGCACGGCGCCGGAGGGGCCGCCCAAGCCTGCCGACCCGCCACCGCCCGTGGGGCCATAGCCGGCGGGGCCATAGTCGGCGGCGCCATCGAAGAGGGTTCCGCTCGTGACGTCTTGCCGAAGTTCACGCTCCAGCTCTTGGGTGTCCCGACGGATCAAAGAAGCGGCGCCGGCCGCCGCCGCGGGCGCCTGAACGGACGCCAGGGAGGCAGTGCCCGCCGAGGCCGGCGCGGAGCCCATCACAACCACGGTGGCGACGGCCGTTACGGTCAGGAACGAACCCGCGGCAACCCTCATCGACGTGACTATGTACCGCGGACGTGCTCCGATGCGTGCTTCTCCTGAAGATTCGTGATTGATACGGCTTTGTGATTCTCGCGGATCGGGATGAAGGAACGATGGATGGAACCTGCGTCCCAGCTGGGAAAGCCGCGCGTTCAGGTGCGATTCAGTAGGCTGGTGCCAAGACACATACGCCCCGACCCAGGAGGAACCATGGCCAGCGATTCTTCGTTCGACATCGTCAGCAAGGTGGACAAGCAGGAAGTCGCCAACGCGTTGAACCAGGCGCAGAAGGAAATCGCACAGCGCTATGACTTCAAGGGAGTCGGCGCCGAGGTTGATTTCAGCGGCGAGAAAATCCTGATGAAGGCCAACTCCGAGGAACGGGTCAAGGCCGTTCTGGACGTGCTTCAGTCGAAACTGGTCAAGCGCGGCATTTCGCTGAAGTCGCTGGACGCCGGCGAGCCGTTCGCTTCGGGCAAGGAGTACCGGATCGAGGCCGGCGTCAAGGAGGGCATCGCCCAGGACCAGGCCAAGAAGATCTCGAAAATCATCCGCGATGAGGGCCCCAAGGGAGTGAAGGCCCAGATCCAGGGTGACGAACTCCGCGTCACCTCGAAGTCCCGGGACGACCTGCAGGAAGTCATTTCGCTGCTTAAGGGCTCCGACCTGGACGTCGACCTGCAGTTCATCAACTACCGGTAGCCCAGGACAAAACGCTCAGTCAGAGCGTGATTACTAGGCGTTAGTCCGCAGAGAGTCCGCAGGAGTGCCAAGGACCGCAGCCATAAGACCAACGGCTGCGGTCCTTGTCTTGTCATCGGCCCTGCCGCCACCCGCACCGCAGCGACTTCCTCTGTTGACGGAACGGCCAGTGGCAGCTTCAGGCTTCCTGATGCGCGGATGCTGGAGACCTTTCCGGAGTCCACCGCTCGAACCAAACTATGCCCACGTCCTCGAATTGGTTAGGCAAGAGCCGTGAAAGGTTCCCGCTATCGCGCGCCCCAAGGCTGATCAGCCGTGCGTGCGAGGAATTGACCCGAGCGGCGGAAATCTCTTATCAGAAATAGGCTCCCGATCAGCATGAGGAATATCATGCCTGCAAAGACCCAGCCGAATGGATCATTCCGTCCGGCACCGTTGATAGCTTGAGCAATGAAAACCAAAGGGTAGAACGGCATTATCAACAACTGCGTTGCAAGAGCCTTTCGCATCTGCACAGCCGCGCCGCGCGTTACCGTGAGATGCTCCGGAACGACTGCCGCCTTTCCTGCTACCTGCCGGCGGACTTGCTTTCGTTCCTCGCTCGTCAGCGAAAGGGTCACGTCGACGTTTCCATATTCGGCTGCCGGTACGACCTTCTTCGAGTTGAAGATCAGACCTCCGATCATGGTGCCTAGCCCCGCAAGCATGCAGCCGAACGTTAGGTACGAGGGCCAGTCGCCATAAGAAGCCCCAAATGCCAGAGCCGCCGCCACGGAACCAACCGCGACCAGGACGATCACACCCATTAGCCAGAACCGCGTGTAGTAGACCTTCACGGCGGCGCCCAGTCCGTTGTCCGCCAACCCCTGAGCTCTCTTGGCTGCTTGAGCCCAACGTTCGTTGGACTCAGCCATAAGTTTCTCGATTCCGCCCAATTTCCATTCCTCGGTATGAGGCTCCCAACACCGGTGAAATCCGGTTTGTGTTGTTAGCTTTAGTTACTGCTTCGCAACGTTCATTTCCTCCTATGCTTATCGTTTCCCCGCTAGCGTGAGACAAACGTTGTTCCAGCAGAGACGGGGAGACAATGCACACGCTAACCAAACTGGGCGCTGCAGCCGCGGTACTGCTGACGCTGGCAGGCTGCACCAACCACCAGGCTCCCCGGGTGTCAGCACTGTCTGCCCCGTCTAGTACCGAGGACGAAATTCCGGCGGAGCGCTTAGAAGAACTGGGCGTAGTTTCGGACAGCGTACGTTTCTTGACGGAAAAGGACGGCTACGCGTTCTACACCGCCTTGATGGACACCCCCGACCCCCGCGAAATGTGCTTAATCATGGACAACCCGTCATTCGATGTTTACGCCGCTGGGTGCGGCCGACTCGAGAATACGGGCGTACTTACACTCGAAGCATCCGGAATCAAGGCCAAGCTGATCGCCGATGGATATGACGCGAAAACAGCACTGGCCAAAGGCTGGCTACAACCGCACCAGAACCTCCTGGTGCACGGACTCTAGCCGCCTCAAGTAGCCGTCCGGCTTCGGCACCGCGCGAAGGCTGCCGCCCTCCTGGTGGAAGGCGGCAGCCGTCAGACCCGCTTAGGGGTTTATGCCGAGCAGCGGTTGGCCCGCTGCTCTGCGTTAGAGGGATTGTTGTAGCAGGTCTGCCCGGTGCTGCGGACGTCGGTCGTCACGATCGGCGCTCCCGGGGCTTCGGTCTCGACGACCAGCGGCTCGATGTCCTCACGGGTCACCGTGACAATCGGCTCTGCGGGCACGGTCGCCGTCGTGACTTCCTGCCGCGTTTCCCCTTCGGTGACCGTCACCACCGGGGCGATCGGCGCGCACTCGGTGTCCGATTCCTCATCGCCGGGCCGGGTCCCTGTGGTCACGATCGGAGTGCCTGGAACCACTGTTTCGGTCACCACTGGAGTCCCCGGAGCAGTTGACTGCGTCACCACCGGTGCGCCCATAGGGGTGGGGACGTCGGTGCCGCGTGGGAAGTTGAACGTGGTGGTCGTCATGGTGGTCGTCCGCGTTGTCGGCTGCGTAGTCGTCGCCGTGCGCTCCGTCTGCTGCGTCGTCGCGGTGGCGATCACCGTCTGGTAGGTCGTGGTGGTGCACATTTCACGCTGCTGGGTGCTGGTGAAGACCTCGGTGAACGGCGTTGTCGTGGTGATCAGCGTCTCCCTCGGCTGGGTCGTCGTGGTGACCCGTTCCTGCGGGGTGGTCGTCGTGGTGACGATGGTTGTGGGCGTCGTCGTCGTGGTCAGGACGGCCCGCTCGCATCTCTCAACGGGCTTTGCTGCCCGCTCGTTGTTTACCCTGCGGCAGTTGGTAGTCGTGGGCGTCTCGGTGCTCGTCGGCGTGCCCCGCTCCGTCCGGGTTGTCGCCGTCGGCGTGCCGGGAACAACGACATCCTCGCTGGTCGCCTCGCCGGCATTGCGCTCTTCCTCGGTCACCACAGGGGTGCCGGCGCGCTCGGTCCTGACGACAGTCACATCGCCGACGTTGCGTTCCTCGGTTGTCACCGTGGGATCCGGCTGGCGGGCTGGAAGCGACGTGTCCACGGTGACCGGATCGCCCACGGGGCGGTCCGCGCTGAAGGTAGTGGTCGGGGTTCCAGATGGAACATCAGGGCCGACGACGACAGTTGTCACAGTGCAGATCTGATTATTGCCGTTGCCGCTGAGCGTTCCGCCCAGCGCTGTACAGTTGGCCTGCCGTTCGGCGGGACCGGCGAGCGCCGGACCTGCTGGCGCCAATGCGACGACGAGCCCCAACGCCGTCGCGGCCACCAATGACGAAAAACGCATGATGAACTCTCTTCCCCCAAACGGACCCCGCGCCGGCGCGGATCCGGTGACACTAACAGGCCGACTAAACCGCGGGCAACGAAATCGAGGCGGATCCGAGGAGTTCGAGTAGTGCGCTGGACACAAACCGGTAATCGCCTGCGTACAACAGGTAATTGCCCCCGCACACACCGGTAAAGCGGCGGAATACCGAGTACCGCGCGCCTCCGTTCGGAACCCCGTTCGGAGGGTGCCGCCGTTATTGTGCCGCGGCCCTGCGCGGGCCGCGGGGCCAGGTGTACGAACCGCTGCGTCGCAGTTCGCCCCGGAGCCACGACAGCGTCATGCGGCACACCTGTTCCTTGACGAACGCGCCTCCCCGGCGGCTCAGGGCAAACCGTCGCGGGGTGTCGTCCGCATGCACCGGCTGGACCAGCCCGGACCGCCGGCCCAGACTGATGCAACGCACCATAAACCCGACGGACAACTCCTGAGGGGCCCGCTGCCGGATTTGGGCGATCACGTTCTCAGCGGCGTGGGCGCCCATCGGCAGGGCCACCGCACACCCCATCCGCAGGTGCGAGCCAACCGCGGCCTGCGCGCGAACGGCGTCTCCGGCACCGACAATCTCCGGAAACCCGGGGCAGGACAGGGTCGAGTCGACGAGCAGCCTGCCGTGGGCATCGGTGGTCAGGCCGCTGGCTTCGGCGAGGCCGGAAGCCCTGAAACCGGCCGCCCAGACAGTGCAGTCCGAAGCCAAGGCTGTGCCATCCGACAGCATGATGCGCTGCCCGTCCGACCGGTCCACGCGGGTGTTGTCCATGACTTCGACGCCGATGTCCGCCAGCTGTGCGCGCAAGGCCCGGCGGCCGCCGTCGGACAGGTCCGCCCCGACCTGCCCGCGCGAGACCAGCCGCACCTTCATCCGCGGAAGCGCCGCGGCGATTTCGGCAGCTGCCTCGATGCCGGTCAGGCCACCGCCGATAACGCTAACAACGGCGCCCCGAGCCAGCTGCTTCAGTGCGCGCCGGAGCCGCTCGGCGGACCGGGCGTCCTGCAGCGTGTAGCCGCCGGATCCCGAAGGGACGGGCTGGCTGGTGCTGCCGGGAGCGTAGACCAGGAAGTCATAGTCGAGCGCGGGCCGGCCGTCGTCGAAGTGGACGGTGCGCTTCCGAGGATCGATCCGGGAGGCCCGGCCGACCACCAGGGTGGCATCCGGGTGCAGCAGCGATTCCATTGGAACGGAGACCGATTCCCGGCCGCCCGCCGCGACCTCATGCAGCCGTATCCGCTCCACGAAGTCGGCCGAAGAGTTGATGACGCTCACGCAGGTCCTGCCTGCCAACTCCTTGCTGCCGGCCAGCCGGTTTGCGGCCATGACTCCGGCGTAGCCCGCCCCGATGATGACGATCCGATGCTGTGCGCTCACCGCGAACTCCCTCTGTTGTGTGGTTGCAAAGATAGGACACCGCCGCCGGCAAATGTGTGACATGCTGGCGGCCGCTGCGGGTCCGCGCGGTTTTTTGCTCGTCAGTCCCGGGAGTCGGAGGGGACGCTCCCAGGGCTGATCGGATCGGCGGTGGGGCCGTCGGTGAGCGGGTCGGCCAGTTCGGGTCCGCCAACGGCCTGGCCCATCCAGGTGAGCGCCTCCCAACCGTCGGGACCGCCGTCGAGCACGACCACCCCGGTGTTGCTCAACTGGTTTCGGGCCACGAACGGGACCGTCAGGTTGGTCGCCCGCGCTCCGGCCCAGCATCGGATCATGGCGCCGTGGCTGACCACCGCCAAGGTGCCGATGCCGGAGCTTCGGGCTTCTTCGATGACGGCATCGAAGCGCCCGAACGTTTCGTGGCCGTCAGGGCCGCCGGGCATCCGGCGCTCCAGGTCACCCGCCGCCCAGGCGAAGACCGTGGTCATGTAGGCAATAATGGAGTCCCGGTCGCCGCGCATTTCCAGCTCACCGGCCGAGATCTCGCGCAGCCCGTCGCGCACGTCCGTCTCAAGCTTTCGGGCGGCAGCCAGCGGGGACGCCGTGAGCTGTGTGCGCACGAGGGTGGATGCGAGCAGGGCGTCGATCGGCTCGCCGTCGAGGGCCTTCGGCAGCGCCCGCGCCTGTGCGTGTCCCAGGTCGGTCAGCTCAGCCCCGGGGGCACCCGTGTCCAGCAGCCCGCGGACGTTGGAGTAGGTTTGCCCGTGCCGGATCAGCAGCAGCCGCATGCCGGCCTCAGTAGCCCAGCGGGCGTCCGGCCATCCGTTCCAGCCGCGCCACACGGTCGTCCATCGGAGGGTGGGTGCTGAACAGCTTCTTCGCGCCGCCGCCCTTGAACGGGTTGGCAATCATCAGGTGGCTGGTGTTGACCAGCCTCTGGTCCTGCGGCAGCGGCGCCTGCTGCGTGCCGTACTGCAGTTTGCGAAGCGCCGACGCCAGGGCCAGCGGATCGTTGGTCAGCGAGGCGCCGTCCTCGTCGGCGTCGTATTCGCGGGTGCGGCTGACGGCCATCTGGATCAGCATGGCCGCAAGCGGGGCCAGCAGCGACATGGCGATCAGCGCGAGCGGGTTGGCGTTGCGGTCGCGGCCGCCAAAGAACAGCAGGAACTGCGCGACCGAGGTGATCACGCCCGCCACCGCGGCGGCGACGGAGGAGGTCAGGATGTCGCGGTTGTAGACGTGCATCAGTTCGTGGCCCAGCACACCGCGCAGTTCGCGCTCATCCAGCAGGCGCAGGATGCCCTCGGTGCAGCAGACGGCCGAGTTCTTGGGATTGCGGCCGGTGGCGAAGGCGTTGGGGGCCATCGTCGGGGACACGTAGAGCCGGGGCATCGGCTGGTTCGCCCGCGCGGACAGTTCACGAACGATCCGGTACATGCCCGGCTGGTCGGCTTCGGTCACGGGGTAGGCCTGCATGCTGCGGATGGCGAGCTTGTCGCTGTTCCAGTAGCTGTAGGCGGTTGTGCCCACGCCGATCAGGGCCATGATCCAAATCCAGTTGGCGCTGCCGGTCCCGCTGGCCAGCAGCGCGCCGATTGCCAGCAGGAGGGCGAAGAGTCCGCCGAGCAGGCCGGCCGTTTTCAGTCCATTGAAGTGGTTGTGCACCGCGTATGAGTCCTCTCCCGCGCTGATCCGGCTCCGTGCCGATCCAGGCACGGAGCTCCGTATGTCAGTGTATCCACCGGTACTTATTCCAACGCCGGAGCCCGGCGCCATGTTCCGCGGGCTCCCATCTGCCTCCGTCAGCCGAGGCGCCTAGGGCTCGGGGTGCCTGTCGTTGTAGCGGGAGAACCGCGGCTGGAACCTGTGCAGCAGCCCGACGGCGCACACACAGGCGACACCGCCGGCGAGCGCGGCAAAACCTTCGCCCAGCCATTGGCCGCCACCGCCGGCGACGGCATCGCCGAGCCTCGGGCCGCCGGCCACCACCACTATGAAGATGCCCTGCAACCGTCCGCGCATGGCGTCCGGCGTCGCCGACTGCAGGATGGTGTTGCGGAAGACGCCGCTCACTGTATCGGCCGCACCGGCAGCGGCGAGGCAGAGGGCCACGGGCAGGAGCCATCCGCTCACGTCTCCGGCGGCCGCGGCGTTTGTACGCCCGGCCATGACGACGACGGCGCCGAACCCTGCGACGGCGATCCCCCACACCGCCACGCACCACAGCACCGCCAGGCCCTGCCGGCGGACCCCTCCCAGCGGCCCCGACAGCACCGCCGCAATGAACGACCCGGCAGCGACCGCGGCCAACAAAATGCCAGCCGTCGCCTCGCCGCCGCCGATGATGACCGCACCGATGGCGGGCATCAGCGCGCGCGGCTGGGCCAGCACCATCGCGGCCATGTCCACCAGGAACGTCATGCGGATGTTGGGACGCGTGCGCAGGAACCGGAACCCTTCGGCCACCGACCGCAGGCCGGCCTTCCTGACGTCGCCCTCGGGCGGGATCGGCGGCAGCTTGACCACCGCCCAGATGGCCGCCGTGAACGTGAGGACGTCCAGGGTATAGGTCCAGCCGAAGCCGACCCCCGCCACCAGCACCCCGGCGGCCAGCGGACCGATGGTCATGCCCAGTCCGAACGTCATCATGGTCAGGGCATTGGCGGCCGGCAGCATCTCGCGCCGGACCAGCCGCGGCACGATGGCGCTGCGGGCCGGCTGGTTGAGCCCGGCCGCGGCCGAATGCACCGCGATCACCAGGTACAGCAGCCACACCTGTTCCAACCGGAACCACGCCTGCAGGGCGAACACGGCAGTGCAAGCCCACAACACCAGGCCGGAATAGAGCGCCACCTTGCGGCGGTCGTACGCATCCACCACGGAACCGCCGTAGAGTCCGGCCAGCACCAGCGGGATCAGCCCGACGACGCCGACGCCGCCCACGGCCAAGGTCGACCCGGTGAGCTGGTAGACCTCCAGGCTGACCGCCACTGCCGTCAGTTGCGCGCCGATCGCGGAGAGCGATGTTCCGATCCACAACCGGCGGAAATCCGGGCTCTCCTTGAGCGGCGCCGTATCGGCGAACAACTTGGGCATGGCGGAGATTCTAGTTGCCCGCAGCACCTTTTCCGGGCGGTTCGAGCCCGGGCTGCAGGGCGTGGCGCCCCGGCCGGCCGGCGGGCGGCAGTGGACGGCGGGCGGCGAGCGGCCGGCAACGTACCCACCGGAGGGGAGCACCACCGTCGTGCTCTCTGGACTGAGTCCAGATCATTTTCTGGACTCAGTCCAAAAAAGGTGAGAGAATCGTTTCATGGTCGAGATGAGGGATCCGGAGGACTTGTTGCGCGAGGCGTCGCTGCGTGTAACCCGTCCGCGGGCGGCGGTGCTGGAAGCAGTCCGCGCGCACCCGCATGCCGACGCCGACACCATCACCGGAGTGGTGCGGGACGAACTGGGCGGCGTCTCCAAGCAGGCCGTCTACGACGTGCTTGCGGCGCTGACGGACGCCCGGCTGCTGCGCCGGATCGAGCCCTCGGGGTCCCCGGCGCGCTATGAGGCCCGGGTTGGCGACAACCACCACCACGTGGTGTGCCGGTCGTGCGGCAATATTGCCGACGTCGACTGCACCGTGGGCGAGGCACCGTGCCTGACGGCGGCCGACAACCACGGTTTCGCGATCGACGAAGCCGAGGTCACCTTCTGGGGCACCTGCCCCGCCTGCACTGCCACGAAAGACCTTTAATTGGAAGATCCGACAAGGAGCGATAACTAAATGGCTGATAACACCATGCCGTTGACAACCGTTGCGGGCGCGCCCGTAGCCGATAACCAGGACAGCCTGACCGCGGGTCCCCGCGGACCGATGCTGCTGCAGGACGTGTGGTTCCTGGAGAAGATGGCCCACTTCGACCGCGAGGTCATCCCCGAGCGCCGCATGCACGCCAAGGGCTCCGGTGCTTTCGGCACGTTCACGGTGACCAACGACATCACGAAGTACACCAAGGCCAAGATCTTCTCCGAGGTCGGCAAGAAGACCGAGCTCTTCGCCCGCTTCTCCACGGTCGCCGGCGAGCGCGGCGCGGCCGACGCCGAGCGTGACATCCGCGGCTTCTCGGTCAAGTTCTACACCGAAGAGGGCAACTGGGACCTGGTGGGCAACAACACCCCGGTGTTCTTCTTCCGCGACCCGCTGAAGTTCCCTGACCTGAACCACGCAGTGAAGCGTGATCCGCGCACCAACCTGCGCAGCGCGGAGAACAACTGGGACTTCTGGACCAACCTGCCGGAGGCCCTGCACCAGGTCACCATCGTCATGTCCGACCGCGGCATCCCGGCGTCCTACCGCCACATGCACGGCTTCGGCTCGCACACCTACAGCTTCATCAACGACGCCGGCGAGCGCTACTGGGTGAAGTTTCACCACCGCACGCAGCAGGGCATCAAGAACCTCACCGACGCCGAGGCCGCAGCGCTGGTCGGCGAGGACCGCGAGTCGCACCAGCGCGACCTGCTCGAGTCGATCGACCGCGGCGACTTCCCGAAGTGGAAGCTGATGGTCCAGATCATGCCCGAGGCTGACGCGGAGACCTACAAGTACCACCCGTTCGACCTGACCAAGGTCTGGTCCAAGAAGGACTACCCGCTGATCGAGGTTGGCGAGTGGGAGCTGAACCGCAACCCGGAGAACTACTTCGCCGACGTCGAGCAGGCCGCCTTCACCCCGGCCAACGTGGTTCCGGGCATCAGCTTCTCGCCGGACCGCATGCTGCAGGGACGCCTGTTCTCCTACGGCGACGCGCAGCGCTACCGCCTCGGTGTCAACCACCACCAGATCCCGGTGAACTACCCGCGCGGCGCCGGGCTGGTCAACTCCTTCCACCGTGACGGCGCCATGCGCGTTGACGGCAACCAGGGCGCGACCCCGGGCATCAATCCCAACGGCTACGGCCGCTGGCAGGAACAGCCGGCCTACCGCGACCCGGCCCAGGCAGTGGGCGCCGTGGCCGACCGGTTCAACTTCCGCGAGGACGACGACAACTACTACGAGCAGCCCGGCATCCTCTTCCGCGAGAAGATGACCGCCGAGCAGCGGCAGGTGCTCTTCGAGAACACCGCCCGTGCCATCGACGGCGCTTCCCAGGCGACCATCGAACGCCACATCGCCAACTGCACCAAGGCCGACCCGGCCTACGGCGAAGGCGTGCGCAAGGCCATCGAGGCCCTGCAGGCCGGCAAGATCTCCCCGGTCGACGTGAACACCGACTCGGCGTAACACCTCAGTCTCACCAGACGGCATGAAGCTGCCCGGGACCGCCTCCATGGGCGGTCCCGGGCAGCTTTTTGTTGCGGGCCCTACTTCTCCAGGAGGTGCTCGCGGCCGAACATCTTGGCGGCATCGCGCGCGCTCGGGGTGCCGGCATCCAGGTCCGCCCCGGCCGCCAGCAGCCTGGACACCACGGCGTCCTCACCCTTGAACAGGGCGCCGGCGATCGGCGACTGGTCGCGCACGTTGCGGATATCGGGGTTGGCCCCGCGTTCCAGCAGCATGCCCACGGTCTCTTCCTGCCCGTGGTAGGCGGCCAGCATCAGCAGGGTGTTGTGGTCGGAATCCAGCGCATCCACGGGCAGCCCGTGGTCGAGAAACTCCACCAGCTCGCCGGTCTTGCCCTCGCGGGCCAGGTCCATGGCGAGGGCAACCACGCGTCGGGTCTGTTCTTCATTCAGCGGTATATCGTTCGTCACTCCCCCAGAGTATGCGAGCCTCTCCCGAATCACGACGGCGGAGCGCCCCGGTCCGTCTGCGACGGAGTCTGCACGGCGCCTCGCCACGGCACCGCAGCACGGCGACGCAGGACGGCGCCGGCACGGCGCCTCGGTCTTCTCAGGCTGCAGCCGCGAGGAAACGTTCCAGCAGCAAGTTGAACGCCGCCGCCGGCTCTCCGGCCTGGTCGGCAACGACCTGCCCGAACCACAGCCCGCACACGCCGGCAGCGAAGAGCGTGCCTTCGGCCGCTGCCGTCTGCTCCCCTGCCCCGCGGCTCCTGAGCCAAGCGGTGGCGGAGTCGCGCCACCGGATGAACCCGGGCGGTCGCAGGGGCGGCGTCGAATGGGTGGTGTGCCTGGCGGCCGCCTGCTGGATGGCCGCTTCGAACCCCAGGCGCTGCAGGGCGCGGCTGTGCGGGGACTGCGAGTGCTCCCACACCTGGAGAAGCAACTGCCGCAGCTCCGGAACCTCCAGGTCGGCCAACTGCTCCGGCGACGGCGCGGAGAGATCGGCCTCGACCCGTTGCACAATCTCCTCGAGCAGCTGTTCCCGGTGCCCGAAGTGATAGACCAGCATGTAGCTGCTGATGCCCAGGGCTTCGGCCAGCGGGCGAAAGGACAGGTCCGCCAGGTTCTTGTCCTGCAGGTAGGCCAGGATGTCCTCGAGCAGCTGCGGCTTGCGCTGCGGATTCTGCGGTCTGGCCATGCGGGTGCCCTGCCTCCTTCTGCTTAGGACCTGACGCGCCCCGAAACGGATCGGGGGCACGGGTTGACGCGGCCGGGCATCGGCTCGGCTTCAGCGCGGCCGGCCATCGACTCGGCTTCAGCATAGTCGTTGGGGGCCGCAACACACGTGCTTCCGCGACTTGCCGGAACGCCTCGCAGATTAAGGGCCGGAGGCTCCCATACTGGGTGAAAGGGCAGAAACGCGGAATTGGACCGGCCGGCCGCCGGCAGTGAAGCGAGCGAGGATGGCAATGGTGGCTCCAGTACAGTCCCTGCTGCGGCGGTGCGGCGGCCGCTTCCGGGCGTGGCTCCAACGGCCGGCACCGGGAAGCCTGCCCGGAGCGGAGGCTTCGCCTCCGGATCCGTACCTGGCGCTGCTCAGCAGCCTGCGTTCCGCCTATCCCGAAGCCCGCCTCAGCACGCCCGGCGAGGACAAGGTCCGCGTGGAACTTCCCGGCGGCGACATCCTGCGCTTCTACGTCAAGCGCTAGCGGCACCGTACCCGCGCGCCCGGCCGATATGTTCCGGCCGCCTGTCACCCACGGCGGGGCCGGCAGGGTCGGCCGGGCTCCCCAGACGGCCGGGGAACCCGGTCCCGTGGATCAGGGCTGCGAGATCTTCACCATCTCTTCGCGCGGGACCACCTTGACGCGCTCGCGCTCGATAGCGGGAGCATCGCCGTCGTTGTTTTCGGGGACGAAGGAGGCCCCGAGCTCACGCTCATGGGCATCCAGCTTCAGCCAGCCTTCCCACGTGGTGTAGGCGACGCCTCGCTCCTCGAGCAGCTTGATGATGGCGTCCTCGGCGGGATCGGAGGCCGCGGACAGGTCCAGCCGGTCCTCGAGCAGGAAGCCGATGGTCTCCAGCGCATCGCCCTTGGTGTGCCCGATCAGGCCCACCGGTCCGCGCTTGATCCAGCCGGTGGCATAGATGCCCGGCACCGGGTTGCCGTCCTCGTCCAGGACGCGTCCGCCCTCGTTGGGGATCACGCCGCGGCGGGCATCGTAGCCGACCTCGGGCAGCTCGGAGCCGAAGTAGCCGATGGCCCGGTAGACCGCCTGCACGGGGTACTCCAGGATTTCGCCGGTGCCGCGGACGTTGCCGGTGCCGTCCAGTTCGTTGCGCTCGAACTTGATCGCCGCCACGTGCCCGGCGCCGTCGCCGGTGCCTTCCACGATCTCCACCGGGGTGTGCAGGAAGTGCAGGTGCAGGCGGCGGGAGGCGCCGGTGTCCTGTTCTTCCACCAGCCAGTTGGTGAGGGTGTTGACCATGGTCTTGGTCTGGTTGTTGGAGCGGATCGCCTCGTCGGAGCCCTCGTCGAAGTCGAAGTCCTCCGGGTAGAGCACGATGTCCACGTCGCGCGAATGTGAAAGCTCGCGCAGCTCCAGCGGGGTGAATTTCACCTGGGCCGGGCCGCGCCGGCCGAAGACGTGCACGTCGGTAACGGGCGAGTTCTTCAGGCCGCGGTACACGTTGTCCGGGATCTCGGTGCTGAGCAGGTCGTCGGCGTGCTTGGACAGCATGCGTGCCACGTCCAGGGCCACGTTGCCGTTGCCGATGACCGCGATTTCCTTGGCCTCCAGCGGCCAGTCGCGGGGCACGTCCGGATGGCCGTCGTACCAGGACACGAAGTCGGCGGCGCCGTAGGATCCTTCGAGCTCAACGCCGGGAATGTCCAGCGCGGCATCCTGGATGGCGCCGGTGGCGAAGATCACCGCGTCGTAGAAGTGCCGGAAGTCGCTCAGGGTCAGGTCCCGGCCGTAGTCGACGTTGCCCAGGAAGCGGATGTCGCCACGGTCCAGCACCTTGTGCAGGGCGTTGACGATGCCTTTGATCCGAGGGTGGTCGGGCGCCACGCCGTAGCGGATCAGGCCGTAGGGCGCGGGGTAGCGGTCGAAGAGGTCGATGCTGACCTCGAAGTCCCGCTCGGCCTTGGTGAGGATGTCAGCGGCGTAAACGCCGGCTGGTCCGGCGCCGACGATAGCCACCCTCAGGGGACGCTGGGTGATGGCCTCGGCAGAGTTAGACACGGGCAGTCCTTCTTCTTCGGGAATCCTCCTGCGCAATAAGCGCACAGTTTCCTATTCTAAATGCCCGCCCGTTTCCCTCCTAACAGTGTGCCGCGGATCTCACTGGCTCCCGGTCGCCGGCGGCAGGCCGCGGGCGGCTGTTTCCAACCGGTCCGGGCCGAACAGCGGCGAACCGTCGTCCGACTCGATCGACGCCAGCAGCTCATCGATCGGCGCCCCGGCGTAATAGCTCAGATGGCGCGCCCCGGTGCCGGTCGGGAAGAAGGCCCGAAACTCCCCTTGCTCACTGGTCCCGGTGAGGGTGACGGGGTAGGCCTGGTCAGGATCCTCGGCCCGGCAACCGTATCGGTCGGTGTAGGGCAGGAATCCGTCGCCGGCGTCCGCTGCTTCCAGGAACCGGTTCGCCCGGCCGCTGAGGAACAACAGGCAGCGGGTGAGTATGTCAGGGTCGTCGGTGCGCACGTAGGACCTCTTCCGGTCAGCATTGTCATGCGGCATTTCGAAGTCCAGGATGTACCCGTCGGCGGTCGCGCTGACGGTCGTGCGCTCTCCGGCCGCGTTCATGAAGGCCCATTGATCTTCACGGACCAGCGGTTCGGCTATGGCTGCGTACTGTACGGCCTTGTCCATCCGTTCGGGCGGCAGCCCCGCCAGCCGGCCCGGCAGTTCGGAAAGCATGTGGCCGGGCCTGCCCGGTCCAAACAGCGGGGCGCCGTCCGCCGCGACGAGTGACACCACGAGGGTCTCCAGCGGAAGTGCCGCATACCGGGTGAAGATCCGCGCATCCCGCGCCACCGGAAAGCCAGCGGTGACGGTGCCGCTCGGCCCCGTACGCTCGAGCACTGCAGGCGACTTGTGGGGCCTGGTGCGCATCGCCCAGCCGCTGGAGTCGTCCGTCCCCTGGTCGGACAGTGCCAGAAAGCGCAGGCCGCGGCGTTTGCGATGCCAGAACGCCGCCCGGAACAACAGGGTGCGCAGCAGGACCTCCGGGTCCGAGGTGCGGACGTATTCCCGTCTCCCGGGCCAATAACGCGCGATGACGTCCCGCAAGATGAACCCGTCGGCCTCGGCCGTGATGGACATCCGGACGCCGTATTCGTTCCGCACGGTCCAGGCGCCGTCCTCGATGGTGCTGCCGCCTCCGAACCACTGGGCAGCCGTGGCCAGCAGGGCGTCGTCCAGCTGCTCCAGGTGGGCGGTCATGTCAGAAGTCCGAGGCGCGGAGCAGCGCTTCCGGGCCGGCGGGGTCCACCACCATCGACAGCTCGGGCCTTTGGCGCAGCATGTCGATGGCCCAGGTTGCCGGCACTTCCCTGAACCTCGCCGAGGGCTTGAAGGCGGCGACTTCCGGCCCGGATGAGAACACGGGAAGAATCGGTCCCCCGTCCTGCCCCTTGAGCAGGATCGGGCCCCCGTCTGATCCGCCCTCATCGGCACGATCGGCCGCCAACACGACGGCGCCGGGCCGCTTGAGTTGTTCCACGACGGCGTTGGTGCCGGCCTGGCCGGCGACTGCCCGCTTCAGGCCGACATTGGCCAGACTCCCGACGGCGAAGCCGATCTCTTGGCGTCCGAGGGCGCAGGTCGGGCCCGCCGGGTTGATGCAGAGGTAGGCAATGTCCGGGTGGCTGTCGACGAACTTCAACAGTTCTTCGCCTGGCTGGACCCAGGACACGGGGGCTCCCGGTCGGCCAGTGGAGGCTCGGAACTCGGCCAGTTTCTCCTGGGAGGTGAAGGCGAGCACGGACGGCGAACCGTGGACTTCGACGACGCTGATACCGGGACGCCCGGGGTTATCGGTGGCATCGAGCAACAGTTCGCTGCCAATCAGGTGGCGCAACACATTGACTGCAGCCGCCTTCCCCGGATTTTCGCTGAATCTGGCCACCGCGGCCGCGACCAGGCGGTTGTCCACGCCGTGCCGGCCGGGTTGTTCATGCTCCGCTTCTGATACGGACGCCTGGCCGGCCGGCTCCCCCAGACCGAAATCGGGCGCGGGCTGGTCGAAATTGAAGTAGGTGTCCAGTGAGTATTTCGGTTCGGGCCAGTCCCGTGCGGAGAGGTTCACGGCGGCCGAGCGCCAGGACTCTCCGTTGTCCCCCACGCCGAGGCTGTGCAGTTCGGTGGCGGCGTCGAAGGGCGCGGTTCCGGGCTGCAGGGCCCCGGCATTGGCCGCGGCCCTTCCGCCGCGCTCTTGGGTGATGCGCATGAGCATGGCATCGGCGGCGGGCTTCAACTCCAACACCATCCGGTCCCATCCGGGCTCGCTGTTGACGGCCTGCAGCATCCAGCCGGCGAGTATCTCGGCCAACTGCTGTTGGCGGAGCAGCACAGGCGTCTGTTCGGACATGGGGTGTTTCCTTCTTCCGGGAGGGTGCGGGGGAGCTACTGGGTTGGGTCCTGGAAGGGAGCCCGTTCACTGCCTAGCACCAACTCTTCGGTTGCCGGGTCAAGATACGGCACGTCCAAACCGCTGCTTTCGAGGATGTCGCGCATCCATCCGGGAATCCCTTCCTGCTCGCGCGGGAACAAGGCCAGCTCGGCCTGGACCGCAGCGGGCGATACCGGAATTTGGAGGGCGCCCGGGGTGGGCTCCAACGGCTCCGTGTCGAACCGTTCGAACCGCGGTTCTTCGTCCGGGACCAGGGTCAGCCGGGCGGCGAACCAGGTGCCCTTGCCCTTCGTGTAGCTGGCGGCCTTGTCCGACTTCAACGCCCTGCGGTCCAGGGGTGCGGCGTCGGAGAAGTCAATGCTGACCCATGCGCCTTCTGCCGTACGTGCCACCTCCGTCCAAGAGACGGTTGCACCGTAGATCTCGAACTCCAGCCGGATCTCCTGATAGGTCCGGAACCGCGAAGAGGCCGCGGTTGCCATGGCCGACAAGAACTCGTCGGAGAGCAGCTGTGATGTCACGGGGAGTTCATTCCTTAGTTTTCGAAGTCGAAGCGCCGGGTTTGGCCGTTGACCGTTACTTTGAGTTCCACCATATGTGGAACACGGTTTCCGTCACCAGCATCGTAGATCGGGCGGACGTCCCACGTGACCGAGGGCTTGCTGCCCTCCGAAGACACGTCACGGAGCCGGTCGCGGATCCATAGCTCGGTGTCATACCAGGTCTCGGCGGCCCCCGTCAGCCGCAGCCGCTCGATGGGTGTCAGGGCGCCCAGGCCGAGGTTCCGGTTTTGGATGTTCAGCTGGGGAATCAGGTTGATCTTCTCCCCCGGGCCGCCGAACATTGCCGCGAGGAGGTGGCCGCCGTCGTAGTCGCCGCCGCCGTGTCCCCCAACGTGGGTCTGGTTGCCCGGATGCCGCCAGGTGTCGGCCTGGTTCTTGGGGAAGTACTCAAGGTCGTGGGCGTGCAGTGCCGTGGGGCGCCCGAACCCGTCCGTGTGGACCACGATGTTGCCGTCGATGTGGTACCTGATGTTGGGCCTCGGGTTGTTCAACTCAGGATTCCAGTTGCCCTTGGATCCGCTGGAAGCCTCGATGTGCTGGATGTGGCCGGCGGAGTTCGTGTAGAACTTTCCGCGGCCGTCCACCTCGTAGACGGTCGTGCGTTCCAGCGTGATGCCCTGCTCTTCGACCGCGTCAACGACGGACTTCCGTGCAGACAAGTCGAGGTCGTGCTCGGCCAACAGGTCCACCGGGTTGTCGGCGTTGCGTGCCCACGGCGGGTCGAACTGGCGCGGTCCCGTCTCGCGAAGGCCTTCCCTGCGGATCAGTTCGTCGACGCCGATGGCTTTCGGTTCCTGGCCCTGGGTGGTGTCGAGGAACCGCAGTTGGGTTCCGCCGCCCGGGCGTCCGAAAGCCGGGGCGATTTCGGAGACCTCGATCTTGACGCCCTCGGGCAACCGCTCAAGTTCGAAGTGGTGCAGCGGCTTGCCGAGGGTATCGACCGGCAGGCCGCGCATGTGCCACGGGGTCCCCTCGATGGCCAGGTAGTCTCCGCCGTTGGGACCGATCCGGTCCAACTTGACCTGTCCGAAGTCTGCCTGCAGGTCGTCGTACGACGAGTACGTCCGGATGGTTCCCTCGGCCGCTCCGGCGTTGTCCGGATAGGCCGCCCGGTACTCGTCCGGCCGGAACTCGTCCAACTCGCTGTAGCGGTTCGCGTACTCGCCTTTATCCAAGGGGTTCCCGAGCTCATCCGTGCCATAGGCAGGCTGGGAACGGTCCACGATGCCGTCGAGGTCGCTGTTGATGTCCAGGCGGCCGTGCTTGTCCTTGGGCAGGTCCGCCCAGTCCGGCATCTCGACGTCCTGGTAGAGGTCATCGGCCCGGTGCTGGCCGTACCTCGCGTGTGATTCCGGATTCTGGATGACGTCGGGCATGGCAGTGCCGTGTTGTGGTGACTGCGGATGGCGGAAGTTGTCGTCGACGCGCTGCCCGTTCACGTCATAGCCGTTGACACCGTCGTTGGCCTCCGCAGCGGGCGCCTTGGAGGTGGTGGGATCGGGTTCCGGAGTGTTGGAGGTGGTGGGATCGGGTTCCGGAGTGTTGGGGGTGGTGGGATCGGCTCCGTCGTCCGGCGCACTGCGCGGCGCCTCGGCGCCGGCCTCCGGTGCCTTGCCTCCGGGCGCTCCCGCGTCCACGGCGTTAGCTGCGGATACCGCCGTATCCGGAGCGCTGCGGGGCGCCTCGGTGTCGGGAGTGCGTGCCGGCGCCGGGTTGGTCTCCGGCGTCTCGATCCGCTGGCCATACTGCGGCGGGCCCGAACGTTCCGGCACCGTGTAGCCGCTGTTGCCCGGGGACGGCTTGGGCCCGTCCGCGTCGAAGTTCATGATGGGGCTGGTGTTCCGGCTGGACGGCATGTCCACGTCGAACCGGTGGGCAGGGGTGTAGCCACCGCCGGCGGTGGCCAGGCGCGGGCCCCCCAGCGCATTGGCCAGGTTGTCCGCGCCGGTTCGCAGCGACGTCGTGAGGTTGTCCGCTCCGGTGCGCAGGCCGGAGGAGGCGTTGCGCAGCCCGTCGGTGAAAACGTGTCCGGCGGTGCTGACGTAGGGGCGGACCGTGCCCGTGACCGTCTTGAAGCCGTTGGTCGTGACGTCGATGGCCGTGAATTTGAAGTTGGTGGAGAAGTCGATGGCCCGGGTGGTCAGGCCCGCGGTCTTGGACAGGCCGGAGAAGTCCAGCACCTTGGACGCTGCCCCGCCGGCGCGGCTGACCGCGGTGATCTTGTTGGCCACGCCGCCGGCCTTGGCCACGGCCCCGCCGCCGGCCGTCAGGAGGATGGCCGATAGATCGAACGCCGTCGCGCCGGCGGCATAGGCCGGGTCGCGCTGCCAGTCGTCCCAGTGGATGGCTGCCTTGCCGACGGCCAGCAGTTCCTCGCCCGCCTTTTTGACCGTTCCCGGGCCGCCGATCGATTCGGCGACGGCGGCGGTGATCGGGCTGGAAACGATGGCTACGTTCAGGGCGATCTGGCCGATGCCCTTCCAGGTGGCGGCGAAGGTCTCGCCGTCGGTGAAGTTGACCATGTTCCACAGGCCGGTCACCGTGCCGGTGATGCCGCTCCAGACGCCCTTGCCGAAGGACACCATGCCGTCCCAGACGTCCGCGTACCAGGGTTTGTCCCACTCGGTCGGCTTGCCCCAGGGAATGTGGCCCTCGCCGGTCGCCGAATCAAGCTGTTCTGCCGAGTATCCATACGCCTGCTCGCCGGTGCCGGGGCCGTCCTGCGTGGTTTCGACCAGCGTGATACCGCCGTAGAGCGCAGCAATCGCGTTGGCGCAGGTGCGCTCGGCCGCCATGTGCTCGGCCGCCAACGCGTTGGCGTCCCTGAGGATCCGGTTGTCGTCGTTGACCAGGTCCTCGTCCTTGCGCCAGTCGCTGCCTTCGTCCGCGATCCGCGCCCGCACGCCGTGCCAGCGGGCCACCAGCGCGTCGTAGCGCGACTTGAAGGTATCCGCCCAGTCGGCGAATGCCTCGATGGCCGCCTTAATGGCTGCGGTGTCGGACTTGATGTCCTCGGTGGTGGTCTTGATCGGCTGGACCGCGGCGTAGACCTGCGGGGCTTCCGGTGACTTGTAGACCGCTTCCAGCCCGCTCCAGTCGCTCTCGATCAGTTCGACGGCGTCGTCAATGTCTTCGGCCTTGTCATCCAGCGCCTTGGCATGGGTGCGCAGCAGTTCCGCGTCGGGACGCTGCGGGTATTCCTCGGCGTAGGGATCCCAGGCCGTCATTGATTCCCCTTATTCGGTGCGTGAGACAAGATGTTCGTGAAAGTGGCGGACCGGTTGATCAGAGCGCCAGCGGAGTGGGTCCGTGCGGTCGGTGCGGACGCGACGTGTCTTCCTCCTCGGGCAGGGTCCCGATCAGGTTCTGGGCGTCTCCGGCCATCTGCGCGTCCCCCACGACGTAGGAGTTCACCGCGTCCATGGTGCCCTGGAAGGTGGTCTGCAGCCGTCCGGCAACACTGTTCAGTCCGGGTTGGACGGTCTTCTCCGCCCACCCGTTGAGCGCATCCATCACCGGGCCGGACTTGGCCGCGGCGATGATGTCGCCGACTGCGGTACCCAGGGCCGGGAAATCCCTCTCAAAACTGGCGGCCCGCCCGCTGGCGGTAGTGACGATTGTTTGGACTTTGGTGGGTTCGATGTCCCAGCCGTCGAGTGCCACTGCTGTTTGCCTTCCGTGCCGGATGTTGGCGGTCTAGATGTTGGCGATCTTCCCGCCGGCCGTCTTGATGGTGTTGCCCGCGGTGCTCTTGGCGTCCTCCAGCAGCTTGTGGACGTCCGCCATGATGCCCGCAAACGCGAAGCCGGCGTCTGCCCAGGCCTGCTCCACCCGGTCGTACTGCTCTGCGATGTCGGTGGCCTGGAACTTGGCCTGCAGGTCCGCGGCGTCCTTCTTGCGGGTTTCCACCAGCGCGTTGAGCTTCTTCTTCACCCGGTCCAGGTTGTCCTGGGCCTGCGATGCTCCGCCGTCGGAGAAGGCGTATGAATTCTGGTCTGCCATGATGTTTCCTTCCTCATGCCCGGCCTCGGCCGGAAAAAGATCGTCTGTGAGTCAGTGCCGCCCTAGGGTGAGCGCCGCCCTAGGGTGTGTGCCGCTCGGGGGTGCGTGCCGTTGGGGGGTGCGTGCCGTTGGGCCGTCGCACCCCTGGGCCGGTGCCGCTGCCTGCGGCGGGCTAGCCGCGGTTGCGGAAGACTGCGTCGTCCCAGGCCGCCTTGCCCTCGGTGGCATCGGCGTCGTCGGCCTGCTGCTGCTCGCCCAGCTGCATGGTGGTGTTGACCTCGGACTGGCCCTGCTGAATGGAGACCAGGGATTTCTGCAGCCCGGACGCCACCATGTTGGCCCGGCCCATGATGCCCTTGAACTTTTCCCAGAAGTCGCCGGCGGTGTTGCCGCGCATGGGCTCGGGGACTGCCTCAAGTTCCTTCATCAGTGCCTGGAGTTCGGTGTCGGCCGCCGCGCTGGCCTTCCCGGCGTCGACAAACGCGCTCTTTTCCATCTTGATGAACTGGTTGCCGCTCATTGCTCCACCTCCGTGCCCCGTCACGGGGCTGTAGCTGCCGCTTGCGCCGGCGGACGCCTGCTGCGTCCGCGGTGCGCCGGGTTGCCGCCCGGCCGGTTGTCCTCGAGCGGTTCCCCGCCTTTACCATAGAACGCGCTGGCCCGCATTGCGTCAATCGAAGTTAATGGGTACATCTCCCCATCCTGCGCGGGACACGCGGGAATTAATCCATCGCTTGGAGCGATAAGCTCGGTAGGCGACGCACCGCTTGGGAGGAGAGACGTGGCCCACGATTACGACAACCAGCTCATTGAGTCCGTGGCTGTCCGGCGTGCCCGGCTGACCACGGCCCTCCTGTACGGCGCGAATCCGCTGCAGCGGCGCTGGAAGTCCAGCGTGCGCACCTTCTTCTTCAGCATCGCCATGGCGGCGGTCATTGCCGCCGTCTGCGTGGGCTATTCGTTCGTGACCAACCTGCTGGAAGACCTGCGGCAGGAACGGCAGCAGCGGGCGCAGTCCGCCGTCGTCCTCCACCTCAGTGGCGATCCGGCGGACGACGGCGGCGCCCGCCTGCCGCTCGCCCCCCACCGAGGAGCCGCTTGAGCATGGCCGAAACCTTTACCCGGGTCACCGTGGCCGGACCGCAGCGCCACGTGGACGTCCTGCTCCCGTCGCAGACGCCGGTCGGCCTGTTGCTGCCCCAGGTCCTGGAGCTGCTCGATGACCAGCCGGCCGCCGCCGTCGCCGTCAAGACGCTGATCACCCCCGCCGGCGATCCGGTCCGCGAGGACGCGTCGCTGACGGACGCGGGCATCGCCGACGGCGCCATGCTCCGGCTGGTGAATGTGTCCGAGGCCCCGCCCGCACCGGTGGTGTACGACATCACCGACGCCGTGGTGGAACAAACCGAGGACATCGGCGGCCGCTGGACCGAGCGGGTCCGCCGCGGGACGGGGGCCGTGTTCGCCGCCGTCGGACTCTACCTGGGCGTGCATCTGCTGCTCGACGGCGCCGCCACCGCCATGGCCGCCGCTGTCTTCTTCGCGCTGGCCGCGGTGCTGCTGGGCGCCGGCATCTACCTGGGCCGGGCGACCGCTACAGTACTGGGCCCGCTGCTCGTTGGCACCGGCTGGCTGCTGGCCGTGGGCGGCGTGCTGCGCCTGCCGGCCGATCCCGGGACGCACGCGCTGCTGGCCGCCGCGGCGAGCGCCGTGGCACTGGTCTGTGCGGGCCTGATCTCGCAGCGTCCGCGGGCACTGATGTCGGCTGCGGGCCTGCTGGCCCTGCTCACCGTTTTCTGGGCCGCCTCGCTGGCTCTCTTCAGCGACCCTGTGCGGGCTGCCGGCGTGGCCGCGCTGCTCAGCTGCGCAACCCTTGGCCTGCTGCCGCAGATCGCCCTCTCCACGTCCGGACTGGCCACGCTGGACGACCGGCGGGCCAAGGGCGGCCGCATCGGCCGCACCGACGTCCACGTGGCCATCGCCTCGGCGCACCGCGGGCTCAGCTTCGGCACCGCGCTGGCGGCGCTCTCCGTGGCCGCCGGATTGTGGATCCTGGGCACCGACACCGCGTCGCAGGTCTGGACGATGCCGCTGATCGGCTGCCTGGCCCTGGCCACCGGGCTGCGCGCGCGTGCCTTTCCGCTGGCCACCGATCGGATCGCGCTGTACCTGGCGGCCGCCGTCGGCACGCTCGCCCTGGCACGTTCGGTGCTGGCCTTCGCTCCCGGGCACGGCTGGATCGTTGCGGCCGGCCTGCTGGTGCTGGCCATCGCCGTCGTGATCTCGCTGACCGCCACGCTCGCCGACCATTCCGCGGCGAAACTGCGCCTGCTGGCCAACCGACTGGAGACGCTGGCCATCCTGGCCGCTGTCCCGCTGGTCATCGGCTTGTTCGGCGTCTTCGCCTCGCTGCTGACCACCTTCGACTGAGACAGGTTGGAACCGACTCCATGGAACCGATTTCGCGCAGGGACCTGATCGCCCGGGAGAATACCGCCACCGGCCACGTCCCGGCGGGCCCGCCCGCTCCGGGTTCCATGCCCCCGGCGGCCCCATCCGGTGCAGGCCGCCCCGGCCGGACGCAGTTGGCCGATCCGTGGAGCACGCCGGTTCCGTCCGCCGAACCCGCCGGGCCCGGTCCGTTCGAGTCCGATGCCGAACAGCGCCGCCGCCGCCTGCGCAGCCGGCGCGGCGAGCCCTGGCTGGTCCGCACCTTCCGGGCGGCGAAGGGCCTGGTCTCCTCCGACGACTATCCGCAGCGGCTGGTCGCCGCGACGGCCGGCGCGCAGGCCGCCGTCAGCACGGGGCGCCGGATCGCGGTGATCGGCAGCCGGGGCGGGGCCGGGAAGACCACGACGGCGGCGCTGCTGGCATCGCTGTACGCGGCGGCCCGGCAGGACACGATTGCGGCCGTGGACCTGGCACCCGCCGGCGGCACCCTGGCGCTGCGCCTCGGGGTGCCGGACGCGCCGGCGATCGACGACGCCGCCTCGGTCCTGCAATACTCCCCCGCCGCGGGCGCCGACGACCTGCGCCGGCGGCTGGCCGCCGCCGGGCCCAACCTCTGGGTGGCCGGAGCACGTGCCCTCGGCGGGCATGCCGGGAACACCGCGCTCTCCGCGGCGGGCCAGAACATCTCCCGGTACTGCCCGGTGGCGGTCTACGACTGCGCCACCGGTCCGGGCGAAAACCCGGACACCAACTGGGCAGTCGGCGCCGCGCAGTTGGCAGTGCTGGTGGCCCCCGCGTCGGTGGCCGGCGTCCAGGACGTGCGGCGGACGGCGGCCGCGTGGGCAGCCACCCCGGAGTTGGGCGGGACCGGCCTGCTGGCCGTGCTGACGCAGACGGATGCCGGTGCCCCGCTGGATCCGATGGCCGAAGCCAAGCTGCTGGCCCGGGACGGGATCCCCGTGATGCCTCTGGGGTACGACCGGCATCTGGCCAGCGGGGTGGAAATCGACCCGGGCCTGATGTCCCGTGCCGTCCGGCTGCAGGCGGCGGAGCTCGCCTCCACGGCGCTGGCCTTGGCGATGGAGCACACCGGCCGATGAGCGTGAAGATCTTCCACCGGCCGGCCCGGACCACCGCCCCGGCCCGTGAGGCCGCGCCCTTCAGCCTGGAGGCCCCGCCGCCGATGGGCGAGAAGTCCGGCAGGATGAACGCCATGGCGCTGATCCCGCTGCTGGGCGCCGGATTGTCCATGACCGTGATGATGCTCTTCCGCGGCAACAGCCTGGCCGCCGTCGGCGCCATCGCGATGATCGTGACCGTCGTCGCGTCCATCGTCATGATGCTGGGCCAGCGCGGCCGTGCGGCCCGTACCCGGGCCGAGGAACGCGACCGCTACCTGGAGTACCTGGAGGAGTCCCGGGCCACGCTCCGCGCCGACGAGCAGCGCACCATCACCACGGCGCGCACCAGCAACCCGGAACCCACTGCCCTCTTCGACATTGTCCGCAACACCGAACGGCTGTGGGAGCGGCGCCGCGGCAACGAGGACTTCCTGCACGTGCGGATCGGCTCCGGAGAGCGGATCAGCCGGCAGATCACCATCAACGAGCAGGGCCCGGCCACGGCCCAGCGCGACACCTTCATGGACAACGAGGTCCGGATCCTGCAGCGGCGGTATGAGAGGTCGCCGGATTTGCCGCTGACCCTGCCGCTGGACTCGGCCGGCAACGTCAGCATCGTCGGCTCCCGCGCGTTCGTGCTCAATGCCGCCCGCAACCTGCTCGCCGAGGCCTGCGCCTTCCACTCGCCCGAAGACCTGCATGTGGGCATCGCGGCCGGCGAAGACCGGCTGGGCGACTGGGACTGGGCCCTGTGGCTGCCGCACCTGGCGGACCAGAAGCAGGCGCACGCCACCGGCCCGGTCCGCCGGATGGCCCGCTCCCTGGACGAACTCGGGGCCGTGGTGGCCGATGAGCTGAACCGCCGCGCGGTGGTGGCGGCCGAATCCTCCAAGAACCTCAGGGGCGCCAGCCAGCACCTGCCGCGCCTGCTGGTGCTCGCCGACTGCTATGGCGGGCTCCCCGAAGAACTCGTGCTGCCGGACCGGCACGCCGGACTGGCCCACCTGGGGATCACCGTGGTGTACCTGGTGGCCGACCGCGGCCAGGAACCCGGCGAAGTCAGCGTGCGCGTCACCCAGGACGGTGCGGCCGCGAACGCCGCCCCGTCCGGTGCGCGCGCGGCCCTCCCCCGGGCGGGCCGCGCGGCAGGCGTCGCCGCCCCGGAAGCCGGCGCCCCGCCGTCGGACTCGGGATTCTTGATCCAGAACTACCGCGAGGATCCGGTCGAGCCGGTCGTTGAACAGGGAACCCTCGACCCCCTGGCCGTGGCGACCGCCGAGGCGCTGGCCCGGGAACTGGCGCCGATGCGGCTCTCGGCGGACTCGCTGGAACACAACACCGCCGCCAGCTCGGACAGCTTCCTGGACATGCTCGGCCTGAGCCCGGCACTGGACGAGGCGGACATCAGGCGGCTCTGGAAGCCGCGCAGCGAAGTGGACTTCCTGCGGATCCCGCTGGGCCCGGACGACCGCGGCCGGCCCGCCCTGTTGGATCTGAAGGAATCGGCGCAGTTCGGCATGGGCCCGCACGGGCTCTGCGTCGGCGCCACCGGCTCCGGCAAGTCGGAAATGCTGCGGTCGCTGGTGCTGGGCCTGCTGGCCACCCATCCGCCGGAATTGCTGTCCATGGTGCTGGTGGACTTCAAGGGCGGCGCCACGTTCGCTCCCTTCGCCGACGCGCCGCAGGTCTCCGGCGTGATCACCAACCTGGCCGACGACGCGAGCCTGATCGAACGCATTTACTCCAGCCTCAACGGCGAGGTGGTCCGCCGGCAGGAAGTGCTCAAGGCCGCCGGCAACATCGCCAACATCACCGACTACCAGCTGCACCGGCAGGAACGGCTGGCCCGCGGCGAAGCCATGGAGCCGCTGCCGCACCTGGTGGTGATCATCGACGAGTTCGGCGAACTGCTCACCGCCCGGCCGGACTTCATCGACCTGTTCCTCTCCATCGGCCGGATTGGCCGGTCCATCGGCGTGCACCTGCTGTTGAGCAGCCAGCGGATCGAGTCCGGCAAGCTGCGCGGGCTGGAGACCTACCTGTCCTACCGGATCGGCCTGCGCACGCTCTCCGAATCGGAGTCCCGCACCGTGTTGGACACGCCGGACGCCTTCCACCTGCCGCCGGTCCCCGGGTACGGCTACCTGAAGGTGGATACCACCGTCTACACCCGGTTCAAGGCCGGCTACGTGTCGGGCCCGCTGGAGGATGTCCAGGCCCGGGAGGCGGAGGAAACCGCCGGCGACGACGGCCCTCGGGTGCTGCCGATGCCCACCTATGCGGCCAGCCTGGAGCGGGCGGACGACGCCGGCGCGGCCGCCGCCAAGCCGGCCCGTACCGGTGCGTCCAAGCGCACCACCGGCCCGACCGTCTTGTCAGCGCTGATGGCCACCCTGGCCAGGTTCCCGCGCGCCATGGATCCCATCTGGCTGCCGCCGCTGCCGGCGGCGCTGGCATTGGACACCGCCGCCGGTTCGGTGACCACCACCAGCCAGGGCATCCGGCTCGCCTCCGGCGGCGGGCTGAAGGTCCCGATCGGCCTGCTGGATGACCCGGCCAAACAGTGGCAGGGTGTCTGGGAACTGGACCTGAAGTCGGCGGGCGGCAACGTGGCCATCATCGGCGGACCGCAGTCGGGCAAGAGCACCGCGCTGCGCACCATCGCGGCGTCGCTGGCCCTGACCCACAGCCCGCAGGAAGTGGGCATCTACTGCGTGGACCTGCTGGGGAACTCGCTGATCCCGCTGGAGGGCCTGCCGCATGTGGGCGGCGTGGCCGTGCGGACCAACCGCGAGGTGGTCCGCCGCACGGTCGAAGAACTGCTGGCCATGCTGGGTGAACGTGAGATCGTCTTCGAGAAGTACCAGGTGGACTCGCTGGCCACCTTGCGCAGGTTGTGCGCCCAGGGCAAGATTCCCGAACTGCCCAGCGCCGACGTCGTGCTGGTCCTGGACGGCTACGGCCTGCTGACCGATGAATTCGAGGACATCGAGCCGGCCGTGCATTCGCTGATCGCCCGCGGCGGCGGCTATGGCATCCACGTGGTCACCACCGCCAACCGGCAGAACGAGATCCGGCTGGCCCAGCAGTCCTTCTTCGGCACCAAGATCGAGCTGCGCTTGGCCGATCCGGCAGATTCCTCCTACGGCCGCAAGCTGGCCGAGACCATGCCCGCCGACCGCCCGGGCCGCGCGCTGACCGACGCCAAGCTTTTCGGCCACTTTGCGCTCCCCCGCATCGACGGCGTGGCCGACGCGGACACGGCCACGCAGGGCACCCGGGACATGGTGGCCGCCGTCGCCGCCTCCACCGATGCCCGCGCCATGCAGGTGCGCATCCTGCCGCAGGTGGTGGAAGCCGCCCAGCTCGAGGTCCCGGCGCTCCAGGGCCTGCTGCCGCTCGGCCTGCGCGAGACCGATCTGGGCCCCGAAATGCTGGACGTCGTCCGCGGCGAGCACCATCTGATCGTGATGGGCGACGAACAGTCCGGAAAGACCAACCTGGTCCGTTCCCTGGTGGCCTCGCTGGTGGCGCAGTACCCGTCCCGGGACCTGGTCTTCGCCGTCTTCGACCCCCGCCGGGCGCTGGCCGACGTGGTCCCGGATGCCTACCTGGGCGGCTACGCGCCGAGCGCCGCCCAGGCCGAGCCGCTGGCCAACGCCATCGCCTCGGAGCTGTCCAAGCGAGCCGCCGGCGGCGACGCGATGCAGGACAGCATCGGCGAGGCGGACAGCATCCCGCGGATAGTGCTGCTGGCCGATGACTACGACATCCTCACGGCCGGCGGCGCCGGACCGCTCCGCTCGCTGATCGAGTACCTGCCGATGGGCCCGGAACTGCAGCTGAACGTGATCCTCACCCGCCGGGTGCGCGGGGCCGGCCGCGGCATGTACGAACAGTTCTTCGCCGCGCTGCGGGACTCCGGCAGCACCGGAGTGATCCTTTCCGGCGACCGCTCCGAAGGCGGCCTGCTCAACAACGTGCGCGCCCGCCGCTTGCCGCCCGGCCGCGGACTGCTGGTCCGCTCCGGCGGCCCGGTGCAGACCGTGCAGACCCTATGGACGCCGATGGAGGAAACCGCCAATGTCTAACACCCTCACCGTCGTCGCGCTCGATGAACCGGGCCAGGACGTGGTCATGGTTTCGCTGCTGGCCGTGGTGCCGCAGGAGTACGTCCGCCAGGTGGCCGGCAACGCCCTGCTGGAAGTGGAGGACGGCAGCGGCACCACCATGCTCGCCGTCGAACTGCCGCGCCTGGTCCGGGTCCCCGGCGAGGTGTCCCGGCTGCTCGCCGGCGCCACCGTCAAGGCCATCGAGGGCACCCCGATCCCGTCGATCTTCTCCGACGACCCGGACTTCGCCGAGCCCGAGCACCAGGACCTGTGGTGGCAGGAGATCACCATCCGCAACGGCATCCCCGACGGCGACCAGCTCGGCTACCGGGTGGCGCAGAACATCGCCGTGCGGTGCCGCGGCGCCGTCGTCGCCCACCAACTGCCCGGGTCCGGAGAATAGTGATGGACATGCACGCTTCCGCCTTCGATTTCCACACCGGGCGAACCGCCGTCGTCTTCCAAGACAAGCCGCTGGCGTTCCTCTCCCCCGCCCTCACCCGCGCCTATGTGGCCGCCCGCGCATCGGAGCGCCAGTTCGTGGTGATGACGCCCAGCACCAGCACCCTGACGCTGCCGCTGTACCAGCTGCTGCAGCGCGAGGGCTGCATCTGGATGGCCAGCGCCGCGGACGGCACGTTCTACAACGGCTTCACCGGCCAGCAGTACCGCTGGAGCGGTGACGTTTTCGCCGCCGAGGAACAGTTGGCAGCGGACTACCTCCAGGCACCGGCCGGATCCGACGGCGTGATCCAGGCCCGCGGCGAGATTTTGCATCCGGCCAGCGAGTCCACCCGTATCGGCGACTTCACCGCCGCGCTGTTCACGGAGCTGACCGGCGCCGGGCCGGTGGGGTGGGGCATCCACGAACCGGTCAGCGAACCGTGGGACGCGGCCGAACTCACCAGCTACTGCTTCCGCCTCGCGCCGATGACCAGCAACATCGTCGTGGTCGGCCGCCCCCGTCCCGGCACGGAGGTGCCGTCCATCGGCGTGCTGACGGTGACGCGCTCGTCGACGGGTGTCCACGAGTCGGTGGAGCTGTTCTGCGAATCGGTGGATCCGCTCAGCGACGACGAGCTGGCCTCCTTCGGTTCGGCCGTGCACCGCGCACACGCCCGCACCGCGCTGGCCGGGCACACCATGCTGCTGGACCGGCTGGCCTTCCCCGCCCGCTTCACCGGCGTCAGCGTCCCCGCATGCTCGTTCTTCGGGCCGCAGGCGCTTGCGCAGTTCGGTCCGCAGCAGGCCCTGGCCGCCGCCGGCGAGCGCGCGCGGCTGGTGGGCGTCCCGCCGCTGCAGTCGCTCGCCGTCACGTACCACCGCGATCCCTCCGGGGGCCGTCAGCATCCGCTCGACGAGTTCAGCGAACTGGTGGGAAAGCTGGCCGGCGGGAAGTTCTGACCGCCGCGGCTGCACAGGAGTACGGTGGGTGGAATGGAACCCACTGACCGGAGGTTGTCGCCAGCGTGTCCATGAACGACGGCGGTGCCTCCTCCTCCCGATCCTCCGTCCCTGCGCCTCGGGCCGAGACACGCAGTGACGGCGTCCCCGCATCCGCACCGCGGCGGCGGACCACCGAGACCCGGGCCGGCATGGCGTATGGCCTCTCGGCCTACGGCCTCTGGGGCATCCTCCCCCTGTACTTCACCGCCCTGATACCCGCCGGGCCGCTGGAGATCGTGGCCAACCGGATTGTTTGGTCGCTGCTGTTCTGTTTCCTGCTGATCACGGCGCTGCGCGGCTGGCGCACCTTCCGCGTCGCGCTGGTCAACAGGCGCACCTTCGCCACCTTGTCCCTGGCCGCGGTCCTTATTGCGGTCAACTGGTTCACCTACACGTTCGCGGTGCTGAATGAACACGCCATCGAAGCGGCGCTGGGGTACTTCATCAACCCGCTCGTGTCCGTGCTGTTGGGGGTCATCCTGCTCAAGGAACGGCTCCGCCCGGCCCAGTGGGCCGCGATGGGCGTGGCGTTCGCAGCGGTACTGGTGCTCGCGTTCGGGTACGGCAACGTCCCCTGGATTGCACTGATCCTGGCGCTCAGCTTCGGGTTTTACGGCCTGGTCAAGAAAAACATTGGCGGCCGGGTCGATGCCGTCACCAGCCTCAGCGTGGAAACGTTGGTGCTGGCCCCGGTCTCGGTGGTCATCATGCTCATCCTGATGGCCGGCGGCCAGGCCACTGTGCTGTCCGAAGGCACCAGCCACTTCTGGCTGATGGCGGCCAGCGGACTCATCACCGCGCTGCCGCTCCTGTTCTTCGGCGCCGCCGCCCGCCGCCTGCCGCTGAGCACTGTCGGCATGTTGCAGTATCTGGCACCCATCCTGCAGTTCATCATCGCGCTCGTCTTCCTGCACGAGCCCATGCCGCTGGAACGCTGGATCGGTTTCGGCCTGGTCTGGTTCTCCCTGGCCATCCTGACCACCGACATGGCCGTTGCCCTCAAGCGGGCGCCCAAGGCCGGGGGCGAACCCGCGGCGGCAGCCGCGGGTTAGGGCGGCCGGCTAGTAACGGATCGCGTCGATGACCTTGACCCGCACGGCAACCACTGCCGGGATCACGCCGGCAAGCGCGCCGACGGCCGTCGCAGCGCCGATGCCAAGCAGCGCCGCTTCCACCGGGAACGGCGGCAGTTCGCTGATGCCTTGGGCGATAAGGTCCTGGACCCACGGGCTCTTCACCAAGGCGACGGCGAGCATCACGCCCACCACGCCGGCCACGAACGTCGCGACCACCGACTCGAGCATGACGCCGAAGAAGATCCGGCCGGAGGTCGCTCCGAAACTGCGCCGAATGCCGATCTCCCGCACCCGGTACCTGACCGTGACCATCGAGATGTTGAGCAGTCCCACGGCGCCCAGCAGGAGCACGAGTCCGGCGATGCCGCCCACCGCCCACTGGATGCCCTCGAACGGGTCGCCCCAGGCGGCATAGTCGCTGCGGTACACATGCGCCTGGGCATCGGGAAACTGAGCCTGGAGGTCGCCGGCGATCGCCGCGCTCAGGCCTGGCTCGAGTTCGACCGGGAGCCACATTTCCAAGACGGGAGGAGGACCCGCCGCCCCGCCCAGGCCCCAACGCTCGTACTGGCTGGTGAGCATCATCGCCTGGGCCATGGCACCCTGGTAGAAGTCCGGCATCACGCCCACCACGGTGGCCGCGATCGGCCGCTGCTGGAAGATCTGCACGACCGGATTCAGCGCCAGATCGGGTTCGCCCAGCTGCCGGTGGAATGCTTCGTTGATGATCACCGCCGGTGCAAGCGCCGCGGCGTCCGCTTCCGTGAACCAGCGGCCGGTGACCAGGTTGACCCGCCGCATCTCGCCATAGCTGCGGTCCACCACCGTGGTCTCGGCGGTCATGACTCCGTGGGGGAATTGGAACGGGACCTGGGCGAAGGCCCGGCGGCTCGCGTATTCCACGCCGTAGCGTTCCACGAGCCCCTCGAAGGCGTCCTGAAGGACCGCCGAATCCTCGGTTCCCGTCGGCATGTAAACCTCAACTGTCACGGTCGCTGCGCGGCCTCCGGTTTGCTCCTGCCCCTGCACCAGGCCTTCCCTGGCCATGTTGCCGAGCCCGACGACGGTGGTCAGGGCCGCGACGGACAGCGCCACGCCGATCAGGGCCAGGAGGATCCGGGTCTTGTGGATGCGCAGCTCGGCCCATGCCTCGACCAGGAGGGCAACGGCGCCGGTCATGCCGCAAACTCCGATGCGTGCAGAATCCCGTCGCCGAGCCGGTAATGACGCTGGGCCAAGACCGCCACATTCGCATCGTGCGTGATGGTCACCAGGGCCGCACCCGATTCCTGAACCACCTCGTCCAGCAGGGCCATCACGCTTTGCCCGGTGTCTATGTCCAGGGCACCCGTGGGCTCATCAGCGAGGATCAGCCTGGGCGACCTCACCAGCGCCCGCGCGATGGCGATTCGCTGCTGCTCGCCGCCGGAGAGCTTGTGCGGCTTCTCCCCCAGCCGGTCGCCCAGGCCGACACGATCGAGCAGGTGGGTGGCCAGCCGCTCACGCTGCCAGAATTGCTTACCGCCGGCATAAAGCAGCGGCGTCATGACGTTTTCCAGTGCGCTACGGCCCGGCAACAGGTTGAACTGCTGGAAGATGAATCCCACGCGCGCACCGCGGGCCACGGCTCGCTGCTTCTCCCCCATGGTAGAAACCGCCCGCCCCTCAAAAAACATCTCGCCGGTGCTGGGCACGTCCAGCAGGCCCAGGATGTTCAGCAGCGTGGACTTTCCCGACCCGGACCGGCCGACTATCGACACATGCTCTCCGGTACCGATGCTCAGCTCGATGCCCTGCAGGATGTGCAGCGGGCCGCGGTCCGGGATGTGCACGCTCCGCGTCACCCCCTGCAACTCCAGCAGCGGGGCACCCGTCGCCGCAGCGCTCATCCGCCCACCATGCCGAAATCGGCTTCCATGCCGGGCATCATCTGGTCCCCGGGCGCGCCGGGAACGAACTGCAGGACCATGTCGCCCTCTTCCAGCCCCTCGACGATCTCCACCTGCATCCCGTCGTTCAGTCCCAGGGCGACCGGACGCTCAACCGGCGCCCCGCCGTCGTCCTCCACTACCCACACCAGGCCGGTGTCCACGGAGCCCTGGACCGCCGTGGTGGGTACCACGATCACGTTTTGGGCGGTTCCGGCGGTGATGTCGATCGTTGCGCCCAGCCCGGCGAAAACCTTGACGTCGGCTGGCACGGCGCAGCTGACAGTGCCCGTCGCCGCAGCCGGGGCTGCCGGTCCGAACGGATCCCCGGGCTGCTCTTGGACCGGGCCCGCGGCGCCGACTGCCGGGCTTTCCCCGACCGTCACTGCCTTGCACTCGAAGGGAGCCGGACCGCCGGTGACCGCCACGGTGGCGGTACTGGGCCGGTCGAGCAGCCGGAACTGCTGGTCAGCGGTCAGTGTTCCGGTCACCGAGAACGTGCCCGGGGAAATAATGGCTGCTTCGGCACCGACCGAGACCTGCTGATCTACCAGCACGGACAGATCGGTGAGCTTGCCCGCAGCGGGGGCCACCACGTTCACGTAGGTGTACGCAGGGGCAGCCGGTGGAGCCGGCTCGTCCTCCGAATCCGGCTCGAGCGAGACCTGCTGCACGGCGTCTGGCTCCAGGAGCTTCTGCACTTGGAAGAGCGCATCACCCTTGGCCACGTTCGCGCCGGCCGCTACGAACAGGTAGTTCACCGTGCCTTCCGCCGTGCTGCGCACGGTCACGGCCGGGTCGCTGGCAACCGTGCCCTCAAGCTGCACCACATTGTTCACGGTGCCCAAGGCCGCCGGGACACTGGGCGTGACCAGTTGAGCGGAAGGCTGCCGGGTGACCGCCTCCGCGCGCATGCCATCCACGAAGGCGAGCTTGAAGAGTGCGGCAGCTATGACTGCGAATATCGCCAGCCAGACCACCGGAAGAACATAGCGGCGCACAGCGCTCATGCGGAATCCCCCTTGTCGACGTGCGCGCCGAGGCGCGTGACAACGGGAGTTGACACATGACATGAGACAAATACCCGCTTGTGACGGAGGTTACCAGCACCGGACAGCGGCCACCGGCCAAGACACGGTTGGACCGGACGCGCGGACCGTACTGTCAGGGCGGCAACCGGAGTGGCCGGCGCCGCAGCAGGCGGGAAGGTGCCGGTGGAACGGTCAGCGGCCTGCCCGCCGGATTAGTCCCGCACCCCGTCCACTTCCTGCGGAACCACCACCATGGGTACCGGCAGCGAGCGCAGCACCTTGTACGCCGTGGCGCCGAGGAACAGGCGGTTGTGCTGGGCCAGCCGGCTGGATCCCATGACCACCAGTTCACCCTCGTCCCAGTCCAGGGAATCGATGGCCTCTTCGATGTTGCGCCCATGGGCCACTGTCACCGTGGCGTTGCCTGCAGGCAGTTCGGTGGCGGCTTGGGCCAGCACGGAGTTCGCGTGCAGGTGGGCACTGTGGATGGCCTCGCCGCTGTCCGAGTCTTCACGGGTGTCCAGGGAGACCAGGGAGACCAGGCGCAACTGCAGGCCGCGGCGCGACGCCGCGTTAAGGGCAACGTCCCGAGCCGCCTGTGCGCCCTGCCGCTCCCCGATGAATGCGGTCAACCGGGTCAACGGCTCTGTCCGCTGGTAGCCGCGGGGCGCCAACGCCACCGGAATCGGCGAGGCGTGCAGGAGTGCATTCGCCACGCTGCCCACCGTGAAGCGCTTGAACAGGCTGTTGCTGCTGGCGCCGATGACAATCAACCTGGCGCCGGCTTCTTCGCCCGCCGCGATCAGCCCTTCGGCGAATGACTCGGCGGACCGCACCTTGAATTCGGCATTGACGTCTGCCGGGACCAGCTTCAAAGCCTCGCGGCGGGCGGTGAGCACTTCCTGCTCGCTGGCGCTGACGCGGCTGCCTTCGGGGTTCAACGCCACGTAGGGAGCGCTGTCGGCCACCACGTAGACGATATCCAGCCCCGTCCCCTGGGTCCGGGCGATTGCCACGGCCAATGCCACGGCATCGGCTCCCCGCTCGTCCGGCTGGTAACCCACCACATAACGCATGCAAACTACCCCTGTCCCTGTCCGTGCAGCAGCGGATGGCAGTGCCGGCAACATCCGCACCCGATGAGGCGATGATGGTTCCGACTCTAGCGGGAGACTGCCGGCGGCGACAGGCTGTAAGCCGGGGCCCGAGCGGGCGGCTGAAGCGGCTCGAAACGACCGCGGGCGGCCGCCGGACCCCGCCGCCGATGACGGGGGATCCGGCGGCCGCCCGTTCGGACGGTGCCCGGGTGCTAGGCCGCTGCTACCTTGCGGATGGCTGCTTCCAGCACGTCCAGTGCATCGGCCAGCAGGTCGTCGCCGATCACCAGCGGCGGCAGCAGGCGCACCACGTTGCCGTAGGTGCCGCAGGTAAGGATGATGACGCCTTCCTGCAGGCAGGCTGCGGCAATCTCCTTGGTGGCCTCGGCGTTGGGCTCCTTGGTGGTTTGGCCGGTGCCCGGCTTGACGAACTCCATGGCCAGCATGGCGCCGCGGCCGCGCACTTCGCCGATGATGTCGACTTCCTCGGCCAGCTTCCGCAGCCGGCCCATGACCTGCTCTTCGATGTGGCGGGCACGGGCGTTGAGGTCCTGGGTCTGCATGGTTTCGATGGCAGCGAGCGCGGCGGCACAGGCCACCGGGTTGCCGCCGTAGGTACCGCCCAGCCCGCCCGGGTGCACGGCGTCCATCAGCTCGGCGCGGCCGGTGATTGCGGAGAGCGGCATGCCGCCGGCAATGCCCTTGGCCATCGTGATGATGTCGGGCACCACACCGTCGTGCTCCGAGGCAAACCAGGCACCGGTGCGCGCGAACCCGGACTGGACTTCGTCGGCGATGAAGACAACGCCCTTGTCCTTGGCCCATTCGGCCAGTGCGGGCAGGAAGCCCTCTGCCGGGACAATGAAGCCGCCCTCGCCCTGGATCGGCTCGATCAGGATGGCGGCCACGTTCTCGGCGCCGATCTGCTTCTCGATCATGGTGATGGCGCGGCGTGCCGCGTCCTCGCCCTTGATGTCGGCTTCCTCGCGGTACGGGTAGCTCATCGGCACCCGGTAGATCTCCGGCGCGAAGGGACCGAAGCTGCCGGCCGGGCTGGACTTGTACGGGGTTGCCTTGGCGGTCAGACCCATCGTCAGGTTGGTGCGGCCGTGGTAGGCGTGGTCAAAAGCGACGACGGCGGTGCGACCGGTGGCGATGCGGGCCACCTTCACGGCGTTCTCCACGGCTTCCGCCCCCGAGTTGAACAGCACCGAACGCTTCTCGTGGTCGCCCGGGGTCAGCTCGGCCAGCTTCTCGGCGACGGCGATGTAGCCCTCGTAGGGGCTGACCATGAAGCAGGTGTGGGTGAACTTGGCGACCTGCTCCTGCACGGCGGCGACGACGGCGGGGTCGGAGGCGCCGACGCTGGTCACGGCGATGCCGGATCCCAGGTCGATGAACGAGTTGCCGTCCACGTCGGTGATGATGCCGCCGTCGGCGTCGGCCACGTAGACCGGAACGCTGGAGGCGACGCCGCCGGCAACCACGGCGCTGCGGCGTGCGGCCAGTTCGGCGGACTTCGGGCCGGGGAAGCCTGCGGAAACATCCCGCTTCTGCTCCAGCCGGAACTGGGGCTGGGTCGTCTGAGTGGTCATGATGTGCCTTTCACGTTGAGGTGGGAATGCCGCGGACAGCCCGAAGGACCCGCACACTCGCATCGCAGCCGCGGCTTCGAAGGAGCCGGCGGGCAGGCCGGACCACGGGGAAGCCGCGCTCTACAGCGAGATTACGGTTCCCGGCCCGAAGCTGCCTATGGCGGCCCGCACATAAACGGCGCCACCTTGCCGTGCAATTGGCCAGAAGCGGGAGCCGGCAACCCGGCGGTGTGCCGAGGCCCCGAGGGGCCGCCCCGCCCGCCGTTTCGCGCCCCGCGGCGCCGCCCGGCGGGCGGAGCAAGGTCAGAGCTCGGGTGCGTGGTCGGTCGGCAGTGCGCCCTCGTCTTCCGGGTGGCGGCTGAGGTTGACCAGGGCCAAAGCCAGGCCTCCCCAGACCGTCAGGATGGCAATGATCAGCATGACAATCGCGGCGGTACTCATCGCAGGGTCTCCTTCAGGGTATGGGCATCCAGCTCCGGGTCATTGGCCGCCGAGTTCTTGCTCCAGGGAATCAGCGACAGGATGAAGCCGACCACGATCAGAGAGACCGCCATGCCCCAGCCGAAGACGTTCACGAACCAGTCGGGCATGGGCGGGTCGCCGTAGCCTTCCTGGATCCTCTTGATCAGTTCGCTGATCAGGATGTAGCCCAGCACGATCGGCGAGATGATGCCCACCATGATGCGCCACCACAGGCCCAGCTTGATGGAGGAGACCTCGCTGACGTGGGCGCCCAGCAGCGGCAGCTTGCGGAATCCGTAGGTTACCAGCAGCACGGTCGCCAGGGCGCACGCCATGATGCCGAAGCTGTTGACGAACGCGTCGGTGACGTCCAGCAGGTTCAGGCCGGTGGTGGTCGGGAACAGCAGGATGGAAATCAACGCCAGCGGGATGCCGACCCACCAGGTGGTCTTGACGCGGCTCATGCCGAGCTTGTCTTGGACCGCGGAGATGATGACTTCAATGATGCTGATCAGCGAGGTGAACCCGGCGAACACCAGCGAGCCGAAGAAGAGCACCCCGAGAAGTCCGCCCAGCGGGGCCTCGGAAATGATCGTGGGGAACGCGATGAACGCCAGCCCGATCCCGCCGGCGGCAACATCGCCGACCTCGGCACCGGCGCTGAAGGCCATGAAGCCGACAGCCGCGAAGACGCCGATGCCGGCCAGGATCTCGAAACCGGAGTTCGCGAAGCCCACCACGAACCCGGATCCGGTCAAGTCCGTCCGGTGCTTGAGGTAGGACGCGTAGGTGACCATGATGCCGAAGGCTACGGACAGCGAGAAGAATATCTGGCCATAGGCCGCGGCCCACACCGTCGTGTTGGTGAGCGCGCCCCAGTCGGGGGTGAACAGGGCGTTCAGCCCGTCGGCGGCGCCGGGCAGGAACAGCGACTGGACCACCAGGAGCAGGAACATGACCAGCAGCAGCGGCAGGAACACGATGTTCGCCCGCCCGATGCCCTTTTGCACGCCGGCCGCCAGCACCAGGAGCACCACTGCCCAGACAACCACCAGCGGGATGAGGACCGTCGGCACGAAGTCGAAGCCGATGTTCACATCCTCGCTCACCTGGAGGAACGTTCCCGTGAAGAATCCGGCGGGGTCGTCGCCCCACTCCTCGGTGACGGAGTAGATCATGTACATGGCCGCCCACGCGATGATGACGGCGTAGTAGACGCAGATGACGAAGCAGATGGCCACCTGCCACCACCCCAGCCCTTCAGCGCCGCGCGCCAGCCGGCGGTAGGCCAGCGGGGCGGACCCGCGATGGCGGTGCCCGACGGCGTAGTCCAGGAACAGCAGCGGGATGCCGGCCGTCAGCAGGGCCACCAGGTAAGGAATGATGAAGGCGCCGCCGCCGTTTTCGTAGGCAACATAGGGGAAGCGCCAGATGTTGCCCAGGCCGACGGCGGAGCCGATCGCAGCGAGGATGAACACCTTGCGGGTGGACCACATCTCGCGTTTGGGCTTGGCGCCCGAGGCTGCCTGCGGTGAAGGGGTACTCATGAAGAAACCTCACGGTGTAGGGCTGGCAGGGGTGTGACGCATGTGACGCCGCGGACCATCCTAGCGCCGTGGCAGCTGCCCCGAAAACCGTGACCGGCGCCCGGCGCCGCGCAAAAGCACGAAGGTCTGGGTGCCCGGCCCGTCCGCCTCCGTGAGCCTCACCCCGGACGCGTGTCACCCATAGTGCAGCTGCACAACAGCTGGCCGTATAGTGAAGGCATGGCTGTCACTCTTGCCAAACTACTGGCCTCCCCCGCGCTGCACCTGAAGCTCGTCGGCACCGCGCAGGGCGACCCTGATGCGCCCATTACCTGGGTGGCTTCGACGGAACTCGAGGACCCGTTGCCCTTCCTGACCGGCGGAGAAGTGGTGCTGACCACCGGCCTGCGACAGAAGACCGTGGCCGCGCAGCGCAGATTCGTGGAGCGGGTGCACGAAGCCGGTGCGGTCGGCATGGGCTTCGCACTCGGGCTCACGCACCGCCGGGTCCCGCCGGGCGTGCTCGCGGCCGCCAACGAGCTTGAGCTTCCGGTCTTTGAAGTTCCCTACGAGACCCCGTTCGTGGCGATCAGCAAGATGGTCGCCGACGCCATTTCCGCCGACCACTACAACCGCCTGGAGCACCTGCTCAAGGACCACCAGGCGCTGGCCGCCTCGCTGTTGGGCGGCGGCGGCCTCCCCGCGCTCCTGCGCACCCTGGCGGCGATGGTGGGCACCGACGTCGTGCTCTCCCAATACGGCACCCGGCTGTACGGGACCGGCGGCGGCGAGGGAACGAGCTGGCACGAGGTTCCCATCGCCACCGGCCTGAAGGACCGCTGCACGCTGGCCCTGGGCAAGCCGTACGAGCGCAACGCCATCGTGGACTACGCGCAGAGCCTTATCAGCCTGGAGCTGAGCAACCAGGCGCACCGCCGCGCGGCCGACCGCAGCTCGGTGGGCCAGGTGCTGCTGGATGTGGTGCGCGGCGTGCTGCAGGGCGGCGACGCCTCCCTGCGGCTGAGCAACGTGGGGATCGACGCCGGACGCCGGCAGCTGGTGGTCATGGTGCAGGTGGCCGCCGCCCAACGCCGCGCGCTGCCCACGTTGCCGCTGCCGGCCGCGTTCGACGGCGTGGTCACCGCCCTGGTCGACGAGCGGCTGGTGCTGGTGGTGCAGGGCACCGACTCGGGTGACGCGGTGGGCCGGGAGCTGAGTGCGTACCTGCAGAACGCCGGCCTCTCCGCGACGGTCGGGGTTGGCGGCAGCTATGCGCAGGCGAACGGGCTGCGCTGGAGCTACTTCGAGGCCAAGGAGGCCGTGGGCCGGGGCGAGCGGCTGAACGTGCCGCAGCGGCTGTCCCTGACCTCCTTGCTGCTGGCATCGGAAGACGTGCCGCTGGCCGATCTTGCGGCCGAGGCGCTCGACCCGCTGGCCGAGTTCGACGCGGCCCACGATGCAGCGTTGCTGCCCACGCTGCAGACCTACTTGGAGTTGAACGGCTCGGTGGCGGCCGTGGCCGAGGAACTGGGCCTGCACCGGAACTCCGTGCGCTACCGGCTGTCCCAGATCGTGGAGCTGACCGGCTACGATCCCGCCCTCACCGCGGACCGCGTGCACCTGTGGCTGGCACTGACGGTGCGGCGGCTGGGTTCGGACTCCCGGACGAAGGGCTAGGCGGCTGCCATCCCTTGCCAAGGCAGCGCACAGACACAAGGCTGGGGGCATGGGACACGAGACGCACGAAAGCCGGACGGTCACCTGGGTGGGAAGCGACGATCCGCAGCGCGCCGACACGGCGACCCTGAATCTGGAACCGGAACGTCTTAGCGCACACGGCGCCTCCCGCACCGCCGACTACGCCGCCAGCTGGTCCCTCACGACCACCGGCAACTGGTTCACCGAAAACCTTACGGTTTCCGTCCACGGACGGGGCTGGAGCCGGCACCTGGTGCTGGACCGCGCGCCCGACGGCACATGGAGCGCCGCGACCAGAGTGTCCGGCGACAGCAACCTGCCGGAGCCGGGCATCGCCAATCCGGAATCCCTGGTCGGGGCGGTGGACTGCGACCTGGGCTTGTGCCCTGCTACCAACACCATGCCGATCCTGCGGCTGGGCCTGGTCCACGACGCCGAAGCCGCCGCGGAACTGACGGTCGCGTGGGTGGAGATGCCGAGCCTGCGCGTGCTCGGCCAGCAGCAGATTTACAGCGGCTCCCGCGCCTACGATGACGGCACCGGAACCGCCACGGTCACCTACACCTCCGGGGACTTCAGCGCCGAGATCGTGGTGGATTCGGACGGCATCGTGATCGACTACCCGGGCCTGGCCACCCGCCGCCGGGACTGAGGGCAGGCGCGTCGGAAGGCACCCGCCATCGGGCGCCGCCGCCGGGCGCCGCCGTCGGGGTGCGTTCAGCACAGTCGGTGCCGCCGCATAGGATGGAACCCAAGCCCTCCAATCAACCGTTCCAGGGAGAAACCATGCCCGAAATGTTCGTGGACAAATTCCGTGACCTCGTGCCCAAATACCTGGACCGGAAGTGGACCGAGGACGACGGCATCTCCTACGACGAACTCGAGGGACTGCTGGGCGGTCACAAGTTCCAGGTCCCGCAGGCGTTGGTGGAGTTCTACCACGCGCTCGGCGGCTGCGAAGACCTGATGGAGGCGCACGACTTCTTCTTCGACCCGGACGAGCTGGAGATCGAAGACGGCTACCTGCTGTTCCTGGACGAGATGGACGAAGAAGCGAACTGGGGCTTCAGGACGGAACATCTGGATGTACCGGACCCCATCGTCTGGATCCGTACGAACGGCCCCAAGCCGCAGTGGCAGAGCGAGGAAGCGACCTTCAGCGAGTTCGTCTTCGACATGTTCGAGTGGGTCTTCGGCGACGACGAGGAAGACTAAGAAAGTCCGGCTCAGCGGCCTTCGAGTGCCAGCCCGACGCCGAAACCGACCAGCACGGTGCCCGTGATCCGGTCGATGGAGCGCGTCACGGCCGGGGTGCGCAGCCACTTCCGGGCCAGATGCGTGCCCCAGATGATGGCCGAAAAGAACACCAGCCCCTCCAGATTGTGCACCAGGGCCAGCGAGGTGCCCATCAACGCCGGGGAGACGCCCGGCGGGATGAACTGCGGGATCATCGCCACATAGAAGACGCCGACCTTCGGGTTCAACAGGTTCGTCCCGACGCCGGTGAGCCACGCCCTGACGTACGACGACGCAGCGGCCGGCGCACCGGCGTCCGGAAGGTACGCTGCCGGTTTCCGGAACGACCTGAACAGCATCCGGGCGCCCAGCCAGACCATGTAAGCGGCGCCGGCCAACTTCAGCACCGTAAACGCTGTCTCGGAGGCAGCCAACAGCGCCGACGCCCCGACTGCGGCCGCGATGCCCCAGACCAGGGCTCCGGTGTTGATGCCCAACGCCGTAGCGTACGCCTTGCCCCGACCTTCGCTGACGGCTGAGCGCAACACCAACGCGGTATCCATCCCGGGAACCAGGGTCAGCAGGCCAGCCACCAGGGCGAAGGACAAGAGTGCTTGTTCAACGGTCACTCGTTATTCCTTGCAGGACGGCGCAGGCACGGCATGTCAGACCTCGCACGGCATGTCAGACCTCGCGGTCCACCACGGCCTCGGCGAAGGCTGTCAGCGCGGCCTTGACCGTGCTCTCGGGCAGCGGGGCCAGCGACACCTTGGCGGCTTCGGCCCATTCACCCGCAATGGCCCAGGCCTTGGCGGTGACCGGGTGCCCGCGCAGCGCGGAGACCGCGTCGGCCAGTGCCTCGTCGGACGTCAGGTCGGCGTCCACCAGTTCCAGCACGGCGGCTGCCGACGCATCGCCGTCGGCCGCGGCCTGGCGCAGCAACAGGACCGGCAGGGTGGGGACGCCCTCACGCAGGTCGGTGCCGGGGGTCTTGCCGGACTTGGCCTTGAGGCCGGTCACGTCGATCACGTCGTCGGCCAGCTGGAAGGCCACGCCCACCTTCTCGCCGTATTCCAGCATCACGTTCACGGCCTGCTCGCCGGCGCCGGAGAACATGGCGCCGAGCTGGCCGGAGGTGGCGATCAACGAGGCGGTCTTGTCCGCAATCACGGAGAGGTAATGCTCCACCGGGTCCTCGTCCTCGCGCGGGCCGACGGTTTCATGGAGCTGGCCCAGGCAGAGCCGCTCGAAGGTGCGCGCCTGGATGCCCACTGCTTCGGGCCCCAGCTGGGACACCAGCAGCGAAGCGCGGGCAAAGATCAGGTCGCCGGCCAGGATGGCCACCTGGTTGCCCCACACCTCGTGTGCGGTCGGGGCGCCCCGGCGGTACGGCGCCGAATCCATCACGTCGTCGTGATAGAGCGTGGCCAGGTGCGTCAGTTCGACGACGACGGCGGCCTGCACCACGTCGGGAACCGAACCGTTCCCCAGCTGCGCGGCCAGGATGGTCAGCAGCGGACGGATCCGCTTCCCGCCGGCTTCCACGAGGTGGCGGCTGGTGGCATCGGCGAACGGATCGGAATGTGCAATGGCAGCACGCAGCTGCTTCTCCACCCTCGCCAAGGCGGTGGAAACCGCGGGACCGAGCACGGCGTCCTGGGCCACCGGGGCGAATCCATCCGGGAGGTTCAAGCTGGTGGCAAGGGCGGCAGTCGCGGTATCCAGCTCCGGCGACTCCGGCGGGTTCTGGCCGGCGGGAGTCCAGCTCGGTTTGGCGTCAGTCACTGTTCAACACTAACTAATCGTGGGGGCGGTATGGCCGGCAGGCTTGTGGCTGCCGGCCTGGTTGGATGCCGGCGGCGTCAGTTGCTCCAGCAGATGAATAACTCTATCCTCAAATCCCTTGCCGCCCGAGTCGGTCAGATTGGCCAGCATCCGCACCACGAAGCGCATCAACGGCGGAACCGGCATTCCGGTCCGCAGGGCCAGTTTCATGATGGCCGGTTTGCCGATCAGCTGGGCAAAAATCCGGCCCAGGGTGAAGTGGCTGCCCCAGTGCCCGCGGATGATTCCCGGGTACCGGGCCATCGCGGCGTCGAAGCCGGCCATGCTGAGCAGCTGCCCGCCGGTCCCGGACAAACGGCCATGCGCGTCGGCGATCAGCTCCGCCGCGTAGCGGGCTGACTCCATGGCGTAGGAGATGCCCTCTCCGTTAAACGGGCTGACCATCCCGCCGGCGTCGCCGAGCAGCAGCAGCCCGGGGCTGTAGTGCGGCGTGCGGTTGAACCCCATCGGCAGGGCCGCCCCGCGGATCTGCCCCACCTGGTTTTCCTCGGTGAAGCCCCAGTCCGCCGGCATGCCGGCGGTCCACTCGCGGAGCACCTGCCGGTAGTCCAGCTTGCCGAAGGACTTGGACGAGTTCAGGATGCCCAGGCCCACGTTGGATGTGCCGTCGCCAACACCAAAGACCCAGCCGTAGCCGGGCAGAGGGTTGCCGGCCGCATCCGGAAGCTCCAGCCAGCCTTCCATCCAGTCGTCGTCGTGGCGGGGTGAGTTGAAGTAGGTGCGCACTGCCACGCCCAGCGGCCGGTCGTCGCGCTTCTCGATGCCCAGGCTCAGGGCCGTGCGGGTGGAGTTGCCGTCGGCGGCCAGCACCACGTCGGCGAAGAAGTCCTTGGTCTCGCCGGTCTTGCGCCCGCGCCCGTCCAGCAGGTTGGCGCGCACCCCGGTGACCCGTCCGGCCTCGTCCCGGAGGGCGGTGGAGACGGAGTGGCTCTCCAGCACGACGGCGCCGGCGGCCGCCGCGTGGAGGGCCAATTCCTCGTCAAAGCCGAGCCGGGTGCGGATCAGCCCGTAGTCCGGAAAGTCGCTGAGTTCCGGCCAGGGCAGCTCGAGCTGCCGGCCGCCGGCAATCAGCCGCAGCCCCCGGTTTCGGCGCCAGCCGGCGGATTCCTCGTGCGGCAGTCCCAGCAGTTGAACTTCGCGCACGGCGCGCGGCGTCAGGCCGTCGCCGCAGACCTTTTCGCGCGGGAACGCCGTCTTTTCCAGCACCGTCACGTCCACGCCGGCGCGGGCGAGGTAGTACGCGGCCGTGGATCCGGCCGGCCCTGCCCCAACAATGAGAACTGACATGGCTACAGGGTGTGCCTGCTGCTCTGGCGCCGCAGCGCGGCCTGCGCGTCGGCGTTGGCCGCATCGTCCCGGCCCGGTTTGATGGCGCGGTGGACGGCGACGATGCCGCCGGACAGGTTGCGGTACGCCACGTCCTGCCAGCCTTCGCCGGTGATCCACTCGGCCAACTGGTCCTGGTTGGGCCAGGCGCGGATGGACTCGGCCAGGTAGACGTAGGAGTCGGGGTTGGAGGAAATCTTTGACGCGATCGCGGGCAGCGCGCGCATCAGGTACTCGGTGTAGACGGTGCGCCAGACCGGGAGGGTCGGGTGCGAGAACTCGGCGATCACGAGCCGGCCACCGGGCTTGGCTACGCGCAGCATTTCGCGCAGCGCCAGTTTCGGATCGCTGACGTTGCGCAGGCCGAAGGAGATGGTGACCGCGTCGAAGGAGTTGTCCGCGAAGGGCAAATTGGTCGCGTCTCCGGCCACGAAATCGATGTCCGGGCGGCGGCGCTTGCCCACGCGCAGCATGCCCAAGGAGAAATCGCACGCCACCACATGGATGCCGGCATCGGCATACGGTTCGCTGGAGGTACCCGTTCCGGCGGCCAGGTCCAGGACCTTCTGGCCACGATTGGCGCCCACCGCGTCCACCACGATCCGGCGCCACCGGCGGGTCTGGCCCATCGACAGCACATCGTTGACCAGGTCGTACTTCGGCGCCACGTCGTCGAACATGGCGGCTACTTCATCCGGGCGCTTCTCCAGCGATGCACGATTCACTGGCCCATTGTCTCAAAGACCGGCGCCCGCCCGCGAACCCGGGCGATCGGGGGCGGTGGCCTTTGCCCGGGCAGAGTAGGCTTAATGACCATGACCTCCCCCCTGTCCCCCTCGTCCGGCCTGCCCGAAACCGGGCCGGCCGCACCGGCCGGCCGCGCGGTACCGGAGGCTGCGGACCACGTGCCCGGCGGTACGCTGCGCGGCATCACGGTCGAATGGCCCGCGGTGCCCGACACCCAAGGGCTGCTGGAGTATCTGGTGCGCGATGACGTGCTCTGCTGGGTGCGGCGCGAGGGCGGGCTCGCCGGTTTCGGCGAGATTGCGCGGTTCACGGCCACAGGACCTGACCGCTTCCAACAGGCAGCCGCGTGGTGGCGCGGAATCCAGGCCACCGCCGACATCGACAACCGGGTGGGCGGCCCCGGCACCGGGCCGGTCGCCTTCGGTTCCTTCGCGTTCTCCTTCACGTCGACCCATAGCTCCCGCCTGGTGGTGCCGGAGGTGCTGGTGGGCCTGGACGGCGACCGCGCGTGGCTCACCTATCTGACGTACGACGGCGATGCCCACCTCAGCGCCGAAACAGCCGAGGCTGTGCTCGCGGGCTGGCTGGAAGAGATCTCGGTAGAGCGCAGCCCCGATCCGGCGGACTCCCTCGTTCCGGGACAGGTTTCGGAGCAGGCGTACATGGATGCCGTCGCGGCCGGGGTTAAGCGCATCCAGGCCGGGAACCTGAGCAAGCTCGTCGTGGCCCGGGACGTGGTGGCCAACCTCGCCTCGCCCATCGCCACCGCCCAGGTGCTGCGCGAACTGGCCGCACGGTACAAGGACTGCTGGACGTACTCCGTGGACGGGCTGATCGGCTCCACGCCGGAGATGCTGATCAAGGTAGAGAATAATGTGGCCCGCGCCCGGGTGCTGGCCGGCACGCTCGACCGCTCCCGCACCCACGGCCACGCCGGCGAATCGGACACCGACTACGCCCAGCGCGTGCTGGCCGGCTCCGAGAAGCAGCTGCACGAGCACCGGATCGCCATCGACTCGCTCACCCGGAAACTCGAGCCCTTCACCACCGCGATGAGCTCGCACAGCGAGCCGTTCGTGCTGGAGCTGCCCAACGTATGGCACTTGGCGTCCGACGTCTCGGCCGAGCTGGCGCACGACGGCGGGCAGCCGCCGTCGTCGTTGGAACTGGCCGAAGCCGTGCACCCCACCGCGGCCGTATGCGGCACCCCCACCGAGGTTGCCGGAGTCCTGATCCGTGAACTGGAACAAATGGACCGCGGGCCGTACGCCGGCCCGGTGGGCTGGACCGACGGCGCCGGCAACGGCGAATGGGGCATCGCGCTGCGCGGCGCCGTGGTGGAGAGTCCGCAGCGGGTCCGGCTTTACGCCGGCTGCGGCATCGTGGACGGCTCCGATCCGGAGGCCGAACTGGCGGAGACATGGGCCAAGTTCCGGCCCATGATCGAGGCGCTCGGCCTGCGGCGCAGATAACTATTCACCGACAATCGTGGCGGGCGGGAGCAAACTCGCCTCCCGCCGACTACGCTGTTTTCCAATAGGCAATGGCTGTAGCCTGTGGTGCATATCACCCGTGGCGGGCAATGCCGCTACACTTAAGCCGGATTTCCAACGAGACAAAGGTAGTAACTATGCGCAAAAACGCATCCAAGGCGGTCCAGGGGTTCTCCCTCTTGGCCGTGGCGGCACTCGCTTTGACCGCGTGCGGTGGTTCGGACGACGCCGGCGGCAACGGCAGCACCGGCAGTCCCGGCGCGGGTTCCGAGCTGCCCCTGGTCCAGCCGGGAACGCTGACCGTCTGCTCCGACATCCCCTACCCCCCGTTCGAGTTCGAAGAGGGCGGCGAGTACACCGGCTTCGACATCGATCTGATCACGGAAATCTCTTCGGAGATGGGCCTTGAAGTGGCCATCCAGGACGTCGGTTTCGACGCCCTGCAGTCCGGTGTCACGCTGGCCGCCGGCCAGTGCGACCTCGGCGCCAGCGCGATGACCATCACGGAGGACCGCAAGAAGAACATCGCCTTCTCCGACCCCTACTACGACTCGCTGCAGTCGCTGCTGGTCCCGAAGGACTCCGACATCAAGGCTGTGGGCGACCTCTCCGGCAAGAAGGTGGGCGTCCAGCAGGGCACCACCGGCGAGGCCTACACCCGGGAGAACGCCCCCGAGGACGCCGAAGTCGTCGCGTTCCCGTCCGATGCCGAGATGTACCAGGCCATCCAGGCCGGCCAGGTCGACGCCTTGCTGCAGGACCTGCCCGTGAACATCGGTCACACCGAGGACGGCAAGTTCACCATCGTCGAGGAGTACAAGACCGACGAGTCCTACGGCTTTGCGGCGAAGAAGGAAGGGTCCGAGGCGCTGATCTCGGCCGTCAACGATGCCCTCTCGACGCTGCGCGACAACGGCAAGTACCAGGAAATCTACGACAAGTACTTCACCGAGTAGCACGCCCTCCGGCCCCCGTTCCCGCGCGTCAGCAGCGGGAACGGGGGCCGCCGACTTACAGCTGGAAGGCATCACCAGTGAAACCTTCGACCCGCCGCCGACTTTTCCGCGGGGTCCTTTACGCCATCTTCATCGCGGCCGTCGCCGCCGTCGCTTTGGTTGCCGATTGGGAGGCCATCCGCACGAGCTTCCTGAACCCGGAAGTCTTGGGCGAGCAATTCCCCACCATCATCGTCACGGCGGCCAAGAACACCGTCGTCTACACTCTGATCGCCTTCGTCGGTGGCCTGCTTTTTGGTCTCCTCCTGGCGCTCATGAAGCTCTCTCCCGTGGCGCCCTACCGGTGGGTGGCGACCGCCTACATCGAGCTGTTCCGCGGCCTGCCTGCCCTGCTGGTGATTTTCGGCTTTGCCTTCGCGGTCCCGATCGCCTTCGACTGGCGTCCGCCGGGAGGCAGCACCGGCGCCGGGCTGATCGGTTTGATCGTCGTCTCCGCTGCGTACATTGCCGAGACACTCCGCGCCGGCATCGAAGCCGTCCCCACCGGCCAACGGGAGGCGGCCCGCTCGCTGGGCATGAACCCGACCTGGACCATGGTCTCCGTGGTGCTGCCGCAGGCGGTGCGCATCGTCACCCCGCCGCTGACCAATGAGCTGGTCATCCTGATCAAGGACACCTCCCTGCTCTTCATCGCCGGCATGGCCCTGGCCAATCGGGAGCTCACGACTTTTGCCCGCGACGGCGTCTCCCAGTTCGCCAATGCCACGCCCTTGGTCGCCGCGGCGCTCATGTACCTGATCATTACCTTGCCGCTTACCCAGCTGGTCGCCTGGCTGGAGAAGCGCAACAACAGGAGCCGGTAACCCATGACTGAAGAATCCCTGCGCCCGGACGCGCCGGCCATCGAGGTCAAGGACCTCTGCAAGAACTTCGGCAACAACGAGGTCCTCAAGGGCATTGACTTCCATGTGAACCAGGGCGAAGTGGTCTGCGTCATCGGGCCCTCGGGCTCCGGCAAGTCCACCCTGCTGCGCTGCGTGAACCGGCTCGAGGAGCCGACCAGCGGCACCGTCCTGGTGGAAGGCGTGGACATCACCGATCCGGAAACGGACTTGGACCGGGTCCGCACCCGGATCGGCATGGTGTTCCAGCAGTTCAACCTGTTCCCGCACCTGAACGTCCTGGACAACCTCACCCTGGCCCAGCGCCGGGCCAAGGGACGCGGCAAAGCCGAAGCCATGGAAGTCGCCCGGAAGAACCTGGAGAAGGTAGGGCTGGCAAACCGCGAGAACGCCTACCCCGCCCAGCTCTCCGGCGGGCAGCAGCAGCGGGTGGCCATTGCGCGGGCGTTGTCCATGAACCCGGACATGATGCTCTTCGACGAGCCGACCTCCGCGCTGGACCCCGAACTGGTGGGCGACGTGCTTGAGGTCATGCGCAAGCTGGCCGACGAAGGCATGACCATGATGGTGGTCACGCACGAGATGGGCTTCGCCCGCGAAGTGGGTGACCGCGTGGTCTTCATGGACGGCGGCGTGGTGGTAGAGCAGGGCAAGCCCGAGGACGTGCTGGCCAACCCGCAGCACGAACGCACCAAGGCGTTCCTCTCGAAGGTCCTCTGAGCAGGCTCAACCCAACAGACGGGAGGTGGCGGTCGCGATGGCGGCCGCCACTTCTGCATGCACGACCCGCAGCCGGCTTCGGTCGGTGCGGATTTCCACCACGCTCCGCCCGGCCACCGGCTCGGAGAGGACGGCGTCCAGCTCGTCCGCGTCCTTGACCAGCCGGTGCCGGACCCCGTAGCCACCGGCCAGCGAGGCAAGGTCCGCGCGGTGCGGGGTCCCGAAGAGGCGTTCGACGGCGGAGGTGAACGTCTCGTGCTCCCCCACCTTCCCGTGTTCGAGGGTCGAGAAGATCCCGCCGCCGGAATCGTTGACCACCACGATCTGCAGGTCGGGCTCGGGCTCCCCGGGTCCGAGCAGCAGCGATCCGGCGTCGTGCAGGAAGGTCAAGTCACCCATGAGTGCCCGGGTTCCGGTTCCTGCTCCCAGCGCGATGCCCGCCGCCGTTGCCACCGTGCCGTCGATGCCGGCCACCCCTCGGTTGGCGTGCACGAAAGCGTCCGGGATGTCGATGGGCGTTCCGGCCAGGTCCACATCGCGAATCGGGTTGGACGAACCGAGCACCAGCCGGCCGCGGGTATGGAGCCAGACCGATCGTGCGACGCGCAGGCCCGTCAGCTCCGGTTCGGCGTCCAGGCGTTCAATCAGGGCAACGTCGGCCGCACCGGCGGCCTGCCGCCAGAGCAGCAACCACGCGTCGGGCCCCTGGCCGGAGAAGATTGACAGATCCCCGGGCTCGGAAATCACCCGCTCACGGCGGCGTCCGGGCTGGAACCAGGCCACCGGTTCCGGCTGGAACAACGCGGTCTGAACGTCCTCGCGTGCGAGCAGGGCGGACACCGGCCGCGAGAGCGTCGGCCGGCCAAAGACCACGACACGTTCGATCTGCGTCCCGAGGTGGCCCAGCAGCAGGCGGTAGGGGCCGATGGCGTTGGGGCCGAACCTCGCGTTGGAGGACGGTTCGGCCAGCAGCGGCAGCCGGTGTGCCCGCGCGAAGGCTTCGGCCCTTGCGCCGGCACCGTGGCCGGCCACGACCACCGTGCGGCGTTCCTCGGTCGAGTGGACCGGCGGTTCCGCCAAACCCGCGGGCCAACTGATGGCCCGCTCGGGTGCCGTTGCCGCGGTTGCCGAAGCACCGCCGTCGTCCGTTGCCTCCACCGGCGCCGGGGCGGGATCCGTATCCGGGAACAGCGGATCCCGGAACGCGAGATTGATGTGCACGGGACCGACCGCGCCCTGGTGCCCCATCGTTTCTGCCGCCGTTGTTGCGGCGCTTGCCGCCGACGGCGTGGCCGCCAGCGCTAGCAGGTCGGCCGTCGCGGCCGCCGCCGCCGGTGTCGGCGGGATGCCTTTCGCGTTCAGGAGACTGGTGCGGATGGCGTCCGTCGGGTCGTCTCCGGCCGGGATGTCGACGGCGGAGCGCACGTGGATGCCGAACAGACCGGGCTGCACGGTGGTTTGGTTGGCGCCGGTGCCGCGCATTTCGGCCGGGCGGTCGGCGGAAAGCACCACCAGCTCCACGCCGGCGTGATTGGCCTCCATGACCGCCGGCATCAGCTCGGCCACTGCCGTTCCGGAGGTTGTGACTACCGGGACCGGGCGCAGCGAGCCCAGCGAGAGCCCGAGGGCGGTAAACGCCGCGCCCCGCTCATCGATGCGCACATGCAGCCGCAGGTCACCGTGTGTTTCGGCCTCGGCGAGCGCATACGCGAGCGGAGCGCTGCGCGAGCCCGGCGCGATGACGACGTCGCGCACTCCGCCCCAGACCAAGGCCTTCACAGCCAGTCGGGCGGTTTCCATCGAGGTCAGCTGCGCAGTCACCCCCTCATGGTAAGCAGACGGCCGCGCCCCGAGGGACGCGGCCGCCAGGCCTTCCGCCAGGCACGTGCTGACGGATCAAGCTTTCCGTCAGCGTTGCCCGACTAGCGCTTGATGTGCCCGTTCTTGCCCTTGAACATCTGGATCACGGCCGGCCGGGGCAGCGCGGCGTCGCCCGGCTTGGCGCGGCGCCCGTCCTCGACGTAGTCCGGGAACAGCGAGCGCTGGGCGCCCCAGCTGCCGTCCTCGCCCGGGTGCTGGACGGCGACGAACACCAGCCCGTCGTCGTCGTGAATCAGCGGTCCGCAGGTCTCGGCATCGATCGGAACGGCCATGAACTGCTCCACCTTGCCGCGTTCCTGTCCTTCCAGCGTGACGCGGAAGAGTGCGTCGTTGCGCTGGATGGTGCCGGGCTGCCCATCGGTGGAGACCCACAGGTTTCCGGCCGAATCGAAGGCCAGGTTGTCCGGGCAGGAAATCGGCTGCACCTGGTCCGCCGGGTAGCCGCTGAAGTAGACCAAATCGTCCGCTGCCGGATCGCCCGCCACCAGGATCAGTTGCCAGGTGAATTCGGTGGAGGTCTGGTCACCGGTCTCGGTCATTTCGACGATGTGGCCGTGGCGGTTGTTGGCCCGGGGGTTCGGCTCGTCCACCTGCGCGCGGGTCCGGGCGGTGTTGTTGGTGCAGGCCATGTAGATCTTGCCGGTTGCCGGGTTGATTTCCACGTCCTCCGGGCGGTCCATCTTGGTGGCACCCATGGCGTCGGCGGCGAGCCGGGTGTACACCAGCACCTGGTCGATCCGCATGCCCGGCACCAGCGACTCGCCGTCGCGGGTCAGCTGGATCCAATGGCCGGTGCCGTCGAACGCGCCGTCGGAGGGCAGCACGCCGGAGCCGTCGATCTGGTTTTGCGGGGAATTGCCCTTGAAGCTGGCCACATAGAGGTCACCCTCGGTCAGCAGGGTCATGTTGTGCTTCTTGTCGCCCTCGCGGTAGGTGCCCTTGGAGACGAACTTGTACAGGTAGTCGAAGCGCTCGTCGTCGCCGGAGTAGGACACCGCGTGGCCCGAGGCGGCGATGGTCACGTTGGCGCCCTCGTGCTTGAACCGTCCCAGGGCGGTGTGCTTGCGCGGGGTGGAGGTGGGATCGAACGGGTCCACCTCCACGATCCAGCCGAACCGGTTGTCTTCGTTCTTGCCCTCGGGCCGGTCGGTGTCGAAGCGCGGTTCCGGGATGTGCCAGCCGCGCGACGGGTTGGCACTGGTCAGGCCGTAGCGGCGCTGCTCCGCGGTCGGTGCCGACACCTTGAAGTACTGGTTGAAGTTCTCTTCGCCCGAGAGCACGGTCCCCCACGGGGTGGTGCCGCCGGCGCAGTTGTTTTGCGTTCCCAGCACGATGCGGCCGGTGGGATCGGCCTGCGTCTTCAGCAGGTCGGAGCCGGCAGCAGGTCCGGTGAGTTCGTATTCAGTGTCCATCAGGAACCGGCGGTTCAGCCGGGCGCCGCGGACGTAGGTCCACGGCTGGCCCTTGCCCTTGCGCTCCAGCTCCACCACGGACAGCCCGTGCGCGGCCATGGCTACCTCGCGCTGGCGCTCGACGGGCATGTCCGGCGGGAACATGATGCCTTCGTTGGTGTACTCGTGGTTGGCGAACAGGACCGCACGCTTGCCCTTGCTGCCCGGGATCTCGATGATGTCCAGGTAGTCGTTGTTGTAGCCGAACTGGCCCGACTGGGACTCCTTGGTCTGGTTCTCCGGATCGAATTCCGGGCTGTCATGGAACAGGGGATCGCCCCAGCGGATCACCGGATCCCAGTTGTAGCCCTTGGGCACCACGACGTCGTCCACGTTGTTCGGCACGGCCTGGATGCCGTCGAACTTGAGCTTGCTTGGGTTGTCCGGCCCGCGCCCGGCCTTGGCGGCCGGGGCCAGCCCAACCTGTGCCTCCGCGGCCGCCCCGCCGCCGAACATCAGCGCCAGCGCGCCGGCGCCGCCCAACCCCATCATCCGGCGGCGGGAGTATTCGGCGGAGACGATGTCCCGGAAGTAGTTATTGTCCGAGGTGTTGCAGACGCCCTTGGCACAGGCGTTGTCGCACTTGAGCGCGCAGGTCACGGCGCTGCGTTTTCCGGACACATGGCCCAGCATCGGCAGGTAGCGCTTCTTGGTTTCGGTCACGTCTTCACCTTCTGCTTAGAACTGTCGGATCGTCCTCCAGTGTGGTGAACGAATTCGACCGGCAGGCCGAGCAGTGGTGAATTTTCGGCCAACGGCAGGCAAAACACCTTGCCGAGCGGTTCCGCGGCGGCGAGGCTTCGAGTTTTCATGGCGCGGGGTTCGAGTGTTTCCAGGGCTTCATCCGTTGGAATCAGCCCGTGCCCGGCAAGGTCCCCGGACTCCTGGTGGGTCCCAGCAGCGTGGTCGTGACCAGCATTCCGGACCCGCGACACCGTTGCCGGCTGTAGAAGCGCCACCCGTGAGGCCTTCAGCTGCGATGCAGCGCCGGAGTCAGAACGGGGGCGGCGCAGTCGGATCGGCGTCCCCGTCGTCGGGCAGCTCGATGCCGCCCAACGTACGGCGGGGCTTCCGACCCCGCGTGCCGCCGGTGCTGGCTCCACCGCCGGAGGCCGCGTCTCCGGCTGTATCTTCGGCGCCGTCGGTGTTGTATCCGCTTCCGCCGTTGGTGGCGGCTTCCGTTTCCTTCGGCCGGGGCAGGAGGGTGTCCCAGCCCTCGTCCGGATGCGTGCTTTTGCGGTGGCCGGTGCGCGTGGTCCACGTGATCTCGCCGTGTGGCCCGGCAGCGGCCCGGGCGTGCCCGCCGGTCTTCGCCGCATGATGCGCGCTGCACAGGCACTGCAGGTTTTCCAGCACAGTCGGCCCGCCGTCGTCCCACGCGAGGACATGGTCGATCTCGCAGTATCGGGCCGCGCGGCGGCAGCCAGGGAAACGGCAGTGCCGGTCCCGGACACGGACCAGCCGCTTGAGCCACTCGGGCGGAAGCCGCAGCTTCCGGGCGGCCGCGATCGCCTGACCATGGTCGTCGGTGAGCACCAGCAACCAGGATTTCGCCAGCTGGGCCAGTTGCCGTCCCATGTCCGGTGGAATCGGTCCGTGCCCGGCCAAGTCTCCGGGTTCTTCGTTCCACCCCAGCAGCGTGGTCAGGGGCATGGTGACCAGCATCCCCGGCCCCGCTCCGGCGCGGTCACCGCTGCCGGGTGCGGTACGGCCACCGCCGCCGTCGGCCGGTGCCGGCCTGGGAACCGCAACCGTGCCGTCCCCGGACATGCCTCCAGCAAAGCTGCCGCTGCCGCTGCCGCTGCCGCTGCCGGCGGACATCTGTGCTGGTGCCGGCGCTGCCGGTACCGTGTCTTCCGCCTTCGCGGTGTTCGCGGCGCCAGCCAGGGCAGTGCCGTCGCTCAGCAGCAGGTCGGTGAACACGTCGGCGCGCAGCTGGGGCAGGGTCCGTTCTTCGCCGGGGCCTTGGAGGGAGCGGGCCGTGGCCTGGATCCGGTCGAAAACCAGATGCGCCTTGTCCGCGCTGGTGCGGATCCACAATTCGGCCATCCCGTCGTCCTGGTCGGTCAGCTGCACGTCCCGGGACTCGTTCGCCCGCCGGTGCCGCTCCGCCAAGGACTCCGGGTGCAGCCGGTCCCGCATCCGCCGGGCACGGGACCGGACCGCGTCCAGCGTGATGTCCCCGGCGCCCGGCAGCACCGCGGCTTCGAAATCCTGCAGACACTCCGCCGGCAGGTCCGCGGAGCCGCGGGCCAGCGCTTTCGCGCGCGGCAGGTCCAGGTCACCGCGGCCCATCGCCTCGAGCGTGCCCGGCAGGTGCGAGCAGATGTGCCGGGCATCGGCCAGCATGGCCCGCGCCGCAGCATCCCCCGTGCAGAGGTGTGCCGAGATTTCCTGCGGCGCGAAGCGGGAAAATCCTTCCGGGTCGCGGTCGGCGCCAACGCCGGGACGAAGCCGGGCGAAGCGGTCCAACGCCTTGACCTGGCACGACTGCACCCACGCCTCCACCCGCGCCGCGGCCAAGAGATAATCCATGGTCTGCGCGTCATCCAGTTCCGCTGGCTCCACCACCGCCAACAGGCCGGCCAACACGGCAGGCACGCCCACCCCACCCTCGGGCACCACCGGCCTGCACCCGGTGCCCTCGGGCACGACAGGCTTGCCCCCGGCGCCCTCCGGCCCCAAGGGTTTGCCCATCCCACCCTCGTGGACCACAGGCTCGCCACCGGCGTCTTCGGTTGGGGAAGAAACCTCTGCAGAGCTGGCGTCGCCAGCGGCACCAAGGTCAGCGGTCGTCGGAAAGAGTCCGGCGCGATCAGGCCCGATGCCATAACGTCGCAGCAGCGCCTCTGCCACCACCTGCTGCAGCAGCGCTTCCAGCAGGGAACTGTCCGGACGCGAGGGCACACCAAGGTCCATCACCAGTCCCTGTCCCGGAACCGGCAACCGAAGCTCGATGCCCTCGCCCTCCATATCCTCACGCTACCGGCTGCCTCGGACAGTTTGAGGGCCTCTTTCTGACACCAACAGTGCACGGAGTGGGCACGTCTAGGCTGCGCTCACCGGACGATTAAGCCACGCAATTCAATCTGGAGAGCCACCGGCGTGTGGAAAGGGCACGCCCCAGCCGGTGGGTTCGCGCGGCCGTTCCCCCGCCCCTACGTCAACTCCAGCAGCCGGTACGTCCGTGCCAGCCGTTCCAGCCACCACTGCCGCCGGTCCTCGGGCGCAGCAAGACGATCCAGCAGGTCCGCGTCGGGCACCACGTCGCGCACCGGGAGGCGCCCGGCCACCGGCACCAGCGGTTCAGCCGCCACGTCGGCGCCCATCAGGGACACCGTCGCCAACCCGCAGGCAAAGGGAAGTTCCGGCAGCGCCGCCGCCAAGGCCACGCCGGCACGGATTCCCACGGAGGAGTCCAGGGCAGAACTGACGACGGCGGGGAGCCCGGCTTGCGCGACGATCTCCAGCGCCCGCCGCACGCCCCCGAGGGGCTGCACCTTGACCACGATCAGGTCGGCGGCGTCTTCGCGGGCCACCCGCAAGGGGTCGGCGGCCTTGCGCACGCTTTCGTCGGCCGCGATCGGGATGGGGATGCCGCGCCGGCGCAGTTCGGTCCGCACCGCCCGCAGCCCGGCGATGTCGGGGACCGGCTGCTCGGCGTACTCCAGCGAGTACCCGGCCAGCCGGGTCAACGCCTCCACGGCCGTGGGAACATCCCAGCCGCCGTTGGCATCCACCCTCAGGGCAGCGTGCGGGGCTGCGGCACGGACGGCCGCAACGCGGGCCACGTCCTGCTCGACGTCTTGACCGGATTCGGCAACCTTGATCTTCACCGTCTGCACACCGTCGTAACGGGCCAGCACGCCGGGCACGTCCGCCGGCGCCACCGCGGGAACCGTGGCGTTGACGGGGATACTGTCCCGGACCGGGTCCGGGAAGCCCCGCCAGCCGGCCTCCACCGCGGCCGCCAGCCACGCGGCGGCTTCGTCGTCGTCGTACTCAAGAAAGGGCGAGAACTCCGCCCAGCCCGCGGGGCCCTCAAACAGCAGCACCTCGCGCTGCATCACCCCGCGGAAGCGGACCTTCATCGGCAGCGACACAACGCGCGCGGCGGCCAGCAGGTCGGCGAGGTCGGGGAGCTCCGGCCGGTCGGAAAGCCCGGAAACATCGGGAATCTGGTGCGGTCTCATCAACTCCAACTGTACGGCCGGCCGCCCTTCCCGGATGCTCTCAGCATTGTGTGCGACCCTAGAATCGATGACTCCGCAGCGTTCCCGTGTCCGCTCCCGGCCCGCGTCCAGCCGTCCGGCGGCGCACGCTCCCGCCCTGTTCTGGCTGGGAGCGCTGTTGTGCGCGGGAGCCTTTGTGCTGAACTACTACGCCTTCGTCCGCACCACCACCGGGCAGTTCGCCGACGAATCGGCCTGGGCGGAGGCGGACTCCGGCTGGCGGCTGGGCCGCGGCGTTTTCCTGGACTTCCTGGACCTGCTGCCGGATATCTCCGTCGCCGTGGCGGCCGTCGTGCTGCTGGTGGCGGCCTTGGTACGACGCCGGTGGGGGCCGGCCGTGGTCGGCGTGGCGGTGGTCGCGGCGTCGGCGGCGACCACGTGGATTTTGAAGAACCTCATCCTCGACCGGCCCGACCGCGGCGTGCCCACGCTGGAACACAATTCGCTGCCGTCGGGGCACACCACCATCGCCACGGCTGCGGCCCTGGCCATCTTCCTGGTGGTCTCGCCCCGGTGGCGGCCGTTCGCTGCGGCCGCCGGCGGCCTGTATGCCGTGCTGGCCGGTGCCGCTACGTTGATCAACGGCTGGCACCGCCCGGCGGATGTGGTGGCCGCCTTTTTGGTGGCCGGCTTTTGGGTGCTGGCCGCCGGCCCGATCGTGCTGCGGCGCGGCAGCGACTGGAACATCTGGTCCGGCTACGGCAGCTTCTGGGCGGCGTCCGCCTGGTGGCCCCGGCTGTGCTGGCTGCTGGCCGTGCTGGGCATCGGCGCCGCCGCGGGGCTCTACCTGCTCGCGCAACAGGCCGGCGCCGCGCCTGTCCCCGGCACCGGCAGGATCCCGTTGTTCTTTTGGGCCGGCATGGGCCTGATCACCGGCACCGGCATGCTGCTCAGCGCCCTGCTGACCTGGCTCTTCGGCCTCCAGTCGCGCCGCCATTGAGTCACGCGCGGGAACGGTAGACGCGGCGGGGTCCGGAGCATTGCCAGCATCGGATGGCGGTGGCAGGGTGATTCCATGGCCATCGAGGTGCGTCCGGCAACGGTGTTCGGCGACGTGAAGACCATGCTGGGGCCAAAGCGCGCCGATGCGAATGTCTGTTGGTGCCTCAGCTATCGCCTTCCGTCGAAAGACAACGTCTCGTTGCGGGGCAAGGATCGAGGGGCCCTCGTCGAGCGCTTGTGCGGCCAGGACCCGCCGCCCGGAGTGCTCGCCTACGACGGCGACGAAGTGGTCGGCTGGGCCGCCGTGCACCCCCGGGCCGACACGGCGTTTGCGCGCAACCGCAAGATTCCGCACGTGGACGACGCCGACGTGTGGTCGGCGTGGTGCATCCGGGTGCGGCCGGGGCATCGCGGCCAGGGGATCTCGCACCGCCTGCTCGCGGGCGCCGTCGACCTCGCACGCGGGCATGGTGCCCCCGCCGTTGAGGGCTACCCGCTCGACAACGAGGGCAAGAAGGTCGACCTCACCATGGCCTACGTTGGCACCCGAAAGCTCTTCGAACAGGCCGGCTTCACGAAGGCGGCAGACACCGACTCGGTGCTGAACGGGTTCCCCCGCGTGCTCATGCGGCTTGACCTGGGCTGACGCCCCACTCCCTCGCCGCCGCGCCGCTTAGCGGGTGGCGGTTAAGCGCTGCAGCAGGGCGCGGGACTGCGCGGGGCCGTAGGGCAGGATGGGGATGGCCTTGGTGGAGTCTGCGGGAGTGTCGCGGCTGGCCTGTTCGCCCATCCGGACGGCCAGGGTCATGGTCTCGCACATGTTCTTCACGAAGGCGTCGCTGACGGTCTGGCCGTGGCCGGGCACCAGCACGTCGTACTCGTGCCGCAGCCCGGAAATCCGGCGCAGCGTTTCCACCCAATCGCGCGGGTAGGAATCTTCGAAGGCGGGCGGGGCGCCTTGCTCCACCAGATCACCGGCAAAAAGCGTGGTGGGCGAACCGACCAGCAGGTCGCCGTCGGTGTGGCCGCGGCCCAGATGGAAGAGTTTGACGCTGACTTCGCCCAGATCGACGGTGGTCTCCGCATCGACCAGCTTGTTGGGCATCTTAATTTCGGTATGCTCCCCGTCGGCGGCCGCCATTTCCGGTTCCGTCCCCCCGACTGCCTCACGCTGGAGCACGCCGTATTCGGCGATGTCGTGCGCGCAATTGCGGTGCGCGTAAAAGTCCTGCACGCCCTGGGCCGCGAAGTAGGCGTTGCCAAAGACGTGGTCGTAGTGGAAATGCGTGTTGACGACGACGAGCGGCAGCTTGGTCAACGCGCGTACGGCCGCGTAAATCCGCCGCGCCTGCCGCGGCCCGGCACCGGTATCCACCACCAGGGCCTTCTTCCGGCCGACGACGAGCCCGGAGTTCAACAGATACTCCCGCGTCCTGATCACGTAGTTGCCGGGTGCCACCTGCTCGCATTCCGCCGGCTCGCCGGTCTTGTCCACTGATCGGGCGGCATCGCTCATCCGGCCGTCACCCTCCATCGTGTCGAACACGGCCGCGCGGACGCGCGCAGCCTGATCCTGCTACGGTACCGTGCCCGCCCGTCGGCGCACCCGGCCACCCGACCGCGGCCACCGGCGGCGGTCTACTGTCGAGCGTCCCGCACTCAGGCTTCGTGGACGGAGCGAAGCACCTCGCGCACCTCGCCGAACGGCACGGAGTCGTCGACGTACGCCTGCACATGCTTGGAGCCCATGCCGCGGACCATCACGCCGTGTTCCCCATCGGCAGCCGACTCGAGGAACGCCGGCCGAAGCGCCTCGGCATGGTGTGCAGACAAGCGGGAGAGGTACTTTTTGTACGCCTCTGGCAGAGTGACCATGCCCTAAGGGTAGCGCCGCCGGGACGGGCCAGCTAGGAAAAAATTTTGGGCTGTCCGCAGGCAACCTCGACCCGTCCCCGTCCGCTTCGAACTGCCGCCGGCCGCTTTGGGCTGCCGCCGTGCGGCTCGGACGCAGGCCAACCCAGGGCTCCCGCCGGCCGGTTCGGGTGCCGGCCGGCGGGGAGCTGCTACAGGTCGGCGAGGACGCTGCCGGGGTTTTCGATGGCGTCCGCGACGTAGCGCAGGAAGCCGCCGGCGGTGCCGCCGTCGCAGACGCGGTGGTCGAAGGCAAGCACCAGTTCGGTGACCTTCCGGACGGCTAGCTGCCCGTCCACCACCCACGGCTTGTCGATGATGCGGCCGACGCCGAGGATCGCCACTTCGGGGTAGTTGATGATCGCGGCGCTGCCGTCCACACCGAACACGCCGTAATTGTTCAGCGTGAAGGTGCCGCTGGTCAGCTCGGCCGGCGTGGCCTTGCCGTCGCGGGCGACGGCGGTGAGCCGCCTGATCTCGGTGTCCAGCTGGCGGGCGCTGAGCCTGTCGGCGTTGCGCACGCTCGGCACCATCAGCCCGCGGTCGGTCTGGGCGGCGAAGCCCAGGTTGACGCCGTCGAACCCGACGATCTCTTCGCCTTCCACCCGGGTGTTCAACTCCGGATATCTGGCCAGGCCGGCCAGCACGAACCGGGCGATGAACGCCAGCAGCCCCGGCGTGTTCTCCGGATCGCGGCGCTTGAGGTCGGCGCGCATCTGCAGCAGGGCGGTGGCGTCCACGTCCACCCAGACGGTGGCCTCGGGGATCTCGCTGCGGCTGCGGGACATGGCCTGGGCCACCGTCTTCCGCACGCCCTTCATGGGGGTGCGGCTGGCGATGCCCAGGCCGGTACGGGCGTCGGTGCCGGCGGCATCGGTCGTGCGAACCTCCGCGCGGGTTGGGGTCCCGGCACCGGCCAGGCCGCTGGCGGGGCCCGTGACTCCGGCCAGCGCGGCCTCCACGTCCTTGCGCAGCACCATGCCGCCCGCGCCCGAGCCCGTGATGTCGGTCAAGCGGAGACCCGCGTCGCGGGCCAGCTTGCGGACCAGGGGTGAGATGACCAGCGGGGCCCGGCCGCCGCCGGCCGGCACGGGTTCCGCCTGTGTTTCCGCCGTCGCCGGTGCGGCCACCGGCGCAGCCGGCGCAGCCGCCGCAGGAGCCGCAGCCGCCGCAACAGCCGTCGGCGCAGGCGGGAGGGTCGCCACGGCAACGCGTCCGCTCTTAGGCTTGCGGGTGCGCTTGGATCCCGCCGACCCGCCGGGTGTGCCGTAGCCGATCAGCACGTTGCCGGAGCCCGATTCGGCCGGTTCCTGGATGCCGGCGCGCTCCTCCCTCCGGTAGGCCTCGCCGTCGGGATGGGCAGCGCCTGCCCTCGCGCGGTCCGGGTCCGGAGCATCTCCCGCCGCGACCGCGGCGGCAGCCTCCCCCGCCCGGGGTGCCTGCGGCGCGACTCCCGATCCGCCGTCGTCGTGCACGTAGCCCGGCGCGTCCACGGAGATGAGGGGCTTGCCCACGTCCAGGGTGTCGCCGGCCGCCCCGTGCAGCACCGCGACGGTCCCCGCGAACGGGCTGGGCACCTCCACCATGGACTTGGCCGTCTCCACTTCGGCCACCGGCTGGTCCACGCGGATCTCGTCGCCCACCTTGACCAGCCAGTTGACCAGCTCGGCCTCGGTCAGGCCTTCGCCGAGGTCGGGCAGTTTGAATACCTGTCGCGACATGGCTACGCGTCCTCCCACTGAAGTTCATCCACCGCGTCCAGGATGCGGTCCACGCTGGGCAGGTAGTGCCGCTCCAGCTTGGGCGCGGGATACGGAATGTCGAAACCGGTCACGCGCAGCACCGGCGCGGCCAGCGAGTGGAAGCAGCGCTCCTGCACCCGCGCCACGATCTCGGAGGCGACGGACGCGAAGCCGGGGGCCTCCGCTACCACCACGGCGCGGCCGGTTTTGCGCACCGACGCCATCACGGTTTCATCGTCGAACGGCACGATCGACCGGATGTCGATCACCTCCAGCGAGCGCCCCTCCTCGGCGGCGGCCGCGGCGGCCTGCATGACGGTGGGCACGGACGGACCGTACGTGATCAGCGTGGCGTCGGTTCCCTCGCGGGCGACGACGGCGCGGCCGATGCCGGACCCGGCGGTTCCGGCCTGCCCCGCCCCGGATCCCTGCACGATCTCGGGGGCGGCCCACTGCGACTGCAGCGCTTCGAGGTCCAGCTGCTCCTTCGAGAAGTAGAGCTTCTTCGGCTCCAGGAACACCACGGGATCCGGGAAGCGGATGGCCTCGCGGAGCATGGTGTACGCGTCCTCCACCGTGGCCGGCGCCACGACGGTCAGGCCCGGCGTGTGCGCGTAGTAGGACTCCGAGGAGTCGCAGTGGTGCTCCACTCCCCCGATGCCGCCGGCGTACGGAATCCGGATGACCATCGGCAGCTTGACCCTGCCGCGGGTCCGGTTTGGCATCTTGGCCACGTGCGAGACCACCTGCTCGAACGCCGGGTAGGCGAACGCATCGAACTGCATCTCCACCACCGGGCGGAGGCCGTTCATCGCCATGCCGATCGCCATGCCCATGATGCCGGATTCGGCCAGCGGGGTGTCGAAGCAGCGTTCCTCGCCGAACCGCTTGGTGAGGCCGTCGGTGATGCGGAAAACGCCGCCCAGCGGGCCCACGTCTTCACCGAAGACGACGACGGAGCGGTCGGCTTCCATCTCGTCGGCCAGGGCCGTGTTCAGCGCCTTGGCGAACGTCATTGTTGTGCTCATGGTGTGTCCTTTTAGGTCGGCGGCGGCGCTCAGGCCGACTCGCGCGAGAGCTCGTCGCGGAGCATGGCGGCCTGCTCGCGCAGCTGGCTGGTCTTTTCGGTGTAGACGAAACGGAACAGGTCCTCCGGGTCCACCTCGGTCTCGGCGTTGAGGCCGTCGCGCATCTGCGCGGCCACGGTTTCGGCCCGCCCGGCGATCTCCTCTTCCAGCGCCTCGTCCAGGACGTTCAGCTGCTTGAGGTAGGTCCGCAGGCGCACCAGCGGGTCCTTCGGCGCCCACTCGGCCACTTCATCCTCGGTGCGGTAGCGGGTGGCGTCGTCGGCGTTGGTGTGCGACTGCATCCGGTAGGTGTGCGCCTCCACCAGGGCAGGGCCGCCGCCTTCGCGGGCGCGGGTCACGGCCTTGCCGAGCACGGCCAGCAACGCGGCAGTGTCGTTGCCGTCCACGCGCTCGCCCGGCATGCCGTACCCGATGGCCTTGTGCGCCAGCGACGGCGCCACCGTTTGCTTGTTCAGCGGGACGGAGATGGCGTACTGATTGTTCTGCACGAAGAACACGACCGGGAGGTGGAACACGGCGGCGAAGTTCAGTGCCTCGTGGAAGTCGCCCTCGCTGGTGGCCCCGTCTCCGCAGAGCGCGACGACGACGGTGTCCTCGCCCTTGAGTTTGGCGGCGTGGGCAACGCCGACGGCGTGCAGCAGCTGGGTGGCCAGCGGGGTGGCCTGGATCGATACCTTGTGCTCGTAGGGGTCGTAGCCGCCGTGCCAGTCGCCCTGCAGCAGGGTCAGGGTCTGCACGGGGTCGACGCCCTTGGCGATCACGGCGACGGTGTCGCGGTACGTCGGGAACAGCCAATCGTCCCGGCCCACGCACAGGGCGGCCGCCACCTGGCAGGCTTCCTGGCCGTGGGATGACGGGTAGACGGCCAGCCTGCCCTGGCGGACCAGGGCGTTGGCCTGGTCGTTGACGCGGCGGCCGACCACCAGTTCGCGGTAGGCGTCCAGCAGGGCTTCGCCGTCGGGCAGCGGGTACTTGTCGTTGTGCACGTGCCGGCCGTCCGGGTCCACCAACTGCACGGGCTGCTCGGAGGGCAGCATGTAGGCCTCGGCGGTGACCGGATCATCCATGCCGGCGCGGCCGGACGGGTCGGACATCGAACCCTCGATCGGGTTACCGGTTGAGATGGTCATGGTGTCTCCCTCGAATCCTTGGTCTGCGGTCTGCGGTCGGCGGTCGGCGTCGGCGGCGCCGGTGCCCGCTGCCCTGCACAGCGCGGGCGGCTCTGCGTGAAGAAACTGTGTAGCTTTAGTATGGATTCGGCTACATTTCGTATCCACTTATGCCGGAAAACGTGGAATATTTGCCTGTCTGGTCGTAGTCTTGGAGACGAATTGTTAATGTGAGCTGGATAACCCCGCGAGGTGTAGACAGATGGCCAACGGTGCCGCCGTGAAAGTTCCGCAGCTGGATGAGATCGACCGCCGGATCCTGGCGGAACTGACTCGGGACGGCCGGTTGTCCGTGACTGCGGTCGCCGAAAACGTCCACATCTCCCGGGCACACGCCTACTCGCGCATTGCGCGGCTGACCGAGGCGGGGGTGCTGACCAAGTTCACGGCGTTGGTGGACCCGATTAAGGCGGGGTTGAAGGCCTCCGCCTACGTGACCTTGAAGCTGCGCCAGCACTCCTGGCGCGAGCTGCGCGAAGCCCTGCGCGCCATCCCCGAGGTGCACCACATCGCCCTGGTCGGCGGGAACTTCGATGTCATCCTGCTGGTCCGTGCCGTGGACAACGTGGACCTTCGCCGGGTCATCTTCGACCAGATCCAGTCCATGCCCGGCATCCTCGATACCCAGACCTTCCTGGTGTTCGAGGACCTGGACACCCGCTGAACCGGCCGGCAGGCCACGGCACCCGCACCCCCGCAGCAGTGGAGGATCAGGAGCTCAGCCGACGTCCCCGCTCCCGCGCGCCTCGACCTCGGTCATGTCGCCGGTCTCGACCTCGCCCGCACGCTCATACACCAGTGCCACCGAGCCCTTGTCAAAGGTGCGGGCAGGGCCGGCGAGGCGGAATGACGCCGGAATCGTGCCGGGGCCGAAGAGCCGCTTCCCGCTGCCAAGCGTGAGCGGATACAGCCAGAGGTTGAGGCGGTGGACCACGTCCTCGGTGAACAACGACTGCAACAGGTCGCCGCTGCCGAACACGTGCACCTCGTCGTGCCGTTCGCGAAGGTGCGCGGCCGCCATGGCATCGTGCAGCACCGTCGTGCCCGCCCAGGCAGGCTCGGTGAGCGTCGTCGACACGACGTACTTCGGCGCCGCGTTGAACTTCACCGCGATCGGAGAGTCGTCGCCGGCATTCGGCCAGTAGCCCGCGAAGATGTCGTAGGTCTTCCGCCCGAGCAGCAGCGCGTCGATGCGGTCGATGACGGCCCCGATCGCCTCGCCGGATGCTTCGTCGAAGAACGGCGCCTGCCAGCCGCCGTATTCGAAGCCGTGCTCCGGGTCCTCGTCGGCTCCGCCCGGCGCCTGGTAGACACCGTCGAGTGTGAGGAACATGTTGGCCACGATGATGCCCATAGGTCATCCCTCCTCCGGCGCCGGCCCGCTGCCCGACGCGCCGCCTTCATCGTGCCCGCGGGGCAGGAGGGTTGTCCAGACCCCGCCCCGGGTTATCGAAAGTGGCCCGGCTGCACCAGGTTCTCCGGCGCCTGGCCGGCTGCGACAGCCGCCAGTTGATGCTTCAGGAGCCGGACGATCCGCGGTTCAAACGCCGTGGTGTCGCCGCCCAGGTGCGGGGTGATCAGCGCGTTGCCGGCCCGCCACAGCGGGTGGTCCGGTGGCAGCGGTTCGGGATCGGTGACATCCAACGCGCACTTCAGCCTGCCGGAGACGACCTCCGCGGTCAGGGCCTCCGTGTCGACCACCGCCCCGCGCGCGACGTTGACCACCAGCGCCCCGTCCGGGAGGGCTGCCAGGACCCCGGCATCGATCAACCCGCGGGTGGCGTCCGTCAGCGGTGTGATGAGGATCAGCACCTCGTGGGACGCGGCCAGCTCCGTCAGCTCGTCCGTGCCGTGGACGTGGCCCTCGCCGTCGTCCCGGGCGCGGGTCCCCACCCGAGTTAGCTGCACTTCGAAGGGCTCCAGCCGGCGCGCGATTTCCCGGCCGATGCCGCCCACGCCGACGAGCAGCACCTTTCGGTCCGCCAGCGACAGCCGGCGCACATGGCGCCACCGCCCCTCGGGCTGGTCACGCGCGGCGACGTCGATCCCGCGCAAGGAGGCAAGCACGAGCCCGACGGCGAGTTCGGCGGTCGCGGCGGCGTGCACCCCGGCCGCGCTGGCGATGGCGACGTCCGGTCCGACGACGGCGGCGACCCCGTCGACGCCGGTGGTTTGGGTCTGCACCAGCTTCAGGTTCTGCAGCTTCGGCAGGCTGGGGAGCGCGTCGGCCATGTCCGGATACGGCAGCACCACGGCCTCGAGCTGGTCCAGCCTGGCACCCGCGGGGTCGCCGTCGAAGTCCCAAAAGACGGTGCGGATCCCCGCCGGCAGGGGTTCCAGAGCGGCCATCAGGTCCCGGTCGGGGCAGGCCACGGTCGTGATGACAGGCGGGGCGGCATTCATGTGACTCCTGGAGCAGAGGCCGGGAGGCCCGGCAGCGCGAACGGGCTACGCGTGGAAGCCTACCCTCCGGCTGCGCGGCACCGGCCTTGGCCCGCCGTCAGCCCTTGAAAACCGGCTTGCGCTTCTCCTGGAAGGCCTTGAAGCCTTCGGCGTAGTCGTCGCTCTTGCACAGCCGGCCCTGCGCGGCGTTCTCCTCTTCGGTGGCGAGCCACAGGCCCAGCCGCTGGTCGCGGATGTTCGCCACCAGCTCCTTGGACGCACGGAATGCGCCGGTGGCGCCCTGGGCCACCTTGCCCACGATGCCGCGGGTGGTTTCCAGCAGATCCTCCGCCGGCATGGCGCGGCTGAACAGCCCGGCCTTCACCGCTTCCTCGCCGCTCATCAGTTCGGCGGTGTAGATCAGATCCAGCGTGCGGTGCGCGCCGAGCCGCTCGGTGAACAGCCAGTGGCCGCCCGAGTCCAGGGTGGCCCCCAGGTTGGCAAACGGCGAGCCGATCTTGGCGCTGTCGGCCACGTACACCACATCCGTGGCGATCAGCAGGCCGAGCCCCACGCCGAGCGCCGCCCCTTGCGCGGCGGCGAAGGTGGGCGCGGGGAACTCCGCCATCTTGCGCAGGACCGGGGTGACGACGCCGGACAGGTAACCGTAGGCATCGTCGGTCGCCGGATCCACGCGGGAAATGTCGCGGCCGGCGCAGAAGCCGCGGCCCTCACCGCGGAGCAGCAGCGCCCGGACGCCGGCGGCTGCGGCGTCGTCGTACGCCTTGCCCAGATCATTGAGCGCCTGTTCGTCCAGCGCATTCATCTTGCCCGGTGCGTTGAGCACCACTTCGGCGATGTTGTCCTCGATGGACAGCTCAATCATGCTCATGCGGCTCCTTCGGGGTCGGTGCTGTCTAAGATCGGTCAGGCGTCGTAGTCGACGGTGATTTCGTCGCTGGTGGGGTGGGTCTGGCAGGTCAGCACGTAGCCGCGCTCGATCTCGTCCGGTTCCAGCGCGTAGTTCTCCTCCATGGTGAACGTGCCGGAGACAACCTTGGCGCGGCAGGTGCCGCAGACGCCGCCGGCGCAGGCGAACGGAACGTCCGGGCGGACGCGCAGCGCGGCGTTGAGCACCGACTCGCGGGCATGCTTGGGCGAAGCGACCATACCGGAGAGCCCGTCCAGCCTGAAGTTGATCTCGTAGTTGTCCGCGCTGGGGTCGAGCTGCACCGGTCGGCCAATGTTGCCCTGCGGTTTGGTCGGCTCACCGGTGCTGAACAGCTCGAAGCGAATCTTCTCGGCGGGCACGCCGCGTTCGGCCAGGGTGTCGCGGCACAGCTGCACCAGTTCGTAGGGCCCGCAGAGGAACCATTCGTCCACATCGTCGGTGCGGAGCACGTTGTCGAACAGGCTGGTCAGCTTCTCGGCGTCGATCCTGCCGGAGAGCAGCGGCGAAATGCGCTGCTCGCGGGAGAGCACGTGGTGCAGCGCGAAGCGGGTGGGGTATTTGTCCTTCAAGTCGGCCAGTTCCTCCACGAACATCACGTCCATGGCGGCCTTGTTCGCGTAGACCAGGTCGAACCGGACGCTGTCACTGGCAGCCAGCACGGTCCGCGCGATCGAGATCACCGGAGTGATGCCGGACCCGGCGGCGAACGCCACGAAGGTGGCCCCGGCGTCGGCATTGATCTGTTCCGGGTGGTTGATCTCCGTCATCTGGTGCTTGGAGATGAAGGCGCCGGTGGGGCTCATGACGTCCAAAACGTCCCCGGCCTTGAGGTTGTCGTTGGCCCAGTTCGAGAACAATCCGCCGATGTCGCGCTTGATCGCCACCCGGATTTCGCCCGGCTTTGGCTCGGCGCAGATGGAGTAGCTGCGGCGGATTTCCTGGCCTTCGAGCGTGGTGCGCAGCGCCACGTACTGGCCGGGCACGTAATCGTACTGGCCGTGCAGTTCCTCCGGCACCTCGAACGTGACCTCGACGGCTTCGTCGGTGAGCTTGCGGACCTCCGCGACGGACAGCGGGTGGAAGGTGGCGCGGCGCTTGACCGCCGGGGCATCCGTGGTGGAAGTAGTCATCTAGAGCACCTTGAAGTAGTCGAAGGGTTCATGGCAGTCGTTGCACTGGTACAGCGCCTTGCACGACGTGGAGCCGTAGCGGGACAGCTCGCGGGTGTTGAGGGAATCACAGCGCGGGCACTTTACGCTCATGCCCAGCTTGACCGGTCCGGTGCGGACCGGCGCCATGCCCGACGGCGGGGCGATGCCGTACTCGTTCAGCTTCGCCTTGCCGTCGGCGGTCATCCAGTCCGTGGTCCAGGCCGGGGCGAGCACCAGCTTTACCCGGACGTCGGTGTATCCCTCGGACGCCAGCGCGGCGACAATGTCGTCTCGGATGGCGTCCATCGCCGGGCAGCCGGAGTAGGTCGGGGTGATCGTCACCTCGACGGCCGGGCGCCCGCCGGCGTCCGTTTCATCCAGCACTGACACGGACCGCAGGATGCCCAGGTCCTCGATGCTCAGCACCGGGATCTCCGGGTCACAGACGGTGGCCGCGACATCCCAGGCGCGCGCCGCTTCGGTTCCTGCCGGCCGTTGGGCCGTATTAGTGGACATGAATAGCTCCGTTGCTCCGATCAGCCGGCCTGGTTACCAGGTGGCGCCGGGGTGTTCGCGGGCCAGCACCTGCAGCTCAGCCAGCAGGTAGCCCAGGTGTTCACTGTGTTTGACGCGGGTTTTGTCCGTCATGGCGGGCTGGACGTCTGGGACCTCCAACGTTGCCTCGGCGAAGACTTCCGCGATGAAGGCGTCGAAGCCTTCGCGCAGTTCCGAGGGCCGCACCGCGATGCCGGGCAGACGGTCGATCAGCTCATCGTCCAGGAACAACTGCTCCACGTACGGCCAGACGGAGAGGAAGCCGGCGGCGATGCGCCGGTGCGACTCTTCCGTGCCATCGCCCAGGCGCAGGGTCCACTGCGCCGCATGGTCGCGGTGGTAGTCCACTTCCTTCAGCGCCTTGGCCGCGATGGCCGCCAGGGTTGCGTCCTGCGAGTCGACCAGCCGCGAGTACAGTTCGTGCTGGTAGGTGGCGATGACCAGCTGGCGGGCGATGGTCTTGCCGAAGTCGCCGTTGGGCTGTTCGACGAGGTAGCTGGAGCGGAACTCGTTCTCCCCGCGCCAGTAAGCCAGGTCGTCTTCGGACTTGTCCCAGGCGGAGCCGGCGTAGGTCAGGAACGACCGGGCGTGGCCGATCTGGTCCAGCGCGATGTTGGCGAGCGCGACGTCCTCTTCCAGCTCGGGCGCGCGGGAAATCCACCAGCCCAGCCGCTGGGCCAGGATCAACGCGTCGTCGCCCAGGCGCAACGCGTACTCGGCGACGTCGTTGCTGGCCTTGGTGCCTTCGGTCACCTGCGCGGCGATGTCTTCCGGGCGCAGGGCGTTGCCCGGCGTGATCCGGGTGGCGCTTTCGCCGCTCACAGGTGCTTCACCCCTTCGCTCTTGGTGTAGTACGTGGCATGGCGGTAATCCTTGCCCTTGGGCGATTCAAAGAATTCGCCCTTCGCGTCAGGGTCGCTGGCCACGATGGCCGACGCCGGCACCACCCAGAGCGAGACGCCTTCGTTGCGCCTGGTGTAGAGATCCCGCGCGTTCCTCACGGCCATCTCGGCGTCCGGGGCGTGCAGCGAGCCGGCGTGCACGTGGGACAGCCCGCGCGAGGAGCGGACGAACACCTCCCACAGCGGCCAGGGCTGCTTGTCGGACGTCGCGCCTTCCGCTGTCGCCGTCTCCACGGGTCGGGCCATTGCGGTCTGGTCTCCAGTTGCCATTCAGGCCACCTGTGCTTTCTGTGCCTTCTTGTCCGCGTAAGCGGCTGCTGCTTCGCGCACCCAGGCGCCGTTCTCGTGTGCCTCGCGGCGGCGCTCCATCCGCTGCGCGTTGCAGGGGCCGCGGCCGGCGAGGACTTCGTAGAATTCGTCCCAGTTGAGTTCGCCGTGCTCCCACATGCCGGTTTCCTCGTTGTAGCGGATCTCGTCATCGGGCAGGGTGAGGCCCAGGACCTTGACCTGTTCCTGGATCATTCCCACGAACCGCGAGCGCAGCTCATCGTTGGTGAACCGCTTGATGTTCCAGGCCATCGACTGCTGGGAGTTCGGCGAGTCCGTGTCCGTGGGGCCGAACATCATCAGTGCCGGGGCGTAGAAGCGGTTGACCGCGTCCTGGGCCATCTGCTTCTGCGCGGGAGTGCCGTTGGCCAGTTCCAGCAGGATCTCGAAGCCCTGCCGCTGGTGGAAGGACTCTTCCTTGCAGATCCGCACCATCGCCCGGCCGTAGGGGCCGTAGGAGGCCCGGCAGAGGGGCACCTGGTTGGCGATCGCGGCGCCGTCGACGAGCCAGCCGATGGCCCCCATGTCCGCCCAGCTGTTGGCCGGGTAGTTGAAGATCGAGGAGTACTTGGCCTTGCCCTCAAGCAACTGCTGGTTGAGGACGTGCCGGGGCGTGCCCAGCGTCTCGGTGGCGGAGTAGAGGTACAACCCGTGGCCGGCCTCGTCCTGCACCTTGGCCATCAGGATGGCCTTGCGCTTCAGGCTGGGCGCGCGGGTGATCCAGTTCGCCTCCGGCTGCATGCCAATGATCTCGGAGTGCGCGTGCTGGGACATCTGTCGGACCAGCGTCTTGCGGTACTTCTCCGGCATCCAGTCGGCCGGCTCTATCCGGGAGTCCTCGGCAATGATCTTGTCAAAGTAGGCCTTCCCGGCCTCGTCCTCGGGGGACGGCACGGCGTGCAACTGGGAGTCGCCGGCCTGGGTCTGCGTTGCCACGATGGTCACCTCACTGTACGAAATCCGGCCGCGAAATAATTACCGACCGTTCGTTCAGGATATAGCGCATTTTCCGTGCCCGTCAAGGCCATCGGCCGCGGTCCGACCCCGCCGGAGACGAACTTCCGATTCCCCGCGGCAGCCGGCAGGCCGCGGGGCGGGAGCGGCCCGATCCCACGGGACGCTTCCACTGCTTCCACCCTCAGCCGAACCCGGCCGACGGAGGGGAAGGGCTCTATATATTGGTGGCATGACGCACTCCCCCGCCGAAACCGCCCACGCCTCCTCCCCCGCAGGACTGCCGGAACCGCCGGCCGCCCGCAAGGTTCCCGTCGAGCGCGCCCACCACGGCGACGTCTTCGTGGACCCCTATGAGTGGCTGCGGGACAAGGAGAACCCGGAGGTCGTTGCGCACCTGGAGGCGGAGAACGCCTACACGGCGGCGGTGACCGGGCACCAGCAGCCGTTGCGCGAGGCCATTTTCAACGAAATCAAGAACCGGACCCAAGAAACGGACCTGTCGGTTCCGGTCCGCAAGGACGGCTGGTGGTACTACGGCCGGATGGAAGAGGGCAAGCAGTACGGCATCCAGTGCCGGGTCCGGGCCGCGGACACCGGGGACCGGGCAGCAGACTGGACGCCCCCGCAGGTCGACGCCGGCCGGCCGGTGCCCGGCGAGCAGGTGCTGCTGGACGGCAACGCCGAAGCCGAGGGCAAGCCGTTCTTTTCCCTGGGCGGCTCCGCGGTGACCAAAGACGGAAGCCTCTACGCCTACGCCGCCGACTTCGCCGGCGATGAGCGCTTCACCCTGAGGATCAAGAACCTGGACACCGGCGACCTGTTGGACGACGTGGTGGAAAACGTCTTCTACTCGCTGGCGTTCGATCCCGACGGCAGCCGCGTGTTCTACACCGTGGTCGATGAGTCCTGGCGTCCGTTCCAGATCAAGGCGCACACCATCGGCACACCGGCGGCCTCCGACGTCGTGATTTACCAGGAAGACGACCCGGCCATGTGGATGGGGTTTGAGCTCTCCTCCGAACGCCGGCACCTGGTGATCGGGATCGGCTGCTCCGAATACTCCGAGACGCGGCTGCTGGACTTCTCCGCCCCGGACGCCGGGTTGCAGACGCTCATCCCGCGCAGCGAGCGGGTGCTCTACGACGCCGAGCCGTTCCTGCTGGACGGCGCCCAAAAGGTGCTGCTGACCCACAACAAGGACGCGGTGAACTCGATGGTCTCGCTGGCCGACCTCGCGGAGTTCTCCAAGCCCCTGGCCGAGCAGCACTGGGACACCGTGGTGGAGCACGACGACGCGGTGCGGGTCAACGGGGCGGGCGTCACCGCCACCCATGTGGTTTTGTCGATCCGCCAGGACACCATCGAACGCGTGCAGGTGCTGCCCCTGGCCGGTTTGGGGACGGCCGCGCAGGCCGCCCCGGCGGAGCCGGCGTTCGACGAGGAATTGTTCACCGCCGGCGTCGGCGGGTCCGACTACGAGGCGCCGGTGATCCGGCTGGCCTACACCTCGTTCCTGACACCGCCGCGGATCTACGACTACGAGCTGGCCACCGGCACGCTGCACCTGCGCAAGGAAACGCCGGTGCTCGGCGGCTACGACGCGGCGGACTACGTGGCGGAGCGGGAGTGGGCGACCGCGGCGGACGGCACGAGGATCCCGCTCTCGGTGATCCGCAAGGCCTCGGTGCAGCGCGACGGCAGCAATCCCGCGCTGGCCTACGCCTACGGCAGCTACGAGGTCAGCATGGATCCGGCGTTCAGCACGGCGCGGCTGTCGCTGCTCGACCGCGGCGTGGTCTACCTGGTGGCCCATGTCCGCGGCGGCGGCGAGATGGGCCGGCACTGGTACGAGGACGGCAAGAAGCTGCGCAAGAAGAACACGTTCACGGACTTTGTCAGCGCCACCGAGTGGCTGGCCGCCTCGGGCTGGGCGGATCCGCAGCGGATCGCGGCCATGGGCGGCTCCGCCGGGGGCCTGCTGATGGGCGCCGTGGCCAATCTGGCGCCGGAGAAGTATGCGGCAATCGTGGCGCAGGTACCCTTCGTCGACGCGCTGACCTCGATCCTGGACCCGGATCTGCCGCTTTCGGCGCTGGAGTGGGAGGAGTGGGGCAACCCGATCACGGACCCCGAGGTCTACGCCTACATGAAGTCGTACAGCCCCTACGAGAATGTCTGGCCGGCCGCCTACCCGAAGATCGCTGCGGTCACCAGTTTCAACGACACGCGGGTGCTGTACGTGGAGCCCGCCAAGTGGGTGGCGGCCCTGCGGGAGGCCACGGCCGGCTCCGCACCGATCGTGCTCAAGACCGAGATGGACGCCGGGCACGGCGGCGCGTCCGGCCGGTACGAGGCCTGGAAGGACCGGGCCTGGGATTACGCCTTCGCCCTCGACGCGATCGGTGCCACCGAGCTGGCATAGCCGCCGCTCAACGTTCCCGGCCCGCCTTGACTTGAATCACAAATCAGGATTACCTAATGAACATTCGGTAATGAACAGCAAGGGGCTTCCATGACGGACATCGACGTCGACACTTCCCGGGACACTCCGGCGGAAAGCAACGAGCTGGAGCAGGGCGAACGCCCCGTGCACCCGGCCTTCGTCAACGACCAGGCCGCGCGCTGGATGGGCGTGGAGGTCGTGAAGGCGGAGTTTGGCGACGTCGTCATCGAGATGCGGCTGCGCGAGGAGATGCTCAACGGCTTCGGCATGGCGCAGGGCGGCATGGTGTTCGCGTTCGCCGACGTGGCCTTCGCGCTGGCCTGCAACGACCCCGACGGCGACGGCAGCACCATCACGGTGGCCTCGGGCGTCGACGTCAATTTCCTCAATCCGGGGCTCGCCGGCCGGCTGCTGACCGCCACCGCCCGGCTGGTCAACCAGACCGGCCGCAGCGGCCTGTACGACATCACCGTCACCCAGGAGAATCCGAACGGCGGGGCCGACGTCCTGCTCGAATTCCGCGGCCGTTCCCGCACCGTCCCCAATCCCGCCCGCAACCAGCGAAAGCCCTGACCGCGCCGCACCTTTCGGACAGCGACGCCCCAGCCTTCACCGACAGCACAGCCCGACCCGCATCAAAGGACCGTTCCCATGACGACCACCACCGGTACGAAAGCCCGCAAGACCACTCCCGCCGCCGAGGACACCCTCGACCGCGAGGAGCTGATGAGCCGGGACGAGCTGGAGGCCCTCCAGCTGAAGCGCCTGCAGCACACGGTCGCCTACGCCTATGAGCGCGTGCCGATGTACAAAAAGAAGTTCGACGACGCCGGCGTGCGCCCCGAGGACCTCAAGGAACTGTCCGACCTGGCCAAGTTCCCCTACACGGACAAGGAAGACCTGCGCCAGTCGTACCCCTTTGGCATGTTCGCCGTGCCGCAGGAAGAAGTGGCCCGGATCCATGCGTCCTCGGGCACGACCGGCCGGGCCACCGTGGTTGGCTACACCCGTCGCGACATCCAGAACTGGGAGACGCTGTTCGCCCGTTCCATCCGCGCCTCGGGCGTGAAGAAGGGCATGAAGGTCCACAATGCCTACGGGTACGGCCTGTTCACCGGCGGACTGGGTGCACACTACGGTGCGGAAAAGCTCGGCTGCACGGTGATCCCAATGTCCGGCGGCCAGACCGAGAAACAGATCCAGCTGATCCAAGACTTCGAACCGGATGCCATCCTCTGCACGCCCACCTACCTGCTGACCATCGTGGACGCGATGGAGCACGCCGGCGTCGATCCGTCCAAGACGTCGCTGAAGGTCGCGGTGCTGGGCGCCGAGCCGTGGACCGACGAGATGCGCCACGAGCTGGAGGGCAAGCTGGACATCGACGCGTGCGACATCTACGGCCTCTCCGAGGTCATGGGCCCGGGTGTCGCCGGCGAGTGCGTGGACTTCAAGGACGGCTCCACCATCTGGGAGGACCACTTCCGGCCGGAAGTCATCGATCCGCTCACCGACCGGGTGCTGGACGACGGCGAGGCCGGCGAACTGGTGTTCACCTCGCTGACCAAGGAAGCCATGCCGGTGATCCGCTACCGCACGCACGACCTCACCCGGCTGCTGCCCGGCACCGGGCGGCCGAACATGCGCCGCATCGGCCGGATCACCGGGCGCTCGGACGACATGATCATCCTGCGCGGCGTGAACCTCTTCCCCACCCAGATCGAGGAAATTGCCCTGCGCATCCCCGGCCTGAGCCCGCACTTCCAGCTGGAAATCAGCCGCCCCAACCGGATGGACGAGCTGACCGTCAAGATCGAACGCCGCGAAGACTGCACGCCAGCCAAGGCAACCGAGGCGGCCCGCGAGCTGCAGCGCCAGATCAAGATCCACGTGGGTTCCAGCTGCAAAATCGTGGTCGCCGACCCCGGCACCCTCGCGCGCTCCAGCGGCAAGCTGCGCCGCGTCTACGACCTGCGCGACAACGCCTGACGGATGTGGGGACGGCGGGCGGATGCAGGCACCGCCCGCCGCATAACTGACCTAACGGTCGTGGGAGAATAGGACAATGGCGAAGACAAGGACCCAAGAGACCGCCCGCCGCGGCCGCCCCGGCTACGACCAGCAGTCGGTGCTGAACGTCGCCGTCGCCGTGTTCAACAAGCACGGTTACGAGGCCACCTCCATGGGCATCCTCGCCGAAAACCTGGGCATCTCCAAGAGCGCCATCTACCACCACGTTCCGTCCAAGGGCGACCTGCTGCGCCTGGCCCTTGAAGAAGCCCTCGGCAGCCTCGAAGCCGTGATCGAAAACCCGTCGGCTTCCACCGGCCGGGCGGATGCCCGGCTGGAGTTCGTGCTCCGCGGCACCGTCCAGGTCCTATGCGACAAACTGCCCTACGTCACCCTGCTGCTGCGCCTGCGCGGCAACACCGAGATCGAACGCGACGCGCTGGACCGCCGGCGGGCGTTCGACCACAAGGTAGCGGACCTGGTGGACGCCGCCCGTGCCGAGGGCTCCCTGCGCGGGGACATCGACCCGAGGACCACGGCGCGACTGCTGTTCGGCACGATCAACTCCATCGTCGAGTGGTACAAGCCGGGCGGATCGCTGTCCCCGCAGAAGCTCGCCGACGACCTGATCGCCATGATGTTCGACGGCCTCCACTTGCCGGCCGCGGCCCGCGTCCTCGCCTGATTCTCCGGCGGCACCGCGGCCCCGCACCGCCGCGGCTTTGAGGCCGCCCGACGGAGCTGAAGTACTTACTGAATTCACAGTCCTCCCCTGCTAGGCTGACCTCAGCCATTCGATGTTATGGGGACGTGATCGATATGGATGGGGAGTTTTGGTGGGTCTCGGCGCTGAGCATGGCGCTCACGATCGCCGCCATCGTTCTGTTCGCCTACCGGGTGCCATGGGCCTGGTTGCTGCCGGTGGCCGCAACCGCCGTGCTGCTGGCCACGGGGATCCCCTACGGCCGGTTGAACACCAGCACCGTGTTTGTGCTGGCCGCGGCCCTCTACGGCCTGTGGAAGTGGACCCAATACCGGCGGGAAGGCATCCGCGTCCCGCTCCGCTCGGCCCACGGCCGTGAGTGGGGAATCGGCGCGGGGCTGCTGCTGCTGCTGTTCCTGCTCAATGGGTTCGCCGGCGTCACCCCGGTTGCCGAGATCGGACCCCTGTACCTGTTCAACGCCCTGTTGGCCGCACTTCCGGCCGTCATGTACCTGGGCTTCGCCCACGGCATCCTGCAGTCGTGGTGGCTGGGCGTTGCGCTCTCGCTGTCCACCATGTTCCTCTCCGCCATCCAGGACGCGCCGGTCTGGGTCTCCCTGTACGGGGCAATCGCGGCGGGCCTCCAAATCTTCGGTTACCTGGGGTGGCAGGCGGCCCTGCGGCGGCCGGTGCGGAGCAAGCACCGGCTGGCGTCGGTGCGGCCGGGACGTCCGGCAGCACCCGGCCCCGGCGCAGCGGGACGGGCCGCGTAACCAGCACAACGGAGGTCGGCGGCATGGACTGGATTATGGCCTTGAAGGTGCTGGACGGTCCTGCCGGCGCACTGGTTTCCGTGGGCTACCTGCAGGCGTCGGTGGGCCTGCTGACCGTGTTCCTGTTCGGGCTCCACTCCCGCTGGGCGTGGCCTGTGCTGCTGGTCCAGGAGGCTTTGGTCTTCCTGCTGCTCCTCACGCCGGCTTTCGGCGGCGGCGGCGCGTTCTTCGTCGATGCGTCGATAGGCGTGGCGCTGCTGCTGCCCTGCTACGGCGCGTGGCGCTGGCGGGCCGCGGCCTCGCCCCTTGCACCGGCCGGCCCCGCGGCGTGGGTGCACCGGGCAACGGGGCGAAACTGGGCGGTGGCCGTGCTGGTCCTCATCGCCGCCACGGTGGTCTTCGCGGCCAGCGACATCCAGGCGGGCTTTCCGCTGGAGGGCGGCCTGCTGACCGTCCTCCTGCTCCAGGCGTTCTATGCCGCGGTGATGACGGTGGTGCACCTGGGTTTGGCGCACCGGATCTATGAGGCTTGGTGGCTGTGGCTGGCCTTTGCCGTGGTGCAGCTGGCCACCTCACTGGTATTTCCCAGTCAGCCGACGCCCCAACTGCTGTACGGCGCCACCGTGCTGCTGGTGCTGTTCGCCTTCTGGCGCTGGCACACGGTGGTGTTCCTGCCGGTCCCCGGGGCCCGGGCCGCCGGGGACACGGCAGGAGGAGGGGCTCCGGCTACTTCTCCACCAGTGTGAGCACGTCGTAGGTCGCGACGATCTCGTCGTTCTGGTTGGTCAGCACCGCATCCCAGGCGACCTCGCCGTAGCCGTCGGTCTCGCGCGGCGTGATGCGCTTGGCGGTGAGGGTCACCCGGATCGAGTCGCCGGCAGCCACCGGAGTGATGAAGCGCAGGTTCTCCAGGCCGTAGTTGGCCAGTACCGGTCCCGGTGCCGGCTCCACGAACAGCCCGGCACCCCAGGCGAGCAACAGGTAGCCGTGCGCCACGATGCCGGGGAAGAACGGGTTGGCGGCGGCGGCCTCCTGGTTGGTGTGGGCGTAGAAGGTGTCGCCGGTTTCGTTGGCGAACGCGGTGATGTCCTCCAGCGTGACCTGTCGCAGTTCCGAGCGCACGGCGTCGCCGATCCGCAGCGTGGCCAGGTTCTTGCGGAACGGGTGGACGTCGTCGAAATGCTGATCGGCGCCGGTATGCCACACGCCGGTCACGGCCGTGAGCATGTTCGGCGAACCCTGGATGGCGGTGCGCTGCATGTGGTGCAGGACTGAGCGGATCCCGCCCAGCTCCTCGCCGCCACCGGCGCGGCCCGGTCCACCGTGGACCAGGTGCGGCACCGGGGAACCGTGGCCGGTGGAGGTCTTGGCGTCTTCGCGGTTGAGCACCAGCACCCGGCCGTGGTGGGCGGCGATCCCGGTCACCAGCACGCGGGCGGCGTCGGGGTCGTTGGTAGCGACCGTGGCGACCAGCGAACCCGCGCCCTTGGCGGCCAGCCGCACGGCGTCGTCCAGATCCTCGTAGCCGATCACGGAGGAGACCGGGCCGAAGGCTTCCAGCGAATGCACGGCATCGGCTTCGGCGTCCGCCCAGGTCAGCAGCACCGGCGACATGAAGGCGCCCTCGGAGTCGCCCACGGTTCCGTCGGCGCGGGTGACCTGCGGCGAATCGAGCGTTCCGTAGGCAAGCTCGCCGCCGGCGTCGACCATGGCCTGGACGGCGGCGCGGACGTCCTCAAGCTGCTCCACCGAGGCCAGCGCACCCATGGTGACGCCCTCGGCCCGCGGATCGCCGACGACCACGCGCTGCTCGATCCGGGCGCGCACGGCGTCGGCGACGTCCTGCATGCGGTCCTTGGGGACGATGGCGCGGCGGATCGAGGTGCACTTCTGGCCCGCCTTGGCCGTCATCTCGGTGACCAGCGACTTGATGTACGCGTCGAACTCCGGGGTGCCCGGCACCGCGTCGGGCCCGAGGATCGCGGCGTTGAGCGAGTCCGCCTCGGCGGTGAACCGGATGCCGCCCCGGGCCACGTTCGGGTGGGACTTCAGCAGGTTGGCGGTCGAGGCGGAGCCGGTGAAGGCGACCGCGTCGCGGTAGTCCAGGTGGTCCAGCAGGTCGCGGGCGGAGCCGGAGACCAGCTGCAGCGAACCGGCCGGCAGGATGCCGGACTCGATGATGAGCTTCACTGCCTCGGCGGCGACGTAGCCCGTGGGGGTGGCGGGCTTGACGATGGTCGGCACGCCGGCGATGAAGGCCGGAGCGAACTTCTCCAGCATGCCCCACACCGGGAAGTTGAAGGCGTTGATCTGCACGGCCACGCCCGGGATCCGGGTGTAGATGTGCTGGCCCATGAAGGAGCCGTCCTTGGAGAGCACCTCCGCGGGCCCGTCGACGACCACCTGCGAGTTCGGCAGTTCGCGCCGGCCCTTGGAGCCGAAGGTGAACAGCACGCCGATGCCGCCGTCGATATCGATCATGTTGTCGATCTTGGTGGCGCCGGTGCGGTGCGAGAGTTCGTACAACCCCTCGCGCCGGGCGTTCAGGTACTGGGCCAGCTCTTTGAGCTTGAGCGCGCGCTGGTGGAACGTCAGCCGGCCCAGCGAGGCCTGGCCGACGGTGCGGCCGTGTTCGACGGCTGCGGCGAGGTCCAGTCCGTCGGTACTGACCCGCGCGAGCACGGCGCCGGTGCTGGCGTCGCGGACCTCGGTGCCGGAAACATCGCCCGCGGGCGTCCACCAGGCATCCTGGATGTAGCTGGGAACAATTTCGACATCAACGGCGGTAGAGGTCATCGTTGACAGCCCTTTCTTCGCCCGGCCCAGTGCAGACGCAGATGGGGCGGGACATAAAATACTGAACGGTCGGTCGGTAACGTATCTAGCCTACATGACAGCCTCAGGCGGCACAGCCCCTTTTCGGCCTACGCATTCACCCGAGCCGGCGACGGAGCGCCTCGATGTCGGCGCGCGTGACGCCATGGCGCAGCAGGAACGGCTCCACCTCCAGCTGGGCCAACACCTGCAGCAGGGACCCGCGCATGTCCGCCACCCGCGCCTCCAGCTCCTCGCCGCCGACGTACCGCTCTACCGGATGCGGATAGGGGCTGATCCGGTGCCAGTCGTTGATGCCGCGGATGCCGAGCTCGTGTGCGTCCGCGATCCGCTCGGCCGGGACGCCGGCGAGCTGCAGCAGCATCATGGAGACCATGCCCGTGCGGTCCCGCCCGGCGGAGCAATGGACGACGACGGCGCCCTCCGCGTGCGCCAAGGTGCGGAATACCTCGGCGATCAGGTGCGGGAAGACCCGCACGTTGTCCAGGTAGTAACGCGGGTGGTTCATGTACGGAGCACTGTGGGCGAACTGTGCATGCCCGGGCTCTTCGGTCGGCCGGTTGAGCACAATAAACTTGTCCAGCGCCCCGGCCGGCACCACGGGATCGGTCGGGCGGCGCGAGCGCTCGCCCGGGTTCCGCAGATCCACGATGGTGCGCACGCCGTCGTCGTACGCTTGCTGCCAGCCCGCGGCAGTCAGCCATTCCGCGCGGCCCATCCGGAAGATGTCCCCCGCCACCCGGCGGGCGTTGACCGCGCCTTCCCAAGCGACGGCGCCGGCATCGGCCCCGGCGGGCGCCGGCACACCCGCGAAGTCACCGGGTTCCCGTGCCGCCGGCGGGCCGTCTGGCCCCGGTGCGCCGGAGCGGGCGGGGCCGGCCTGCCCGGCTTCGGGCAGCCCGGCGGCGTCGCGGGACTGTTCGGACGACATTCCAGCAGCCTACCGCCGCCGGGCGCCGGATTGACATGCTCCCCCTTAACGGCTGCAGCCCGGCACGTGGCCGGGCCGCAGCTGTCAAGGTTCCGCCTTCAAACGGGGCCATGTCCTACAGACGGGCCGGCCGGCGGGGCGCCTAGTCCTCCCAGTCGAAGAAACCCTTGCCGGACTTGCGGCCGAGCTCGCCGCGGGCCACCTTGTCGCGGAGGATCTGCGGCGGGGCAAATCGATCCCCGAGCGTGGATTGGAGGTACTCGGCAATGCCGAGGCGGACATCCAGCCCCACAATGTCGGTGGTCTTGAGCGGGCCGACCGGGTGCTTGTAGCCCAGCACCATCGCGTCGTCGATGTCCGCGGCGGATGCCACGCCCTCTTCCACCATGCGCATGGCTTCCAGCGCGATGGCCACCCCCAGCCGCGAGGAGGCGAACCCCGGCGCGTCATTGACGACGACGGCGGTCTTCCCCAGTGCCTCGACCCAGCTCTTGGAGGCGGCGGCGAGCTCTTCCGACGTCTTCGGGGCCAGTACCACTTCGACCAGCTGCGAGGCCGGAACCGGGTTGAAGAAGTGCAGGCCGCAGAAGCTCGCCGGGCGCTGCAATTGGTCGGCCAGCTTGGTGATGGACAGCGAGGACGTGTTCGTCGCCAGCCATGCCGTCGGGGACAGCTGGGCCTCGACGGCCTTCAGCGCGGTGGCCTTCAGCTCGAAGTCCTCCGGCACCGCTTCCACGACCAGCCCGCACGCGGCGAACGAACCGTAGTCGACGGAGACGGACAGCCGGGACTTGAGCGCATCCAGGGGTTCGGTGGTCGTGCCCCGCTCCACGCTCTTGGCCAGCGCCGCGGTTACTCGCTCGCGGGCCGCCTCGGCGGCGGCCTCGTCGCGCTCCACCACGACGACGTCGGCTCCGGCCGTCAGGAACGCGTGGGCGATGCCGGCGCCCATGCGCCCGCCGCCGAGGACACCCACGTTGTTGGGAATGGTCTGCACGGAATTCATCTCGCTCACTTTGCTCCTTGCTGCTCTGCGGCGCCGGGGCTTCGGACGGCGTCCCCGCCCGGTGCGGCGGCGGCCGGCTTTGCGGTACTGCGGGCTGCGCTCTTGGCGGCGCTTTTGTCCAGGAATGCCTGCATCCGGTCGAACTTCGCCTGCGACTCGAACAGGATGCCCTGGGCGATGGTGTCGATCATCGGGTGCGCCTCGCGCGGGGTATGGAACACCGACTTGGTGATGCGCACGGCCAGCGGATCCTGCTTGCCGATCCGGTCCGCCAGCGCATGCGCGGCGTCGATGAGCCCGGCCGGCTCGTGGATTTCGGTGACGAGGCGGGCCGCCAGCGCTTCTTCGGCGTCCAGGATTCGGCCGGCCAACAGGATCTCCTTGGCCAGCGGCTCTCCCACCAGTTCCTTCAGGCGCCAGGTGGCACCCGCCGCAGCCATGATGCCCAGGCCGACCTCGGGCTGCCCGATCTTCACCGAAGGCGTGGCGATGCGGAAGTCGGCGGCGTAGGCAAGCTCCGCTCCCCCGCCCAGTGCGAAGCCATCGAGGGCCGCGATGACCGGCATCGGCAGCTGCGCGATGCGGTGGAAGACCGTGGAATTGATCCCGGCCAGCGCATCGTCGCGGCGGCGCTCGCGCAGCTGGGAGATGTCCGCCCCGGAGGCGAAAATCCCCTTGCCGTTGACTTCGGTGCCGGACAGGATCAGGATCCGCGGTGCGCGTTCCAGCACGGCGCACACGGCATGCAGTTCGTCGACCATGGCCTGGTCGATGGCGTTGCGGACTTCCGGACGGTTCAACGCCAGGTGGACGCGGTCCTCCCGCTCGTCCAGCCTCAGCGTGCTGAAGGAGTAGTCGTCGAAGAGCATCAGACCCGCTCAACGATCATGGAGGTGCCCTGGCCGACGCCCACGCACATGGTGGCCAGGCCGCGCTGCGCGCCTTCGCGCTCCATCCGGCCCAGCAGGGTCACCACCAGGCGGGATCCGCTGGAACCGAGCGGGTGCCCCAAGGCGATGGCACCGCCGTCGTTGTTCACGATTGACTGGTCCAGCTTCAGGTCCCGCAGCACCGCGAGCGACTGGGTGGCGAAGGCCTCGTTGAGCTCCACGGCGCCGAGGTCGTCGACGCTCCAGCCGGCACGGTCCAGCACCTTTTGGGTGGCCGGCACCGGCCCGATGCCCATGATCTCCGGTGCGACGCCGGCCGACGCGCCGTCGACGATGCGGGCGCGCGGGGTGAGGCCGAACTTGTTGATGGCGGCCTCGGAGGCGATGACGATGGCCGAGGCGCCGTCGTTGAGTGAACTGGAGTTGCCCGCGGTGACCACGCCGTCGGGCTTGATGATGGAGCGGAGCCCGGCCAGGACCTCGAGGGTGGTGCCGGGGCGGGGCCCCTCGTCCGTGTCGACGACGGTGTCGCCCTTCCGCCCCTTGATCGTCACCGGAACGATTTCGTCCTTGAGCCGGCCGGCCTCGATGGCCGCGATGGCGCGCTCGTGGGACTGCACCGCAAACGCGTCGGCGTCCTCGCGGGAAATGCCGTAGACATCGGCGACTTCCTCGGCGGTCTCCGGCATGGAGTAGGTCATCTTGCCGCCGCGGCTGAGGTCGCCCTTGGCGAAACGCTGGTTCACGAACCGCCAGCCGATGGAGGTGTCGAAGATTTCGCCCGGCTTGGCGAAGGCCTTTGCCGGTTTCTCCTGCACCCACGGCGCTCGGCTCATGGATTCCACGCCGCCCGCGATGACGATGTCCGCTGCGCCCGCCTTGATCATGTGCGACGCCTGGATGATGGCGCTCAGGCCGGAGGCACACAGCCGGTTAACGGTGATGCCGGGAACGTGGTCGCCATAGCCGGCCAGCAGCCAGGCCATGCGGGCCACGTTGCGGTTTTCCTCGCCCGCCCCGTTGGCGTTGCCGAGGATGACCTCCTCGACGGCATCCGGATCGATGCCTGCCCGGACCACGGCTTCCTTGACGACCAGCGCCGCCAGGTCGTCTGGACGGACTGCCGACAGTGCCCCTCCGTAGCGGCCAACCGGGGTCCGCGCCCCGCCAATCAGGAATGCCTCAGCCATAGAAATAACCCCTCGCGCTTGATCGTTCAACGATGACGATGAGCGGTCGCTTCGGCTGCCGCAGACGACTGAAATTACCGACCGACCGTTCTAAAAAGAATCCCACGCGGCCGGGGGCGGGTCAACTACCATGACGTGGACGATTGCAGGCAGCGCCTCCGGCGGAACCCGTCCGGCTCAACGGGCGGTTTCGTCCCGGCCCTCGGCCTTGCCCTCGGCCTTGGCGGCAATCTCTTCCAGGTCTTTGGCCATCTGCTTGCGCGCCATGCGCAGTCCCAGCTTTCCGAAGAGCGCCATCATCAGCCTGGAGAGCTTTCCGGGATTCTCCAGCTCGGCCCCGAAGAACATGGCCAGCCGGGTGCCGCCGTCCGCTGGCGTGAGCGTAAACCTCGTGGTGTAGTCGGCGCCGTTCGATGTCGCCTTGACCGTCGTCGCAGCCGGCGCGTTGACCTCCGCCACCCACATCTCCTCGGTGGCCTCCTTGCCCATCATCTTGCGGGTTTCGCGCCAACGGAAGCCTTCGGCGTACTCGCCGGGCGTCAGGATCTCGACGCGCGTGACGGAACTCAGGGTCCGGGCGGACCCGGGAATATCAGTGATAACGCGCCACACGGCGTCGACCGGTGCGTTGACGTGCCGGACTAGTTCAAGGTGATGGCCCACAGTCGCTCTTTCGGAAGGAGTCGGTAGTCCCGAACAGCTTAGTGGAGGGGGTGCTCTCGGCCCAGCCCGCGGGAGGGCAACGATAAACTCGAAGGGTGACTTCCGAGAGCCCCGCCCCAGCCAGTACCGCCAACACCTCCGCCGGCAGCACCGGCGCCCCGGCGCAGCCTGCCCTGCCGGAGAAGGTATCCGACCTCTTCGACCCGACGCGCTGGCGCGTGGTGGAAGGCTTCGACTTCCAGGACATGACCTACCACCGCCAGGTGGAGCGCGACGTCAGCGGCAACGTGGTCCGCGACCTGCCGGCGGTGCGCATCGCCTTCAACCGGCCGGAAGTGCGCAATGCCTTCCGACCCGGCACCGTGGACGAGCTTTACCGCGCCATGGACCACGCCAGGATGACGCCGGACGTGGCCACCGTGCTCCTGACCGGCAACGGCCCCTCGCCCAAGGACGGCGGCCACTCGTTCTGCTCCGGCGGCGACCAGCGCATCCGCGGCCGCGACGGCTACCGGTATCCGGTGGAGAACGCGGCCGGCGAGTCGGCGGAATTCATCGACCCGGCCCGCGCCGGCCGGCTGCACATTCTGGAAGTCCAGCGGTTGATGCGCACCATGCCCAAGGTGGTCATCGCCGTCGTCAATGGCTGGGCCGCGGGCGGCGGACATTCCCTGCACGTGGTGTCCGACCTGACCATCGCCTCCCGGCAGCACGGCAAGTTCAAGCAGACCGATGCCACCGTCGGCAGCTTCGACGCCGGTTACGGCTCGGCGCTGCTGGCCCGGCAGATCGGCCAGAAGGCCGCCCGCGAGATCTTCTTCCTGGCGCGTGAGTACTCCGCCGAAGACATGGTCCGGATGGGCGCCGTCAACGAGGCCGTGGACCACGAGCGGCTCGAGGAGGTGGCGCTGGAATACGCCGCGGACATCGCCCGGCAGTCCCCGCAGGCCATCCGGATGTTGAAGTTCGCGTTTAACCTGGCCGACGACGGCCTGGCCGGCCAGCAGGTATTCGCCGGTGAAGCCACCCGCCTGGCGTACATGACCGACGAGGCGGTCGAAGGCAAGGAAGCCTTCCTGGCCAAGCGCGACCCGGACTGGTCGTCTTTCCCCTACTACTTCTAGGGCGGGCGACATGGACATCCAGCCGGCGCTGTCAGCGCTGACCGCGGCGCTGGGCGGCGAGGGCCCCGCCGTCGAACTCGCACCGGACGGCACCCCGCTGCCGGTGGCCTCGCCCGGGCTGGTTCCCGGGACCGCCGCCGTCGTCCGGACCTCGGGTTCCACCGGCACGCCCAAGGCCACCATGCTCGGGATCGACGCGCTGGCCGCGTCGTCGATGGGCACGGCCTTGCGGCTGGGCGGCGAGGGGCAGTGGCTGCTGACGCTCGCGCCGAACTACGTCGCCGGCCTGCAGGTGCTGGTCCGCTCGCTCTACGCCGGCACCCGGCCCTGGGCCATGGATCTGTCCGGCGGGTTCACGGCCCGCGCGTTCACCGACGCGGCGGCCGCCCTGACCGACCGGTTCCGGATCACCTCGTTGGTGCCCACCCAGCTGCACCGGCTGCTCACCGCCGCGGAGCCGGACACGCTCAAGGCGCTGCGCCGGTTCGATGCCATCCTGCTGGGCGGCGCCCGGATGCCGGAGGCGCTGCGGTCGGAGGCCGCCAAACATTCGCTGAAGATTGTGCGCACGTACGGCATGAGCGAGACCTGCGGCGGCTGCGTGTATGACGGCGTGCCGCTCCAAGGGGTCACCCTGCGGCTGGAACGCGGCCGGGTCCTGATCGGCGGCGACGTGGTTGCCGGCGGTTACCTGGACAACCCGCAGCTCACGGCCGCCCATTTCAGCGCGTCCGGCGGCACGCGCTGGTTCCGCACCGAGGACCTCGGGGAGATGGACGACGCCGGTGCGCTCACGGTGATCGGGCGCGCGGACGACGTGCTGATCACCGGCGGCGTCAAGGTGTCCGCGGCGGCCGTCGCCGAGGTGATTGAAGGACTGCCGGACGTCCAGGCCGCGCTGGTGGCGGGCATCAACGATCCCGAGTGGGGCACCAAGGTGTGCGCCGCCGTCGTGGGCTCCGCCGCGGAAGAGGACATCAGGGCCCGGGTCCACGAGGCGCTGGGCGGGCCCGCCGTCCCGCGCCACGTGGTGCGCCTGGAAGCTCTCCCGCTGCTGCCCAACGGCAAGCCGGACCGGCTGGCCGTGGCCGACATCCTGCTCCGTTCGGCGGCGGATGCCGCCGGGCACAACGGCGCGCCCCGCGGCGGGAAACCGCCGTCCGTATGACATCCGGCACTCCTGCGCCGCTGGCTGCACGGCCCTTCCACTTCCATGGGCGAGAATAGACCGGTGCTGCGGCTGCCCGCAGCCAACGATGCACGAAACCCCCACAGGTAAGGATTTTGCACAGTGGCTACAGCCGGGCAATGGCTCGAAGGGGCACGGCCCCGCACCCTTCCGATGGCGGTCGCTCCGGTGATCGTCGGCAGCGCGGCCGCCTACGATTTGGGTTCCTTCCGGCCGCTGCATGCCCTACTCGCCGCGCTCATCGCGGTCCTGTTCCAAGTGGGCGTGAATTACGCGAACGACTATTCGGACGGCGTCCGCGGCACCGATGACGTGCGGGTGGGCCCGCTGCGGTTGACCGGGTCCGGGCTGGCCAAACCGAAAGCGGTGAAGGCCGCCGCGTTCGCCAGCTTTGGGCTGGCCATGGTGGCGGGGCTCGCTCTGATCATCCTGTCGCAGACCTGGCCGCTGCTGCTGGTGGGCGTGGGCTGCGTGATTGCCGCCTGGGGATACACCGGCGGCAACAACCCCTACGGCTACCGGGGGCTCGGCGAAGTGTACGTGTTCCTGTTCTTCGGCATTGTGGCCACCATGGGGACCACCTACACCCAGGCCCTGCAGGTCAGCTGGCCGTCCTTCCTCGGCGCGGTGGGGACCGGCCTGATCGCCACGGCACTGCTGATGGCCAACAACGTCCGCGACATCCCCACGGACCGCGAGGTGGGGAAACTGACGCTGGCCGTCCGGATGGGCGACGAGGCGGCGCGCGTCAGCTACGTCATGATGCTCGCGGTGGCCCTCCTGCTGCCGCTCATCATGGTCTACGACTTCCCGTGGATCCTGCTGGTGCTGCTGCTGGTGCCGGCGTGCCTGACGCCGAGCTGGCTGATGCTCAAGGGCAAGAAGCGCGAGAGCCTCATCCCGGTACTCAAGCAGACCGGGCTGATCAACCTCGGGTTCGCCACCGCCTTCGCGCTGGGCGTGGTGCTGAGCCGGCTGATGTAGCCGGTTGCCGGGCGGCGCCGCGGGCGCGCCCGGCCTGAGGCTGGGTCAGCCCTGGTCCCCGGGCCGGGTGCCGTGCGGCTTCTGCTCCGCGTCGCGGGGCTTGCGCGAGGAATCCACGCTCAGTTCGCCGTGCTCGTCGACGGCCGCGTCCTCGGCCAGCGCGTCCGAAATTTCCGTGGAGGTCCTCGGTGCCTTGACGCCGCTGGAGAAACGGCGCGCCAGTGCCGCCCCCGCTTCGTCCCGCATCTTGCGGAAGAACAGGTACGTGATGCACCAACCCATGATCGCGGCGGCGATGGCCGAGTAGACAACACCCAGCCTCAAGAACAGGCAGATGACAAAGATGACGGCCATGATGCCGAGACGCAGGGCGCTGAATTTCCAAAAAGCCACGCCTCAAGTTTACGCTGCCCGCGAGATCGACCGGCCGGTCCCAAGATTCATCAGCCCGCAGCTTAACGCTCACCTACAATTGATTCATGGTCCGTCTCTATGTCCTGCTCGCGGTACTGGCCCTCGCAGTGGTGATCTATGCCCTCATCGAGTGCATCCGGTCGCGGCCGCATGAGGTGCGCAGCATCTCAAAACCGGGATGGATCCTCACGATCATCCTGGTGCCCCTGATCGGAGCCCTGATGTGGTTCGTGTGGGGCCGCCCCCGCGGGCGGCAACCCCAGCAGGCGCCCCGCCCGACCGCCCCGGACGACGACATTGCCTTCCTGCGCACGCTTGATGCGCAGCGCCGCGCCAAACAGCGTGAAGAGGAACTGAACCGAAAGGAACAGGAACCCAAGAAGCGCGAGGACCCCAAGCACGGCAGCGAGGACAAGCCCGCCGCCCATGACGACCGCCAGCTGAGCGAGGACGACCCGGAGAACGGTCCCCGCTAAACGGACCGTGACCTAACGCCGGCGTCCGGCTCCGCAGGTTCCCGGACCCGAAGAAGGCCCGCCGCCCCGATGGGGCGGCGGGCCTTCTTTTGATCCGGGGCGGTCGGCCGATCCTGCCGACTCGTCCTCTAGACCCCCGCGTAGCTGTGCAGGCCGGCGAAGAAGACGTTGACGATCGTGAAGTTGAAGACCACGCACAGGTAACCGACGATGGACAGCCAGGCGGCTCGGGTACCGGTCCAGCCGCGGGTGGCGCGGGCGTGCAGGTAACCGGCGTACACCACCCAGATGACGAAGGTCCACACTTCCTTGGTGTCCCAACCCCAGTAGCGGCCCCAGGCCTGCTCCGCCCAGATTGCCCCGAGCACGAGCGTGAAGGTCCAGAACACGAAGCCCACGGCGTTCAGCCGGTAGGCGGCATTCTCCAGCGTCAGCGCCGAGGGAGCCAGCCGCATGAACGCGAGCTTGTCCGCCTTGCCGGCGCGGCCGCGGGCCTCGCGTTTCGCCTGCACGAGCTGCAGCACGGACATGGCGAAAGTCAACGTGAACAGCGCCGAGGCCAGCACGGCGACCGAGACGTGGATGATCAGCCAGTAGCTCTGCAGGGCGGGCACGAGGTGGGCCACCGGCGTCGGGAAGCCGACGGACGCGGCGATGAGCATGATGACCACAAGGCCGATCACGAACGACCCGAGGAAGCGCAGGTCCTTGCGGGTCAGCACAATCAGGTAAACCACCGCCACCATCAGCGCACCCGTGGTGCAGAACTCGTACATGTTGCCCCACGGCACGCGGTGGGCGGCCACTCCCCGGGCCACCACGCCGGCGGCCAGGATGACGGTAGCCAGCACGCTCAGGGCCACACCGACCCGGGCGGCGGCACGCCGTTCCTTGCCGTAGTTCATCGAGTCGGCGGCCATTTCGACGCCGGCGCCTGCGCTTCCTGCGCCGGCGGCCCTCGCGCCCGCAGCCCCGGACGCCGCACCGGCGGCACCGACCAACACGCCCTGGTCGGCCGCGGCGGGCCCGGCAGCCAGCCGGTCTTCTACCGCCTTGATGGTCTTGCTGGACTTAACCAGGTCCCAGCAAAAGGCGATAAAGGCGACGGTGAAGGCCATCGCGCCGAGCAGGATGAACAGCTCGCTGTACTGGGCCATGGTCTGGTCAATCGTGGGCATGGGAAGAGATGTCCTTAGGAGTTGTCAACGCCGGCGGCGCTCTTGCTATTGTGCGCCCTGGGGGCGGGATCCGTCAGCCACTGGGTGTGGAAGAGTTTGCTGATGGCGGCCGCTTCCGGGGCCAGCCGATGGTCCTCGCCGCGGGCCAGCAGGCCCCACTCGACCATGGTGCGGCCGTCCTCGTGGGTGCCGGCCCGCACCCAGACGCGGCGGCGGCCGATGAACAGGGAGGCGCCCAGACCGGCCAGGGCCAGCGAGGAGAACACGAGGGCGCCGACCTTGCCGGGATCGTGGTGGATGTCCAGGGCGGCATAGCGGACGAGGCCGTCGAACGTGACGCTGCCCATTCCGTTGGGCAGTTCCGCCGTTTCGTAGGCGGCGAGCTCGATGCCGCCGTCGTCCTGGTTGCGGTCGTTGAGGACGGTCAGCTCGGTGGTGTCCAGGACGTAGACATTCTTGGGATCGCCGTTGTCCAGGCCGAGGTCGCCGTAGTAGGAGTTCAGGTACAGCCGGGGGTTCATGGGATCCGGGTCGCTGCCGTAGGCCACCCCGTCTTCGCCTTCCATCGCGGTCGGCAGGAAGAACCCGACGAAGCCCAGCTGTTCCGGCTGCGCGTCCGGCACCTTGATCACCAGGGTGGAGGTGTAGGCGCCGTCGTTCGGAATGGCGACGACGGGGCCCTGGTGGGCGATGTTGCCCTCGCCGTCCCGGATGGTCACCACCGGCGCATAGCCGTTGCCCATGAGGTACACGTTCGTTCCGCCGATGGTCAGCGGGTGGTTGATTTTCAGCACCTGCTGTTCCTCGGGTGCCCCCGGCTCGCCGCGCACCGTCAGCGTGGCGGTGAAATCGAGCGGCTGGCCGTAGTGGGTCGGCGATTCCCGGTCGAAGACCACCTCGAACTCGTCGAGGCGCATGGAGAAGGGCTCCAGCCGGTTCTCGGTGAACCCGGTTCCCGGATTGAAGTTGTCGTAGCCGATGAGCGAATTCACGAACGTTTCGCCCTCGACCAAAATCCGCTGGCCGGTGTAGCCGAACTGCCCGCCGATGGCGACTGACACCAGCACGCCGATCAGCGAGGTATGGAAGACCAGGTTGCCGATTTCCTTGCCGAAGCCGCGCTCGGCTCCCACGGAGGGCCGGTCGGTGGCCGCATCGCGCACATCCACCCGGTAACCGCGGCGCTTCAGCAAGCGGGCGGCGTCCTCCACGGCCGAGCGCGCGGAGACGCCGGCTTCCGCGGGGACCGCCATGGACCCGTACTCGGGCAGTCGCGACAGCCGGCGGGGAGTCCTGGGCGGCTGCGACCGCATGGCCTTGTAGTGCTGGATGGCGCGCGGGATGACGCAGCCGATCAGCGACAGGAAGAGCAGCAGGTAGATGGCGGAGAACCACACCGAGGAGTACACGTCGAAGAGCTGGAAGCGGTCCAGCCACGGCCCGACCTCCGGGTTGTCCGCAATGTACTGGGTAACGACGGCGGGGTTGGCCGGGCGCTGCGGGAACAGCGAACCGGGCACCGCGGCCACGGCCAGCAGCAGCAGGAGGAACAGCGCAGTGCGCATGCTCGTCAGCTGGGTCCACGCCCAGCGCAGCATGCCGGCGAAACCCAGCGCGGGGACGGCAACGTCGTCCCTGTCGCGGCTGCGCTTCCGGTCTTTCGCGGACTCACGGTCCTTCACGGCCCGGCCGCCGCCGCCCGTGCCCGTTCCGGCCGCTGCGGGAGCATCGGCTTCGTCATGGCGCCCAGCGCCGTCGGGTGTCTGACTCATCAGATCGGGAGCCTCACTTCATTTGCAAACCAGTCCTGCAATTGCGTCACCCAGTCTCCCCAGAGCCCGCTGGCCATCAGCAGGCCCAAAACCACCAGCATGGCGCCGCCGGCCCGCTGCAGGAACAACCGGTGCTGGCGGAAGAACGCCATGGCGCCCATCCCCCGCCGCACGCCGAGGGCGATCAGCAGGAACGGGATCCCCAGGCCCAGGCAGTAAACGAAGGCCAGAAACGCGCCCTTGGCCGCATCCGCGCCGCCCGAGTAGGCCAGCGCCTGCACGGCCGAGAATGTCGGGCCGATGCAGGGCGCCCATCCCAGCCCGAACGTCATGCCGAGCACCGGCGCTCCCCACAACCCGGCCGGCGGACGCGACTGGATCTTGCGGTCCCGCTGGAAGTAGGACAGGCCGCCCATGAAGATGATGCCCATGGCGACGACGACGACGCCCAGCACCTGGGTGACCCAGCCGGCGTCGCTGCCCTTCAACCAGGCACCGAGCTGGCCGAAGATCGCCCCGATGATCACGAAGACGACGGAAAAGCCCAACACGAACAAGCCGATGCCGGCGAACATCCGGCCGCGCCGCTGGCGTTCGAGGTCCACGCCGGTCAGGCCGGTGACGTAGCCCAGGTAGCCGGGAACCAGCGGCAGCACGCACGGAGACAGGAAGGAGACCAGCCCGGCCAGCATGGCCACGGGGATTGCCAGCAGCACGGAGCCGTTCAGCACCGTGTCGCCAAAGGCGCCGCCCAAAGTCATCGGCAGCGCGGCCGTCGACCACCCCATTGCTAGGCGGCCACTGAGTCTTTAATCAGGGCCCTGAGGGTGCCCTTGTCCGCAACGCCCAGGATCCGGGCGGCGACGCGGCCTTCCTTGTCCAGCACCAGCGTGGTGGGTACGGCCTGCGGCGGCACATAGGCGGTCATCGCCAACAGGACGTCGCCGTTCTTGTCCATAAAGCTGGGATACGTCACCCCGAAGTTGCGCTCGAATGCCTCGGCCGTGGGGCGCTCGTCCCTGATGTTGACACCGTAGAACCGGGCGCCGTCGGCAAATTCCTCGCTGAGCGCCTGCAGGTCCGGAGCTTCCAGCCGGCACGGCGCGCAGGAGGCGTACCAGAAGTTGAGAACCGTCACCTGTCCGGCCCAGTCGGCTGCATCGACGGTGGTGCCGTCGAAAAGCTTGGCGGTCAGCTGGACGGGTTCGCCGCGCGAGTCGGGCGCGTACTCGGTGACCGACCCGTCGCCGGCAATGTAGTTCTTGTTGTCGCCCGCATTGGCCTGCTGGGCCAACGGATCCTCGGCGGAACAGGCGGCAAGCGAGAGGGCGCCCAGCAGCCCCGCACTGACTTTGAAGGCGGTACGGCGATTGAACGAACGGGGGTTATCGGCAGTCACAGTCACACTTTTCTTCGTGGGGTTGGGGGTATCCCACTTCTACAACGCGTAGTAATTCTATTATGCTCCGGGCAGGTTCGCCGCACCGGGCAGCAGGTGGGCGCACGGCTCCGCATAACGCACCGCGGTGAGCCGGCCGTCGTCGAACTCCACGGAAGTCACCGAGGCCAGCGTGCACTGCCGGCGGCGGGGATCGTGCCAGAGCCGTTTGCCCTCGCAGGCCAGCCGGGTCACCCAGATGGGCAGCTGGTGGCTGACCAGCACCGCCTCGGCACCCTCGCCGCCGCGTTCCACCGCGATCCGGCGGGCGTCGTCGATGGCCTTGCGCATCCGGGCGGCCTGCGCCGCGTACGGCTCCCCCCAGGACGGCCGGAAGGGATTGTAGAGGTGCGGCCAGTGCCGGGGCTGGTTCAGGTGCGAGCGGATGTCCGCCAGGCCCTCGAAGTGGTTCTCGGCTTCGATGATCCGCTCGTCGGTAACGATCTCGAGGCCGAGCGCCTTAGCGGTCGGGGCGGCTGTTTCCTGTGCCCGGGTCAGCGGCGATGCCACCAGGTAACTGATGGTGGCGCCGTCGTCGCGGCGCCCGGAAAAGTAGCCGGCGGCGCACTCGGCCATTTCCTGGCCCAGGGCGGACAGCCTGAAGCTCGGCAGCCTGCCGTAGAGCACGCGGTCGGGGTTGTGGACCTCGCCGTGGCGGAGCAGGTGGACGGTAGCTTCGGGCATGCGTACAAGTGTCTCAAACCGCCGGTGTTTGCCCAAAAGCCCGGCGTCCCGCCGGCGGGCGTGCACCTCCGGCGGCGCGGCCGGCTGCGTGCCTGGCCGCGAGCCGAAAATCATCCTTCAGGCCGACCGACACGGCGCGAGCCTGCATTGTAGTGTTGCATTAACAGCTGCCCAGCACCTCTGCGGCCGGCGCGCAGGCCAGCCGGCACAGACGTGCGACCCGTGTGGATGAGATGAAAAGGAACCGGCCATGAGCACCCCAGAGAACGAACCGAACCAGCCCGGTGACGGGGAAGGCCGGCCCGGAGGCCCAGAGCAGCCCCGGTACGGGCAGAACCTGCCGCAGTACGGCCAGAACGCGCCCCAGCAGCCCGGCTCGGATCAGCCTCCGTACGGGCAAAACGCCCCCCAGTACGGACAGTACGGGCAGAACCCGCCGCAGTACGGCCAGCAGTACGGACAGCCCGGCCAGCAGCCCTACGGTCAGGGCCAGCAGGGCCAGTCCCCGTACGGTCAGCAGTATGGGCAGCAGCCCTACGGCTACCAGAACGCCGTGCCCGGCCAGTACGGCTACCCCGGCGGGCAGGCGCAGACCGCCGCCAAGCCCACGGCGCCGCGCGAAGTCATGATCGCCTTCTGGTTGATCATCGCCGCCGCCGTGCTGACCGCCATCGAAATGCTGACGGAACTGGCGAACCTGGACGGCACCATGGCGACGGTGCTCAACGACCCGGCGGTCCGCGAAGCCCTGGGCGAGCAGGGCGGCCAGTTCTCCGACGCGGAGCTGGCGGAGATGATGAGCGGCACGGCGGGAGTGTTTATCGTCATCACCGCGGTGATCGCCGTCGGGCTGTACCTGATGGTGGCCTTCGGCGTGAAGGCAGGCAAGAACTGGGCCCGGATCACCGGCACGGTGTTCGCCGCGCTGTCGCTGTTCGGACTTTTCAACATCTGGTTCGGCACCTTGTCCGTGCTGCTGGGCATCGCGGCGATCGTGCTGCTGTTCCTGCCGGCGTCGAACAGGTACTTCCAGGCCACCAAGGCGCACAAGTACGGCATCTACGGCCGCTGAGCAGGAGCGGTTCCGGCCGCTCGACGTCCGTTTGACGTCTGCCGGACGGGCGCATGACGGGCGCTTGGCGTCCGCCGGCGGCGGGGCATGCTGGTCAGCTATGCTCCGTCGCCTGCGCCCGTTGCGCGTGGTAGGCCAGGATCTGCAGTTCAGTGGCCATGTCCACTTTGCGCAGCTGCACAGATGACGGGACCTGCAGCACCGCGGGCGCAAAGCTGAGAATGCTCGTCACGCCGGCTTCGACGAGCCGGTCGCAGAGTCCCTGCGCCGCGGCCGCAGGCACGGCCAGGACCGCCATGTTGGCTCCGGTTTGCCGCAGGACGGGTTCCAGGTCAGTGATCGGGCTGACGCGCATCCCTGCGACCTCCGACCCGACGACCTGCGGGTCTGCGTCGAAGAGCGCCACGACCCCGAAGCCCTTGGTGCTAAATCCGGAGTAGCCGGCCAATGCCCTGCCCAGGTTGCCGATGCCGACGATCGCGACTTTCCAGTCCTGGGTGAGCCCCAGAGCCGCGGCAATCTCCTGGCCGACCAGCCGTACGTCGTAGCCCACGCCGCGGGTGCCGAACGACCCGAGGTAGGAGAGGTCCTTGCGCAGGGTGGGCGGGCTGACGCCGGCGGATTCGGCCAATTGCTCGGAGGATATGCGTTCCGTGCCTTCAGACACCAGCGAATTGAGGGCCCGGAGGTAGATGGTCAGGCGTGCGAGCGCGGCCGGCGGGATCTCGTTGCCGGATGTCCTGGCCGCCTCGGTATCCGGGAGGTGGGTCACTGTTGTCGCTCCGATGCCTGCTGCGGGGCTCCGGCCCTGCTGTGTCCAGCCGGTCCGGGCCCTGGGTGCCGCCGGCGGCTGTCCAACCGCAGGCTAGTGTCCCCCCAAGATTAAGCTGCCCCGCGCCGCTCTCCAACTCCGATGACGCGGGCCTGTGGGCCGCGGGCTACTGTGTGAGCAGCCGTCGCAGCCGGTCCGGATCGATGTGCCAGAAGTCCCGCTGGACGCCGTCGATCATGACCACGGGGATCTCTTCGGCGAAGCGCCGCTCAAGCTCGGGGTCCTCGAGGATGTTCTTCTCCTGCCAGGCCAGACCGAGCTCCCCGGCGACGCTCCCGACCGTCTCCCGTGCCGCCTGGCACAGATGGCAGCCGGGTTTGGTCAGCAGCACCAGTTCGTGCGCACGGCCGGCGTCGGATCCACTCATGCCTTCCACGGTAGCCGCCAACGGCAGTGAACGGACAATTCCCGGCGCCTCGTTAGACTCGAAGCATGCCCAAGACCGCCGCCGGCCATGCACAGCGCGCCTCGGTCTCCGCCGACCCGGGGACGGAAGCGGCATTTTTCGACGTCGACAACACCCTGATGCGCGGCGCCAGCCTGTTCCACGTGGCCCGCAAGATGTACCAGCGCGGCGCCTTCCGGCTGCGCGACGCTGCCGGCTTCGGCTTCAAACAGGCCCGCTTCCTGATGCGGGGAGAAAACCTCAGGGACATCCAGTCCATCCGCGACACGGCCCTGGCCCTGGCCACCGGCCTGATGAGCGACGACGTCAAACAACTGGGCGACGAGGTCTACGACGAAGTCATCGCCTCCAAGATCTGGCCCGGAACCAGGGCGCTGGCGGACCAGCACCTGCGGGTGGGCCGCAAGGTCTGGCTGGTGACGGCCACGCCGGTTGAAGTGGCCGCCGTCATCGCCGACCGGCTTGGCCTGACCGGCGCCTTGGGCACGGTGGGCGAACTCGAAGACGGTGCCTACACCGGACGGCTCATCGGGGACATCCTGCACGGGCCGGCCAAGGCTGTCGCGGTCGAGGAGCTGGCCATCCGCCAGGGCCTGGACCTGGCGCGCTGCTGGGCCTACAGCGACTCTTACAACGACGTCCCGCTGCTGACACTGGTGGGCAACCCAGTGGCCATCAACCCGGACACCAGGCTGCGCCGGCACGCCCGGCAGAACAACTGGCCGGTCTATGACTTCAGGAGCGGCCGGCGGGCGGCCACGGTGGGCCTCAAGGCCGCCACGGGTGCCGGTGCGGTCTACGGGCTCTGGCGCGGCGTCAATTGGTTCCGCCGGCCGGCGGCATAACGGCCGGCACAGCCGGTCCACCCCAACCCAACCCGCACGGCTCCCGTTCCGCCCCGTCCCACCGCACACGACCCCACCCAACCCAACCCAACGGCATCAAACCGGTTAACGGCACAAGGCCCGCCAGTTTCCTGGCGGGCCTTGGAAGCTTGGGAACCGGTTGCCGGTCCTACTTCTTGTTGCGGCGCTGGTGACGGGTCTTGCGAAGCAGCTTACGGTGCTTCTTCTTGGCCATACGCTTGCGGCGCTTCTTAATAACTGAACCCACGAGTCCCTCATTCATTAATAGTTTCGCAAGCTGCCGGCGCCCGGCGGGGCACACGCCAACTCACGGTTTTCGACGATGACGTAAAACGTTCCTTAACAGGGTACCGCCTCTGCACCCCCGGCATTGACCGCCGGATGGCAGCAGGCCAGCACCGGAGCGTCAGGCGGTCCCGGTCTCCCGGTCGATCACGGCGCCGCGCAGGTACTCCTCCACGGCTGATTCGGGCACCCGGTAGGAACGTCCGAAGCGCACCGCGGGCATCTCGCCCGAATGCACCAAGCGGTAAACGGTCATCTTGGACACGCGCATGACTGCGGCCACTTCCGACACCGTCAAGAAGCGCACACTCGAGAAATTGTTCTCGTCAGCCATTACGCACTGTTCCTTTACTGTAAGCAACACCGGCGGCGTGCCGCCTTGCCCCGCCCCAACAACCGTCTTCCTAGATACTTTAGAGGCTGTTGTGGCAAAAGTGAAAGTGCACACTGTAGCTTAAGCGTTTTAACCAAGCACGGCCTTTAGCCCTCAGGCCGCTTTCGTGGCGCGATGTCGGCTGGCCGACGCAAGCTGGGCCAGCACGTCGGCCGTCACGTCCCATTCCATGCAGGCATCCGTGACGCTCTGCCCGTACACCAACGCCCTTCCGGCGTCTTGGGAAACCTCCAGTTTCTGTGCCCCGCCCACCAGGAAGCTCTCCAGCATCAGGCCGGCGATGGCGCTGCCACCCGCTTCGACCTGCGCGGCGATCTCCAGCGCCACCTCGGCCTGGCGGTGGTGGCTCTTGCCGCTGTTGGCGTGGCTGGCGTCCACGATCAGCCGCGGATTCAGACCGGCATCGGCCAGCGCCCCGGAGGCCGACGCGACCTGGTCGGCTCCGTAGTTCGGCCCGCTCGCGCCGCCGCGCAGGATCACGTGGGTGTCGGGGTTGCCGTTGGTTGACACCAGCGCCGCCCGCCCCTCGCCGTCGATCCCCAGGAACACCTGTGCCGCGGACGCGGCGTGGCAGGCGTCGAGCGCGACCTGCAGCCCGCCGTCGGTGCCGTTCTTGAAACCCACCGGCATGGAGAGCCCGGACACCAACTGGCGGTGAATCTGGCTCTCGGTGGTGCGTGCACCGATCGCGCCCCAGCTGACCAGGTCCGCCAGGTACTGCGGGCTGATCGGTTCCAGGAACTCCGTGGCCACCGGCAGTCCGAGCTCCGCCACCTCCAGCAGGAAGGTCCGCGCCAGCCGCAGGCCGGCGGCGATGTCATGGGAGCCGTCCAACCGCGGGTCGTTGATCAGCCCTTTCCAGCCCACGGTGGTGCGCGGCTTCTCGAAGTACGTGCGCATCACGATCAGCAGCTCTTCGCGGTGATCCCGGGCGACCTGCGCCAGGCGGCGCGCGTAGTCCAGGCCTGCCGCGGTGTCGTGGATCGAGCACGGCCCGACGATCACCAGGAGCCGGTCGTCCACTCCGTCCATGACCGCGCGGATCTCCTCGCGGCCGCGGGCGACGACGGCGGCGGCTTCGGCGGTCAGGGGCTGTTCCTGCAACACGTCGCCCGGTGACGGCAGCGGGCTGAAGCCGCCCACCCGCAGGTTGTTCGTGCTGCGCGGCGAGGCCGGGGCCGCCGCTTCTACCTCAGCGACGCCGTTGCCCGGCGTCGGCGCTTCGGTCTCCAGGAGGTGATTGGCTGCTGCATTCATGGTCTGTGTCCCGTCTGTTGGCGGCGGGACTTCGCTACAGAACCCGCCGGAGAAATGGCGAAGGGCAGAGAATAATCTCTGCCCTGTTGGCTCTGAAGGTCGGTGTGCGTACGCGCTAAGCGGTTACGTCAGGCCCCTCCAGAGCCAACGCAAAATACGCATACCAACGAGTCGTCATACCCAGAACTCTACGCGGGATCCGCGGGAGAGGGAAAACGCGCGCCGGGACATGACAGATTATGACGACGTCGGGGCGCCGGAACCCGCGGCGGCAGCGGAAGTCCGAGGCCAGCCCAGCGGCGGGGCGCCGGCTCCCGCGCGGCAGCGCCAGCCCGACGGCGCAGCGCCGGCTGCGGCGGCACACGGCCGGAGGGGCGGGAAGGGTGCGTGCGCGGAGCGCGCTCAGGCCAGGCCGGCCAGGACATCAATGCCGAAGACGGGCTCCCGGTCCAGCGGGCGGATGTCTGCGATCCCGTGCGGTTCCAGCACGGCAAGCAGCGAACGTTGGAACCGCGGGACGTTCATGCCGAGTCCGCCGCCGAGCACCACCGGGCCGCTGATGCCCAGCCGCCGGGCGACCAGGGCAATCTGGCCGGCCAGATCCGCCGCGGCGCGGTCGACGATCGCCCCCGCCGGCGGGTCGCCTTCGTCGGCGGCGGCCACCACCAGCCGGGATTTACCGGCCCAGAACCGCCGGTCGGTTTTCGGTGAGTGGAACAGCGCGATCAGTTCCACCGGCTCCTGCAGCCCGCAGTCGTCCAGCAACACGTCCGTAAGCCGGTCCCGCGGCAGGCCCGCATCCAGCCGGGAGAGTACATGCCGCGCTGCTTCCCGCCCCAGCCAGTAGCCGCTGCCTTCATCGCCCAGCAGGTGCCCCCAGCCGCCGGCGCGGGCCTCAAGGCCGGCCTCGTTGATGCCCCATACCGACGATCCGGTGCCGGCCACCACGCCGATCCCCGTGCCGAGGTGTCCGGCGGCCAGCACCAGGCGGGTGTCGTGGACAACATGGACGTCCGCCCCGGGTGCCAGCGGGGCGATCAGCACGCGCAGCGCCGCGGCATCGCCCTCGGTGTCGATCCCGCCCGCCCCTGCGTAGACCGCGGTGATCCCGGCCACCCCAAGCCGGCCGAAGACCTCGGACAGGGCCGCGGCGGCCTGGGCGGGGCTGGCGTTCTGGACGTTCGCGCTGCCCGCCGTCGCTTCCGCAACCAGCAAGCCGTCGTCCAGCCGGATCCCGTGCGTCTTGCTGCCGCCGATATCCAGCCCGATCAGTCTTTGCACCATGGAGTGAGCTTACTCGGGGCGTCCCGCAGCCAGCGGCCTGGCCGGCCCGTCCGCGGGCCTGTCGACGCCGCGGGGACAGCCCCGCGGCGCACAAAACGACGACGGTGCCCGCCGGGGCGGGCACCGTCGTCGTGATCAGTGCTTTAGCTGGGCCCGCTGCCTTAGATGAGGCCCAGGGCGAGCATGGCGTCGGCGACCTTCTTGAAGCCGGAGATGTTCGCGCCCGCCACGTAGTTGCCGGGCATGCCGTATTCCTCGGCGGTCTCCGCGCAGCGGTTGTGGATGCCGACCATGATGTCCGCCAGGCGCTGCTCCGTGTACTCGAAGGTCCAGGCGTCGCGGCTGGCGTTCTGCTGCATCTCCAGGGCCGAAGTGGCCACGCCGCCGGCATTGGCCGCCTTGCCCGGGCCGAACAGCAGGCCCGCGTCCTGGAAGATGGAGGCGGCTTCGCTCGTGCAGGGCATGTTGGCGCCCTCGGCGACGGCGACCAACCCGGACTCCACCAGGCGGCGGGCGGATTTTTCATCCAGTTCGTTCTGCGTGGCGCACGGCAGCGCCACGGTGCAGTTGACGTCCCAGATGTTGCCGTCCGCTACGTAGTGCACGGCCGAGCCGCGGCGTTCGGCGTACTCCGAAATGCGGCCGCGCTCAACTTCCTTGATCTGGCGCAGCAGTTCGACGTCGATGCCGGCCTCGTCCACGATGTAGCCGCCGGAGTCGGAGGCGGTGACCACGGTGGCGCCGAGTTCCTGCGCCTTTTCGACGGCGTTGATGGCCACGTTGCCGGAGCCGGAGATGGCCACGCGCTGCCCGTCCAGGCTTTGCCCGCGGGTTTTGAGCATTTCCTGCGCGAACAGCACCGCGCCGTAACCGGTGGCTTCCGGGCGGACCAGGGAACCGCCCCAGCCGGTGCCCTTGCCGGTGAGGACGCCGGACTCGTAGCGGTTGGTGATGCGCTTGTACTGGCCGAACAGGTAGCCGATTTCGCGGGTCCCCACGCCCATGTCCCCGGCCGGAACGTCGGTGTATTCGCCGATGTGGCGGTAGAGCTCCGTCATGAAGGACTGGCAGAAGCGCATGACCTCGGCGTCGGACCGGCCGCGCGGATCGAAGTCGGAGCCGCCCTTGCCGCCACCGATGGGCATGCCGGTCAAGGCATTCTTGAAGATCTGCTCGAAGCCGAGGAATTTGATGATGCCCAGATAGACGGAGGGGTGGAAGCGCAGGCCGCCCTTGTAGGGGCCAAGCGCGGAGTTGAACTCGACGCGGAAGCCGCGGTTAATCTGGACATTGCCGGCGTCGTCCACCCACGGCACGCGGAAGATAATCTGGCGCTCGGGCTCGCAAATGCGCTGCAGGATCGCGGCGTCGGAGTACTCGGGATGCCGGGCGGACAGCGGCTCGAGGGTTTCGAAGACTTCGGTGACGGCCTGGTGGAATTCCGTTTCGCCTGGGTTGCGGCGGAAGACTTCGTCGCGGACTTCAAGCAGGTGGGCATCCATGGGTGCGTCCCTTCACTAGCTGACGTATTGGGGCACTCAGGTTGCTGCAGGCCCTCACACAGAAAACCACAAGAAGCGGAATCTAAGAAACACGCCTGACACATCCCTGAACCGCCCCGTAACGCGCCGGCTGGCGGTACAGTTGGCCGTTTTGTCGCACGGATCCGGGCATATCTGGCACCGATCGCCCTGTGGCTGGCGCGGAAAGTGCGGCCCGTCACGGGCGAACGGACCGGGCCGCCGGGGTCCGAATGTGCGGTTCATCACCGGCGGGTCATCACCGCCCGGGTCCTCCGCCCGGTGCGGGGTTGCGGCCCGGCCGCGGCGCGGGCTGTTGCCTGCAACGGCGGCAGGCCTGCCGCTCAGCCGCGGCGGCGGCGCGGCAGTTTGGGCAGGTGCGCGAAGATGTCCGCGGCCTTGGTCGTTGCCTTGTTCGCCGCCTGCCCGAGCGATCGGCTGAGGTTGGCGGGAACCGGAACCTTGAGGCTCCGCCCGGTCACGGCATGCGCGGGCTCCTGCGGGGCGACGACGGCGGCCGCCACCGCGGGTGCCACCGGCTCCGCCTCGGTCACGGGCAGAACATCAACACCGAAACCGATGATCCAATCGGCCACATCCTGCAGCGGCCCGGCCTGCAGCGAGTAGTAGCGCTTCTGCCCCTGCGCGCGCATGGAGACCAGTCCGGCTTCGCGCAGCACCTTCAGGTGCTTGGAGACGGTCGGCTGGCTGACCTCCAGTTCTTCAACCAATTCGCCCACCGCTTTGTCGCCGTCACGAAGCGAGCCGAGTATGTCCCGGCGGGTACCTTCCGCAATCACTGCAAAGACATCATCGATGGCCATTCCATTACCCTAATCGCATATATGCGTTGCGGCACACCCTTGGCGGCGGTCCGGAGCCCCGGCGCCGCAAAATCGTTATACCGCTGCCTGCGCCCACCGCCTGGTTAGCCCGCCGAACCGCGTGGGCTCGACCGGCCGGCCTTTCAGACCGCCTAGTCGAACCAGGGATCGAGCCCGTGGTAGGGGAAAATTTCCTTGCGCGTGGCCATCACGGTGCGGTCCACGCTGTCGTTCGGGTCATAGCCGACCTCCCACGAGCGCCACCACAGGTCGGCGTCGTCGCCCATGTACAACGGGGCCTGCTGCCCGTACCGGACCTCGACATAGTCCTGCCAGGACTGCGGCACCTCGCTGTGCAGCGGAATGGCCCGGCCGGAAACAATGGCCAGCATGTGGGTCCAGGACCGGGGCACCACGTTGAAGACGTCGTAGCCGCCGCCGCCCGTGGCGATCCACCGGTCGCCGCAGATCTCGCGCGCCAGGTCGGCCGTGTCCAGCATCATTTGCCGCTGTGCATCCACGCTCAGCCGAAGGCTGCTCAGCAGGTCGCGGGCGTGGTTGTCGCACCCGTGCTGGCTGACAATCACTTCGGGGGCAAAGGCCCTGACCAATTGCGGGACCACCGCGTGGAAGGCGCGCAGGAAGGCCGCGTCGCCGGAGCGTGGCGGCATGGAGACGTTCACGGAACTGCCCGGCGCCTCCGGACCCCCGCTCTCGTTCGCAAAACCCGTCCCCGGGAACAGGTGGGTGCCGGTTTCATGCAGGGAGATGGTCAGCACCCGCGGGTCGTTGTAGAAGATCGACTGAACGCCATCGCCATGGTGCGCGTCGACGTCGAGGTACGCGACCCTCTGCACGCCGTTATCCAGCAGGTGCTGGATGGCCAGGGCGCAATCGTTGTAGATGCAGAACCCGCTCGCCTTGCCGCGCGCGGCGTGATGCATGCCGCCGGCGAAGTTGACCGCGTGCAGCGCCGAGCCGTCCAGGATCGCGGCCGCGGACTGCAGCGAGGCCCCGGCGATCCGGGCACTGGCGGCGTGCATGCCCGGAAACACCGGGTCGTCTTCGGTGCCCAGGCCCCGCTCTTCATCGATGGCGTCCGGGTCTTCGCTGACCGCCTTTACCGCGGCCACGTAGGCCGGGTCGTGAACGGTCTGCAGCGCCGCGTCGCCGGCGGTTTCCGCTGCGGCCAAGGTGACGTTCGGACGGTGGAAGATGGCGAATTCGTCAGCCAGCCTGGCCGTCAGGTCCAACCGGATCGGCGACATGGGATGGTGCGCGCCGAAGTTGTACGCCAAGACGGATTCGCTCCACACCGCCAGAGTGGGAACCGCGGGAACTGGGGTCGCTGACATCACAGACAGGCTACGCGAAAGCACCGGCCAGCACGCATTCGTCCCGCGCCCGTGCTGTCAAATGATGATTTACTACTGCAAGGAACAAGTCAGCAATTCGGAGCCGGACAGAAGCGATTGGGATGACCAGACAGCAGCCGTCATGGCTGGCCGGGCGGGAACACGAACGAATCAGCCTCTTGCGCACGCTCCGCGACTTCGTGGACAGCGTTGCCAACAGTTCCCCGGCACGGCTGGCGTTGATCGTCTACGTGGCGGTGATCCTGGTCTTCACCGGGCTGCTGTCCTTGCCGGCCGCGGCGCGGGACGGCGCCATCACGCCGCTGCACGACGCCTTCTTCACGGCCGTCTCGGCCGTCTGCGTCACGGGGCTGACCGTGGTGTCCACCGCTGCCCACTGGTCTTTCCTCGGCCAGGCCGTGATCCTGCTGGCCATCTTCATCGGCGGCCTGGGCACGTTGACCCTGGCCTCGCTGCTGGCGCTCATGGTGAGCAAACGGTTGGGCGTGCGCGGCAAACTGATCGCCCAGTCCGCCATGAACAACGCAGGCCGCCTGGGCGAGGTCGGCGCGCTGCTGCGGATCGTGATCGCCACCTCCGTGATCATCGAGGTGGTGCTCGCCCTGGTGCTGTTCCCCCGCTTCCTGATGCTTGGCGAATCCTTTCCCCAAGCCGCCTGGCACGGCATCTTCTATGCCATCTCGGCGTTCAACAACGCGGGGTTTACCCCGCACTCGGACGGCCTGGTCCCCTACGAGACCGACGAGTGGATCCTGCTGCCGCTGATGGCCGGAGGTTTCCTCGGCAGCCTCGGTTTCCCGGTGGTCATGGTGCTCCTGGAGCGGGGTTGGCGCTTCAGCAAATGGAACCTCCACACCAAGCTCACGGTCGAGGTGTCGCTGATCCTGCTGGTGGTCGGCGCCCTGGTCTGGGGAGCCATGGAGTGGAGCAACCCGGAGACCCTGGGCGGCATGAGCGTCTGGGACAAGGTCCTCCACGCGACATTCGCCTCCGTCATGACCCGCTCGCTCGGCTTCAACCTGGTGGATATGAACAATCTGGAGCCGTCCACCATGCTCTTTTCCGATGCCCTGATGTTCGCCGGCGGCGGTTCCGCGTCGACTGCAGGCGGCATCAAAGTCACGACCATCGCGATCGTGTTCCTGGCCATCGTGGCCGAGGCCCGCGGCGACCGGGACGTGAAGATCCACGGCCGGACCATCCCGGAAGGCGCCATGCGGGTGGCCATCTCGGTCATCGTCATGGGTGCCACTTTGGTGGCCGTCGCCTGCGGCCTGCTGCTGGCCTTCACGGGCGAAAGCCTGGACAGGGTGTTGTTCGAGGTCATTTCCGCGTTCGCGACCTGCGGGCTGAGCACCAACCTGAGCGCCGAACTGCCGCCCGAGGGCAAATACGTGCTCTGCGCCCTGATGTTCGCCGGCCGCGTCGGCACCATCACGTTGGCCGCCGCGCTGGCGCTGCGCGAACGCCGCCAGCTGTTCCATTACCCCGAAGAGAGGCCCATCATTGGCTGAGAAGTCCGCATCGAACAGACGTCCCGCCCACAACGCGCCCGTGCTGGTGGTCGGCTTGGGCCGCTTCGGTGCCTCCACTGCGGAACAACTGGTCAAGCAGGGCCGCGAGGTGCTGGCGATCGAACGTGATCCGGCACTGGTGCAGAAGTGGTCGGGGCAGTTGACCCACGTGGTGGAGGCCGACGCGACGAACATCGACGCGCTGCGCCAGCTGGGCGCTCAGGAGTTCAGCTCCGCCGTCGTCGGTGTCGGCACGTCGATCGAGTCCTCGGTGCTGATCACCGTGAACCTGGTGGACCTGGGCATCGAGCACCTTTGGGTCAAGGCCATCACCCCGTCGCACGGCAAGATCCTCTCGCGCATCGGCGCCAACCACGTCATCTATCCGGAGGCCGACGCCGGCCGCCGCGCCGCCCACCTGGTGGGCGGACGGATGCTGGACTTCATCGAGTTCGACGACGGTTTTGCCATCGTCAAGATGTACCCGCCGAAGGAAACCCAGGGCTTCACGCTGGGTGAGTCGCAGGTGCGCTCAAGGTACGGCGTCACCGTGGTGGGCGTGAAGTCACCCGGCGAAGACTTCACCTATGCGCGGCCGGAAACCAAGGTCTCCAGCCGGGACATGCTGATCGTCTCCGGGCACGTGGACCTGCTGGAGCGCTTCGCGGCCCGTCCGTAGCGGAGCCCGCGCCGTTCCCGGGATCCCAGGGCCTGCCGCGGTTCAGGCCAGTTCGCGCGACAGCTCGGCCGCCCGTTCGGCGGCGGCCGCGGCACCGCGCGCGATGACACGCGGCAGCCCGTCGTCGTCGAAGGAGGCGATGGCGCGCTCCGTGGTGCCGTTCGGGCTGGTGACGGCGCGGCGCATGGCCGCCGGGTCCGCATCCGGCGCGGTGAGCATGATGCCCGCGCCGGCTACGGTCTCGCGGGCCAGGGTCATCGACAGCTCCGGGTCCAGGCCCAGCTCCACGCCGGCAGCGGCCATGGCCTCGGCCAGGTAGAAGGCATAGGCAGGGCCGGAACCGCTGACCGCCGACACGGCGTCCAACTGGTTTTCCGGAACCACGACGACGGTGCCGGCGCCGGCGAACACCTCGCGGGCGGCAGCCAGCTGGGAATCCGTCACGTGGCTGCCGGCAGAGATGCCAACGGCGCCCCGGCGCACCTTGAGCGGCGTGTTGGGCATGCTGCGCACCAGCGGCTGGCCTGCCGGCAGCGCGGCTTCCATGGCGGCAACGGTGACCGCCGCGGCCACGGAAACCACCACCGTCGCCGCGTCCAAAGCCGGCGCGATGCTCCGGCACAGGTCCGCGATGCCCGCCGGCTTGACCCCCAGCACGGCAACGTCGGCACCCTGCACGGCGGTGGCGTTGGCCGCGGGGTCGTCCTGTTCCGCCAGCACCGTCAGGCCGGGATAACGTCCGCGCAGTTCCCCCGCGCGCTCGCTGCGGCGCACTGTCGCCGTCACGTTTTCGGCCGGTGTTCCCGAGGCCAGCAGCCCGGCCAAGATGGCCTCGTTCATGGACCCACAGCCCAGGAAAGCGATGCGGCGTGCGGTTGGTGTTCCGGTGGCGTCAGCAGTCATGTCTGTCATTGAATCACGTGGCCGTCATCGGGCGCGTGCCGCCGTTCCGTCCCTCGCCGCAGCCGGCCGGGAAGAACTCACAGGTGTCGTTCAGGTATTTCACGGCGTTGTCCCAAAGTTGCCGCCTAGTGTCGTAAGCACCTCATCAAGGTGCGAGTGATGATGGACCGGATCTGCTGGTTCCGGTCCAGGCGCCGGCGAACAGCGGTTGACTCCCCCAACCAACCGCAACGTTCGCCGGCGTCGCCATTTAAGCACCGTCGGGGACCGCAAACCTTGTAAGCCCCCACGGGCACTGACAACTGCGCGGCTTTTGGGCCGAAGTCGCTAGCTGCCCACCTTTTCGACGGCGGGGGCCGGCTCCAGCGCCTGCTGCACCAGCATGGTGCCCACCGGGCTGACCGGGGCGTCGCTGTCGTAGAGCAGGTGGTCGAAGCGTTTGAGGATCAGCCCCTCCCGCAGAGCCCAGGGGCAGATCTGCAAGGTCTCGATCTCGAACATTTCCATCGCCGCCTCGGCAACCATCGCCCCCGCCAGCAGCTGCGGCGCCCGCACCATCGAAACGCCAGGCAAATTAACACGGTCGCTGACCGGCATGGCGGCCAGCCTGCGCGCCCACAGGGACAGGTCCGTGCGGTGCAGTTCCCGCCGCACGTACGGGCCGGCGGCCGAGGGGGCGGCTCCGGCGATCCGTGCCAGCGAGCGGAAGGTCTTGGAAGTGCCGACCACCATGTCCGGCCGGCCCAGTGCAGAAAACTCTCCCACGACGGGAGCCAGCGTCTCGCGGATATACCCGTGCAGGTCCTTGATGCTCTTCACGCTCGGCGGGTCCTCGGGCAGCCACTGGCGGGTCAGCCGGCCGGCCCCCAGCGGCACCGATACGGCGAGTTCCGGCAGTTCATCATGGCCGATAGCCATTTCGAAGGAGCCGCCGCCAATGTCCAAATCCAGGATGGTGCCCGACCCCCAGCCGTACCAGCGTCGGACGGCCACCAGGGTCATGCCGGCCTCCTCCGGGCCGGTCAGCTCCTGCAGCGTGACATTGGCTTCCGCCTTGACCCGGTCCAGCACCGCCCTGCCGTTGTTCGCTTCGCGGATGGCGGAGGTGCAAAAGGCCAGCATGTCTTCGGCGCCATGCAGCCCGGCAAACCTCCAGGCCTCGCGGATAAAGCCGATGAGTTCCTGCTGGCCCTCTTCGCTGATATTGCCTTCGGCATCCAAATAGGCCACCAGCGACAACGGCCGCTTGTGCGAGGCGAAAGGCACCGGCCGGGCACCCGGGTGGGCATCCACCAACAACAAATGCACCGTGTTGGAACCGATGTCGAGGACGCCCAGACGCATGTTCTCATTATGCAGTGTTGCGGCCCGGGCACCGCAAACGGGCAACGGTTCCGGCCCCGACCGCCGCGGGCAACGGCCGGGGCACGTCCGCTACTTCTTGGCGGCGGCCTTGCGCCGTACCGGTTTCTTCGCCGCCGGTTTCGCCGGTCCCTTCGCGCGCTTCTCCGCCAGCAGTTCGATGGCCTGCTCGCGGGTCAGTTCCTCGATGGCGGTTGAGCGCGGCACCGTGATGTTCGTGACGCCGTCGGTAATGTAGGGGCCGAACCGGCCGTCCTTGACCACGATGTTCTTCTCCGACACCGGATCCACGCCGAACTCGGCCAGCGGAGCAGCCGCGGTGCGTCCGCCGCGGGTCTTCGGCTGCGAGTAGATCTCCAGCGCTTGTTCCAGCGTTATGGTGAAGATTTCCTCCTCGGAACCGATCGACCGCGAGTCGCTGCCCTTCTTCAGATACGGGCCGAAGCGGCCGTTCTGCACGGTGATTTCGGTGCCCTCGGCGTCGGTGCCCAGCACCCGCGGCAGGCTCAGCAGCTTCAGCGCGTCCTCGAGGGTGACGGTGTCCACGCTCATCGACTTGAACAGGGAACCGGTGCGCGGCCTGACCTTGGCGGGCTTTTTCGGCGGCTTGGGCTTGCCGTTCTTGTAGTACTCCACCGGCTGCGCGGCCAGTTCTTCGGCCGTCGGCTCGTGGATCACTTCGGTGACGTAGGCGCCGTAACGGCCCTCCTTGGCCACGATCGTCCGACCGGTCTCCGGGTCCGTGCCAAGCTCGCGCTCGCCCGGTCCCTGGGTTTCCATGAGCTCGAGGGCTTTCTCCGGGGTCAGCTCGTCCGGAGCCAGGTCGTCGGGGACGTTGGCCCGCTCCGGCTCCTCGCCGTCGCCCTCGCCGTTGCGTTCCAGGTAGGGCCCGAATTTGCCCACCCGCAAGGTGATGCCCTCGGCAATCTCGATTGAATTGATCCGGCGCGGATCGATTTCGCCCAAGTCGTTCACCACGGTGTTCAGGCCGGTTTCCTTGCGGTCCCCGTAATAGAAGCCGGAGAGCCACTCCGTCCGGCTGGCCTCGCCGCGGGCAATGCGGTCGAGGTCCTCTTCGAGTTCCGCCGTGAAGTCATAGTCCACGTAGTCGCTGAAGTACTCCTCCAGCAGCCGCACCACGGAGAACGCGATCCAGCTCGGAACCAGGGCGGAGCCGCGGGTGCGGACGTAGCCGCGGTCCATGATGGTGGAGATGGTGGCGGCGTAGGTGGACGGGCGGCCGATGCCGCGGTCTTCCAGCGTCTTGATCAGCGATGCTTCCGTGTAGCGCGGCGGTGCGGACGTCTCGTGTCCGACGGCGTCGACCGCCTGCGCGTCCAGCGCGTCGCCCTTGGCGAGGTTCGGCAGGCGTCCGCCGGTGGCATCGTCGTCGTCCTCGCGGCCGGCGTCCTTGCCCTCCTCATAGGCGGCCATGAATCCGGGGAAGGTGATGACGGTGCCGGATGCGGTGAACTCCGCGTCCCGCCCGTCTCCGGCCGTGGCGCCGAGGCGCACGGTCGACGTCGACCCCTTGGCATCGGCCATCTGCGAGGCCACCGTGCGTTTCCAGACCAGCTCGTACAGCCGGTATTCGTCGCCGGAAAGCTGGCTGCGGACCTGGCCGGGCGTGCGGAACGAGTCCCCGGCAGGCCGGATGGCTTCGTGGGCTTCCTGGGCGTTCTTGTCCTTGCCCTTGTAGACGCGGCGGGCATCCGGGACATATTCGGGTCCGTACAGCTCGGAGGCCTGGCGGCGCGCGGCGTTGACGGCCTGGTCGCTCAGCGCCGGCGAGTCCGTACGCATATAGGTGATGTAGCCGTTTTCGTACAGCTTCTGCGCCACCTGCATGGTCGAGCGGGCGGAGAACCGGAGCTTGCGGGCCGCTTCCTGCTGCAGGGTGGACGTGGTGAACGGCGCTGCCGGACGGCGGGTGTATGGCTTGTTCTCAACCGCGCGGACGGAGAACCGGGCGCTGCGCAGGGAGTCTGCCAGGGCGGTGGCGGCGGCCTCGTCCAGATGGACGGCGGAGCGCGCCTTGAGCCGGCCCAGATCGTCGAAGTCCTTGCCGACGGCGACCCGGCTGCCGTCGACGGAGACCAGCTTGGCCTTGAACACCCCGCCCTTGGCGGCGTCCTCCGGCGCCACCGTGGCCACCAGGTCCCAGTAGGAGGCCGCACGGAACGCCATCCGCTCGCGCTCACGCTCGACGACCAGCCGGGTGGCCACCGACTGTACGCGCCCGGCGGACAGGCCGGCCTTGACCTTGCGCCAGAGCACCGGGGAGAGTTCGTAGCCGAAGAGCCGGTCCACGATGCGGCGGGTTTCCTGGGCGTCGACCAGGTCGGTGTCCACCTCGCGGACCTCGGTCAGGGCGCGCTGCAGGGCTTCGCGGGTAATCTCGCTGAACGTCATGCGGTGCACGGGCACCTTGGGCTGCAGCACCTGCAGCAGGTGCCACGCGATGGCTTCGCCTTCGCGGTCACCGTCAGTTGCCAGATAGAGTTCGTCGGCGTCCTTGAGCATCGACTTGAGCTCGGACACCTTTTTCTTCTTGTCCGGAGACACCACGTAATACGGCTCGAAACCGTTCTCGATATCCACGGCAAACTTGCCGACGGACGTCTTTTTCAGCTCGGCCGGCAGGTCGGAGGGCTGGGGCAGGTCACGGATGTGCCCCATGGAAGCCGTGACCTCAAAGCCCTCGCCGAGGTACCCGGCGATGGTTTTGCCCTTGGCCGGGGACTCGACGATGACGAGTTTCTTGCCGGTTTTTTCGCGGGCCTTGGCTGGCACTGTGCTCCTACGTAAAGAAAGGGGTGTTGATGCGCTTGTAAATACGTCCCCCAACCCGGCGGGGTGGAGGACCGTCAGCACTAGGTTAGCCGCAACAGTACCGCGAAACAGAAAACGCCAGCGGGTGCCACCGGTTGCTTCCGGTGCCGCGGACCGCTGCCGATGCCCGCGGCAGGGCCCTAATCGTTGTCGATGTCGCCGGGCAGGAAGGAGAAGACATAGTAGAGCTTTTCCGCCCCTTCACCCCGGTTCTCCGGATTGGTGGTCGGGCTGTATTCCAGCAGGATCTCGCCGATCCGCCGGCCGAGGTCCTTCCGCTGTTCCTCGGTCAGGTAGAACCGTCCCGTGCTGAGGGCGGCCAGGTGCCCTTCCTGCCGCCACGTGTCAGGGTTCGGCAATTGCTTGTCCCGTTTAACGTACTTGGACAGACGTTCGCGCAGGTCGTTCAGTTCCACGTCCACCACGCCCATGGTGGCGGCACGGCTGTCGGCCACGCTGGTCACGTCCAAACGTCCGGCCGCGGCCTGCCAGTGCCGCTCCCGGCCGTCGCCCTGGTTCACGCACCGCTTGACGAATCCCCACTTTTCCAAGGCCCGGAGGTGGTAGCTCATGGCGCTGGGGGTCAGCCCGTGCCGCTGGGCCAACTCCGTGGCGGTGGCCGGCTGCTGCGTATCAAAGAGCTCTTCGATAACCTTCAACCGCACGTTATGGGCCAGGGCACGGATGGCCCGGGCATCGGAGATATTGACCCTGTCTCCGGCTGCCGGCTCCGCCCGAGTGGCCGCCGCTGCGGCGGCCGCCCGGCCGGTCGTCGTGGTTGAACCCTTAGTCATGATCAGTAAGTGTAATGCCGGTCACCGCTCCCGGGCGGGGCTGCCGGGCAATCCCCGACTGCAATCCGGCAACAATTTCCTAGTCCCCGGCAGGCACCAGGAAGCCGTCTGCCACCAGGTTCCGCACTTCGGCGGACAGCTGCCGGGCGAAGTCCGGCTCCTCGCGGCCCAACAGTGCCGCCAGGGCACCAATGATCTGGTCCACGCCCAGGTCGCCGTCGCTGGCTGAAACGAACCCGGCCAACTCGGTGCTCATCAGGTTGGTCCGGCGCAGCCCCGCGCCCTGACGCAGCAGGATGACGCCGGGATGTTCGGCGCCCGGCCGCTGGTGCCGCTCCTCGGTCACATCCTCGGCCACCCGCAGATGCTGGCGGCCAAAGTCCGCGGCGTGCTCGGCCAGCCAATCGGCCCGTTCGACCGCTGCGGCCAGGTGCGGGCCGACGGGCTGCTCGATCGGATACGTGATCTCCTCGAACCGCCGCAGCGCTCCTGCACCTGCAGCGGCTGCCGTTGTCTCGAGCAGGGGGCGGCGCAGCCAGACCAGCCCAAAGCCGAGGGCCTCCACGTCCCGGGACGCGAAATCGTCCAGATAAGCGGCGTAAGCGGATTCGAACAGCTCCGGGTCGCGGTTCACCGAGGCGTCGCGCAGCCACGTCTGCGCATACTGCGCCGGGCTGAGCTGCTCCCGCTGGATCACCCAGGCGTCGATGTCCGGCGCCAGCCACTGCTCCAGCCGTGCGTGCCAACTGCCGGCTCCGGCCGGAATTTCCCAGTTGCCCAGCATCTGCGCAACACCGCCGTCGACCAATACCGAGGGCAGGGCGCGGAAGAGGGTGGCCACGATGTCGTCGCCGGGCAGCCCGCCGTCGCGGTAGGTGAATTGCTCGTCGGCGCGTTCGGCCGGGCGCCGCGGCGTGATCACGAACGGCGGGTTGGACACCACGAGGTCGAACCGCTCCCCCGCCACCGGTTCCAACAGGCTGCCCAGCCGCAGGCTGACCCGCTCCTCCAGGTTGTCCGGGTCCAGCCCGAGGGCACCGGTGTTGAGCGCCAGGTTGAACCGGGTGAAGGCCAGCGCCCGCTCCGAGATGTCGGTCGCGGTAGCGTGGCGGGCGTGTCCCAGCAGGTGGAAAAGCTGGATTCCGCAGCCGGTACCGAGGTCCAGTGCCCGTTCCACCTCGGGACGCACGGTCAGCTGGGCCAGGGTCAGCGAGGCCTGGCCGATACCCAAAACGTGGTCGTGCCGGAGGACGCCGGGCCGCTGGTGCGCGCCGAGGTCGCTGGCCACCCACAGCTCGGTCTCGCCGAAGGCGTACGGGCGGAGGTCAACAGCGGCCCGCAACTCGCCGCCGTCGTGCTCGGCCAGCCGGAGGGCAGCCAGTCCGTCCAGCCCGGTGCGCGGGAACGCCCGTGCCAGCCGCCCGGGCTCCACGCCCCGGCCCAGCAGCCAGAGGCGCACGACGGCGGCCAGGGGGCCCTGTGACGGATCCTCCAGCAGGCGGGCGGTGGCCAGCAGTGCCGGGACCAGCTGGTCGCGGTCCAGGGCCTCCCACGCCTCTGCGCCCAGCAGCGCCGCCACCCCGTCCACGCTGTAATCGAGGTCGGTCATGTCTGCGGCCAGGTCCGCCAGCAGCCGCGGGTCGGTGCTGGCGGGCGCGTCGGCCACGTCGGAGAAGTCTGTATTACGCACGGCCCAAGTTTAGTGACCCGCCGGCGAGGGCGCGGCCACCCCGGACCTGCCCGGAACCGAGCTGTTGGCGGTCCTTCAGCGGCCGCGGGTCGCTGCTGCCCGTGCGTCCGCGGACGTGCCGCGATGGTTAAATGACCTCATGCTCGTCACCACCACCTACCTTGAACAAACCGATTTGGCCCAGCTGGTGCCTGGCTCGCGCCCGCTGCCTGATGATGCCGCCGTGGTGCGGGTACGGCAGATCAGCCCCGAGTTCAGCAAGTTCCTCTACCGGAGTGTGGGCAGCAGCTGGAACTGGGCTGACCGGCTGGTGCTCACGCGCGGCGAATGGGAGCAGGTGGTGCGTGCTCCCGGTGCGGAGACCTGGGTGCTTTACACCGCCGGCGCCCCGGCCGGCTACGTGGAACTGCTGGGCCGCCCCGGCCCGGCGGGCACCGACGTCGAAATCATGTACTTCGGCCTGTTCCCCGAGGCGATAGGGCGCGGCCTCGGCGGTGCGCTGCTGGCCGAGGGCATCCGGCAGGCCTGGCAGTTGCACGTTCGCTGGGACGGGTTTCCGCCGGTGCAGCGAGTCTGGGTGCATACCTGTTCACTGGACGGGCCGGCGGCTGTTGCCAACTACCAGGCGCGGGGCATGAGCGTGTTCAAGACCGAGGTCGAGGACATCGAACCGCAGGATGCAACCGCGGGCCTGTGGCCGGAGACCGCGAACGCCTGACCCGCTCGGGGACCGGACGTCCTTGGGACGTCCCGGGATCGTCCCCGCGTCGTAACAGTTTCTCGGACAGCCCCCTGCCCGGGAGCGACGTACGTGTTGCCGTCCGGGTCAGTCGGGCAGGCCAGTCGGGCAAAGCAGTCGGGACAGTCAGGCGGCAGGCTCCGGGCAGCCGTCCGGGCAGCGCAGGGTCTGCGGATCCGCCGCGCACGCGGAACAGTACAACGTCAGCTGGCGGCAGTCCGGGTTGGAACAGTTCTCAAACTTGTTGGACGGCGCCTGGCAGCGGACGCATTCCCCGATGGTCTTGGCGTCCGGCGTGAACTCCAAGTGCATGCGCTGATCGAAGACGTAGAGCGAACCTTCCCACAGCCCGGCGTCGCCGAAGGTTTCGCCGTAACGGACGATTCCGCCGTCGAGCTGGTAGACCTCCTGGAAGCCCCGGTTGACCATCAGGGATGAAAGCACTTCGCAGCGGATGCCGCCGGTGCAATAGGTCACCACCGGCTTGTCCTTAAGCTCGTCGTACTTGCCCGAGTCCAGTTCCTTGATGAAGTCGTGGGTGGTGGCCACGTCCGGGACAATGGCGTCTTTGAACTTGCCAATTTGCGATTCAAAGGCGTTGCGGCCGTCGAAGAAAACCACGTCTTCGCCGGCTGCCTTCTTCGCGTCGATGAGCTGGTGCAGTTCCTCCGGAAGCAGGTGCGTCCCGCCGCCGACCACGCCGCCCTGGTCCACTTTGAGCTCGCCCGGGGCACCGAACGACACGATCTCGTCACGGACCTTGACGCTCAGCCGCGGGAAGTCTTCCGCCCCGCCTTCGGACCACTTCACATCGAGGCCGCGGAAAGCGGGATATTCGCGCGTGGTTTTCACGTACTGCTTCACCGCGTTCAGCTCGCCGCCCACGGTGCCGTTAATCCCGTTCTTGGAGATCAGGATCCGGCCGCGCAGGCCGAGTTTCTCGCACAGCGCGCGTTGCCACAGCCGGACGGCGTCCGGGTCCGGCAGCGGGGTGAAGGCGTAATAAAGCACAATTCGGTTCAAAGCCACGCATCAAGGGTACGCGGTGGTCGGAAATTAGGGATTGTGACATGGTTGTCATCGATTTCCTGTGCCGCCCGCGGCCGCTGTTCGGTACAGTCCTGCTATGGGTCACGAATACACGACTGACGTCCCCGACGACGTCCTTGCCGCCTGGGTTGCCGGCTGGTCGGCCTGCCGGGGCTACTCCGCCGAAGAGGTCGACGGACACCCGGCCGTGCTGCTGGCCGACAAGACCGGGGACTGGGAATACTTTGCGTTTGAACCGGGCGACGAGGAATTCGCCGCCGTGGCCCGCGACACCACCAAGTCGCCGGGACGGATCTTCACCGTGCTGACGCGCGACGCGCAGCGGATTCATCGCCTGGCGCCGCAGCACGGGCTGCGCGTGCACCACAACGCGCAGTCGCTGATGGTCACCGACATGTCCGGCCAGGACACCGAGGACCCGTGGTACCGCGACCCCGATTTCAAGACCGAGGTCGAGAAGCACGGGAATGTCCACCGGGTCCGGGTGGTGCATGAAGGCAACGAGGCCGCCCACGGGGTCGCCGCCGCCGTCGACAATTTCGCGGTCTTCGACCATATCGAAACGGACGTCAATTACCGTCGCCGCGGGCTGGCCACGCACGTGATGCGCGCGCTGATCGCCTCCGTGTTGGAGCACATGGTGGACACCGGGCTGCTGATCGCCTCACACGACGGCCAGATGCTCTACCGGCACCTGGGCTGGGACACCGTCTGCGATGTGATGATCCTCAAGCCCACGGCGGAGGGCTGACCGCCTGGCCCGCCACAATGCAGACTTCCGACGGCCCGGCAGGCGCCCGGCCTGCCGGGCTGCGGAAGCCCGCCCGCCGCACCCGGGCGCCCGGCCCGCCGGGCTGCGGAAGCCCGCCCGCCGCACCTCCGTGTGGTGACACAATGTTCGGGTGGCCCTGCACGATTCCCTGATCCCGCTGCTCGGCTCCGGTCCGGAGCCTGAGCAACTGGTGCACGTCCGCGAGCTTCCGGCACGGGAGGCCGTGGCCGAGCCGTGGCCGGACTGGGTCCACGAAGATATCCGTGCCGCCTATGCCATGCTCGGGGTGCACGAGCCGTGGCGCCACCAGGTCCGCGCCGCCGAAAGTGCCCACCAGGGCCGCCATACGATCATTGCCACGGGAACCGCGTCCGGGAAATCACTGGCCTACCAAGTGCCGGCCTTGGACGCCATCCATCGGACGGCCTTGGCAGACACCGTCAGCCTAGAGCCGAGCGGCGCCGTGGCCCTGTACCTGGCCCCGACCAAGGCGTTGGCGGCCGACCAGCTGGCAGCCATCAAGGCGCTGAAGCTGCCCACCGTGCGGGCGGAAACCTACGACGGCGACACGGACCCGGGTGCCCGCCGCTGGATCCGGGACCATGCCAACTTCGTGCTGGCCAATCCGGACATGCTGCACTTCGGGATCCTGCCCAACCACGCCTGGTGGGCACGGTTCTTCCGCCGGCTGCGCTACGTGGTCATTGACGAGGCGCACAGTTACCGCGGTGTCTTCGGCTCGAATGTGGCCAACCTGGTGCGGCGGCTGCGCCGAATTTGCGCCAGCTACGGCGCGGACCCGGTGTTCATCGGGGCCTCTGCCACCTCCGCGGACCCCGGAACCTCGTTCGGCCGGCTGATTGGTGCAGAAGCCGAGGCTGTCACCGAAGACTGCTCGCCGCACGGCGCCACGACCGTGGCGTTCTGGGAACCCCAGCTGACCGAGCTCAAAGGCGAGAACGGCGCCAAGGAACGGCGCACGGTGGTTGCAGAGACATCCGACCTGCTGGCCAACCTCGTGGCTGCGCAGGTGCGTACCATCGCCTTCATCAAGTCGCGCCGGGGCGCCGAGACGATTTCCTCCATCACCAAGCGGCTGCTGGACGACGTCCATCCCTCGCTGCCGGGGCGGGTGGCTGCCTACCGCTCAGGCTACCTGCCGGAGGAGCGCCGCGAACTGGAAGCCAAGCTCAGGTCCGGGCAACTGCTGGGCGTCTCGAGCACCTCGGCGCTGGAACTGGGCATCGACATCTCCGGGCTGGACGCCGTCCTGGTCGCGGGCTGGCCGGGCACCCGCGCGTCGTTGTTCCAGCAAATCGGACGTGCCGGCCGGTCCGGGCAGGACGCCCTGGCTGCCTTCGTGGCCAGCGACGATCCGCTGGACACCTACCTGGTGCACCATCCCGAGGCTGTCTTCGACGTCTCCGTGGAGGCGACCGTTTTCGACCCGTCGAATCCTTATGTCCTGGGCCCCCACCTGTGCGCCGCCGCCCAGGAGCTTCCGTTGACGCCGGCGGATATCGGGCTGTTCGGTGCAGCAGCTCCCGGCCTGCTCGACCAGCTGACCGCCGACGGTTATCTCCGGCGGCGGCCCGCCGGCTGGTATTGGACCCATCCGGAAAGCGCCGCGGCCATGGTGAACCTGCGGGCCGACGGAGGTGGACCGATCAGCATTGTCGAAACGGAATCAGGGACGCTGCTCGGGACCATGGACTCTCCGCAGTCGCACTACCAGGCCCACAGCGGCGCCGTGTACGTGCACCAAGGCACGACGTACGTGGTGGATGAACTCAATGAGCAGGACCACTGCGCGATGGTGACCCGGGCCAATCCGGACTACTACACGCAAGCCCGCGACGTTACGCAGATCGAAGTGCTCGGCGCGCAGCGGACCGAGCAGTGGGGCGAGGTTCAGGCTTGTTTCGGCGACGTCAAGGTCACCACCAAAGTCATCTCCTTCCAGCGCAAGGCCTTCATCTCCAACGAAATTTTGGGCGAAGAGCCGCTGGATCTTGGCGCCCGGGAACTGTTCACCAAGGCCGTCTGGTTCACCATCGGCGAGCATCAATTGACGGCCGCCGGATTGGTCGCGGCCCGTGTCCCCGGCGCCCTGCATGCGGCAGAACATGCCGGCATCGGGCTGCTCCCGCTGGTGGCCTCCAGCGACCGGTGGGACATCGGCGGGGTATCGACAGCACTGCATGCCGATACCGGCAAGCCGACCATCTTTGTCTACGACGGGCATCCCGGCGGTGCAGGTTTCGCCGAGCGGGGCTTCGAGGCGGCAAGGATCTGGCTGGCGGCCACCCGGGACGCCATCCGGTCCTGCGAGTGCGAAACGGGCTGCCCGTCCTGTGTGCAGTCCCCGAAATGCGGCAACAAGAACAATCCCTTGGACAAGTCCGGGGCGGTCACGCTGATCGAGGCCTTGCTTTCCCACGCCGGCCCTGCCCCTGCCGACCGGCGCCAGACAGCCGTCGCGTAACCGCGGGGCACCGCCGCCCTGCACGCGGCTTAGCGCGCCGGTGGCGGCCCCGCCCGTGCCAGGCCCTCGGCATGCGTCCATTGTCCGTTGAGCCACCCCAGCACGCCGGGCAGCCGGGTCCGGGTCCGGACGTCAACCACCACGCCGCCGGGTCCGGAGCGGCGGCAGGCCGACAGCTCGGCCTCCTGCTTGCGTGCCACTTCCGCGGCCAAGGTGCATGGTTCGCCGGCCAGCAGGCCGCGGGCAGCATCGGCACCGGCCAGGGCGGCGAGGTCGGCCGCCTTGCCGGCCCGCGCCGATGCCGTACCCGCCTGCATCACCGTGACGACCACCGCGAGCATCAGGCACAGCAGCAGCACCAGCCCCACCGACAGCACCGTTCCGGCCCCGTGGTCAGTGCCGTCCCGTCCGGTTACGCCGGCATCGGCAGCCGCATCGGCACCGGGTGGTGCCGCCCCGGGTGGTGCTGCCCCGGGCAACCGCGGACGGTTATCGGCCATCATTTCCTGCGCCTGACGGGACCACCGGTCCCCCGGTCGGCTCGGCCGGCCCGGTGGCCCGTGCCTCCAGCGTCCAGCCGGCAAACTCCGGCCACGGACCCGGCACCTGCGCCGTGACATGGACCGTAACCCAGCCGCCGCCGCTGCCGGACGCCAACGTGGCGCCGTCCCCCGCAATGGAGCGGACGGTATGGGCGGCGGTTGTCTCCGACTCGCCGCGGCCGAGCTGCCGGACCGCGGCCTGCGCGGCCTTCTCCAAATTCAACTGCGCAGCGCCGGCGGCTGCCCCGGCCAGCAGGAAGACCAGCACGACGACGACGGCGGGCAGGACGACGGCGAACTCGGCCGTGACGCTGCCGCGCTCGCCGAGGCGGCCGAACTCGGCATTGCCACGTTGGCTGGCGCGGACGTGGGCGGGGCTGCACAGCGACACCGGTCAGACCGCCGTCAGCGCCAGTTCCACCAAGTCCGTGAGCATGCCGCGGACTTCGCCGCTGCGCAGGATCAGGACCAGGAGGCCGGCGAAAGCCACTGCCGCAAGCGTCGCGATGGCATACTCGGCGGTAGCCATACCGGCTTCAGATCCTGCCAGGTACCGCCAGTTTCGCCTGGTCCGCTTGCCCCGGCTGCGGGCCGGGAAGTGAATCACCTCCGCCCGATGGCCGGAGTCCTCACGCTCCATCCGCGGCGGCCGCGACGGAGCGGGCCCGGCCGGCTGCGCAGCCGCGTTCCCGCGTGGATGCGGCAGCGCGGGGTTCGGCGGCAGCGCGGGGTTCGGCGGCAGCGCGGGGTCCGGCGCCGGCGCGGGGTCCGGCGGCAGCGAATGTGGTGCCGTCCGGTCCCGGATTTCGACCAGTGACAATGACATGTTTTCCTCCTGGATAAGGCCGCCGGATTGCGGTCATTCGAGCCTCGCCGACTACGCCAGGGTGCGGGCACCGCCGACTTGCTGCCGGTGCACAACCTGCGGCGCGGTCTGCGCTGTGGAGGAGTGCTTACAGCTTGGGCACGAGGGCGACGAGCACCGGCACGACGCCCAGCGCGATGAAGGCGGGAAGGGCGCACAGCCCCAGCGGGAGTACAAGCCTGGTGCCGAGGGCAGCCGCCCGCTGCTGGTCTTCCTGGTGCCGGCGCCGCCGCAGCTGGTCTGCTTGGGCAAAGAGCATCGCCGCCGACGGCGCCCCCGTTGCGGCAGCGAAGCGCAAAGAATCACGCAACACGTCCAGTCCGGAACCGTGCTCCGCGAGCGCCCAGGCCTCCAGCCAGTCCACGCCCAGCAACAGCGCGGAAGCAACCTGATCCAACGCCGGCTTCGTCGTTCCCCGGGTGGTGGCGGCGAGGGCAGCCACGGCGTGGGGCAGGGACAGTCCCGCTGCCAGCATGGCACCCAACAAATCCAGGTGCAGGGCGGGATCGTCGGCCCCTTCCTCCCCGCCGCCCTCCCGGCTTTCGTCTGAGACCCGCGGCGGCTTCGCGGCGATGCGCCTCGCGCCGAACAGGCCCGGCCACAGCAGCCAGACCGCGGCAAAGAGCAGGACACCGGTCAGCACCGGGATCACAGGCCCTCCCGTCCGGCAGCATGGCGCACGAGTCGCCGGGACCAGAAGCGTGCGCCGACCATGAGCGCCACCCCGGTGACCAGGACCGGCCACCCCGTCGGTGACAGCAGCAGCGTGGCGATAGGGTCGGCCCCCATGGCAGCGCCGAGTCCAAGTCCCAGCAGCGGCAGCCACCCGAGCAGGGCCGCGGTGGCCTTCGGCCCCGCCAGCGCGGTCCGGCGCGCAGCCCTGGCATCAAGCCGATGCTGCAGGTGCCGCGCATAATTGTCCAGCAGCAACGCCAGTGGTGCCCCGGTCCTCTCGGAAACGTCCCAGCAGGAAGCCAGATCATGCCACATTCGTTGCACGGCGGCGGCCTCAGGGTGTGCCCGCCGGCCGCTCCCCGGCCCCTGCCTCCGCAGAACCGGTCCTATTCCCAGTCCCAGTTCCGCGGCCCGTGCTGCCGCCTCGAGGGTTGGGAGGAGTAGCCCGACTTCTCGCGCCGCCGCGCCTGTTGCAGGCCCCGTTCCATCCCGCTGCCGTGCGCCCGGCGGGGACCGGTCATGCCGTCCCGGCGCAGCGTAGACCGAGAGCATATCCGGCCAGAGCTGGGCCGGTGTGCGCCCGGAACTCAACAGCGCGGCCAACTGCCGCACGAAGAGGGGCAACTGGTCCAATTCGCTGGCAGCGGACCGCCCCGCCCTGTCGCCGGCCGAACCATGCCAGGAGCGCCGCCGTAGCCCGGATGGACGGAACCTTGGCCTCGGCAACAGCAGCAGGCAGGCGGCCGCAGTCAGCAGGAACACGGCGAGGCCCGTCACGGAAACAACCGTCCGTGAAGTTCGTCCCAGCCAGACGAGTACCTGATGCCGGCCCCGTCAGCGGCCAGCGCCGGGATGGTCTGCAAGCCACCCGCGGGATCGCGCCGCAGCAGGCAGATTTCCTGCACGCAACGCCCTTCCCCCGTGCGGTGCATCGAGATCACCAGGTCCAGTGCGCTCACCGCCTGCAGCACGACCGCTTCGGCGCTCATCCCGGCGAGCGCGCCCATTGCAGCCAGCCTGGCCGGGACCGCCGCGGCAGAGTTCGCGTGGATGGTGCCGCCGGCTCCCGCGTGGCCGGTGTTCATCGCCGCGAGGAACTCGCGGACCTCCGCTCCCCGGCACTCTCCGACCACCAGCCGGTCCGGCCGCATCCGCAGCGCCTGCCGCACCAGCTCCGCCATGCCGATCGATCCGGCGCCCTCGACGTTGCTGGTCCGGCTCTGCAGGCCCACAACATGCGGATGGTCCGGGTCCAGTTCGGCGGCATCCTCGACCAAGACCATCCGTTCCTGCGGGCTGGCGGTCCCCAGCATCGCCGAGAGCAAGGTCGTCTTGCCTGACCCGGTGGCTCCGCAGATCAAAAAGTTCAGGCGCTGCACGACGACGGCCTCGAGGTAGGGCTGCCACTGCGGTGCGGCGACAAGCAGTTCGGCGAGCGTGAAGCGGCGCGGACGGTGGAGCCGGATCGAGAGCAGTGTCCCGCCGGTCGCAATTGGGGGCAGCACCGCGTGGATCCGGTAACCCGCAAGGCGCACGTCCGCGCACGGGTTTCCATCGTCGAGCCTGCGCCCGCCGGCCGCGACCAGGCGTGCGGCCAGCGTCCGGACCTCCGCGTCGTCGGCAAAAGCGACGGGGGCGCGGCGCAGGCCGCTTTCACCGTCGGTCCAGACGTCCTGCGGGCCATTCACCAGGATGTCCGTCGCTCCCGCGTCGGCCAGGGGTTGCAGCGGCCCCAGTCCGCGCAACTCCGCGGCCAGTGAGTCCACCGCCCGCAGCGTACCGGCCGTTCCCAGCAAACGGCCGCTCGACTGAACGGCTGCTGCCAGTCTGGCTCCCGTTACCGGCGACGGATCGGAGAGCACGGCGCGGCGGAAGGGCTCAAGGCCGATGCCGGGGGTCGGTGCCGGGGCAGCCCGGTGCCTGCGTCCCGGGCCGTTCATGACCTGCTGCCCGGGCCAGGTACCGGGTTTAGGCGCTCCAGCAGGCCGGCGCACAACGCGCGAATCCGCCTGTTCGATGCCAGGTCCAGCAGGCGGCCTGCCCGCTGTGCAGCGGGGACCGCGCGCAGGTACGGCACGTAGCCGGCCAACGGCACCCCGAGCTCGTCGGCGATCAGCTGCTCGTCGGCTCCCGCCGGAAGCGGTCCCCGGACCACGAGGTGCACGTTCGCTCCGGCGCCGGCAAGTGCAGCGGCTGCCGCGGCTGCCGCGGCCGCCCGCAGGGAACGGCTGTCCGTACGGGCCAGCAGCACGATGTCGTCCGCCAGCCGTCCCGCCTCGGGCGGCCTTCCCAGCCGTCCGGCGTCGACGACCACCAAAGCAAAGGCACCTGCCGCGGCCGACATGACCTCCGCCGCGACCTCGTCCCTTGGGACGTCGTGCAGCGCGGGATCCCCCGTCCCCGGCCATGACAGCAGGGAGAAACCGCCCGTCGCCGGCAGCGAGGCCGCCAGTTGGACCGGGTTCACCGTTCCCTGCACGGCCGCCAGATCCGGCCAGGCCAGGCCCGGCTCATCGGCGGCGCCCAGGGCTGCCGAGAGCCCTCCGCCGAGCGGGTCGTCGTCCACCAACACCGTGGCGGTTCCCGACCGGGCCGCCGCCGCGGCCAGCCATCCGGCCAGGGCCGAGGCTCCTACTCCGCCGCTGGCTCCGTGCACGGCGACCACCTTCCCGGCCGTTTCCCGCCGCCGGGTCCGGCTCAGGTATTCCGCCAGCCACGCTGCCCCCTCGGGCAGCACTGCCACCCGGCCCGCCCCTGTGGAGGCCGCCAGGTCCCAGAGGGCCGGTGCCTCGTCGGTGAATCCGACCACGATGATTTCCCCGTCGGTCCGGTGCGCCCGGTGATACCCGGCGGTTCCCAGCAGCAGCGGGGTGGCTCCGCCGGCAGCAGCAGGTGTTCCCGGCGCTCCGTCGGGGCGAAATGCAAGCCCGGCGGCCGCCGCGATCCGGGCCACTTCATCGCGCAGCCGGTCGGTGCCGCCGACGAGCACGACGTCCATCGCCTCCGCGGGCTTCCAGCGGGACCGTTCGGCGGCGGCGTGGTGTCCTGGCATGCTCCGATCGTCCCGGAGCTTCGGCCGGCGGCGGCCGAGGGGGCTCTGGATGTGTGCCGCGGCGGACGGCTTGGCCCGTGTGGAGGACAGGTCAGTGGAGAATTGAGGTGTGTACATGGTCCTGGCCTCCGCTGCGCGGAACATTTCCGTGCCGGAGGGCACGGAACCCGTCGCGTACCTGCAGCGCACCGACGCGCACGGCACCCCCTCGGGGCCGCCCGTCGTCGTGCCCCAGGGACAACTGGCCGCGACGGTCCGGAGCCTCGATGGCGAGGGACCCCGCTGGGTCTTCGAAGCCACGCGTGCCGTGTACCTGCCGCTGCTGGCCGCCGGCACCGACGTGGACCGCAGCCACGATCTCGCGCTCGCCCGGAACATCCTGGCGCTGTCGGTCCATGTCCCGGACACAGGGTATATCCGCGCGCTGCGGGAGGCGCCAGCCCTGCATCAGGACGAAGATCTGCCCCGTCAGCTGCAGCCGCCGCAGCAGTCCCCGGACCAGTTCACCCTCTTTGACGAACCACGGGTCGGCGGCACGGAGCTGGAGGACCTGGTGGCCGAGCTGCAGGACCAGTTGGCGGCCGTGGCCGCGTCGGCCCACCGCGGCCGGCTGCAGCTGCTGCTGGCGGCCGAATCGGCCGGCGCCCTGATCGCCACCGAGATGGAGCATGCCGGCGTGCCGTGGCGCGAGGACGTGCACCTGGGCATCCTTTCGGACCAACTGGGTGCACGTCCGCGGGAGGGCCAGCGGCCGGAAAAGCTGGAGGACCTCGCCGTCAGGCTCGGACAGGAGCTGGCCAATCCCACGTTCAACCCCGACTCCCCGCAGCAACTCATCCGCGCCCTGCACCGGGCCGGCATCGAGGTCAAAACCACGAGCTCCTGGGAATTGAAGCAGCATTCCCATCCGGCCATCGAGCCGCTGCTGCAATACCGGAAGCTCGCCCGCCTGTTCACGGCCAATGGCTGGGCGTGGCTGGACGCCTGGGTCCAGGATGGCCGTTTTCGGCCCGAGTATGTGGTGGGCGGCGTGGTCACCGGGCGATGGGCCTCACGCGGCGGTGGTGCCCTGCAGATACCCGGCCAAATCCGTGACGCCGTCCGTCCCGATCCCGGCCGCAAGCTCATCGTCGCGGACGCGGCCCAGCTGGAACCCCGGGTGCTGGCGGCGCTGGCGCAGGATGGGGCGCTGGCAGCGGCCGGCCGCGGCAAGGATCTCTATCAGGGCATCGCCGACACCGGATTCGGCGGCGACCGGGCCAAGGCGAAGATCGCGATGCTCGGAGCCATGTACGGTGCGACCACCGGTGAATCCGGCCGGCTGATGCCCCAGCTCACCCGGACGTATCCGCAGGCCATCGCCGTGGTCGAGCGCGCGGCCCGGGCCGGCGAAGCGGGGCAGGTGGTCAGCAGCTATCTGGGCCGCAGCTGCCCTCCGCCGTCGGAACGCTGGCTGACCTCCCAGCGGACCGCCACCGCGGAAGAGCAGCGACGGGCCGACACCCTGGCGCGCAGCCGCGGCCGCTTCACGCGCAACTTCGTGGTGCAGGCCACGGCCGCCGAGTGGGCGCTGTGCTGGCTGGCGGAATTACGACGGCGGCTGCGCGCCTGCGCGGCCGAAGGAACCCCCGTGGGGGAGATGGTGTTCTTCCTCCACGACGAGGTCATGCTGCACGTCCGCGAGGACCGTACCCAACTGGCCTGCAGGCTGGTCGAAGAATCGGCTGCTGCCGCCACCCGTCTGGTCTTCGGCCACATCCCTGTGGCCTTCCCGGTCAGTGTGGCAGTGGTCGATTCCTACGCCGACGCCAAGTAAAGCAGCGCGCCTCCCCCGCCCGGGTGGCCAGGTGCCCCCCCCCCCCCCCCCCATGACCGTCAGCCGGCTGCGGGGCGCGGGGCGATCGGCGCCGGGATCTCGCGCGACCTGTCCCAGTCCAACGACCAGCCCAGGTCGTCAAAAAGATGGCTGAGCAAAATGGCGGTGAAGCCCCAGACCACCACTCCGTGGACCAGGAACGCGGGGCTGCGGAAGACCTGTCCACCGCGGCGGAGCACCGACATGCGCCGGTTGGCAGGGTCCAGCAGGTCGGCGACGGGCACCCGGAAGACCTGCGCCGACTCGGCAAAATCGACCACGGCGACCGGCGAGGGGGAGGCCCACCAGGCCAGGACCGGCGTCACCAGGAAGTTGCTGACCGACAGCGGGATCTCCGGCAGGACGCCCAGGACTTCGACGCCGGCCGCATTCAGGCCGGTCTCCTCGACCGCTTCGCGGACCGCGGCGGCGGCGGGTCCGTCGTCGTCGGGATCAATGCTGCCGCCCGGAAACGCCACCTGCCCCGGATGCGAGGAGAGGCCCGCGGCGCGTTCCACGAAGAGCAGGTCGAGGTCATCCGGTACGGCCGAATCGTGGAAGTGCGCCGGCGCGTCGTCCAGGGCGCCGAAGAGCAGGAGCACCGCGGCCGGCCGGGCCGCTTCCTGGTTCAGGGTGACGTCGTACCAGCGCTCCCGTTCGCGGACGGAGAGCCGCTGGTCCATCGGCAGCTCCATCAGCCGCTGCAGGTCCTTCTTGGCGCTCACCGTCAGGCTCCCAGCGGGAAGCCGGCTGCGCGAAGCTCCCGCCTCGTCTCGCCGGCCATCATCCGGGCCAGCAGTTCTTCGCGCCCCGGCGCCAGTTCGTACTTCAACAGTTTCCGCGCCTTCTCCGGGTCCACCTCTCCCTCCCCGTAGGACGGGCACCATTGGGCAACGGGGCAGGCGCCGCACGCCGGCTTGCGGGCGTGGCACACACGGCGGCCGTGAAAGACAACATGGTGCGAGAGCATGGTCCAGTCCTTGGGCTCGAACAGCTCCGCGACATCAAATTCCACCTTGACCGCGTCGGTCGACTCGGTCCAGCCGAAGCGGCGCGACAACCTGAGGAAATGCGTATCCACGGTGATGCCCGGGATCCCAAAGGCATTGCCCAGCACCACATTGGCGGTCTTGCGGCCGACCCCGGCGAGCTTGACCAGGTCGTCCAGGTTTCCCGGGACCTCGCCGTCGAACTCGTCGACGATCTGGTTGGCCATCTTCAGCAGGCTCTGGGACTTGGCCCGGAAGAAACCGGTGGGCTTGATCAGCTCCTGCAGTTCGGTCTCATCCGCGGCGGCGAGCGCACGGGCATCCGGGTAGCGGTCGAAGAGCACCGGAGTGGTCATGTTGACCCGGACGTCGGTGGTCTGCGCGGAGAGGATGGTCGCCACCAGCAGCTCAAAGGGATTGGAGAAATCCAGTTCCGCCACCGCATACGGGTAGTGTTCGGCGAGCTCCTTGTTGATCCGCCGGGCCCGGCGCTTGCGTGCCAGGAGGGACTCTTCGGTTTTGCGCCGGCGGGGGGCCGGCGCCCGGTCAGGCACGCTCAATGTTTGTCAGGTCCCTCAGGACGCCTACCCGGCCGTCCGTGTGCTGCACCAGGAATTCGTCGCCGCGGTCCTGCAGCGCCAGGATCCATGACCCCGGCTCGACGGTGAACATGACCTGGCCGGTGTTCTCGTCCAGCACCGGGCGGGTGCGCCCGACGGCGAACCAAAAGGCTTCGTATTCCCCTTCGGCTTCCTCGTAGTGTTCCCTGGTGGCGCTGATGGGCGAAGACGCCGAGGCAGCGTCGGCGACGGCGCGCCCGGTGCCGGTCTCCCCGACCGACGGCATGGCCGTGGTGGCTGTCGTCGCCTGTCCGGCGGCAGCGGGAGCCGCGCTGGCTCCGGCCCCGGTCGGCTTGGCCGCTGCACCGCCGACGGCCCCGCCGGCGGGAACGGCCGCCTCTGCCGGTCGTTCGGCTGCACCGTGCTCGGCTGCACCGTGCTCCGCTGCACCGTGCCCACCTGTGGCGTCGGCATGATCCCCGGCGCCGGTCCGGCCCGTTTCGGCAGGCTCCTGGGACTCCCGGCCCCCGGCCGACGAGGCGGAACCTCCCACCACCGTCCTCGCGGAGTAGCCGACGTCGCGGGCCACGCCGCCCGCTGAGGATGCGGCAGCGCGCGCAGTTGCGGATCCGCTCGCATCGGCGGTCACAGGAATGCCCACGGCCTCCCCGTCTGCCGCCCCCGGCGACACGGAATCGTCCGGTTCAAGGTCTTCGGCCCGCTGGGTGCTGATAGGGCTGGCGTCGGTGTTCCGTCCGGAGGCAATCGTCGCGGTACCGGCGCCGGGTTCGGACGAGTTCGCGGCCTGGGCGGCTGCGGCAGCGCCTGCTACCCTGGCTGCGCCGTTGCCGGAGGGTGAAGCGAACTGCCCGGTAGACGGTTGTTGCGCTCCGGTGTGGTGCGCGCCGGACGGGGCGTGGGCTGCGGAACCGGCGCGGGCTCCAGCGCCGGCGGTTCCCGGCGTCGCCTCGTCAATCCGGACGGCACCGGCCCGGGCGCCTCCCTTGCCGGCGGCTCCCCCATGGGCGGCCGGCTGCCCGGTGGCGGGCTTGGGCTGCCGCGGCCGGGGCGCCGCCGGAACAGCGTCGCGCGCCACGGGGTGGGCGACGGCTTCGGGGCGCCCGGCGAAATCGGCGGCAAGCTGCGGAATCCAGCGTGCGCAAACGGTTCCCGCAAAGAGCACCAGCGCGCCGATGAATCCGATGACTCCGCTGACGCTGAAGACGGTGACGATGGTCAGGAAGTAGAAAGCCAGGGCCAGGGAAGCGACCACGGAGGCGAATTGGTCGACCGACAAGGAGCCGACCCGCAGCGGCGTCTGCGGTGCCAGCCGCCGCACGACGAACAGGACCAGCACCACAGCCGGCAGCAGGATGCCCAGCCCCAGTTGGAACAGGCCGCCCGAGTTCCATAGGTTCACGCCGATGCCCTGGAGAACCTGCAGGGGCATCACCGACGAGAGGAAAAGCAGGACGACGCCGGCGCCCACCACCGTGTCTCGCACGGTGAACGGGCCGGCCACCGCAGTTCCTGCCGTGCCGTGGGTCTGGGAGCTCTGGGACATCTTCGATCCTCCGGTTGTTACGGTTGCAGCGCGGGCCGGGCCCGCGGTGGGTCGTTAGGGTCGCACCGCGGGCCGGGCCCGCCGTGCAACGTTCGGGCGCTGGTCTCAGCGTAGTCAAGGAACCCACCCTTCACTAGCCGGATTCCCGCGGGCGGAGGCCGTGCCGCGTGCCGTTCACCGCAGATTCACCTCCATTTACATCGCGCAGTGTGACGCTGCACACTGCAGTCGGCGCGCGAAGGATTAGGCTGACAAGCAGCAGGTGCGCCCGGCCGACGAGGCCGGGTGCACGCCATTGACCCAGCAAGACGAAGGGGCCTTCACATGTCTGAAGCCAACGGAACGCACTCGACCGCCGCCACCGGCGACGCCCTGGAAAACCTGCTTCACGAGAGCCGAAAGTTTGCGCCAAGCGCTGAATTCGCCGCCGCCGCGGTGGCCAAACCCGGCGTCTACGCGGAAGCCGAGGCGGACCGTCCGGCCTTCTGGGCCAAGCAGGCCCGCGAGGTCCTGTCCTGGGACACGGACTTCACCCAGACACTGGACTGGTCGGACGCCCCGTTTGCCAAGTGGTTCGTCGGGGGCGAGCTGAACGCCGCCTACAACGCGCTGGACCGGCATGTGGAGAACGGCCTGGGCGACCGGGTGGCGATCCACTTCGAGGGCGAGCCCGGCGACACCCGGACCTACACCTACGCCCAACTGACCGAGGAGGTGAAGAGGGCCGCCAACGCGTTCGAGTCCCTCGGCGTGGCCAAGGGCGACCGGGTCGCCGTCTACCTGCCGATGATCCCGGAGGCCATGATCACCATGCTGGCCTGCGCCCGGATCGGCGCCGTGCACTCGGTGGTGTTCGGCGGTTTCTCCGCCGACGCCCTGCGGTCGCGCGTCGACGACGCCGAGGCCAAACTGGTCGTCACCGCCGACGGCACCTGGCGCCGCGGCAAGCCGTCCCCGCTGAAGCCGGCCGTGGACGAGGCGCTCTCCGCCCCCGGACACACGGTCTCCAACGTGGTGGTGGTCAAGCGCAACGGCGAACCCGTGGACTGGCACGAGGGCCGCGACCTGTGGTGGGCGGACACCGTGGAGACCGCGTCGGCCGAGCACACCCCGGTGCCGCACGACGCCGAGCACCCGCTGTTCATCCTCTACACCTCCGGCACCACCGGAAAGCCCAAGGGCATCCTGCACACCACCGGCGGCTACCTGACCCAGTGCGCCTACACGCACAAGGCCGTGTTCGACCTGAAGCCGGAGTCCGACGTGTTCTGGTGCACCGCGGACATCGGCTGGGTCACCGGCCACTCCTACGTCACCTACGCCCCGCTGATCAACGGCGCCACCCAGGTGATGTACGAGGGCACCCCCGATTCCCCGCACCAGGGCCGCTGGTGGGAGATCGTGGAAAAGTACAAGGTCTCCATCCTCTACACCGCCCCGACGGCGATCCGCACCATGATGAAGTGGGGCGAAGACATCCCCGCCAAGTACGACCTGTCCTCCATCCGGGTGCTCGGCTCCGTGGGCGAACCCATCAACCCCGAGGCCTGGATGTGGTACCGCCGGGTGATCGGCGGCGACAAGGCACCCATCGTGGACACCTGGTGGCAGACCGAAACCGGTGCGCACATGATCGCCCCACTGCCCGGAATCACTGCCGCCAAACCCGGTTCCGCGCAGGTCGCGATCCCGGGCATCGCCGTCGACGTCGTGGACGAACTCGGCGCCTCCGTCCCCGACGGGCACGGCGGCTACCTGGTGATCCGCGAGCCATGGCCGGCCATGCTGCGCGGCATCTGGGGCGACCCGGAACGGTTCAAGGAAACCTACTGGTCCAGGTTCGAGAACATGTACTTCGCCGGCGACGGCGCCAAGAAGGACGACGACGGCGACATCTGGCTGCTCGGCCGCGTGGACGACGTCATGAACGTCTCCGGCCACCGGCTCTCCACCACCGAGATCGAGTCGGCACTGGTCTCCCACCCCGCCGTCGCCGAAGCGGCCGTCGTCGGTGCCAAGGACGAAACCACCGGCGAAGCAGTCGTCGCGTTCGTCATCCTGCGCGGCGACGCCGCCACGGGCCACGGATCAAACGAGGACATCGTTGCCACGCTGCGCGCCCACGTCGGCAAGGAAATTGGTCCCATCGCCAAGCCGCGCACCATCCTGGTGGTTCCGGAACTGCCCAAGACCCGCTCCGGCAAGATCATGCGCCGGCTGCTCAAGGACGTCGCCGAAGGACGTGAAGTCGGCGACGCCACCACGCTGGCCGACAACACCGTCATGCAGCAGATCGCGACCTCGCTGAAGGCCTGACGCCCGGCAACCCGGCTGAATGCCGGGTCCTTCCGCTGCCCTTGGCGGCGGGAGGTCCCGGCATCATGCTTCGGGGGCAGGGACGCCCCGCCTTGCAACAGGTCAGCTCCACCGGAACGTGATTGAGGCATAGTAAAAGGCATGACTGCAGACATCCCCGGCACCCGCCGCGTCCTGATCCTCAACGGCCCCAACCTGAACCTGCTGGGCACGCGCGAGCCGGACGTTTACGGCACGGCCACGCTGGCCGACGTCGAGCAGCTCGCCACCGACGCCGCGGCAGCCCGCGGCTGGACCGCCGAGTGCGTCCAGTCCAACCATGAAGGGGCGCTGATCGACGCCGTCCATGCTGCCCGCGGCACGGCCGATGCGATCATCATCAACCCCGGCGGCTACAGCCACACGTCCGTGGCACTCCGGGACGCGCTTTCCGGCGTGGCCCTCCCGGTGGTCGAGGTGCACATCTCAAACATCCACCGGCGCGAGCAGTTCCGCCACCACTCCTACATCTCGGGCGTCGCGGACGCCGTCATCGCCGGCGCTGGCATCACCGGCTACCGGCTCGCGGTCGAATACCTCGCCGAGGCCCTGTAGCGGGACGGCCACGAACGATGGGCGGACAGCGGTCGGACATCGCCGGCTGGTACCGGAACTTCGGCCTGTACGAGGCCGCGGGCCAGTCTCCGGTGTACGTCGAGTGGGCCCTGGGCATCAGCGACGATCCCGAGGTCCTGGCGCTGATCGTGGCCCTGCCCGCGTCGAAGCGCCAGCCGAACCTGGTCCTGGCGGCAGCCCGCTCGCTTGGCGCCGGCGTCATGAAGTATGCGGGCTTCCGCGACTTCCTGCTGTCGCGGTGGGACTCGGTTCGGGAGGTGGCCCTGGCCCGCACCACGCAGACCAATGAACCCGGCCGCTGCGCCGTCTTCCTGCCGTCCCTGGCGGCCATCGCCGCCTCCGAGGCCAGGCCGCTGGCGCTGATCGAGGTGGGCGCCTCGGCGGGGCTGCTGCTCCATCCCGACCTGTACCGCTACCAGTACGACGGCGGTGCGGTCCTCGCGCCACGGCCCTCGCCTGCGGCCGGCGCCGGGGCCGGGGCCGGGGCCGGGGCGGACACGCCGGAGGCTGCACCTGCCGGCGGTGCCGCACCGGGGCCCCCGCTGCTGGAATGCTCCACCTCGGGCCGCCCGCCGCTGCCCGGGTCGCTGCCCGAAGTCTGCTGGCGCGCCGGAATCGACCTGAATCCGCTGGACATTACCGATGCCGGCGATGTCGCCTGGCTCGAGGCCCTGATTTGGCCGGGGCAGGAGTTCCGCGTCCTCCGGCTGCACCAGGCCCTCGAGGTGGCCCGCCGCAATCCGGTCCGGCTAGTGGCCGGCGACCTCACCGAGCAACTGCCCGCGCTGGTGGCCCAGGCACCCGAGGATGCCGCCGTCGTCGTGTTCCATTCGGCGGTGCTGGCCTACCTGCCCGAGCCGGACCGGCGGCGGTTCCGCACCCTGGTGGAGGGGCTCATCCATGAGCGGGGCGTGCACTGGCTCGCGCACGAAGGACCCGGCGTGATGCCCCTGCCGGATGAGGACTCCGGCATTCCGGGCCTGGACGACCGGACCCAGCGGGGCCGCTTCCTGCTCTCGCACAACGGGAAGCCGGTCGCCGTCAGCGGCCCGCACGGCCAGTTCCTGGACTGGCTCCGGCACGAGAACCGCTAGCGGGTCACGCATTGGCCGGCGGAGATGGTCTCCTGATAGCCGAGGGCTTCGTCGACGACCGGCTGGACCTCATCCAAGGTCAGGGCGTAGCCCACCGGCACGTTCTCCGTGGACTTGGCGAACACCACGCCCGCCACATTTCCGTCGGCATCCAGCAGCGGTCCGCCGGAATTGCCCTGCTGCACGTTCGCCGCCAGCGTGTAGACCTCGAGCGAGGACGGGTCCGCGCCGTAAATGTTCTGCACCAGCACCTGCGAACGGCCCTGCACGGTGGCCGGGTTGCTTTGGAAGGGACCGCCGGCCGGGTAGCCCTGGAACGCCGCCAGGTCGCCTTCGGACAGTTCGCCTCCCAGCGGCAGCGGCCGCACGCCCAACCCGTCCACGGCCAGGACGGCCAGGTCACGCACCGGGTCGAAGAACACCACCCGGCCGGGCAGCACCCGTCCGTCGGGGATTTCCACCACCGGTTCGTTGACGCCGGCCACCACGTGGGCGTTGGTCAGCACGCGGTCCGGTGCCACCGCAAAGCCGGACCCGGTCTGGTTCTGCCCGCATTGGAAGGCCGTCCCCGCGATCCGAAGCACGGAGGCCGCCGCCTCGTTCAGGGCCGCGGTATCGGTGCTGGCATCGGGAACCTGCGCCGATTCCTGCGGCACCTGCGGGTCGAGGACCAGCGGGATGCCGTCCGCGACGACGATGGAGCGCACCTGCGCCGCCCATGCCTTCACCGGATCCGGGGTCAGGTTTTCGATCGAAGCGATCACCTTGGACGCGGCAATCTGTTGCGAGATGAACGGCACACCCATGGTGCCCAGGCTGAACGCCAGCATGGAGATGACCAGCGCGGTCACGGCAAGGTTCATCACGCCGCCCAGCAGCCGGTCCAGCGGCCGCAGCGGCGGGAAGTCCATGCGGCGTCGGATGGCCGCGCCGATTCCCGTCCCCAAGGCATGCCCCAGCACCACCAGCAATATGGCCACGGCAATGGCCGCGGTCAGCCGCCAGGCGCTGTCCGGAACCCATTCGCTGACCAGCGGGATGGCGAAGAAGGCCGCCACCGCGCCCAGGGCGATGCCGGCTATGCCGCCGAGGGTGAGCAGGAACCCCTTGCGCAGACCTGAGACCAGGTACGCCAAGAGGATCAGCAGCAGGACGATGTCCAAGATGGTCAGGCCGAAAATCACTCATTCTCCGTTGCGGTGGGATGTGCATTAGTCTAGGCGGTCCGCCCGCGGGAATTATTAACCGCCGTTACCGGTTGTCACTTCCGGCAGCCCGTGTCGGTGCCCGATGCCGGTGCTTTCCTCCTCTGGGAGCGAAAAGCCTTGTGGAAGATGTCACAGGGGCTTTACATGCGGCAAAATGGAGAGCAGTGCCCCCACGGGAGGGCAGCTTGAACCCCAGCCGAACAGTACTAACTTGGAGAATTCATGGACGTAGAGATCCTTCGCCGCGCACCTCTTTTTGCCACACTCGACGACGACGTTTTCGCCGCGCTGACCGACGAGCTGACCGAGGTCGATCTGTCCCGCGGCGCATCGGTGTTCCGCGAAGGTGACCAGGGCGACCAGCTCTACTTCATCGTCTCCGGCAAGATCAAGCTGGGCCGCACCGCTGCCGACGGCCGCGAGAACCTGGTGGCTATCCTCGGCCCGGGCGAGCTCTTCGGCGAGATGGCCCTCTTCGACCCGAGCCCGCGCAGCACCTCCGCGACCGCCGTGTCCGAAACCCGCCTCGCGGGGTTGAAGAACGAAAACCTGCGCGGCCTGCTGGAGACCCGTCCCGAGGTCTCGGCGCAGCTGCTGCAGGCCCTGGCCCGCCGCCTCCGCCGCACCAATGACTCGCTGGCCGACCTGGTCTTCTCCGATGTTCCGGGCCGTGTGGCCAAGGCGCTGCTGGATTTGGCCGACCGCTTCGGCCGCCCCGCCACGGACGGCATCCTGGTGGCGCACGAGCTGACGCAGGAAGAGCTGGCCCAGCTGGTCGGCGCCTCCCGCGAAACCGTCAACAAGGCGCTGGCCGAGTTCGTCCAGCGCGGCTGGCTGCGCCTGGAGGCACGCGCGGTAGTCATCCTGGACATCCAGCGGCTCCGCCAGCGTTCGCGCTGATACTCGGCTGAAACGCACGACGGCGGGGGCTCACCAATGGTGGGCCCCCGCCGTCGTTGTGGCTGGGAGGATAAATCCGGGTCGCCGACCACTGGCCGCCGCGGCGGAGCGGGCTCAGCGTCCCCGCTGCGCGGCGCCGCCTTCGGTGGCGGAGTTGGCCGCCACCTGCAGCATGGGCACACCGTCAACCTGGATCAGTTCGGGGTGGTAGAGCCGCTGCGGGCGCTTGTGCGAGAGGTAGGCAATGCAGCCGCGGGCGCCGGCGATCTTTTCCACGATGATTTCCACCGCCGGCGAGGTCACTTCGCTGAACGTCAGCCCGCGGGTGTCGGGCTGGTCCACGAGATCGCCGAGCACCGTGGTGTTCCGCCCGGCCACCAGCTCCTGCGCCGGCAGCCACGAGGCCCACACGCCCTTGCTTTCCAGCAGGGACGGCCGTTGGTTGGCCGGCTGGGCCGCAGCGAAGTAGCGCGTATCGAAGCGTCGGTGGGCAAAGTCCGGGCTGAGCCAGTGGGACACGGGTTTGAGCAAGTCCGTGCGGACGCCGAGTCCGCGCTTGCCCAGCGCTTCGCCGAAGGACTTTTCCTGGTCGGACACGGCCTCCCGGGTCCGCATCCAGTCGGCGCCGGACGTGGATTCCGGCAGGCTGGACTCGTCCGGGCCTGCCAGCAACACGCCGGTTTCCTCGAACAGCTCGCGGATGGCCGCCACCACGTGGGCGTGGGCCAGGCGGTGGTCGTCTAGGCCGAGCATCTCGGCCCATTTGGTCGGCGAGGGACCGTACCAAGTGACCGGGTCGCCGTCGGTCTCCTCCACGCTGCCGCCGGGAAAGGCCACGGTTCCCAACGGAGAGGACCCCGACCGGTAGCCAAGGTAGGTTTCCGTGCCGGCTGGTCCGTCCCGCACCAAGACCACGGACGACGCCAGCCGGGGCTTCCGCGGCGTGCGCTCTCCGTGTTGGAACCAGCTGTGGGCGGCGCCCAGCTGGTCGGGCGCCACGGGGAAGAGCCGCTGCTCCTCGCGAAGTGGACTAGCTGAATTCGGCAATCAGTTCTACCTCGACCGGCGAATCCAGCGGCAGCACTGCCACGCCGACGGCGGACCGGGCGTGGGCGCCGGCCTCGCCGAGGACCTGCCCCAGCAGCTCGGAGGCGCCGTTAATCACACCCGGCTGGCCGGTGAATCCCGGATCGGAGGCCACGAAACCGACGACCTTGACCACCCGGGTGATCCGGTCCAGGTCCCCGATGACGCTCTTGACTGCTGCCAAGGCGTTCACGGCGGCCGTAGCGGCCAGGTTTTTGGCCTCGTCGGCACTGACCAGGCCGGCACCGTCGCCCACCTTGCCGGCCGCCGGAAGTTCGCCGTTGACGAACGGCAGCTGCCCCGAGGTGTACACATAGTTCCCGGAGACAACCGCCGGTACATAGGCGGCCACCGGAGCTGCCACGTCCGGCAGGGACAGGCCCAGACCGGCCAGCCGCTCTTCGACGTTGGACTTCCGGGCCTCTGTCGTTTCCGTCATGGCTACTGCTTCTCCCGCTTCAAGTAGGCAACCGGATTGGTTCCGTTCGGACCGGGGAACACCTGGACGAGCTCCCAGCCGTCCTCACCCCACTGGTCCAGAATCTGCTTGGTCGCGTGGATAATGAGCGGAATTGTCGCGTATTCCCATTTGGTCATAACTCAAAGGGTAGCGCTTGCTTGTAAACTGAACCCCATGGCCGCTCGCAAATCCCCCTTCTTCGACACTGCGACCACCCTGGGCAAGATCGTTGGCTTCTTGGGTATCAGTGCGCTCTGTGGCGTTCTCGCAGCCGGCCTGCTGGTTCCGGCCGCAGCCGTAGCCGGTGTCGGGGCCACCTCATCGATCGAATACTTCGACCAATTGCCGGACGAACTGCAGACGCAGCCGCTGTCCCAGCCGTCGCGGATCCTCTCCGCCGACGGCAAGCTGATTGCCACGTTCTACGCCGAAAACCGCGTCCCGGTGACCCTGGACAAGGTCTCCCAGCACATGCAGGACGCCATCATCTCCATCGAGGACGTTCGTTTCTACGAGCACAACGGTGTGGACCCCCAGGGCATCATGCGCGCCGCGGTGACGAACATGGCCGGCGGGGACCTGCAGGGCGCGTCCACGCTGACCATGCAGTATGTCAACAACGTGCTGATCGATGCCGGTGCTTCCGCGGGCAAGGGCGCCGAAGAGCTGACCATCAGCGGCACCAAGGACATCGGCGACAAGCTGCGCGAGGCGAAGCTGGCCATCGCCGTCGAAAAGGAATTCAGCAAGGAAGAGATCCTGCAGGGCTACCTGAACATCGTGTTGTTCAGCGGCCAGGTCTACGGCATTGAAGCTGCTGCGAAGACCTTTTTCGGCGTTCCCGCGGCCAAGCTGAACATCCAGCAGTCGGCCATGCTGGCCGGCATGGTTCAGTCGCCCAACTACTTCAATCCGGTGAACAACCCGGAAGCGACGGTGGAACGGCGCAATACGGTGCTGTCCGCCATGCTTAGCGCGGGCAAGATCACCCAAGAGGAGTACGACGAAGCCGTTGCCAGCGACCTGGGCTTGAACCTCAAGCCGGTGCGTTCCGGCTGTGTCGCGGCGAACTTCGCCGATTACTTCTGCAGCTACGTGCAGCACGCCATCATGCAGTCCGATGCGTTCGGCGCAGATTCCACTGAGCGGGCGAAGCTTCTGGCCCGTGGCGGCCTCACCATCAAGACCACGCTCGACTCCCGCCTCCAGAAGGAAGGCCAGAAGCAGATCGAGCAGGAAGTCCCCGTGGGCGATGAGTCCGGCGTCGGCTCGGCCATGGTTTCGGTTGAACCCGGCACCGGCAACATCCTGATGATGGCCCAGAACACCAACTACAGCCCCGAAGACGGCGCGGCCAACACGGAGCTGAACTACAACGTCGACGCCGATATGGGCGGCGGCAACGGGTGGCAGCCCGGCTCTACGATGAAGCCCTACACCATGGTCGCCTGGCTCGAAGCAGGCAAGGCGCTCAACGCATCGGTCGACGCGCGCCGGACGGAGTACCCGGCGCAGTACAACTGGAATGCCAGCTGCCTGCCTCCGGACGCGTGGTTCAGTGAGTGGGACTTCCAGAATGCGCTGCCCGGTTTCGAGCGGACCATGACCGCCAGCCAGGGCCTGACGTGGTCGATTAACTCCGCTACCGCAGCCATGGCCGCGCAGCTGGACCTCTGTGACATCCAGGATGCGGCAACCCGCCTCGGCGTTCGCACTGCGACGGACAAAGAGCCGATCAGCATTGAGCACCCGTCCTTCATCATCGGCACCACCAACGTTTCCCCGATGACGATGGCGGCTTCGTTCGCGGCGTTCGCCAACGGCGGCGTGTACTGCAAGCCGATCGCGCTGACCTCCGTCACGGATGCTCAGGGCAACGAGTACGAAGTGCCGAAGAAGTCCTGTGAACGGGCGATCTCGGAAGAAGTTGCTGCCGCCGTGAGCGTCCCGCTGGAAAACCTGGTCAACCTGCAGCTGGGCGGAATCCATCCAATTGGTGTTCCCGCCGCTGTCAAGACCGGCACCACCGACAAGTCTGAGTACACCTGGACGGTGGGCTACACCAAGGGCATCTCCACTGCTTCCTGGGTGGGCAATCCGCACGCCTACAAGTCGATCAACAACATTCCGATCAACGGCGTGACGCGCAACTACGTGGACGGTGCGACCATTGCCGGCGGCCAGTGGACCGATTACATGGAGAAGGTCGCCGGCTTGTATAAGACGGGCGAGTTCGGCTCCGCGCCGAGCAACATGCTGTATCCGCCCCGGCCGGTCCAGGCACCGGCACCCTCCGAGTCGAACAACAACTCGAATTCCAGCAACAGCAGCGACGAGGGCGGCGGGGATTCGGGCGGTGACTCCGGCGATTCCGGCGATTCCGGCAACGGAAACGGAAACGGCGGAGGCAATGGAAACGGCAACGGAAACGGTGGAGGCAACGGGAACGGCAACGGGGACGGCAACGGGGACGACGACTAACCGTGGACACTGACTTGCTGCGAGCACGGCTCCGGACCGCAGGCAACCTGGCCCTTGGGGCCACTGCCGCGGGCGGGGCCGCGCTGGTGTACGGCTCCGTTATCGAGCGGAACATGTTCAAAGTCCGCGAAGAAACGCTGCCCATCCTGCCCGTCGGCCGCGGCCCACTGAAGATCCTGCATCTGTCCGACATCCACATGACACCCGGGCAGACGCTGAAGCAGAGGTGGCTGCGGCAGCTGGCCTCGCTGGAACCGGATCTCGTGGTCAACACCGGCGATAACCTCAGCCATCAGCAGGCCGTAAAACCCCTGCTGGACTCGCTGGCACCACTGATGGACGTTCCGGGCGTGTTCGTCCCGGGCTCCAACGATTACTACTCCCCGGTGATGAAGAACCCGTTCTCCTACCTCACCGGTCCCTCCACGCAGCCCAAGGACTATGCGGAGCGTGAACTGCCGTGGCGTGAGATGCACGCGGCATTCGGCACCGCCGGCTGGGTCGACTTAACCAACCGGCACCAGTCGCTGGTGGTGGGCCGCGTGCGGCTGGACTTCACGGGCGTGGACGATCCTCACCTGCAGCGCGACCGCTATGCGGGGTTTCCAAACGGTTCGACGTCCGCCGATGAAGCCGCGTACCTGCGGATCGCGGTGGCCCACGCCCCGTACCAACGGGTGCTGGACAGGTTTACTGCCGACGATGCCGACCTGATGCTGGCCGGGCACACCCATGGTGGCCAGGTCTGCATCCCGGGCTACGGGGCCTTGATCAGTAACTGCGATCTGCCCACGTGGCGCGCCCGTGGACTGACGTACTGGGAGCACGAGGGGCGTAGCGTCCCGTTGAATGTGTCGGCCGGGCTGGGAACGTCCCGTCTGGCTCCGGTGCGATTCGCCTGCCGCCCGGAGGCTGTGCTGCTGACGCTGACGCCGGCGGCACCGGCCGGCGAAGTCCCGGCCGGAGCCCCCGGGCTCAGCTGAAGGCTGAAGCTCCGTCCCGGGCGGAGGCCCATTAGCTCAGCAGAGCTCAGAAGCTCGCTCCCTGCGGAGGGCCATCAGCTGGCACAGAAGCTTGTGGTGCCATTGGTCCTACAAAAGCTGTGCCTCGCCATTTGCAGGCCGCTGATGCGTTCCAACTGTCCCGTGCGCGTTCACCCGCAAATGCACTTCCACTGTTCCCCGCGCGTTCACCCGCGCCGGATTGATCATGGTGCGGTTTGGAGTGGTTGGGGTGGGACGTGGGTTTGCCAGTAGGAGTTGCGCAGCGGTTTGCGGCGGGGGTCGATGTAGTCCGGCGGGGTGAACCAGGGGATGCCGTCGAGGACGTTGATCTGCCAGTTGCCTTGCTCGATCAGGTCGTGGTGGAGCAGGCAGAGGCATACCCCGTTATCGACGCTGGTGCGGCCGCCGGCCCACCACGGGATGATGTGGTGCGCTTCGGTCCAGAACGCGGGCATGCTGCACCCCGGGAAGGCACAGCCCTTGTCCCGGGCGACCAGTGCCCGGCGGATGGCGCGGTTGAAGAACCGTTGCGACCTGCCCAGGTCCAGGATTTCGCCCTCGGACCCGAGGACGGCCGGGATGATCTCGGCGTCGCAGGCCATCCGGCGCACCGTGGTGGCCGAGACCGGTCCGTTGAAGACCGCGCTGCCGCCGCCGGAGAGCAGCCCGGCCAGCTGTTCGTACCCGGTGGTGACGATCACCTGTGTCCGGTGCCCGCCCGAGTCCGGAAGCCTGCCGGTGTTCAACGCGATCCGGCAGGCACCGACCAGGCCGGCGAGCAGCTTCTGCGCCCTGGTGGCACCGTCCATCGCCTCCACCACGGCCGGGTCCACCGCGGCAACCGGGTCCTCACCGGTGGGGCCTCCACCGCTGTGACGGGATGCCGAATCGGCGCTGCCTTCCGCGGCCGCCCTGTCCGTCCCGCCCGCACCAGCGGCGCCGGCGCCGCCCCTGCCTGCCTCCGTGGATCCGGTCCCGGCAACATTGCTGTTACCGCCGCCCATGGACGTGCCCGCGTCGGTGTTTGCCGCGCTGCCGGTGTCGGTGCCGGAGGGTCCTGCCGTGTCACCTTCACTTCCGCCGTTGGCGGCGGTTTCGATGGCGTCGGGGCGGATCCGCGGGTTCGCGGCGCTGTTCATCACGGTGGCTAGGGCTTCGTACTGGGCATCGGTGGTGTTGATGACGAACTGGTGCAGCCCCCGGCGCCGGCCCCGGTAGAACATGCCCTGCCGGGCCCGCAGTTCCTCCTCGGTCGGCTCGGCACCGTCCTGGTCGACCGCGGTTTCCCACGTCCTGGCGACCATCACCAGGGTGTCGGCATCGGCCTCTACGGCCTGCCGGACCAGCGCCGCTTCCATCGCCTGCAACGCCTCCGGGGTACCGGCGTGCCGGGCCCGGTCCAGGGAATCTACGACCACGGCCGCTGCGTGGCCGCTGACCTCCCCGCCGGCCATGGCCTCCGCCAACACAGGCAGCGCCGGGACACCGGGTTCCCCGTCAAACCGCGCCGGCGCGGTGATCGCCTTGCCGACCCGCAGCCTGCGCCGCGCCTCGACAATGCTGATCCCCAGCCTTGAGCGCAGATACTCCGCGTTGTTGGCAAACTCTGTCTTGCGGCGGCGCTGCGCCTGCTTTGACCCGGACAGGTCCGGGTTCGCGGCCCCGCTGCCGGTGTTGATCGCCGCCGCCGGATCAGCCCACTCCCCCGCCCCGACACAGGCTTCGGCCTCGGCTCCGGGTCCGGGCGCCGCCGAGTGTTCCCCGTTGGCGGCGATGTCTGCCCGCTCCACGGACTGGGCGCCGACGGCCTGCAGGAACTCCACCAGCTTCGAAACGTCCTCGACCGCCGCTACCGTATTGGCCAGGTCCCGGGTGCACAGGGACGCCGACTGGGCGGGAAATTGGTCGGCAACATCCTGCAGCAGGACAAACGCCTGGGCCAGGGATGTTCCCATCTCCCCGGTGCGGTCCAACGGTGCAAGAGCCATACCACAATTTTATTAGTACACACATTCGACGGCCATCGAAAGGGGCCATTGTGTAGGAGTAGTGCCGGTCCAGAGGCAGTGCATGGGGGTAACAATGCGTGCGGGCTCCTAAACAATGGGAGCGGCCCGGAAATCTATATAGGCGGGCTCCAGGTCACGGCCGCAGCAGCCAGCTCACCCACACTGCCAGATGGAAGGCAAGCAGCCCGCGAGCGCCCGACGCCAAGGGAAGCACGCTGCTAGGCGGAAGCGGCCGTCTCCGCGCGTGCCGCACGCCACCTGGACCAGCCGTACAGGCTTAGGACCCCCAGCAGGACGGTGAAGACGATGCCGTCCAGTGCAAAGAGGACCTGCGGGTTTGCCCTCGCTGCCACGGCGGCCAGGCCCATCAGCGAGAGGGTGACGCCGATCCACCAGGCTTCGATAACGCCGCGCGCGAGCCCGAGGTACAGCAGCGGTGTCAGGAGGCTGGCGACCACTGCTTCAGCAATGTCCCCCGGGCTGGCCATGTGGGTCAGCATCATGGGCAGCACCTCGATACCGAAGAAAACCAGAACCAGCACCATCAGGAGCGCCGCGGCCAGCCAATCGGGCCGCTGGACCGGATGGACCGGAACCCCGCCCGCCGCTGACCGCCGTCGCCACCGCCACCATCCATAGGCGGCGACCGCAGGCAGCACCAGGACGGCAGGGCTGAAAGCGCTTGCCACGCCCATCAAGACCATGGACACAACCGGTTCCACCAGCAGCACCAGCCAGCCGGCCGGTTTCCGCAGCACCAAGAGCAGGACTGCTACCACTCGCAGCAGCGGAAAGAGCATTGGCGTCCACAGGACCAACCCGAAGCCGTGCACCACGTCCGCCAGATCCATACTCTCTCCCGTTGGTGAATGGTTCGGCCCAGACTAGCAAGCACCGGTTTCCCAGCGCGCCGGCCCGGCCGGGACCAGGCAGTGACCAGCGCCTCAAACCGGTCGCTAGGATAGTTGCTGCGGTACACGATGCCCTCCGAACCACTGCGATGAATCGACCACATGACTGAGTTATCCCTCTGGCGCTCGATCGCCCGGCTCAAACACTATGTCCGGCCCATCCTCCCCCGGCTGATCTTGGGATTCTTCAGTGCCCTCGGTGCCAGCCTGGTGGCACTGGCCATCCCCCAGGTCTTGCGCGGCCTGGTGGATACCATCCATACCGGCGGCCGCCCCTCGGAAGTCTGGGGCCCCGCCGTCGTCATTGCCGTGCTGGGCTTGGCCGAGGCCGCCCTGGTGTACCTGCGGCGCGTGTTCGCGATCGCGCCCGCCACGGACGTGGAGATGGGCATGCGCACCAGCTTCTACCGGCATGTGCAGCATCTGCCGGCCGCCTTCCATGACCGTTGGGGCTCGGGCCAGCTGCTCTCCCGCGCCATGGCCGACCTGGGCCTGGTCCGGCGTTGGCTGGCCTTCGGGTCGCTCATGCTGGTGGTCTCCTTCGTGACGGTGGTCGCGGGGCTGGCGCTGATGTTCGCGCTGAACCAGCTGCTGGGACTGATCTTCCTGGTCGCCGCCGTACCCCTTGTCTGGCAGGGGTTCCGCTTCCGTACCGCGTTCGGTGCCTCCTCCCGGCTGAGCCAGGACCAGGCCGGGGACCTCGCCACCACGGTGGAGGAATCGGTGCACGGCATCCGGGTGCTCAAGGCCTTCGGCCGCGGCAAGTACGCGCTGGAGAACTTCCACGGCCAGGCCGAAGAACTGCGCCAGACCGAACTGGCCAAGGCCCGCACGCTGTCCAAGTTCCTGGCCACCGTTGTTTCGCTGCCCGATCTGGTGCTGGGCGCCGCGTTGGTCATCGGCATCATGCAGGTCTCCGGCGGACACATGACCGTGGGCGACCTGGTCGCCTTTTTTGCCACCGCCGCCGTCGTGGCCGGGCCGGTGGAGGCGATCGGTTCCCTGATGGGCATGACGCTGACGGCGAAGACCGCCCTGGACCGGCACTTCGACGTGATGGATACGAAGAACACCATCATCGACCCGGATGCACCGGCCCCGGCCGTCTCCGTGCGCGGGGAACTGCGCCTGTCCGACGTCGTCTTCCGCTATCCCGACGCCGCCGCGGACGCGGCCCCGGTCCTCAGCGGCGTGGACCTGCACGTGCGGGCGGGGGAAACCCTGGCGTTGGTCGGGGTCACCGGCTCGGGCAAGAGCACCCTGCTGCAACTGATCCCCCGGCTGTACGAGGTCACCTCCGGCGCCGTGTACCTGGACGGTACGGATATCCGCCATTTCCCGCTCGCCGAGCTCCGCGGCCACGTGTCGGTGGCCTTCGAGGACTCCACGCTGTTCTCCACCTCGGTCCGGGACAACGTGCTGCTGGGCGCCCGACCCGGCGGCGAAGATCCCGAAAACCTCCTCTCCCGGGCGCTCGAGGTGGCGCAGGCCGGGTTCGCCTACGACCTGCCGCAAGGCGTGGACACACGGATCGGCGAGGAAGGGCTGAGCCTGTCCGGCGGGCAGCGGCAGCGGATCGCGCTGGCCCGGGCCATCGCTGCCCGCCCGGCCGTGCTGGTGCTGGACGACCCGCTCTCGGCCCTGGACGTGCGGACCGAAGAAGCGGTGACGCAGCGGCTGCGGGAGGAGCTGCGCGGCACGACCACCGTGATCGTGGCCCACCGGCCCTCCACCGTGGCGCTGGCCGACCGGGTGGCGTTGCTGCAGGACGGCCGGATCGCCGCGGTCGGCAGCCACTCCGAACTGCTGCGCAGCAGCACACACTACCGGTACGTGATCGCCTCGCTGGCGGCCGAGCCCACCGTCGAAGACGTCCTGGACGCGAAGGAAGCCCGATGAGTTCCATGACCGGAGTCGCCGGCGAAGACAACATCAACCTGGACCAGGCCGACCGCAAAGCCGTCAGGCGGCGCTCATTGCGCCTGCTCGGCGAACTTGTGTCTCCGCACAAGCGGCTGTTCGCGCTCTCGATCGTGCTGGTGGTGGCCAGCAATGCCGCCCGGGCAGCCGGTCCGGTGCTGGTGGCCTTCGGCATCAACAATGCGCTGCCGGCCTTCACCGGCGGCGACGCCACTCCCCTGGTGCTGGTCGGCGCCGCCTACGCCGCCGTCGCAATTGCCGGCGGATCCCTGCTGGCGGCCTACATCTACGTCACCGCCCGGCTCAGCCAGGCCATGCTGCTGGCCCTGCGGGTCCGGGTCTTCCGGCACACCCAGCGGCTGAGCCTCGAGTTCCACGAAACCTACACGTCCGGCCGGATCATCTCCCGGCAGACTTCGGACCTGGAGGCGCTGCGCGAACTGCTGGACAACGGGGTCACCCAGCTGACCTCCGGCGTGATGTTCATGCTCTTCACGGCCATCAGCATCGTGGGACTGGACTGGAAGAGCGGGCTGATCATCCTGGTCGCCGCCATCCCCATCGCCTTCGTCACCCGGTGGTACCAAAAGGGTTCCGAGCTGGCCAACCGGGCCTCCCGGGTGGTGTCCGCCCGGCTGATCGTGCACTTCGTGGAAACCATGACCGGCATTCGGGCGGTCAAGGCCTTCCGCCGCGAGCAGGACAACTCCCGGCGCTACAACGAGCTGGCCGCCGACTACCGCGGCGCGACCCTGAGGAACATCAAGTACTTCGGCGTGCTCCAGCCGGTGTTGAACGGCGTCGGCAACCTGACCGTGGCCGTGGTGCTGCTGATCGGCGGCTTCCGCGTGCTGGACGGCGACCTTGCCATCGGCACCTTGGTCGCGGTGCTGCTGGCTACAAAGCAGGTCTTCCGCCCCACCGAACAGATCGCCATGTTCTACAGCTCCTTCCAGTCCGCGGCCTCCGCGCTGGAGAAGGTCTCCGGGCTGCTGGAAGAAGAACCGACCATCGTCCCCCCGGCCCGGCCGGTTCCGCTCAAGGACGCCCGCGGCGCGATCCGGTTCCGTGATGCCGTCTTCGGCTACGGCGACGGCCGGGTGGTGCTGCCCAGGCTGAACCTGGACATTCCCGCCGGCCAGACGGTCGCCGTCGTCGGGCAAACCGGAGCCGGCAAGTCCACCGTGGCCAAACTGATCGCCCGCTTCTACGACCTGACGTCCGGATCGCTCACCCTGGACGGGATCGAGCTGCGGCAGCTGTCCAACGAAGACCTGCGCCGCGCCGTGGTGATGGTCACGCAGGAAGCGTTCCTGTTCAGCGGCAGCGTCGCGGAGAACATCGCCCTGGGCAACCCGGAGGCCAGCCGCGTGCAGATCGAAGACGCGGCCCGCGCCCTCGGCGCCCACGAGTTCATCCTGTCGCTGCCCGAGGGTTACGACACCGACGTGAACAAGCGCGGCGGCCGTGTCTCGGCCGGCCAGCGGCAGCTCATCTCCTTCGCGCGCGCGTTCCTGGCCGACCCGGCGGTGCTGATCCTGGACGAAGCCACCGCGTCGCTGGACATCCCCAGCGAGCGGCAGGTCCAAAAGGGCCTGCAGACGCTGCTGGGCAACCGCACGGCGCTGATCATCGCGCACCGGCTCTCCACCGTCGAGATCGCAGACCGGGTGCTGGTCATCCACGAGGGCCGGGTGGTCGAGGATGGCTCGCCGGCGGAATTGATCGCCGGCGACGGCCGCTTCGCCCAACTGCACGCGGCGTGGAAGGACTCACTGGTCTGACACCGGCTGGCCACCGTCGATTTCTCCTTTGGGGGCTGTCTCCGCTATCCTTGAACAGTTGCTTTCGCGGCCGTCACGACGACGGCGGGGCAACGGTATCGGGGTGTGGCGCAGCTTGGTAGCGCGCGTCGTTCGGGACGACGAGGTCGCAGGTTCAAATCCTGTCACCCCGACCAATCACTGAGAACTCCCGCTGCTCATCGGAGCAGCGGGAGTTCTTGCTTTTCCGCTCCCGGAACCGGTTTGTACCGGAGGAAAGTTGTGAACCCGGCCCTAAAGCGGGAAGTATGGTCCCATGGGGTCATTGCAGCGCTCGGCGCTCATCGTAGGGGCCGGAATCGGCGGGCTCGCCACTGCGCGGGCCTTGCAACGAACCGGCTGGAAAGTCCATGTGGTCGAACGCGCCGGGACGCTGCAGCAGCTGGGCACCGGGTTGACGATCTGGGCCAACGGGACGCGCGCCCTGCAGCGCCTCGGCGTATTGGACCCGTTTGAAGAGGCCTCCCTCCCCGTCGGCGGCAGCTCGCACGACCAGTTCGGCAACGTGCTGTCCACGTTCAGCAGCGAAGACCTCCGGCAGCGCTACGGCCACCCGCTGCGTTCCATCCACCGCTCCGACCTCACCACGCTGCTGAACGACTCGCTCTACGTCAACACGGTGCACCTCGGGCTGCAGGCGGTGAAGTTCCGGCGCGACCCGCACGGCGGGACGGTCACGCTGAACAACGGCGGCTCCCTTCACGCCGACCTGGTGATCGGCGCCGACGGCTTGCGCTCGCTGGTCCGCCACGACCTGGTCGGCGACGGCGCCCCGCGCGCCTCCGGCATCACCGCCATGCGCGCGGTCTGCCCGATCGGCGACCTCGATCCCGACTGGCTGCCGTGGGGCGAGTCCTGGGGCAACGGGGAAGTCTTCGGCATGGTCCCGCTGCCCGGTGGCCTCATCTACTGGTACGCCACCATGCCCAATGACGCGCTGGCGCAGGACGAGGAAGTCCTCTGGCGCACCCTGGCCCTGCAGCGCTTCGAGGGCTGGCACCCGGCCGTCCGGGCGGTCATCGGCGCCACGAAGAGCCAGGACATCATGGCGCACGAGCTGTTCGACCGGAAACCAGCCGCCGTCTGGTCCGGCAGCCACGCCACCCTGGTGGGCGACGCCGCGCACCCCATGTTGCCGTTCCTCGGCCAAGGTGCGGGCCAGGCCCTCGAGGACGCCGTCGCACTGTCCGACGCGCTGGCCGCCGACTGGGACATCACCACGGCCCTGCGCAACTACGAACGGGCCCGGGCCCCGCATACCGCCAAGGTCGTCGAGCGCTCGCGCAAGATGGCAGGCATGGCACGGCAGCGGAAGCCATGGAAGCAGAAGCTCCAGCGGACGTTGATGAGCAAGGCGCCGCAGGCCCTGGTCTTCAAGCAGTTGGACGACGTCGTCGGCCGCGTCAACACGTGACCCGGGGCGCCGCAGCGCCCCACCATTGACTCTGCCCGCGCCACGTACTGGAATGGAAGATAACTCCGTCAGCAGGGGTGCCGATGTTCCTCGCAGAGTTCGCGCAGCTGGCCGTGGCCACGGTCCTGCTTGCCGCCGTGGTTTTCCTGACCTCCTACGCGGTTGAACGCGGCCTGCGCCGCCGTCCCGACCCGGACACGGCCTTCTGGTACTGCTTCTCCGGGCTGTGCTGCGCCCTGGCCGTAGTGCTTGCCGCCGCGGTCGCATTCCCGGCCGCCGTGCCTTTCTGGCTGCTGCTCGCCGCCGGCTGCGCCGCGCCCGCCGTGTGGCGGATCAGCCGTTCTGCCGCGGCCGCCATCCGCTACCAGGACACGCGGGACTGGCATGGCGCCGCGGCGCAACACGACGCCGTCCGGGCCCGCTGGCTGGCCTACGAACTGGATCCGGCGCTGGCCATCGACTACCCGGACATGTCGGACGTCTCGCGCCCGGAAACCGCCGCCATGCTGCGTGCCCTGAAACATGCGGACGCGCTGCGTTCCCTTGGTCCCGCTCTCGACGGCGGTGCCGGCGCCTATCCTGCCGCGGTCGCCGAGGCCGAGGTGCGGCTGGTGGAAGCCCTACGTGCCTCTGGCCACAGAGGGTAGCCGGAAAGCCCGTTCACCACGGTCGCCCGCACCGGCAGGCGTAGTGCCATCTTTGGGTATGATCTCGCGCATGGCTTTTCGCGCGGGTCGGCAGGTTAACCAATGAGGCGCCCCCACCACCGCGCCGGTTCGCGCGGATGGACCGGCGTGCGGCGGGGAAATCCGCCCAAACAACCGGTGGTGCCGGTAGCGCTGCGGACCAGGCCCTTCAAATGGGCATTCCTTGCCAGCCTCGGTGTGGGGGCCGGCGCCGCCGTGCTGAGCGCCATCATGTCCTTGGCGTCCGTGTTGGTGTACATAGGGCTGGCATTTTTCATTGCGCTGGCCTTCGAGCCCGTTATCCGCTGGGCCACATCGAAAGGTTCTCCCCGGTGGGCTGCTGTCCTCGGCATCATGACACTCAGCATCGCCACCGTGATTGCGCTGTTCCTCATCATCGTCCCGGCGCTGTCCAGTCAGATCCTTTTGCTCATCAACTCAGCCCCGTCGATCGTCGACGGCTTCCTTGCCCAGCCGTGGGTTCAGGACGGCGTTGACTGGGTCGGGTCGAGCGTCGATGTGGAAGGCCTACTGGACCAAGCTGTCACATTCATTTCCGATCCAGGCAACCTGTCTGCGCTCGGCAGCGGCCTGCTGTCCATTGGATCCACTGTTGTGAACGGCGTGACGGCGATGATCGTGGTCACCATTCTCAGTCTGTACTTCACATCCACCCTCCCGGCGACCTTACGCAAGGCATACCAGGCTGTTCCTCGGTCCAGAAGGAAGCGGACCGCCGAGCTCGCGGATGAAATCTTTCTGACGGTGGGGCGCTACGTCGCAGGCCAACTGGTATTGGCCCTGGTCAATGGGCTGTTCGTGTTCACCGTCCTTAACCTCATTGGCGTGTCATTCCCGCTGTTCCTGGCCCTGTTGGCCTTCGTGGGTGCTTTGATTCCGGTGGTCGGCACCATAGCGGCCTATGCCATCATCACGCTCTTTACGCTGATGGTGTCACCTGCCACGGCTCTCGGCGTTGGGCTCGTCCTGCTGGTCTATGCACAGATCGAGGCTTATGTTTTCACCCCTCGCGTGATGGCCCGTGCTGTTGCGGTCCCCGGCGCCTTGGTGATTATCGCCGCGATCGCGGGCGCCACGCTCGGCGGAATCCTCGGCGCTCTCGTCGCTGTCCCGGTCGCCACCGCCGCGGTGCTGATCTACGAACGGGTCCTCGTTCCCCATCAGCAACAAGCGTAGGTGGTTCAACTGCCGGTCAGGCGAACGTCCGGCCCGTGAGCCGTTCGTAGGCCTCGACGTAGCGGGCCCGCGTCTTCTGCACGATCTCCTCCGGCAGGGCCGGCGGCGGGGTGTCCGAATTCTTGTCCCAGCCGGAGGCCGGCGAAGTCAGCCAGTCGCGCACGAACTGCTTGTCGAACGACGGCTGCGCCTGGCCCGGCTCATAGGTTTCCGCGTCCCAGAACCGCGACGAGTCAGGGGTCAGCACCTCGTCGCCCAAGGTGATCTCCCCCGTCGTCGGGTCGATGCCAAACTCAACCTTGGTGTCCGCGAGGATGATTCCCCGCTCCCGTGCGATCTCTTCGGCGCGCGTGTAGATCTGCAGGGTCTTCTCGCGCAGCCGGGCGGCGGTCTCAGCGCCGACGGTCTGGACCACGGCGTCGTAGGTGATGTTCTCGTCGTGCTCGCCCACTTCGGCCTTGGCCGAGGGTGTGAAGATGGCGGGCTCCAGCCGGGAGCCGTCCACCAGGCCGGCGGGCAGGGGCAACCCGCACACGGTCCGGGATTGGCGGTACTCGGCCAGTCCCGACCCGGTGAGGTAGCCGCGGGCGATGCATTCCACCGGGTACATGTCCAGTTTCTTGCAGACCATCGCCCGGCCGGCCACGGCGTCGGGCACCTCGGTGGACACCACGTGGTGCGCCACCGGGTTGTCCCCCTGGGCGAGCTGTTCGAACCACCACAGGCTCAGCTGGGTGAGGATCCGGCCCTTGTCCGGGATCTCGCTGGACAGCACGTGGTCGTAGGCGCTGATCCGATCGCTCGCCACCACCAGCACGGTATCGTTGCGCCGGTCCAACAGGCCCTCGGCGGCAATGTCGTCGCTGGCCGTCTCCACCTGCTGCGGGGCGGCCAGGACGTACAGGTCGCGGACCTTGCCGGAGTAGACGTGCTTCCAGCCGGGCAGTTCGAGTACTTCGGGGGCAAATGCCATGGTTGACGGTCCTCAGTCTCTCTGTGCGCCGGCCCGGGAGTTCGTGCCGGACGCGGGCACCTTGATCTTGCCCTCGGCGGCCAACAGGGCAATGTCGTTGCGGTACTGCGACCCCTCCAGGCTGATGGCTTCGATGCCTTCGTAGGCGCGTTCGCGGGCTTCCACCAGGTCTTCACCCAGCGCGACGACGGCGAGTACCCGTCCGCCTGCGCTGACCACCTTGCGGTTCTCGTCCAGGGCGGTCCCGGCGTGGATCACGTGCACGTCGGTCAAGGCGTTGGCTTTCTTCAGGCCGCGGATCCGATCCCCGGTGCGCGGAGTCCCCGGGTAATTCTCCGAGGCCAACACCACCGTTACGGCAGACCGCTTGGACCAGACCAACTGTTCGGCGTCGTCCAGTTCCCCCTTGGCGGCGGCCAGCAGCAGCCCGCCCAGCGGAGTGCGCAGCCGGGCCAGAACCGCCTGGGTTTCCGGGTCCCCGAAGCGGGCGTTGAATTCGATCACCCGCACGCCGCGGCTGGTGACGGCCAGCCCGCAGAACAGCACGCCCACGAACGGGGTGCCGCGGTGGGCCATCTCGCGGATGGTTGGCAGCGCCACGCGGTCCATGACCTCGTCGACGAAGCCGGGCGGCAGCCAGGTCAGCGGGGTGTAGGCGCCCATGCCGCCGGTGTTCGGGCCCTCGTCGCCGTCGAAGATCCGCTTGAAATCCTGCGCCGGCACCAGCGGAATGGCGCGTTCGCCGTCAGAAATCACAAACAGGGAGACTTCCGGGCCGTCGAGGAATTCCTCGATGACCACGGAACCGCCGGCGTCGAAGCATGCCTGGGCGTGCGCCAGGGCGGCATCGCGGTCTTCGGTCACCACCACGCCCTTGCCGGCCGCCAGCCCGTCGTCCTTGACCACATAGGGGGCCCCGAACGAATCCAGGGCTTCGGCCGCTTCCTCGGCGTTGGTGGCCACATGCGCCATGGCGGTGGGCACGTTCGCGGCGGCCATGACCTGCTTGGCGAAGGCCTTGGAGCCTTCGAGCCTGGCCGCTTCCTTGCTGGGGCCGAACACCGGGATCCCGGCCGCGCGCAGCGGGTCGGCCACGCCGGCGGCCAGCGGGGCCTCCGGGCCCACCACCACCAGGTCGGACTCCAACCGCCGGGCAAGCTCGGTCACCGCCGCCGGGTCGTTAGCGTCCACCTGGTGTGTGGGCACGATCTGCGCGATGCCGGCGTTGCCTGGGGCGGCATGCACCTCGGTGACAAAGGGATCGGCCAGCAGGGAACGGATTATTGCGTGCTCGCGGCCGCCGGGGCCGATCACAAGTACCTTCACAAGGAACTAGCCTACTGGGCGCGGGGCGGAGCCTCGAAGTTGTTGCACCGGCCCCTAAACTAAGTCCATGCCCGAGACATTCAAAGCCGCGGACGCCGTGGAACTGGCCGTCGTTGAACGCAACGGTTTCATCGAGTCCCGCCATCTGGGCTCCGCGGTGGTCATGGCCGCGGACGGCACCGTGGTGACCGAACTCGGCGACATCGCCGCACCGATCTTCCCGCGCTCAACCCTTAAGCCCTTCCAGGCCCTGGCCGCCATGCAGTCCGGCGTCCCGCTGCGCGGTGACCAGGTGGCCCTGGCCTGCGCCAGCCACGTGGGGTCGCTCGAGCACATGGACGTGGTGGAGGGCATGCTCAAGGCCGCCGGCCTGACCGAGGCCGATCTTCGCTGCCCGCCGGCGTGGCCTCAGGACGAGCAGGCGCGCGGCTGGTTGGTCCGCACCGAACGCGGCCAGCAGCGGCTGTCCTTTAACTGCTCCGGCAAGCACGCCGCCTTCCTCTGGGCCTGCGTGGAGAACGGCTGGAACACCCACACCTACCTGGAACCGAATCATCCCCTCCAGCGCCGCGTGATGGAAGTGATCGAGGAATACGCCGAGGAAAAGATCGAGCACATCGCCGTCGACGGCTGCGGCGCCCCGGCACCCGCGCTGTCGTTGACCGGCCTGGCCCGGGCCGTCGGGAAGCTGGCGAAGGCGCCGGCGGACAAGAACGCCGATGCCCGCGCCGCCACCATCGCCACCGCCATGCTGGACTACCCGTGGGCGGTGCACGGCTGGGGCCAGGAAAACACCGTGGTGATGGATCAGCTGGAGATCGTTGCCAAGTCCGGCGCCGAGGGCGTGATCGTGATGGGCACACCCCACGGCGTCTCGGTGGCGGTGAAGATCCTGGACGGCAGCGGCCGTGCCGCGTCGCTGATCGCGCTGACCCTGCTGGCCGCCTGCGGCGCCGTCGACGTGGAGAAGGTCGGCCCGGTGCTGGAGGACGTGGTCAAGCCGGTGCTGGGCGGCGGCCAGCCCGTCGGCCGGTTGCGGCTGGCACCGCCCATGGTCGCGCTGCTGGACTGAGCGGCGGAAGGACCTTTCGATGGGAGTACGACGCCGGATCCCGGCTCAGGAGGGCAACGCCGCCGTGGGTGCGTGGCGGGGCGGGGCCACGGACCGGAAGACCACTGCCACGGCGGTGCGGTACGCCTTGGAGGAACTGGCCGAGCGTGCCCCCGGCAACAGCGTGGAGGTGCGGGTGCCGCCGTTCGGCGTCGCCCAGTGCATAGAGGGCCCCCGGCACACCCGGGGCACACCGCCTAATGTGGTGGAAACCGACCCCGCCACCTGGCTGGCCCTCGTGACGGGCGCCCTCGGGTGGGACGCCGCCGTCGCCGAGGGCAAGGTGGCGGCCTCCGGGCTGCGGGCCGAACTGGCGGACAGGCTGCCGCTCTTCGCCCGGTAGGCTGGGACGTATGACCTCTGAGCAAGAACCGGCTCGCGACCGCAGACCCATCGAGCCGGACCGCCGCGACGTCACCGTTCGCCGGGCACCGAAGTTTGCGCCCTTCATCTTTGTCTGGGCCGTGCTGGGCGTCGTCCTGGCCGGCGTGTCCGCTTACACCGGGCCGGAGAACGAGGAGTTCACCCGCGGCACCGTTTTCGCCTTCCTGGCCGTGTTGTTCGCCTTGGGCGGCATCCTGGTGGGATCGCTGCTGTTCCTGCTGATCGACCGGGCCAGCGTCAAGCGCGCGAAGCACGTGACGGCGGTTGCCGAACCGGGGCAGGAAGATTCGGCGGACTCCGCAGTGGAGGGCCCCGCTGGCCCCGCTGACCTTCCGGAAACGCCGGGTGACCGGGCCGGAAGCACCGCCGTCACCCGCGAACGGGACGGCGAAACCGACGGCGACACCGAGGGCGAACGCAAGGCGTAACACGCCGGCGGGCACCCGTAATGCCCGTCACCTCGGTGATGCCGCGCGCCGGGCGCATGAGAGAATAAGCGGGTGGCACGCGGTGACGGAAAACTTTCCCATGAACTTCTCCCCGGCGAAAAGGGACCCCAGGACGCCTGTGGCGTTTTCGGCGTCTGGGCACCCGGAGAAGAAGTTGCAAAACTGACCTACTACGGCCTGTACGCCCTGCAGCACCGCGGACAGGAGTCCGCCGGTATTGCCACCAGCGACGGCAAACGCATCAATGTCTACAAGGACATGGGCCTGGTGTCCCAGGTCTTCGACGAAACCACGCTGAACACGCTGAGCGGGCACATCGCGGTCGGCCATTGCCGCTACTCCACCACCGGCGGCTCCACCTGGGCGAACGCACAGCCGACGCTGGGCGCCACCGCCACCGGCACCGTGGCGCTGGCCCACAACGGCAACCTGACCAACTCCGCGGAACTGTACGAGAAGGTGCTGGAGAAGTTCGGCAAGCCCGACCGCGGCGAACTGGCCCAGGGCAACACCACGGACACCGCGCTGGTCACCGCGCTCATGGCCGGCGAGGAGGGCCAGACCCTCGAGGAGCGTTCCCTGGAGCTGCTGCCCAAGCTGCGCGGCGCTTTCTGCTTCACCTTCATGGACGAAGGCACGCTGTACGCCGCCCGCGACCCGGCCGGGGTCCGCCCGCTGGTGCTGGGCCGGCTGGAGCGCGGCTGGGTGGTCGCTTCCGAGACGGCCGCGCTGGACATCGTGGGCGCATCGTTCGTCCGCGAAGTCGAACCCGGCGAATTCATCGCCATCGACGAGAACGGCCTGCGCTCCCAGCGCTTCGCCGAGAAAAAGCCTGCCGGTTGCGTCTTCGAATACGTCTACCTGGCCCGCCCGGACACCTCCATCAACGGCCGCAGCATCCACGCGGCCCGCGTGGAAATGGGCCGGAAGCTCGCCAAGGAGCATCCGGCCGAGGCCGACCTGGTGATTCCGACGCCGGAATCCGGAACACCGGCCGCCATCGGCTACGCCGAAGCGTCGGGCATCCCCTACGGCCAGGGGCTGGTCAAGAACGCCTACGTGGGCCGGACCTTCATCCAGCCCAGCCAGACCATTCGCAAGCTCGGCATCCGGTTGAAGCTGAACCCGCTGCGGTCCGTGGTGCAGGGCAAGCGGCTGGTGGTGATCGACGATTCGATCGTCCGCGGCAACACCCAGCGGGCCCTGGTCCGGATGCTGCGGGAAGCCGGTGCCGCCGAGGTGCATGTGCGCATCTCTTCCCCGCCCATCAAGTGGCCGTGCTTTTACGGCATCGACTTCGCCAGCCGGGCCGAGCTGATCGCCAACGGCATCGGGGTCGAAGATGTCAGGGCGTCGCTCGGCGCGGACAGCCTGGGGTACATCTCCGAAGAGGGCATGATCGAGGCGACGGAACAGCCCCGCGAGCGGCTGTGCACCGCGTGCTTCACGGGCGAGTACCCGATCGAGCTGCCGTCCGCGGACCGCCTGGGCAAGAACCTGCTGGAACGCAGCGCCGCAGACCAGGAACACGGCTCGTGCGACCCCGGGCCGGATTCAGAACTGGAGAAGCTCCTGACCGCCGACGACAAGAAAGAGCGAGTATGACCTCCCCCGAACAGGGCCAGATCACCTACGCCAGCGCCGGCGTCGACGTAGAGGCCGGCGACAAGGCCGTCGAGCTGATGAAGGGGGCCATCAAGGCCACTCACAACGCCAACGTCATCGGCGGGGTCGGCGGTTTCGCCGGCCTGTACGACGTTTCAGCTCTGCTGAAGTACCGCAAGCCCCTGCTGGCCACCTCCACCGACGGCGTGGGCACCAAGGTGGCCATCGCCCAGGCCATGGACATCCACGACACCATCGGTTTCGACCTGGTCGGCATGGTGGTGGACGACATCGTGGTGGTCGGGGCAGAGCCGCTGTTCATGACCGACTACATCGCCTGCGGCAAGGTGGTCCCGGAGCGGATCGCAGACATCGTGCGCGGCATCGCCGCCGCCTGCGAGGTGGCCGGAACCGCCCTGGTGGGCGGGGAGACCGCCGAGCACCCCGGCCTGCTGGGCGAACACGAATATGACGTTGCCGGCGCCGCCACCGGCCTGGTCGAAGCCGACGACCTGCTGGGCCCGGAGCGGGTCAAGGACGGGGACGTCGTCATCGGCATGGCCTCCTCGGGCATCCATTCCAACGGGTATTCCCTGGTCCGCCGCGTGATCAACCATGCAGGCTGGGCGCTGGACCGGCAGGTCAGCGAGTTCGGCCGGACCCTGGGCGAGGAACTCCTGGAGCCCACCCGCGTCTATGCGGCGGACTGCCTGGATCTGGCCCGCTACGAGGCTGCCGGCGTCCACGGCTTCAGCCACGTCACCGGCGGCGGCCTGGCCGCGAATCTCGCGCGCGTGCTGCCTCAGGGACTCATGGCCACAGTGGACCGTTCCACCTGGGAGCTGCCGGCCATCTTTAAGCTCATCGGCGAGCTGGGCAACGTCCCGCAGTCCGACCTGGAACGGACGCTGAACCTCGGCGTCGGCATGGTTGCCATTGTGGACGGCGCCAGTGCCGATGCCGCCGTGCAGCGCCTGAATGAGCGCGGCGTGCCCGCGTGGGTGATGGGACAGGTGGGTCCCGCCGACCCGTCCCTGGGCGGCATCGACTATGTCCAGGGCGCCAAGGGCGTCGACGGCGGTGCCGTCCACTTGGTGAACTCCTACGCCTAGGCCCGCCCGGACACCGGACCGCCCCTGCACCGCGAACGCGACGGTGCAGGGGCGGTTTTGTTTCCCGCATACCCACCAGCCGGTCCCGGTGGCACACTGGGCGGATGGGTGCGTATGTGGTGGTGGCGTTCGCCAGGCCGGTGAGCGCCGGCTACCTGTTCCCGCGCAGCCAGTGGCCCCTGCACATCACGTTGGCCCGCTTCGATACCCGGGAGCCGGCAGACGCCGTCGGCGGGCGCGTTGGCCCGGCGCTCTCCGGCTTCCTGGGCTTTGACGTGCGCATCGGTGCCGACGCGTTCTTCGGGCGGGGCGGATCCGTGCCCGTCTCACTGGTACAGCCGGAACCACAGCTGCAGTTGCTGCACGACAGCCTGCTCGACGCGCTGGGCGATGAGGTCCACCTGCTGAGTCCGCACCACCTGCGGGAGAACTTCCGCCCGCACGTCAGCCATCAGGCGGAAGGCCGCCTCCACGCCGGCGACACAGTCCACGTGGGCCAGGCGGCCCTGGTGGATATGCGGCCCGACGGGGACCCGAGGCATCGCCGGGTGATCGACGTGTGGTCCCTGACGGACAAACCGGAGCCGCAGCAGTCCGGCGCGTAAGCCAGGCACCGAAAGGCACTTCCGCGCAAGCCGTTGCCCCCGCTGCGTGGCCCATAAGGGTGCAGCAGAGTGAGGCTGGTGCGTGAGGATCCCGTCCGGGAGGATACGACCGAAGCCGGCTAACCTACGTTGCGGCTGCCGTGATCTTCGTCGTCGTCGTACTGATCTGCGTACTTGTCCTCGTAGTCCGAGTAGTCCGGCTCATATGGCTCCTCGGAAAACGTGTCGGAGTTATGGCGTTTCGCAGCGCCGAGTTCGCGCTGGAGAGCAGTCAAGTCAGTGGCCGGGCTGAAATACTTCATGTCCCGGGCCTGCCTGGTTGCTTTTGCCTTCTGACGGCCGCGCCCCATGGCGTGACCCCCTTTGTACGTCGATCCGGAAGTGGTCGCACGACTAGCGCACGAGGCCCCGGAATAATTGATCAATTCTGTCGTACCTATAGGGTACATGGTTTTCCCGACCGCTCGTGGCAGGCTAACAAGGGCCGCGAGGCGGCCCTCTGGGTCCCCGAAACGGCAAAATCGTGCGGCGACGGGCGATTGTTGGCTAAAGTCATCGTGGACCGGTTCTCCCGTTCTCCCGGAAGACAACACGCACGGAAGGCAAGTTTCCCCATGAGCGAACAGGACAAGCGGCCTGACGACGACGGGAGGCCTCCGCTGGAGCGCCCCGAGAACCTCGAGGTACCCGATCCCAGCCTGCGCGTCAGCGCCGACGAGGTAGAGCTGGCCGAGCCAACACTGGGTCCGGCCCGCATCAGTGAGGATGCCGCGACCGAGGCCGACCTGGCCAAAGCCGCCGCCGAAGCGGAAGAGGTGGAGAAGGAAGCCGACGCCGCCGGCGAACTGGTGGGCGGTACCCGCGAGGACCGCGCCATCAAGGCCCGCGGCACCGCGCCTGCGGGAGCACCCGCGGGCGACCACGTCCCGGCGGACGGCGCAGCAGCCGGCGACCGAGACGCGGCGGGCGGCGCGCCGGCCGCCCCTGTCACCGGCCCGGCGGACACCTCGCAGCCTGACGCCTCCGCCAACCCTGCCCACGACGCGGCCGCACCGGACACCTTGGAGCCAGAGACGCCTCGGACCCCTGCCCCCGGCGCCGCCGTCGTAGCGGGGGCACCGGCGGCGCCGGCCGCAGCCGTCCCGCCCTCGTCCTGGGACTCCGCGCCGCCCGGCTCCGACGGCTCCGCGCCGGAGAAGAAGTGGTATTCCACCGCCGTCGGCGGCCTGCGCCGCAACGGCGCCCGTGACGGCGCCGGGGACGACGCCGGCGATCCCGCCGCGGGCCCGGCGCGGAAAATGGACTGGAAGCCGCTGGTCATCATCGGCGCGGTCGTCATTGTGGCCATCGTGATTATCGCCATGATCGTCTCCAGCCTGACCAGCGGCTCGCCTGCCGGCGGGGCGGCCAGTCCCGCGTCGTCGCAAACCGCCGCACAGACGCCCAACGGGGACGGCGTCGTCGCGGAGAACGTCTCGCCGTTTGATTTCCAGCAGGGCCAGTGCTTCACGGAATTCGAAGCCGTGATGCGTGAAGCGACGGTCGTCACCTGTGACACGCCGCATACCGCGCAGCTGGTCGGCACCTTCTCCTACGGGGACGACGAAGAGTTCCCGGGCGCCGACGAACTGAACATCAAGGCCCAGGAGGTCTGCACCGCCGTCGCCCTGAACGACTCCGCGGCGGACCAGCCGGATCTCAACGACTCCTACGGCATGCCTTCGAAGGAGACGTGGGCGCAGGGCGACCGCAGGATCGACTGCTTCAAGATCGCCGAAGAGGGCCAGGAGATCACCGGCTCGCTCGTCGACCAGTAACCCGGGGACGAAACAGTCCGGCGGCCACCGCTGTGCGGGGCCGCCGGACTTCTTTTGGGACTCGGCCGAGGCTCGGGATCAGCTGCCCCGGACCGCCCCCACCTTCGACTGGACGGTGAGGCCGCCGGCCCCGCCGTCGACGTCGATCTCCGGTACATCCACCAGCACGGTGTCGCCGTCGCTGATTGCGCCTGCGAGCAGGCCGCGGGCCAGCTTGTCTCCGATCTCGCGCTGGACCAGCCGCCGCAGCGGCCGGGCGCCGTAAGCGGGATCGAAGCCGGTCAGTGCCAGCCATTCGCGGGCCGCGTCCGTGACCTCGAGGGTCAACCGGCGTTCGGCCAGCCGCGCAGCCAGCGACGCCACCTGCAGATCCACGATCCGGGACAGTTCTTCGATGCTCAGCGGGTCGAAGACGATCACGTCATCGAGCCGGTTCAGGAACTCCGGTTTGAAGCTGGCGTTCACCACGTTCAGGACTGCTTCGCGCTTCTTGTCCGCGTCCATCGTCTGGTCCACGAGGAACTGCGAGCCGAGGTTGGAGGTCAGCACCAGGATGACATTGCGGAAGTCCACGGTGCGGCCCTGCCCGTCGGTGAGGCGTCCGTCGTCGAGCACCTGCAGGAGGATGTCGAAGGCCTCGGGATGGGCTTTCTCCACCTCGTCCAGCAGCACCACGGAGTACGGGCGGCGGCGGACGGCCTCGGTCAGCTGGCCGCCTTCTTCGTAGCCCACGTAGCCCGGAGGGGCACCGACCAGGCGCGAAACGGAATGCTTTTCCGAATACTCGCTCATGTCGATCCGGACCATGGCCCGTTCGTCGTCGAACAGGAAGTCCGCCAGCGCCTTGGCCAGCTCGGTCTTGCCCACGCCGGTGGGGCCCAGGAAGAGGAACGAGCCGGTTGGCCGGTCCGGGTCGCTTATGCCCGCCCGGGCGCGCCGTACCGCGTCGGAAACCGAGGCAACGGCCTTGGACTGGCCGACCAGCCGCGAGCCGATGAACTCCTCCATCTGCAGCAGCTTCTGGCTTTCGCCCTGCAGCATGCGGCCGGCGGGGATGCCGGTCCACGCGGATATCACCTCGGCAATGTCGTCGGCGGTCACCTCCTCGGAGACCATCTGGTCCCGGCCGGCGCCGCCCTGCTCCTCGGCCGCCTGCGCCTGGGCCAGCTCCTTTTCCAGCGTCGGGATCTCCCCGTAGAGGATCCGGGAGGCCTCGGCCAGGTCGCCCTCGCGCTGGGACTTGTCCGCCTGCGAGCGCAGCTCGTCAAGTTTGGCCTTCAGGTCGCCCACCTTGTTCAACCCGGCCTTCTCCGCCTCCCACCGGGTGTCCAGGGCCGCCAGCTGCTCCTTCTTGTCCGCCATGTCGGCCCGCAGCGCCTCGAGCCGTTCCCGGGAGGCTGCGTCCGTCTCGTTGGCCAACGCCAGTTCTTCCATCGTGAGACGGTCGACGGCGCGGCGCAGCTGGTCGATCTCCTCGGGCGCCGAGTCGATCTCCATCCGCAGCCGGGAGGCGGCCTCGTCCACCAGGTCGATGGCCTTGTCCGGCAACTGCCGGCCGGAGATGTAGCGGTTGGACAGCGTCGCGGCCGCCACCAGGGCGGAGTCCCCGATCGACACCTTATGGTGCGCCTCGTAGCGCTCCTTGAGCCCGCGCAGGATGCCGATGGTGTCCTCGACGCTCGGCTCCCCCACGTAGACCTGCTGGAAGCGCCGCTCCAGCGCCGGATCCTTCTCGATGTTCTCGCGGTATTCGTCCAGCGTGGTGGCGCCAATCAGCCGCAACTCGCCGCGGGCCAGCATCGGCTTGAGCATGTTGCCGGCATCCATCGACCCTTCGGAGGCCCCCGCGCCCACGACGGTGTGCAACTCGTCGATGAAGGTGACGATCTGCCCGTCCGAGTTCTTGATCTCTTCCAGCACGGCCTTCAGTCGTTCCTCGAACTCGCCCCGGTACTTGGCGCCGGCCACCATGGCCGCGAGGTCCAGCGACATCAGCGTCTTGCCGCGCAGCGATTCAGGCACATCGCCGGCCACCATCCGCTGGGCCAGGCCCTCCACCACGGCGGTCTTGCCGACCCCGGGTTCGCCGATCAGCACGGGGTTGTTTTTGGTGCGGCGCGAGAGCACCTGGACCACGCGGCGGATTTCCGCATCCCGGCCGATCACCGGATCAAGCTTCCCGGAACGTGCGATGGCGGTCAGGTCGGTGCCGAACTTCTCCAGCGCCTGAAACGTGTTCTCCGGATCGGCGCTGGTGACCTTCCGGTCGCCGCGCACGCCCGGCAGGGCGGCGAGAAGCGCCTCATGGGAGGCACCGGCGCCGCGCAATATCTTCCCGACGGCGGCGCTGTCCGCCGCGAGGCCCAGCAGCAAATGCTCGGTGGAGACGTAGGAATCTCCCAGCTTCTCCGCCTCCTGTTGCGCGGCCTGCACCGCTTGGAGCAGTCCCCGGGAGTACTGCGCCTGTGCCACGGAGGAGCCCGATGACGCCGGCAGCGCCTTGATCGCGGTGCTCGCCTGGACACTCACCGAGTCCGGATCGGCCCCGGCGGACTTCAGCACGGCAACGGCCACGCCGTCGCGCTGGTCCATCAGGGCCTTGAGCAGGTGGGCGGGCTCGATCTGCGGATTGCCCGCCGTCGAGGCGTTCATGGCCGCAGCCGACAGCGCTTCCTGGCTCTTGGTGGTGAATTTAGCGTCCAACTCTTGTCTCCGTTCACTTCGGAATGGTTCTGGCCAGCGCCTCAGTGCTGGCCTAAAAGCTAAGTTGAGTCTACTTCACTCAACTTTGGAAGTAAAGTTATCCACAGGTTGCGGAGCCTGCTTGCCCACGACCCATCTTGTCGCTCCGGCGGCCTGCCCGGAAGGGCGTCCGGCGAATAGGCTGTATCGGGGACGTGCAGGAAGCAGGACGGAGGTGGCCACGACGGAAACCATGTTGGAGACTGCCCGGCTGCTGCTGAACCAGCCGACGCCGGAGGACATCGGCGCCATGTTCAGGATCCTCTCCGACCGGCGCACCACGCGGTTCAATCCTTCCGACGCGCTCATCTGGAACGAGGAAGCCGAGGGCCTTTTCCAGCGCTGGGAAGCGCAGTGGGAGGACCACGGCGTTGGCTACTTCGCCGTCCGCCTGCCCGGCCGCGAAGACGCCATCGGCTTCGCCGGCGTCAAGCACGTGGCGCTGTCCGGCCGCCCCGTGCTCAGTCTCTACTACCGTTTCGACCCCGCCGTGTGGCACCGCGGTTACGGGCGCGAGGCGGTGACCGCCGTCGTCGCCCATGCCAACGAGTTTTTGGAACTGCCGCCGATCCTGGCGCTGGTCCATCCGGCCAACACCGCGTCCCTGCGCATCGTCACCTCGCTGGGCTTCGAACGGAACGAGGCCGCGGCGGTCAGCGGCGCGGACGGCTACCAGGACGCTTATGTGCTGAACTGGGACCGGCAGCTTTAACATCCGGTCAAGGAGTCCCAGTGGAAATCATTCGCGCAGCCGCGCTCAAGGAACAGCGGTGGCGGAACGGCGGCGGCGTGACCAGGGAACTGGCGGCCGGTGACGCCGGCGCGGACGGGTTCCCCGGCTGGCGGTTGAGCCTGGCGGACATCACCTCGGACGGCAGCTTCTCCGAATATCCGGGCGTGGACCGGATATTCACCGTCGTGGACGGCGACGTCGCCTTCCTGACCGTGGACGGCAGCCAGCACCGGATGGAACGCTACCGCCCCTTCCGCTTCGACGGCGGGAGCAGCACGGACTGCAGCCTGCCGACGGGACCGTGCCGCGCGCTGAACGTCATGACCCGCCGCGGGGCCTGGGGCGCCGGCCTGCTGATCGTCGAGCTGTCCAAAAAACAGCCGCTGCAGCTGGCCGACGGACAGTTCCTGGTGCTGCTCCAGGGCCAGGCACAGGCGACGGCGGAGGGCACGGCCCAGCCACTGGATACCTACGACACGGTGGTCGGTGCAGGGACGACCGAGGTCAGCGGGCGCGGCTTCGCGGCACTGGTGTCGGTATACCCGGCCGGGGATTGAGGGCGGCGGATTATCCGGGCGCGCCGGCTGCTTACGGCGCGGCGGTGTCCTCGACCTTGACGGCGGAGACCTCGAACTCCAGCATCACGCGGTCCGACACCAGCATGCCGCCCGAGTCCAGTGCCGTGTTCCATTTGACGCCGAACTCCTGCCGGTCGATGCGCCGGGAGCCTTCAAAGCCGGCCCGGAGCTGCCCGCCCGGGTCCCGCTCCACGCCGACAAAGTCAATCGGAACCGCGACCTGCTTGGTGATGCTGCGGATGGTCAGGTCGCCGTTCACGATGAAGTTTGCGCTTTCCACCTGATCGATGCGGGTGCTGACGAACGTGATCTCCGGGTAGTTGGGCGCATCGAAAAAGTCATTGGTGCGCAAATGCTCGTCGCGTTGCGGGCTGCGGGTATCGATGCTGGCGACCTTGATCGTGACCTTGACCGACGAATTAGCCGGGTTATCCACGTCGGCCTGGATGATGCCTTCCACGTCGTTGAACGCACCCCGGACTTTGGTCACCATGGCATGGCGGGTCGAAAATCCAATCCGCGTATGCGCCGGATCGAACCGCCACTCGCCGGATAGATCAGGAGATAGTTCGGACATGGCAGCGCTCCTCCTCTGGCACAGGCACTGCCCTCCCCAAAAGCCAGATGGATGCGCCTGGCCGACCCCTTCAGCCGCATGCGGCTCGTGTGGTAATTCCAGCACATAATGGGACGCATTGCACCACATCGGCGCGTGAATTTCGGGGCTGCTCCAGCGGCCCGTAGCGGCCCCCGGCGGGCGGAATGCGCACCCTATCCCCGCCGGTCAGGGATCAATAAACTGAAACCATGACCGCCGCGAACGAGCTGCCTTCATCGACGACACAGCTGCCTGTGGCCGATTGCTGGAAATTGTTCCGCAGCGCTGACTTCGGCCGGCTCGGAGTCGTCGTCGAGTCCCACCCGGAGATCTTTCCGGTCAATTACGTAGTGGACCACGGCAGCATCGTGTTCCGCTCGGCCCCGGGCACCAAGCTCGATGCCGCCCTTGCAGGCGAAGTGGTTCTGGAGGTGGACGGCTTCGATCCGACCACGGGCGTCGCCTGGAGCGCAGTGGCGCGCGGCAGCGCCCAGCGGATGGACACCATTGAGGAAGTCCTGGAATCGGCCATGCTGCCGCTGTTCCCGTGGCAGTCGGGCGAAAAGAACAACTTCGTCCGCATCGTTCCCACTGTGGTCACCGGACGGCGTTTTGTGGTGCCGGCTTCAGCCCGCCGCATTCCGGGGCTCAGCGACAGCCGCCGCCTGCAGATCGAGTAGCCCGCCCTCGGGACCGGCCGGCCAACAACGTCGGCCGGTCAACATCCTCCGGTCAGCGCCACGTAATGGCGCCCGGCTGATAGCCGGGAACATACCCCGGGAACGCGCGGTCGGTGGACACGATCTCCTTGCCCAGCGGCGTCAGGGACACCGGAATCATCTTGAGGTTCGCGATCGCCAGCGGAATGCCGATGATGGTGATGGCCTGCGCCACCGCTGTCAGCACATGCCCGATCGCGATCCAGATGCCGGCGACCAGCAACCAGATGATGTTCCCCACGGTGGACATGAAGTAGGTGCGCCCGCCGCGGTCCACCACCATGCGGCCGAACGGCCACAACGCGTAGCCCGCGATCCGGAACGAGGCGATGCCAAAGGGGATCGTCACGATCAGCAGGCAGCAGACGATGCCGGCCAGAAAGTAGCCCAGCGCCAGCCAAATGCCGCCAAACAGGAGCCAGATAACGTTCAGAAGTGCCTTCATCCCACCATTCTCGCCAGTGACATGGTCGGACGCCATACGGGATGCCCCTGAGCGTCCCCCTAATGCGTTGTTGTTTGGGCGGAACCCGTGGATCTCGCGGACAGGGGAAGGATCGCGGCAACCAGCACTACAGAACCTTTCCCTCTGGGAAAACAAAAGGCCGCAGGGCGGCCCCTCCGTACGAAGGGACCGCCCTGCGGCGTTCGGCTGTGTGCGCCGGGCCTAGTTTGTCCGGCGCTTTTCCTGCGAAGCCGGTGCCGTGGCGCGGCGCGGGCCACGGCGGGCCGGACGCTCGGCCGCCGGAGTCTCCGACCTGAAGACCGGCCGGGTGCCGGCCGCGGAGCGCTGACCGCCGGCGGCGCGCTGTGCGCCGCCCGACCGGGCCGGGGCGCCGGAACGTGCCGGCCCCGAGCCGCTGCGGCCGCCTGCTGCGGTGCCCGACTGGCCGCGGCGTGCGGCGGAATCAGAACCTGCGGCGCTGCGATGGCTGCCGTGGCTGCGGGCGGCAACGTCCCGGCCGGCCTGGCCGCGGCTTTCGCCGCGGGCCGGCTGGCGCTGGCCGTTCTCCGGGCCGCCGGCGCGGGCGGCGCCGGAGGCCTGGCGGGCCTCACCGGAACGGGCTTCACCGGAACGGGTCCGGCCGCCGCGGCCGCCGGACCGCATGGCCCGCTTGCGCTGGGCGTTGGCGCCGGTCGAGGTGCCGCCGCCGCGCTGCGGCAGGTTCGCTGCCTGCTGCTGGGCCCGCAACTGCGGATCCACGGGTGCGGCAACCTCGCCCACGAGGTGCGCCAGCAGCTCCGAGGAAGCCGTGACGCTTTCGAAGGCTACGTCCACCCCGGCGGCCTTCATCAGCTTGCCGACTTCCAGCCGCTGTTCCGGCAGCGCCAGGGTCACGACGGTGCCGTCGGAACCGGCGCGGGCGGTACGGCCGGAACGGTGCAGATACGCCTTGTGCTCGGTGGGCGGATCCACGTGGATCACCAGTTCCACGTCGTCCACGTGCACGCCGCGGGCGGCCACGTCCGTGGCGACCAGCACGCGCACATGGCCGGAGGAGAACTCTGCGAGGTTGCGGTCGCGGGCGTTCTGCGACAGGTTGCCGTGCAGGTCCACCGCCGGGATGCCGGCGTCGGTGAGGGCCTTGGCCAGCTTGCGGGCGTGGTGCTTGGTGCGCGTGAACAGCACGCGGCGCCCGGCACCGGCGGCGAGCCGGTTGAGCACCTGCTTCTTTTCGGAGGCATCGCGGGTCACCAGCACGTGGTGTTCCATGGTGGTGACCGCGGCCTGCGGGTCGTCCACGGAGTGGGTCAGGGGGCTGGACAGGTAACGCTGCACGAGCTTGTCCACGCCGTTGTCCAGGGTCGCGGAGAACAGCATGCGCTGGCCGCCGGCCGGCGTAGTGTCCAGCAGCTTCTTCACCACGGGCAGGAAGCCCAAGTCGGCCATGTGGTCGGCCTCGTCCAGGACGGTGATTTCCACCGATTCCAGCGTGATGATCTTCTGCTTCATCAGGTCTTCGAGCCGGCCCGGGCAGGCAATCACAATGTCGACGCCGGCGCGCAGCGCCTTTTCCTGGCGCTGCTGCGAGACGCCGCCGTAGATCACCGTGGTGTTCAGGCCCAGCTCGGCCGCCAGCGGCTCAATGGTGTTGTTGAGCTGGGTGGCCAGCTCGCGGGTCGGAGCCAGAACCAGGCCCAGCGGGCGTCCGGGTTTGCGGAAATGGGCGGCTTCGCGCTCGGCGAGCCTGGCCACCAGCGGCAGCGCGAACGCCAGCGTCTTGCCGGAGCCGGTGCGGCCGCGGCCCAGCACATCCCGGCCCGCCAGCGTATCGGGCAGGGTCTCGGTCTGGATGGGGAACGGAGCTTCAATGCCATCGGCAGCGAGCTTCGAAGCAAGGGACTTGGGCACGCCAAGGGCAACAAAAGTAGTCATAAGAAAGTGCGAATGTCTTCCGGTCAGTGTCCCCGCGGCAGGTTAGCCCAGGGTCGCCGAAGAAAAATCAGACAGTGCCAACCGCCCGGATCTGCCCGGTCACGTCGTTAGACGGATAGCGGCGGTGCAATTGAAAGCGTTCATCGACGCAGGGAAACGCGTCAAACTGCGCCTCCGAGTAGTTCAAGTCTAGCAGCACGTGCGGGCCGCCCGCGCACGGGCGATACTCTGGTGGGGATGACCAGCGACTCCCCCACCCCTGATGTTCCCGTGCACGACGACGGCGCGCGCCTCACGCAGCCCACCCACCTCGCCCGTCCGGTCAGCTTTGTACGACGCGGCTCACGGCTGCAGGGCCGCCGCCAGCAAGCCTGGGACGAATACGGCCCGAAGTTCGCCGTGGACCTCCCCCGGCACGGCGGCGACACCACCGTGGACCCGGCCTTTGTCTTTGATGCGGCGGCAGCTTTCGGACGCGAGGCACCCCTGGTCGTGGAGATCGGCTCCGGCCTGGGCGAGGCCGTCTGCCATGCCGCGGAGCAGCACCCGGAGTGGAACTTCCTGGCCCTGGAGGTCTACCGGCCTGGGCTGGCGCAGACCCTGCTGCGGATTGGACAGCACGGCCTGTCCAACGTGCGTGTGGCGCAGGTCAACGCCCCGGACGCCCTCGCGACCATGCTGCCCGAGTCCTCGGTGGCCGAACTCTGGGTGTTCTTTCCCGACCCGTGGCACAAGACCCGTCACCACAAGCGCCGGCTCGTGCAGGAGAGCTTCGCGGGCCTTGCCGCCCGCGTCCTGCAGCCGGGCGGGATCTGGCGGCTGGCCACCGACTGGTCCGACTACGCGATCCAGATGCGCCGGGTCGCGGATGCCTCGCCGGACTTCCGCAACCTGCATGCCGGCGAGCGTACCGGCAAGGACAGCCCATTGACCCAGGTCTGGGAAAGCGGCGTGGAAGGCGTGGTGGGCGGCGCCCCGGTGCGCGAAGGCAAGATCCCGGTCAGTACCGGCAATGCCAGCACCGGTGAAGGCATGGACGAGCTCGGCGGCTGGGCGCCCCGCTTCGACGGCCGGACCATGACCAGCTTCGAGCAGAAGGCCCACGACGCCGGCCGGATGATCTTCGACCTCGCCTACCGCCGGAACTGATCCGCAGGGGCCTGGTTGCGGGCCTGCTCCTGCTCAGTCCGTAGCCACGGCCGCCAGCGTTGCGTCCGCCCCGCTGCGCAGTTCCACCTGGACGATCTCGTCGGTGTCCATGGCGCAGGCTGCGGTGAGCGTGGCGCGGCCCGCCGGCGTCGCCTGCCAGGAAGCCACCTGGTAGGTGTAGCCGGTATCTCCGGTCACCCACAGGGTGAGCAGGCCGTCCCGCGGCAGCTGCTCCCCCGCTACCTGCATCTCGGTGCCCCAGGCCTTGTGCACCAGTGCCAGCTCCAGTTGCAGGCCGCCGTCGGCAGTCATCACATAACTCTCCGTCGCCGGCGGCTGCTGCTGCTGGGTCAGCAACGGCCCGATGGCCGCCCCGGCGACCAGGCAGACACCCGCCACGGCGGCCACCAACCCGACCCACCGCCGTCGTTCCTTCCGCCGCCGGTTGGCCAGTTCATCCACCAGTTCCCGGGTGCGTTCCTCGACTTCATGCTGCGGCGGCGCCGCCAGCTCCAACGCTGCGTCGCGCGGCAGCGCGTCCAGCAGGTCGGGCAGCGATTCCAGCTCGTCGGCTTCCCTGCGGCACGCGGGGCAGGAGGCCAGGTGTTCTTCGAAGTCCGCCCGTTCGCGGCGGTCCAGCCCGCCCAAGACGTAGAGGCCGAGCAGTTGGTGCTGTTCCTCGTTGGTGTTCACGGCTGCCCCACCCCCATCTCGTCCAGTACGGCCCGCAGGGCCTTGGCCGCGTAGAACGCCCGCGACTTCACCGTGCCCAGCGGAATGCCCAGCGACCGGGCGGCTTCGGACGAGGTGAGCCGCTGGTAGTGCAGGGCAAGGATGATGTTGCGGTGGTCGGGGCTGATGCGTGCCAGGGCTTCCTCCATGACCACACGGAGCAGGAGCCGCTCCAGCTGGTCTTCTTCGACGGCCGGCTCGTCCTCGCCCAGTCCGGTCTCTCCCGGCCGCCGGGTGCGGCGCCGGTAGCCGTCGATAATCACGTGCCGGGCGGTTTGGTACAGGTAGCCGCGCATGTTGTCGGTTTCCGGGCCGCGCTTCCACACCCGCAGGATCGTCTCCTGCACCACGTCCTCCACCTGGTCCGCATCGGAGGTCGCGGCGCGCACGAACCGGCGCAGCGCCGTGGCATGGTCGCGGTAGAGGCGGGCCACGGCCTCGTCGTCCAATGCCACGGCCGCCTCCTCCCTGCCGGCAACCCCGGCCGCCTCACCGGCGGTCGGAACGTCCCCGCGCGGCTTCCTACCGGGTACGACGACGGCGGCGGCGTTCCGGTTCATCCTGCCCACGGGATTCCCTCGCCCAACGTTGAACCATTGTGGGCGCGGCCGGCGTCTTTGCCAATAGCGGGCCGCGCCCCGCGGCACCGCGCTCCGGGCAGCGCCCGGGAGACGGCAAAGGAAGCCCCATGAAAATCACACAGACAGCCGCGACAGCCCTGCTGGGCGCTGCCATGCTGGGCCTCGCCGGTTGCGGAGGCGGTTCGGGCACGGAAACGCCCGCCGGCCCGGAGGCACCGCCGGCAGTCGAGACGCCGACGGCCGGCGCCCCCGGAATGACCACGCCGGCGGCCCCGGAGACAGACGGCCCGGAGACAGGCGGCGCGCAAGCATCCGGAGCTGCCTCCACCTTGACCACGGCCGATTCCGACCTGGGCGAAATCGTGGTGGACGGCGAAGGCATGACTGTTTACTACTTCACCAAGGACGTCCCGGACTCCGGCGAAAGCGCCTGCACGGGCGACTGCCTGGCCGCGTGGCCACCCGTACTGGCCGAGGAAGAGCCGGAACTCGACGGGGTCACCGCCGAGGTGGGCCTCATTGACACCCCCGACGGGCAGCAGCAGGTGACACTGAACGGCATGCCCATCTACTACTGGGCCCAGGACAAGGCCCCGGGAGACACCACCGGCCAGGGCGTTAACGACGTCTGGTACGTGGTCGCCCCGGACGGCGAAATGATCAAGTAGCTCCACGCCGCCATCCTGCCCGCAGCCGCCTGCTTGGGGCCGGCAGCTGCGGGCGTTCGATCACAGGCGCAGGCCGAACGGATCAGCGCTGCGGACGCCAGGCCATCAGCGCTGCGGACGCCAGACCATCAGCGCCTGGCTGCGCGGACGCGGACGCTGGCCGCGGGCTAGCGTCACCACGTCCCCGGCCAGGCCCGCGGCGAACACCCGGCTGGAGTCGGTGCCCCGGCGCTGCCTGGCCATCAGCTCCTCGGAGAGGTCCCGGACCTGGGCCTTGAGGGCGGCGACCTCGTTTTCCAGCTGGAGGATGCGCTTGATGCCTTCCAGCGAGACGCCTTCCTGGGAGAGACGCTGAACCTCGCGCAGGGTGTTCACGTCCTTCTGCGAATAGCGGCGCTGCCTGCCCCGCTGGCGCGACGGAGAGACCAGGCCGAGACGGTCATACTGGCGCAGGGTCTGCGGGTGCATGTCCGCCAGTTCGGCCGCAACCGAAATCACGAAGATCGGCGCATTCATATCGATGCTCATGGTGCTCTCCCTCCTGCGCTTCGCGCGTTTCCCGTCCGGCCAGTCCCGGCCGGTTGCAACTTCCGCCCGCTACAACCTGGCCTTGGCGGCAAGATTCCCGCGCGGGTCGGACCCGGCAGTCGCCGCCGCGAAGGCGTTGACTGCTTCTTGGGCCTCTTTCCCAAGGTTCTGCGGGACCACCACGTCGATGGTCACGAGCAAATCGCCGGTGTTCTTCGAGGTCTTCACCCCGCGTCCCTTCACGCGGAGCGTCCGGCCGGAGGGTGTTCCTGCCGGCACCTTGACCTTGACGAATTCACCACTCAGGGTCGGCACGTCGATCTGCGCGCCCAGCGCGGCCTCCGGGAACGTGACCGGGACGTGGATCCGGATGTTGTCGCCGTCGCGCTGGAAGAACGGGTGGGGCTTGACGTTGACGGTCACCATCAGGTCGCCCGCGCCGGCGGGGCCGGGCTGGCCCTTGCCGCGGACGCGGACCTTCTGGCCGTCTTTGATCCCGGCCGGGATCCGCACGTCGATCACCTCGCCGCTGGGTTCGCGCAACCCGATGGTGGTGCCGTTAATGGAACCGGCGAAGGAAATGCTGGTGGTCGCGGTGCGGTCGGCGCCCCTGCGCGGCGGCTGCTGCTGCTGCGGGAAACCGCCGAAGCCGCCGAACAGATCGGCGAACTCCGGCGGCACGGTGCCCCCGGAGCCGGCACGGGTGCGGGTGCCTTGGCCGAACAGGTTGCCGAAGATGTCCTCGAAGCCGCCTGCGCCCGGCCCGCCGGCGCTGCCGGGTCCCCCGGCGCTGAAGCGCGCGCCGCTGCCCATGGCGCGGATCGCGTCGTACTGCTCGCGCTCCCCCGGGTCCGAGAGGACCGAGTAGGCCTCGGAGATGTCCTTGAACTTCTTTTCCGAACCTTCGTCCCCCCGGTTGGTATCCGGATGGTGGGTCCGCGCGAGCTTGCGGTACGCCTTCTTGATGTCCGCATCGGATGCGTCCTTGGAGACACCGAGGATCTTGTAGAAGTCCTTCTCGACCCAGTCCTGGCTAGCCATGCAGGCGCCTCCTTTCAGTTGTCACAAAGTCTATGGGCACGGGAGCCCCGGACGGTGACGGGTTGGCCTCCGACGGTCCGGAGGCCAACCCGTCATCTGCGGCTGGGCGCCGGGGCGCCCCCTGCCGGTGTCATTCCGCCGGTACGGCTACCACTACCTGGGCCGCGCGCAGCACGCGGTCACCGGCCCTGTAGCCCAGGCGCAGGACCTGGCTGACGGTGTCCATTTCCACCTCGGCGTCAGGCTGCTGCATCAAGGCCTCGTGGATGTTCGGGTCGAATTCGACGCCGGTCTCCTCGATGCGGGTCAGGCCATAGGTCTTGAGCACGCCGTCCAGCTTGGTGGCAATAGCCGCGAACGGGCCGTCCGCGAGATCGCCGTGCTGGCGCGCGGCGTCGATGTCGTCCAGGACGGGCAGCAGCGAGTTCAGCACGCCGATGACGGCCATCTCGCCGGCCACCGCGCGGTCGCGTTCCACCCGCTTGCGGTAGTTCACGTACTCCGCCTGCAGCCGGAGCAGATCGTTCTTCAGCTCCTCGGCTTCCTGCGACGTGGTCCCTTGGGCAACAGATTCCCCCGCGGGGACCTCGGCCCCGTTCAGGATCTGCTCCGCCTGGGCCAGCGCGTCGGCGTCGGCGCCCTGGCCGGCCGCGGAGGTTGCCCCCGCAGCCGCGCCGGCGTCCCCGGTTGCTCCCGCGGCGCCGCGGACCTGTCCGGTTTCCGGATCGATCTTGCGGTTGTCGCGGAAGTTCACCGGCTCTGTCTGGTGTTCTTCTTCGTTACCCTTTTCGGCCATGGTTACTTCTTCTCGTCTTCGTCGACCACTTCGGCGTCCACGATGTCCTCGTCGGCCGCGCCGGAGCCGGCCTCGGAGGAACCGTCACCGGCGGCTGCACCGTCGCCGGCCGCGCCGGAGGCCTGCGCCTGCGAGTAGATGGCCTCGCCCAGCTTGGTCTGGGATGCCTGCAGCTTCTCGAACGCGGCCTTGACCTCGTCGTCGTTGTCCTGCTTCTCCAGTGCGGATTTCAGGGCGTCGACGTCGGACTTGACCTCGGTCTTGACCTCTTCGGGCAGCTTGTCGTCGTTGTCGGCGAGCAGCTTGTCCACGGAGTAGGCCAGCTGCTCGGCCGAGTTGCGAACATCGGCGGCCTCGCGGCGCTTCTTGTCCTCGGCGGCGTGCTCTTCGGCCTCCCGCACCATGCGGTCGATGTCATCCTTGGACAGCGCGGTGCCGCCCGTGATGGTCATCGACTGCTCGGCGCCGGTGCCCTTGTCCTTGGCGGAGACGTGCACAATGCCGTTGGCGTCGATGTCGAAGGTGACCTCGACCTGCGGCACGCCGCGCGGCGCCGGCGCGATGCCGGTCAGCTCGAAGGTGCCCAGCGGCTTGTTGTCGCGGGTGAACTCGCGCTCGCCCTGGAAGACCTGGATGGCCACCGACGGCTGGTTGTCATCGGCGGTGGTGAAGGTCTCGGACCGCTTGGTCGGGATCGCGGTGTTGCGCTCGATCAGCTTGGTCATCACGCCGCCCTTGGTCTCGATGCCCAGCGACAGCGGGGTGACGTCGATCAGCAGGACGTCCTTGCGCTCGCCCTTCAGGACGCCGGCCTGCAGGGCAGCGCCCACGGCCACGACCTCGTCCGGGTTCACGCCCTTGTTCGGCTCCTTGCCGCCGGCCATTTCCTTGACCAGTTCGACGACGGCGGGCATCCGGGTGGAACCGCCGACCAGCACGATGTGGTCGATGTCGGAGACCTTGATGCCGGCTTCGGTGATCACGTCGTGGAACGGCTTCTTGGTGCGCTCGAGCAGGTCCGCGGTCAGTTCCTGGAACTTGGCCCGGCTGAGGTGCTCGTCCAGGTGCACCGGTCCCTCCGGCGTGACGGAGAGGTACTGCAGGGAGATGTTGGTGGAGGAAGCCGAGGACAGTTCCTTCTTGGCCTGCTCGGCCGCTTCCTTCAGGCGCTGCAGGGCGATCTTGTCCTTGGACAGGTCGGCGCCCTTGGACTTGGCCTGCTTCAGCAGGAAGTCGACCACCCGCTGGTCCCAGTCGTCGCCGCCCAGGCGGTTGTCGCCGGAGGTGGCGCGGACCTGGATGGTGGAGAAGTCGTCCTCGTCCTTGCCCACTTCCAGCAGGGACACGTCGAAGGTGCCGCCGCCGAGGTCGAAGACCAGGATCAGTTCGTCTTCCTTGCCCTTGTCCAGGCCGTAGGCCAGCGCGGCTGCGGTCGGCTCGTTGACGATGCGCAGCACGTTCAGGCCCGCAATTTCGCCGGCTTCCTTGGTGGACTGGCGCTCGGCGTCGTTGAAGTAGGCCGGAACGGTGATGACCGCGTCGGTGACCTTCTCGCCCAGGTAGGACTCGGCGTCGTGCTTGAGCTTCTGCAGGATGCGGGCGGAGATTTCCTGCGCGGTGTAGTTCTTCCCGTCGATCTCGGTCTTCCAGTCGGTGCCCATGTGGCGCTTGACCGAGGCGATGGTGCGCTCGATGTTGTTGACGGCCTGGCGCTTGGCGATCTCACCGACCAGCACCTCACCGGACTTGGAGAATGCGACGACGGACGGCGTGGTGCGGCCACCCTCGGCGTTGGCGATGACGGTGGGTTCGCCACCCTCCAGAACAGAAACAACGGAGTTGGTGGTTCCGAGGTCGATACCTACTGCACGAGACATACGCGTGTCCTTCCTTTGCGGCCGCTTTCGCGGCCTCGATTACTGTGGCAGCCCATCATTCGGGCGTACCCGGGCGGCGCCGCTGCGGGCGGCGACCGATGTGAGCCTTCTGCACTCAAGTTTACTCGGACGACGGCCATTGTCAATCAAGTTGAGCGCACCGGACTCAAGTTTGGCTGGATGGGTAGCGGGACCCGCGGCGGGCGGCAGCGGCAGGGCGGTTGTTTGGCGGCCATCATCGCCGCCACCGAAGCCGCCTGTTCCGAGGTCACCGCGGCCGACAAGCGGCCGACAAATAGCGCAACATTCCGGCACGGCAGCTACGTGGCCGCGGGGGCGCGGAGTAGTCTCCCACTATGAAGGACGAGGTCTACTCACACGGACACCACAAGAGCGTGGTCAAGGCCCATGCGATCCGGACGGCCGAGGACTGCGCGGCGTACCTGCTGCCGGAGCTCAAGCCCGGGATGATGCTGCTGGACGTGGGCTGCGGCCCGGGCAGCATCACCGTGGATCTGGCAGAACGGGTGGCCCCGGGACAGGTGACCGGATTGGACCGGTCCGACGACGTCCTGACCCAGGCGGCCGAACTCGCCGCCCTGCGCGGGATCGAGAACGCAACCTTCGTCGCCGGCAACATCTACGACCTCGAGTTCGACGACGACACCTTCGACGTGGTGCACGCCCACCAGGTCCTCCAGCACCTGACCGACCCGGTCGCCGCGCTCTACGAGATGCGGCGTGTGGTCAAGCCCGGCGGCATCGTGGCCGTCCGGGACGCCGACTTCCACGGCATGAGCTGGTACCCGGAACTGCCCGAACTCGACGACTGGATGGACACCTACCAGCAGCTCGCCCGCGGCAACCGCGCGGAACCGGATGCCGGCCGCCACCTCATCTCCTGGGCGCAGGCGGCAGGCTTCCACGACATCACTCCGTCGTCGTCCAACTGGCTGTACGCCACCGAGGAGCAGCGCCGCTGGCAGGGCGACGTATGGTCCGAGCGGGTCCTGCACTCCGGCTACGCCGAACAGTCGCTGGAGCGGGGACTGATCGACCGGGCCGGGCTGGAACGCATTGCCCGCGGCTGGCTGACGTGGGCCGCCGCCCCGGATGCGTGGTTCCTGATCCCCAACGGCGAGATCCTGGCCCGCAAACCCTGATCCCCGCCGGCGGGACGGAAGGACTGACATGCCCGAGCACTACGACGTGATCATCGCCGGCGGCGGCCACAACGGCCTCGTGGCGGCCGCCTACCTTGCGCGCGCGGGGCGCCGGGTGCTCGTGCTCGAACGCGAGGACCAGGTCGGCGGAGCCGCGGTTTCGGCAGAAGTCTTTCCCGGCACCGGGGCCCGCATCTCGCGCTATTCGTACCTGGTCAGCCTGCTGCCGCGGCGCATCATCGAGGATCTGCAGCTGGACCTGCGGCTGCTGCGCCGGCGCTTCTCGTCCTACACCCCCCTGCCCGGGGCCGCGACGGGCCTGCTGGTGGACAACCAGGACCCGGACGCCACCCGCTCGTCCTTCGCCGCGGTGGGCGCGGCAACCGACTTCGAGCCCTTCACCGGGTTCTATCAGCGCACCAACCGGCTGGCCCGGGCCCTCTGGCCCTCGGTCACCGAACCGCTGCTGCGCCGCTCCGAGGTGCGCAGCCGGGTCGGCGACGACGAGGCCTGGCACGACTTCATCGACCGGCCGATCGGCGAGGTGGTCGAGCGCAGTTTCGGCTCGGACCTGGTCCGCGGGGTGGTGCTCACCGACGCCCTGATCAGCACCTTTGCCGGCGCCCACGACGCCTCGCTGCAGCAGAACAAATGCTTCCTGTACCACGTGATCGGCGGCGGTACCGGTGACTGGGACGTGCCCGAGGGCGGCATGGGTGCAGTCACCGCGGCGCTGGAAAAGGCGGCCCGCAGCGCCGGCGCGGAGCTGCGGACCCGGGCGCGGGTCACCTCCGTCTCCCCCGAGGGCGAGGTGAGGTACGACGACGGCGGTGCGGGCGGCGTCGTCGTCTCGGCGGAACGGGTACTCGCCAACGTCTCCCCCGCCGTGCTCAACGGGCTGCTGGCCGCCGGCGGCGCCGGCCCGGCCACCCGGCCGGACGCGGCTCCGGAAGGCGCGCAGGCGAAGGTGAACCTGCTGCTGTCCCGGCTGCCGAAGCTGCGGGAGGGCTCGGTGGCGCCGGAGGCGGCCTTCGGCGGCACCTTCCATATCAACGAGTTGTACTCCCAGCTGGAAGCGGCCGCTGCCGAAGCGGCCGCGGGCCGGGTGCCGGATCCGCTGCCCGCCGAAATCTACTGCCACTCCCTGACCGACCCGTCCATCCTCTCGCCCGAACTGCAGGCGGCCGGAGCCCACACGCTCACCGTGTTCACGCTGCAGACCCCGCACCGGCTGATCACCGAGGAGAACAACGACGCGATGCGGCAGCGGCTCCAGGACGCCGTGCTCGCCTCGCTCAATTCCGTGCTCGCCGAGCCGATCGAGGACTGCATCCTGCGCGATCAACGCGGCGAGCCGTGCATCGAAACCAAGACCACCCTGGACCTCCAGCAGGCGTTGAACATGACCGGCGGCAGCATCTTCCACGGCCCCCTGGACTGGCCGTTCGCCGAAGACGACGAACCGCTCGACACGCCGGCCCGGCGCTGGGGCGTGGCCACGGCGCACGAGCGGATCCTGCTGTGCGGGGCCGGCGCGCGGCGCGGCGGCGGAGTCAGCGGCCTGGGCGGCCACAACGCGGCCATGGCCGTGCTCGAGGCCCGCTGACCGGAAGCGGCCGGGCCGCACCGTAGGATCATCTGGTGCAAATCTCGTTATGGCTGGCGCTGCTCGGCGCCACCGTGGTCATCAGCTTCACCCCCGGCGCCGGTGCCATCAACACCATGAGCAACTCGCTCAATGCCGGCTTCCGCCGCTCCATCTGGGGAATCCTGGGCCAGCAGGCCGCCCTGGTCGTCCACGTGGTGATCGTGGCGCTGGGCCTGGGCTTGCTGGTCTCCAATTCGCCGATGCTGTTCGCCGCCATCAAGTACGCGGGTGCGGCGTACCTGATCTACCTGGGCCTGCGCCAGTTCTTTGCCAAGCCGACGGGCGGCGCGGAAATCGAAGAGTCGCGCCGCAACGAGCCCGCCTTCTCCATGTTCCGGCGCGGTCTCTGGGTCAACCTGCTCAACCCGAAGGCGATCGTCTTCTTCCTGGCGTTCATGCCCGGCTTCATCCGGCTGGACCAGCCCCAACTGCCGCAGTACTTGATCCTGATCGCCACCGTGGTGGTGGTGGACATCCTGGTGATGTGGTTCTTCTTCGCCGCCGCGGCCCGGTCCTTCCAGCGCTTCACCCGGACAGTGCGCGGGCTGATGTTGATGAACCGGGTCTTCGGCACCTTGTTCATCGCCGTCGGCCTCATGCTGGCGTTCCTGTAGCCGGGTTCTCATAGACTCGAAGACATGTATCGCAACATCGCAGTCAGCGCCGGCAGCCCCTGCCGCCGCGATACGGTCCGGGGGCATTCCCCGGGCCGGGCCGCTACCGCGTCCGGCTGCGGGGAAACCCGTGCGCACTAAGCCCGTCCTGATCGCCGTCGACGGGCGCTCGGGGGCAGGCAAGACAACGCTGGCGGTGGAACTGGCGGCGATGCTGCGGGTCCATCGCACGGTATCGCTGTTCCATCTGGAGGACATCTACCCGGGCTGGCACGGCTTGGCCGGCGGGCAGCAGCGGTACTTGGAGACCGTGCTGCGGCCCCTGGCCGCCGGGGATACCGCGCTCTGGACCGCTTGGGACTGGGACAAGGACGACGACGGCGCCTCCCGCACCACGGAGCCGGCCGACGTGGTGGTGTTCGAGGGCGTCGGTGCCGCCCATGCCGCCGCCCGCGGGCTCCTCGACGCCGTGATATGGCTGCAGGCGCCCTCCGCCGACCGGCGCACACGCGCCCTGTCCCGGGACGGCGCTACGTATGAACCTTTCTGGGACGTCTGGGCCGACCAGGAAGAGGCCTGGCTGGCCGCCGACGACGTCGCGGCGGCGGCGGACGTCGTCGTCGAATCCGGTCCCTCCGGCACCGATCCCCGGCAGGTGCTCCGAGCGCTGGCCTCGGTACCGGCCCTCGAACACGCCCTGGCCCCGGAGCGGGCGGCCCGCGAGGGCGTCCGCCTGGTCGCCGAACGCCTGGCCGCTTACCCGGACGCCGAAGGCATCTACCGGCGCCTGTACGCCGGCTCCGGCCGCAGCGTCTGGCTGGATAGCTCCAACACCCACGAATCCGCTGACCGAAACCGGATCAGCATCCTGGCCGACGACGGCGGCGGCTTCGGCGCCTGGGCGGAACACCGCAACGGCACCACCGTGGTTGGCCAGGGCAACGCCACGGCCCGGATCCGTGGCGGCTTCTTCCGCTGGCTGGACACCGTGTGGGGACGCCGCATCGTCACCCTGCCGGACGAGGTCCCCGGGAGCTTCGCCCTGGGCTGGATGGGCTACCTGGGATACGAGCTCAAGCGCGAGACCGGGGGCGCGGACACTGGCGCCGCGGCACCGGACGGCGCGCCGGATGCCGCGCTGCTGTTCGCCGGCCGCGCCATCGTGCTGGACCACGAGCGGCGGTGCACCTGGCTGCTCGCCCTTGCCGGCCCTTCCGCGGGGGACGGCGCCGCCGACTGGATCGCGGCGACCGCAGCGGTGATCCGCGGCCTGCCGGCAGCCGCCGGCCCTACCCCGGATCCGGTTGCGCGTCCAACGGCCTTGGGCTTCCGGTCCCGCGACACGCGCGAAGCCTACCTGGCCAAGATTCGGGAGGCGCAGGCTGAGATCGCCGAGGGCAACACCTACGAGGTCTGCCTGACCACCTTGCTGCACGCGACTGCGGCGGAACAGCTGGATCCGCTGGACACCTACCTGACCCTCCGCAGCCGCAATCCCGCGCCCTTCGCCAGCCTCCTGCGGTTCGGGCGGCTCACGGTGGCCAGCACGTCGCCCGAGCGTTTCCTGGGCCTCGATGCCGGCGGCCGGCTGCGGGCCGAACCGATCAAGGGCACGCGGCGCCGTCTTGCGGATCCCGACGCCGATGCCGCCGTCGTCGAGGAGCTCGCCGGCAGCGCGAAGGACCGCGCTGAGAACATCATGATCGTGGACCTGCTGCGGAACGACCTGAGCCACTTTGCCGTGCCGGGCTCGCTGCAGGTCAGCAGGCTGTGCGCCATCGAGTCCTACGCGACGGTGCACCAGATGGTGTCCACGATCGACGCGCAGCTGTTGCCCGGGGCGGTGCGGGCCGAAGCCGTGGCGGCGGCGTTTCCCGCCGGGTCGATGACGGGCGCACCGAAGATCAGCACCATGGACATCCTGGACCGGCTGGAGACCGGACCGCGCGGCGTCTACTCCGGTTCCGTGGGCTACTTTTCGCTGGACGGGGCGGCGGACCTGTCCGTGGTGATTCGCACCCTCGTGATGGACGGCAACCGGTTGAGCCTGGGGGTTGGCGGCGCGATCACGGCGGACTCGGTTCCCGAGGACGAATGGGACGAGGTCCGGGCCAAGGCCTACGGGGTGCTTTCCGCGCTCGGGGCAGCGTTCCCGGAGTAGCGCATAACTGTGCCGGTAGACGTGGACGGCTCGTGGAGCCAGTGACCAGAATCGAGGAATCGTGGAAGCAGCCGGTGGCGGAATGACCGCCCGGGTGGGCATTTTGGTCTTCGACGGGGTGAAGCTGCTCGATGTCGCCGGCCCGGCGGAGGCATTCGCCGAGGCGAACCGCCTCGGCGGCTCCTACGAACTCATTTTCCTGTCACCGGACGGGAACGACGTCGCCTCGTCGGTAGGGCTGCGGGTATCGGTGGATGCCGTCGCGGCCGGCGCCGGAAACTTCCACACGGTCCTGGTAGCCGGCGGGGATGCCCTGCCCGAGCACCAACTTCCCGCCGGGCTCGTCGCCGCCGCCGGACATCTTGCCGACAACACCCGGCGAATGTCCTCGATTTGCACCGGCGCCTTCGTTCTGGCGGCGGCGGGACTGCTGGACGGGCGCCGGGCGACGACGCACTGGAAACACACCCGCGAGCTGGCCAGGCGTTATCCGGCAACGCGGGTGGAGCCGGACGCCATCTTCGTCAGCGACGGCCGGATCCACACCTCGGCCGGCGTCACGGCCGGCATCGACCTGGCCCTTGCGCTGATCGAAGAGGACCACGGCCCGGATCTGGCCCGCGAGGTGGCCCGCTCCCTCGTGGTGTACATGCAGCGCTCCGGCGGACAGTCGCAGTTCTCGGCGCCGCTCCAGGGGGATCCGCCCAAGTCCTCGCCCCTGCGGCCGGCGCTCGACGCCGTACGCGCCGATCCGGCGGCGGTGCTCTCTGTTCCGGCCCTCGCCCGGGACGCCAACCTGAGCGTGCGGCACCTGACGCGGCTCTTCCGTGAAGAACTGCAGACGACCCCGGCGAAGTATGTGGAGCTCGTCCGCTTCGACACCGCCAAGGCGCTGCTGGACTCGGGGTACAGCGTCACCGAGGCAGCCGAACGCTCGGGGTTCGGCAACTCCGAAGCGCTGCGGCGGACCTTCGTGGCACGGATCGGCATGCCGCCGTCGAAATACCAGCAGCGTTTCCGGTCCACGGCGAAGAACGGCTGAGCGGCAACGCCGTTGGCCGAATCCGAGGGATTGTCGTCCTTTGTGACGGTGCCCGGCTGACAGCGGCCGGGCAGCATGGGAAGCAAGGCACATTCCCATGCCTCTGGACAAAGGAGACAACCATGGCAGAAGTCATCGCCGGCATTACCATTCCGGACACGGAACTCGTTCGGAAGGCGACCGAGTTGGTCCGCGATACCACCGACGACCTGCTGTTCGACCATTCCCGGCGGGTGTACCTCTTCGGTGCCCTTCAGGGCCGGCGGCTCGGCCTCGACGTCGACCACGAACTGCTCTACGTCGGCGCGCTCTTCCACGATCTGGGCCTCACCGACACCTATGGCACCGACACCCTGCGCTTCGAGGTCGACGGCGCCAATGCCGCGAAGTCCTTCCTGCTGGAGCAGGGGCGCCCCGAGGCGGACGCGGCCAAGGTGTGGACCGCCATCGCGCTCCACACCACGCCGGGGGTGCCTGAATTCATGGATCCGGAAATCGCGCTGGTGACCGCCGGCGTGGAGACCGACGTCCTGGGGCTCGGCTACCAGGACCTGACGCGGGACGACATCGACGCGGTCACCGCGGCGCACCCGCGCCCGGACTTCAAGCGGCGGATCCTGGCCGCCTTCACGGACGGCAACAAGCACCGCCCGGAGACTACCTTCGGCAATGTCAACGCCGACGTGCTCGAGCACTTCAGCCCCGGCTTCCGCCGCATCGACTTCGTGGACATCATCCAGAACTCCGCCTGGCCGGAATAGGCACTCGCCGGACGCCCGGGGGCGGCGGAGCGCGGCTACTGCAGCGTGGCCGTCAGCCGGGCCACGTTGTCCACGTAGCGCTGCCAGCGGGGCCGCTGCCTCCACTCCTCCAGCGTGAGCTCCCGCGAAACCACCCGATAGCTGTCCTGGATCTCCGACACCCGCTCGACGATGTGGTCCCCGAGCATCATCACGGAGACCTCCATGTTCAGGGAGAAGGACCGCATGTCCATGTTGCTGGAGCCGATGACCGCGACCTCGTTGTCCACGGTGAAGTGCTTGGCGTGCAGCACCAGCGGCTTCGGGTAGCGGTAGATCCGCACGCCGGCCTCCAGCAGCGCCTGATAGTAGGACTGCTGGGCGTGATGGACCAGCAGCTGGTCGCCGCGTTCGGACACGAACAATTCGACCTCGACGCCGCGCTGGGCCGCCGTCGTAATGGCATAGAGCAGCGAGTCATCCGGTACGAAGTACGGGCTGCAGATGGACAGCCGCTCCACCGCCGCGTAGATGAGCGTGTTGAACAGGCGCAGGTTGTTCTCGGTTGCGAAGCCGGGACCGCTGGGCAGGGCCTGGCAGGTCATGGGGCCGGGCTCGCGGAACGGGGCCGGGGTGAACAACTCGCCTTCGAGCGTGTCGTCGGTTTCGCTGGACCAGTCGGTGGCGAACACAACGTTCAGCGCGGTGACGATGGGGCCTTCGTAGCGCGCCATCAGTTCCACCCATTTGCGGCCGATCTTATGGCTGGAAGTGCGGCGATAGCCGGGCTCGATCAGGTTCTGCGATCCGGTGAACGCCACACGGCCGTCCACCACCAGGATCTTGCGGTGGTTGCGCAAGTCGATCCGGCGCCACTGGCCGCGGACCGGCAGCACCGGCAGCATCCGGCGCCAGTCGATGTCGGTGGTCTCCAGCCAGCGGCGGAACTTGCGGTAGCCGGCGACGCGGAGGGTGCCGATGTGGTCGAACAGCAGGCGAACGCGGACACCCCGGGCGGCGGCTTCTTCCAAGGCGGTGAAGAGCTTGCCGGTGGTTTCGTCGCGGCTCATGATGTAGAACTCGATGTTCACGAACTCACGCGCCTCGCGCACGGCCTCGGTCATCGCGGCAATGGACTCGTCGTAGTCCGAGTACAGCTCCACGTGGTTGCTGTCCACCATGGGGAAGGCGCCGAGCCGCCGGTTCAACTCCGCCGCCGAATGCACCCAGGCCGGCGCTTCCTGCTCGCTGCTGGGCTCCTTGAGGTTCCGGGTGGCGGCCCATACCCGGCTGTTGATCTCCGACTGCTTGGCGATCCGGCGCTCCGAGAGGCGGTACCTGCCGAACATGAAAAAGAGCAACAGGCCGATCAGCGGGATGAAGAAGATGGCCAGCAGCCAGGCCATGGCGGTATTGGGGCGGCGGTTCCCCGGGATCACGCCCAGTGCAATGATGCGGATGGCCATATCGACCACGCCCAGAATCGCGACGGCCCAATCGGGGAATGTGCCCAGCCCCGCAAACGACCACAGCACGCGGCTGTTCCTCCCCTCCCGCCGTGTGCCGGCGCAATCCTCCCAGCCTACCCGGCGTTTGGGGGCAAACTAACTAAGCTGTAGCCATGACAGTTCTGGTGTTTTTGGACCCTGCCCACGAGGCGGGCCGCGTCGCAGATGCTTCCCGGCCTCAGCTGATGGCCACCGATCTCGGCGCCACCCGCGGGGACGGCATCTTCGAGTCCCTGCTGGCAGTCAACGGGGCCCCTCGCAAGCTGCAGGCGCACTTGGACCGGCTGGCCAGTTCGGCCCGGATCATGGACCTGCAGCTTCCCGCCCCGGACGCCTGGGAGCGTGCCATTGCGACGGCGATCGCCGAGCACCCGCCCGTCGAAGAACTGGTGATCAAGCTGCTGGTGACCCGCGGCGTGGAAGGCGCTTCCACGCCCACGGCCTGGGTCCAGGCTTCCCGGCCGCCGGCGGCCGGACGGCGCCAGCGCACCGACGGCATTTCCGTGCTGCTGCTCGACCGCGGGTACGACAGCTCGCTGGCCGAACGCGCCCCGTGGTTGCTCATGGGAGCCAAGACGCTTTCCTACGCGGTCAACATGGCCGCATTGCGTTATGCGCACAAGAACGGCGCCGACGACGCCATCTTCACGTCCAGCGACGGCCGCGTGCTCGAAGGGCCCACCTCCACCGTGCTGATGGCGCGGGTGCGCGACGGCGTGAAGACTTTGGTGACGCCGCTGCTGGAGAGCGGCATCCTGCCGGGCACTTCCCAGTCGGTGCTGTTCAAGGAGGCGGAAGCTGCCGGCTGGCAGTTGGGCTACGGTCCGCTGGAGCCGCACGATCTCTACGAAGCCGACGCCGTCTGGCTGGTGTCGAGTATCCGCCTGCTCGCCCCGGTCAAGAGTATCGACGGCAAGGAAATCCCCGTCTCGCCCGACCTGACGGAGGAGCTGACAGCGCTGCTGGCCCAGGGCAGCCGGGAGTAGCCGGCCGGAGTCATCCCACTTGACGCTGTCCCGACCGAGTATCCCAGGAGCCACCGCCGATGTTCTTGAAGCTTGAATGCGTCTGCGTTCCGACGGTCGACGTTGAGGCCTCCGTCAGGTTCTATGCCGGACTCGGGATGCGGGAGTCCTGGCGGATCAACCGCGAGACTCCAGCAGGACTGGCATGGACCCTGGTGGGCATGCGTTTTCCGGACGGGAACAGTTCCGAACTCGTCCTCAGCGACAACCCCGATAACCGGCGCCTGGAGGTCGAGGTATTCGTGGGCGATGTCCGGCGCGCCTACGAGGAGCTGTCTTCCAACGGCGGGGTGGAATGGATAGAGGCGCCCTTCGCGACCGAGTCAGGGCACGTGGCCGTGATGCGTGCGCCCGACGGCAACGTTTTCGTCCTGGTCGGTTCGTAGGGCGGGGGGCTGCCGCTGCGGAAACAGCCTCCAGGATGATCTGCTTGGAACACCGCGCTACTGCGATGTTAGGGTCGATTGACCGAAAGATCAGCATGCTGTCGTTCCGTCCGGGGCGGCAGCCCTGAGAAGGAGGGCAATGAAGGCTTTGACGTGGCAGGGAAAGCGCTCGGTCAGCGTGGAGGAGGTCCCGGATCCGCGGATCCAGGAGCCCACGGACGCGATCGTGCGGATCACCTCGACCGGCATCTGCGGCTCGGACCTGCACCTTTACGAGGTGCTCACTCCGTTCATGGACAAGGGCGACATCATCGGACACGAGCCCATGGGGATAGTGGAGGAAGTCGGCTCGGCCGTCACCCACATCAAGGCCGGGGACCGGGTGGTCATCCCGTTCAACGTCTCCTGCGGCCACTGCTTCATGTGCCGGAACGGTCTGCAGTCCCAGTGCGAAACCACCCAGGTCCGCGAGTACAACAACAATGCCCAGTTCCTGGGCTACTCGCGGCTCTACGGCTCCGTGCCCGGCGGGCAGGCCGAGTACCTGCGTGTCCCGCACGCCGACTACGGGCCCATCAAGGTGCCCCAGACCGGTGAGGACGAGCGCTATCTGTACCTCTCCGATGTGGTTCCCACCGCCTGGCAGGCCGTGCAGTACGCGGCCCCACCGGAAGGCGGTTCCCTGGCTGTGCTGGGCCTTGGCCCTATCGGCCAGATGTCCGCTCGGATCGGCCGGCACCTCGGCTTCCGCGTGCTCGCGGTGGACCCCGTCGCGGAGCGGCGGGCCATGGCGGAGCGTCACGGCATCGAGACGCTGGACCTGCACGGCGACGTCGCGGACGAACTGCGGGAGCGCACGGACGGCCGCGGGCCGGACTCGGTGGTGGATGCGGTGGGCATGGAGGCGCACGGCTCGCCCGTGGCGGGCGCGGTCCACCAGGCGGTGGGGCTGCTGCCGTCCGCCCTGGGCCGCAAGGCGATGGAGACAGCCGGAGTGGACAGGCTCGACGCGCTCTACACCGCGATCGACGCCGTCCGGCGCGGCGGCACGATCTCGATCAGCGGCGTGTACGGCGGGATGAAGGACCCCCTGCCGATGCTGACCATGTTCGACAAGCAGCTCCAGCTGCGGATGGGCCAGTGCAACGTGAAGCGGTGGATCGATGACCTGCTGCCGCTGGTCGACGACCCGTCGGACCCGCTGGGCGTGCTCGACCTGGCGACCCACCAAGTTCCGCTGGAGCAGGCTCCGGAGATGTACGAGAAGTTCCAGAAGAAGGAGGACGGCTGCATCAAGGTGGTGCTCAAGCCGTAGCCCCGAACGGAACGGCGGACCCCGGCTTTCATGGGACGGCCGGGGCCCGCCGGGCCCCGGTTCACACGAAGATGAAGTTCCAGGTCCCGGCGGCCACGGCGGCGGCGGCTGCCGCTCCGGCGATGACCGCGCCACCCAGCAACACCCAAACATCCACCACGCTGTAGGTGGATTCCCGCGCCCAGGTCCTGGGCCCGGCGCCGAAGCCGCGGGCCTCCATGGCGACGGCCAGCCGGGTGGCACGGCGGATGGCCTGCACGATCAGGCCGAACGCCTGGCCCACGAACGCACCAGCCTTGGCCAGCGGCCGGTTCTCCGCTCCGACACCGCGGGCGCGGCGCGCCAAACCGAGAATCCGCCATTCCTCCACGAGCAGCCCGACCAACCGCATGGCGGCCAGCGCTCCCAGCACGAAGCGGTGGGGCAGCTTCAGCTTCTGCGCCAGGGCGTCCGCCAGATCCGTGGGGTCGGTCGTCAGGAGCAGGAAAATGCCCGGCAGCGCCACGGCGAGCGAACGCAGGCCGATGGCAACGCCTCCGGCCACCGAGTCCTCGGTGAAGATCAGCGGACCGAACTGGAACAGCACGGCCCCGGTCTTCTCGGCCAGCAAGGCCGTTGCCCAGGCCCCGACGGCAGCCGCCGCCAGCAGCGGCCAGCCGCGCTTGAGCAGCACCCACGGCTTGACGCCCAGCACGGGCATCAGCAACAGTTCGGCGGCCAGCACCACGGAGGCGCTGACCCAGTCCACACTGAGCATGACCACCACGGTGATCAGGGTGGCGGCTGCCAGCTTTGATACCGGGTTGGCGCGGCCGAACGGGGAGGCTGCCAGCCGGGGGGTCAGCAGGTCCATGCTCATGCTGCCCTCCGAAGCGGCTGGGCCGGGCGCACGCCGCCGTCTGCCACCCGTATGCCGGCACCGCCGAGCGCCGCGGTGAAATCGGCGTCGTGCGTCACCGAGACCACGCTCCTGCCATCGGCCACCAGCTCGGCCAGCAGCGTGACCAGCTCGGCCCAGGTGTTGGCGTCCTGTCCGAAGGTCGGCTCGTCCAGCACCAGGATGTCCGGGCTGGTGGCCAGCATGGTGGCAACCGAGAGCCTGCGTTTCTCGCCGCCGGAAAGGGTGAACGGGTTGGCCTGCAGCAGGCGGGTCAGCCGGAGCCGCTCGGCGATCGTGTCCACCCGCTGCCGGACCGTCGCCTCGGGCAGTTTGGCCACGCGGCGCGGGCCAAACTCAAGTTCGTCAAGCACCGTGCCGGTGAGGAACTGGTGTTCCGGTTCCTGGAAGACGCTGCCGATCCGGGTCACCAGCTGCGCGGACTTCCACTTTGCCGGTGACAGGCCGGCGCCGCGGTGCAAGGCCGGTGTCGCCGACAGCTCCCCTCCTGCGGGCGGCACCAGGCCGGCGAGGGTGAGGGCCAGCGTGGATTTACCGGCGCCGTTCGCGCCGGTGATGCTGAGCGCCTGCCCGGCCAACAGGTCCAGGTCCACCCCGCGCAGCACCGGTTCGGCTCTCCGGTTACGCGACACGTCCAGCGCCGCCGCCCGCAGCAACGGCCCGCCCGGGGACGGCGCCGGAGGCAGGTCCAGCCCCGGGGTGTGCCCGGGAACCCAGACGCCGGCCTCGATCAAACGGGCGCGGGTGGCGCTCTCGGCGAGCACGGTGCCCGGCGGCCCGTCGGCCAGCACGCCGCCGCCGGCCGCGAGGACGATCACTCGGTCCACCACGTCCGCCCAGACAGCCACCCGGTGCTCGACCACCACCAGGGTGGCGCCGGTGCGGTCCAGCACCCGGGCCACGGCGTCGCGTACTTCCTGCACGCCGTCCGGGTCCAGGTTCGCGGTCGGCTCGTCCAGCAGCAGCAGCCCCGGCCGCATGGCCAGGACGGAGGCCAGCGCCAGCCGCTGCTTCTGGCCCCCGGACAGCGCCGAGGTGGGGTGATCCAACGGTACCGTCAGGCCGACATCGGCCAGGGATTCGCGGACCCTGTCCCAGATCTGCGTGCGCGGCAGCGACAGGTTCTCCGCTCCGAAGGCCACCTCGTCGCCCACCCGGGCCAGCACCAGCTGGCTCTCCGGATCCTGCAGCACAAGGCCGGCCCGGCCGCGGGCCTCGGAGGGACGGACACCCGCCACGGTGAGCCGGCCGGTCTCCTCGCCCTCGCCCTCGTCGCCGAGGACGCCGGCCAGAGCGTGCAGCAGCGTGGACTTGCCGGCCCCGGAGGCGCCCAGCAACAGTACCCGTTCACCCGGGGCGATGCTGAAACTGGCCCCGCGCACCGCCGGATCCTTGCGGCCGGCATGCCGCCAGCCCCACCCCTCGGCGTGGACCGGCACGGGCCCGGGCACCGCCGTCGTACTCTGCTCTCCCATGGAACGGCTCAGACGTCGGCCGAGCGTCCCGCGGCGAAGGAGGACAGCACGCCCGTCTTCGCCAGGCCCCTGACCGCCAGCCATGGCAGCAGCCCGGCAATCACGACGCCGGACACGGCGGCGAAGCCCACGTAGGCCAGCTGCCACTCGGCGGCCCAGAGCATGTTGTAGAGGATGTTCTCGCTGATGGACAGTGCCAGGCCTGCACCCAAGCCGGCCAGCAGCGCCACGCCGAGGTTGAACTTGCGGTACAGGAAGAGCAGGAAGACGACCTCGGCCCCCAGGCCCTGGATCAGGCCGGAGACCAAGACGGTCATGCCGAAGCTCGTGCCCAGCAGCGCGGAGACAATGGCGGCCAACATCTCGCAGTAGATGGCGGCGCCGGGCTTGCGGATGATCAGTCCGCCCAGCACGCCGGCCATCAGCCAGCCGCCGGTGTACAGTCCGGCGGAAGGCGGGAAGGCAAGGGTCAGGCCCTCGATCAGCGGCCAGCCCGCCGACCAGGCCCAGAAGATGACGCCGACGGCCACGGCGACCACCGAGGCCACGACGATGTCCACCACCCGCCAGCCGTAGCGCGGCTTCCGGGCAGGTGTGGGCGTGGCGGGTGCATTCGAAACGGTACTCAATGGGATCCTCCTGGTTGCAGGAGGGGAGGGCGGCCATGCGGCGCGCCCCGAGAACTCGACTCCCTTCGCCGGTACTAACCGGAGCAGGTTCGAGGGTCTGCGGTTCATCCGCACTCTCAGCGTCCCTCCCGGTCTCCGGTGTGTACCGGCCGGTCGGACGCTCCCCTGTCGTCATAGGTGCTGTCTAGCAGCACGCACCAGTCTACACTCGCCCGCAGCGGCGGGCGATTCGGCTTCAGACCCTTGGAAAATGCACGACGGCTTACGGCCCGGGCGGGTGCCGGGCAGTAGGCTGGGAACCGGAACAGCAGTTGAGACGGGGCTTCGGCCCCGGGAGGGAGCGGGCATGAACATTGTGTTGAGGCTCTTGGGCACACTGGTGAGTATCGGCGCGGGCCTGGCAGCCAGCCAGCTGCTGGGGTTTGTCTGGAAGATGGTCACCGGAAAAGATGCGCCGAAGAGCGACGATGACCTGGAGAACAGCCTGCGGGCGGCGGTCGCCTTCGCCGTGGTATCCGGCACCGTGGCGCGCGTGATCCAGGTGCTGACCAAGCGCGCCACCGCCAAGGCGGTCATCCGCTACGACAAGACGCGGGAAATGGTCTAAGCGGTTCCTTGAGGGGGCCCGATGGGGGACGGGACCGCGGTCCCGTCCCCCATCGCGCTTCTGTCCCCGGTCCGCAGGCACCCGCCACCGGACCGGTTTCTTTTGTCCGCGGGTTATTTTTTGTCCGCCGGCCCGGCGTCGTCCTCATCGTTCCGCGCCGGACCAGCCGCAGCCGCCGCGGTGGGTCGCTCCCCCTGGCCGCCGGCTGCGACACCGCTGCCGGCGTCGCTGCCGGAAGGCGCGACGTCGTCGGGTGCGGCCGCTGAATCTTCCTCGGCCGCTGCCTCCACCACCGCATCGAGGTCGTCCACGCTGAGGATTTCCTTGCGCAGGTGTTTGGTGCGGTATCCGGCCCGGCCCACCATGTGGGCGGAAACCGGCACGGTGAGCAACTGGAACAGCCAGGCTATGAGGAGCAAGGGCACCGCCGCCCAGCTGCGCAGCTGCAATCCCAGTCCCGTCAGCAGCAGCAGCAGGCCGAACACCTGCGGTTTCGTGGCGGCGTGCATCCGTGAGAGCAGGTCCGGGAACCGCAGCAGGCCGATGGCCGCGGCCAGGGACATCCCCGCGCCGGCGATCAGGCAGACGGCGGTCGCGACGTCGAGTATCAGGTCAGTGTTCACGGGGCCGCCCGTCCGTCACGAAACGGGCCACGGCGACCGAGCCGATGAAACCGACAACGCAGATGACAACGACCAGCGTCAGGTTGTTCAGGTGGCCGCCGGCGGCCATGTCCACGATGAGTCCGGCGCAGACAATCGCCAGCAGCACGTCAATGGCCAGCAGCCGGTCCAGCAGCGAGGGGCCGCGGGCGAGGCGGATCAGCGACAGTACCGCGGCCGCGCCCAGCACTGCGCTCACGACGACTTGGGCAACCGGAATGACTTCCCCGTTCACACTGCACCTCCCCTGCCGGTACCTTCGGCCTTGACGATTGCCAGTTCTTCCTTGGTGCCCATCATCCGGATCAGGCCCGCCTCGATCCGCCGCACGTCTGCCCGGAAACGTTCAGCGGCCTCCTCGGTGGCCACGTCGATCACGTGCAGGTAAAGGGTGGACGTCGAGCGGTCCACATCCACCACGAAGCTGCCGGGGATCAACGAAATGGCATGCCCGGTCGCAGTCACCAGCAGGTCGGAATGGCTTCGCAGCCGGACCGCCACCACCGCGTTGCGCAGCGTCGGGCCCCGGGTAAGGGCCAGCCACAGGACTTCGACGCTCGCCACCGCCACCTGCCACACGAACGTGACAGCGAAGACCAGCGCCGCCAGCGGATTGAAGCGTCCGCTGAGTTCGACCGGCGGCAGGTAGAACAGGTTCACGATGACCAGCGCGATCAGCAGGCCGAAGATCAGGTTGCCGGGGCTGAAATCCTGCCACAGGGAGCCCCAGAGGATGACCAGCCAAGCCAGCAGCGGCAGCTCGACCCAGATGGAGATGCGCGGTTTCCTCATTGGCCCCCCTCCTGCAGGGCGCCCTCACCCAGGACGGCCTCGATGTACGGGGTGCGCTGCAGCATCTCCCGCGCCGCCTGGTCGCTGAGCTCGAACAGGGGACCGGCGAACAGCGTCAGGGCAAGGCCCATCGCCACCAGCCCGACCGTCGGCCAGACCATGGGCAGCGGCAGCAGCTGAACGATGCCCCGCCCGGTGAACCGCCCGTGCGGGTGGTCCTCCACATGGCGGGTGGTCCGCACGGCGGATCCATCGGGCTTGGTGGCCACCAGGACCGGGTCCGGGTGCTCGGCATCTTCGGGGCGCCGCCAGAACACGCGGTTCCAGACCCGCGCCATGGCCAGTAGGGTCAGCAGCGACGTGACCATGCTGCCCGCCACCAGTACCCAGGCGACCGGGGTGCCCAGCTCCACGCCGCCCTGCACGAGCCCGATCTTGCCCAGGAAACCCGAGAACGGCGGGATGCCGGCCAGGTTCATGGCCGGCACGAAGAACAGGATGGCCAGCAGCGGCGACAGCTTGGCCATGCCGCCCAGCCGGTCCATGTTGGTGGTCCCGCCGCGGCGTTCGATCAGGCCGGCGACCAGGAACAGGCTGGTCTGCACCGTAATATGGTGCGCCACATAATAGACCGCCGCGCCCAGGCCCACCACCGAGGACATGGCCAGGCCAAAGACCATGTAGCCGATGTGGCTGACCAGGGTGAAGGAGAGCATGCGCTTGATGTCGATCTGCGCCACGGCCCCGAGGATGCCTACCACCATGGTCAGGACCGCCACGACCATCAGGAACGTGTTGAGCCGGTCGCCAGGGAACAGCAGCGTCTCGGTGCGGATCATGGCATAGACGCCGACCTTGGTGAGCAGGCCGGCAAACACCGCGGTGACCGGCGCCGGCGCCGTCGGATACGAGTCGGGCAACCAGAAGGACAGCGGGAAGACCGCCGCCTTGATGCCGAAGGCCACCAGCAGCATCAAATGCAGCGTCATCTGCGTTGCCGGATCCAGTTCGCCGAGCTTGATCGCCAGGTCGGCCATATTAATGGTCCCGGTGGCCGCGTAGATCATCGCGATGGAGACCAGGAACAGCACCGAGGAGATGACGCTGACGACGACGTACGTCACCCCGGCACGGATCCGCGGGCTGGTGCCGCCAAGAGTCATCAGCACGTAACTGGCCGTGAGCAGCATTTCGAAGCCGACATACAGGTTGAACAGGTCGCCGGTCAGGAACGCGTTGGAAACCCCGGCCACCAGGATCAGGTACGTCGGGTGGAAGATCGAGACCGGGCCTTCCTCGTCGCTGTCCGTCATGCCCTGGCCCGAGGCATACAGCAGCACCGCCAGGCTGACGGCCGAGGAGACCACCAGCATCAGCGCGGACAGCTCATCCACCACCAGGGTGATGCCGAAGGGGGGAAGCCAACCGCCGAGGTTCACCGCCTGCGCCCCGCTGGTCCAGGCCGAGGCCAGCATCACGGTCTCCAGTGCCAACGTCACCGTGAGCGTGATGGCACCGGTCCGGCGCTGCGCGTTTGGGTGGCGGATCAGCACGAACGCCAGGGCAGCACCCAGCAGCGGCAGGACTACTGCCAGCGGCGCAATGGTGGCGGCGTTCACTGCTTTCCCTCCATCCGGGACCTGGTGGTGGCTGGCGTTTCTTCGGCTTCGTCCGGCGGGACGAACTCGGTGGTCTCGGCCGGGATCTCCGCGTCGTCCTCGGCATCGAAGGTGGGCTGGTTGGCCACCCGGCGGTCCTCGATATCGTCCTGGACCTCGTCCTGCCGTCCCAGCACCCAGGAGCGGTAGATGATGGCCAGCATGAAAGCGGTGACGGCGAAGGAAATCACGATGGAGGTAAGGATCAACGCCTGCGGCAACGGATCGCTGTAGGCGTCCGCGGGGATGTCGCTGCCGAAGATGGGCGCCAGGCCCGCCGGCCCGCCGGTGGTGAGCAGGAGCAGGTTGGCACCGTTGGTGATGAGCATCAGGCCGAGCATCACCCGGGTCAGGCTGCGCTCGAGGATCAGGTAGACGCCCACCGCGAACAGTACGCCCATCACCAGGAGCAGCGTCAGGTTAACAGTCACCGGGACACCTCCTCCTCGATCGCTTCGGGTACTTGCAGTTCGGCACTCTTGCGGCGCCCGTGGGTGCGTTCCTCGGTGCGTTCGTCGATCTCGGCGCCGAAGCTGCGCAGCACGTCGAGCACCAGGCCCACCACCACCAGGTAGACCCCGATGTCGAAGATCGTCGATGTGACGAACTTGTGTTCGCCGAAGACCGGGAGGCTGAACTCAAGGATCGCGCTCTGGAAGACCTGGCCGCCCAGGAAGATCGGGACGACGGCGGTCAGCGCCGCGGCGCCAAGCCCCAGGCCGAGCAACAGGCCCGCACTGATGGGCGTGGCTTCCGCCAGCTCGATCCGTCCGCCGGCCAAATAGCGGACGGTCAGGGCAATACCGGCCAGCAGGCCGCCCGCGAACCCGCCGCCGGGGAGGTTGTGGCCGGTCAACAGCAGGTAGACGGAGAAGATCATCACCGAGTGGAAGAGCAGGCGGGTGATCACCTCGAAGATGATGGAGCGGCGTTCCGGCGCGAGGGTACGGCCGGCCACCAGCCAGGCGTCGCGCGGCACGACGGCGAACTTGCGGGCCGTCGCCAGGGCTGCTGCCTCGCGGTCCGAATGGGCCACCGTCTCGTAGCCGCGCCCCACCGATCCGCTGGCCACGGCGTCCACGGGTTCCGGACGCTTCTCCCCGCGGCTCCGGATGAAGATCAAGCTGGCCACGCCGGTAGCAGCCAGTGCCAGCACCGCAATCTCGCCGAACGTGTCCCAGGCCCTGATGTCCACCAGGATGACGTTGACGATGTTCTCGCCGCCGCCGCCCTCGTAGGCCAGCTGCGGCAGGGCCAGGGACACCGGAGCTGCCGTGCGTGCCGCCATCGCCGTCATCGCGATCACAATCATCGTGAGGCCGAAAGCGGCTCCGATGATGGCTCGCAACAGTTTGAACCGTCCTGGCGTGCGCAGCCACAGCCGGGCCGGCAGCGAACGAAGGGCCAGCACGATGGCCACCAGGGAGATCGTTTCCACCAGCAGTTGGGTCAAGGCAATGTCCGGCGCCCCGTGCATGGCGAAGATGAAGGCCAACCCGTAGCCGGCCACCGAGACCATCAGCACCGCCATGAAGCGCTTGTTCGCGCGGATGGCCCCCAATGCGCCTGCCGCCACGATTATCCCCGCGATGGCCTGCGCGGGGGTATCGAACCACACCAGGCTCTCCGGCAGCGGGGCATCCATCAGTACGATGGCGCTCAGCGGAGTCACGATCGCCACGATCAGGATCACACACAGGTAAAAGACCAGCGAGCCTCGCTGGGTCCGTCCGGTGACCCAGATGGCCACCTCGTCCAGCACGCCGATGATGCCGCGGTAGATCCGGTCGGCGTCCGGGACGAAGCGGATCCGGGCCTGGAAAGCGGCGATAGGGGTGCGCAGCAGGAACAGGGCGACGCCGGTGGCGATGGTGATGACGGTCAGGCCGAGAGCCGGCGTGAATCCGTGCCACAGTGCCAGGTGTGTGGCTGCGGTGTCCAGTGTGAACAGGCCGGCATAGGGCGCGACGGCGGCTTCGACCGGAGCGGGCCAGAGTCCGAACAACACGGTGGCCACGGCAAGCACGGCGGGTGCCGCCAGGAAGGCCCACGGAACAGCCTTGAATTCGATGGCCTCGCGGCCGGGTTTGGCCGCGAAGCCGCCCCAGATAAAGCGGGCGCTGTAGGCGAAGGTCAGGATGGATCCGGCCACAACGCCGGCCAGGAGCAGGCCCCCCACCCAGCCAGAGACGCCGGCCCGGTGGATGAAGGCTTCGTAGACGGACTCTTTGGCGACGAAACCCAGCAACGGCGGCAGGCCGGCCATGGACGCTGCACCGATCAGGGCGACCGCGAACAGTTTCGGGGCCTTGCGGTACAGGTGCGACAGTTCGCGGATGTCACGCGTTCCGGCCTGGTGATCGATGATGCCCACCACCAGGAACAGGGTCGCCTTAAAGAAACCGTGGGCCAGCAGCAGGCCCATCCCGGCCAGCGCGGCTTCCTGCGAGCCGAGCCCGACCACCAGGGTCAGGAACCCCAGTTGGCTGACCGTGCCATAGGCCAGGATCAACTTGAGGTCGTTCTGGCGCATGGCCTGCCAGCCGCCCACCAGCATGGTCAGCAGCCCGAGCCCCAGCACGACGCCGTGCCAGTAGTCGGTACTGGAGAATCCGGGCGACAGCCGCGCTACCAGGTAGATGCCAGCCTTCACCATGGCGGCGGCATGCAGGTAGGCGCTGACCGGGGTCGGTGCCGCCATGGCCGCCGGGAGCCAGAAGTGGAAGGGCACCAGCGCGGACTTGCTGATGGCCCCGATGAGTACCAGCAGAATGGCTATGTCGATGATCTGCCCGTGGGCCATCAGCGTTCCGGCTGCTGCGAGGATCTCGGAGATCCGGTAAGTGCCGGCCGTCTGGCCGATCATCAGCAGGCCGACCAGCATGGTCAATCCGCCCAGGGTGGTGACCATCAGGGCCTGCAACGCGGACCGGCGCGCGGACAGCCGGTGCCTGGCGTAACCGATCAGCAGGTAGGACAGGACGGTGGTGAGTTCCCAGAAGATGTAGAGCAGGATCAGGTCGTCGGCGGTGACCAAGCCGAACATGGCACCGCTAAAGGCCAGCAGCTGTGCACCGAAAGGACCGATGTCCGGATCGTCGGCCTTGAAGTAGCGGGCACAGTAGAACAACACCAGGGCGCCGACGCCCAGGATCAGGATGCACAGCACCGCCGCGAGCGTGTCCATCCGAAAGGCCAGTTCCAGCTGCAGGCCCGGGACCCAGGCGAAGACCTCAGACGGCGGAGCGTTGGGAGCGCCGTCGAGTGCCTTCTGGTTCGCGCCGGTGTAGCTGTCGAACGTGGCGATCAGCCAGACGAATCCGGCGGCGGGAACCGCGGCCAGGATATAAAATGTTGACCGTCCGAGCTTCCGGAAAATTAAGGGCGCTATAAAGGCCACCGCAAAAAGCAGGGTGAGCACAATCAGCACGGGATACTCCGGAACTTCCTTTAGGTTTACCAAGGATTAGACGGACATGGCCAAGGTCCATTCTACCCATGGCATAGACGGTGCGGCGCCCGCGGAGGGTCGCAAACAGCCGTCGGGAACCTACGGCAAGCGCGCAATCTGCTTGTTCGCCAAAGATTCACGCGGCACCCGGCGCTGCTCAAAGTTCGCAGCGGGCGAAACGGATAGCATCGCGGTATGACTGACTCGGCCGGCATTCCGGCAACCCAAGATGCGGGCGGCAAAGCGGGCGGCGCGGCCGCGGAGCGGTTGAATAGAAAGCACGTCCTGGCCTGGGCCTCCTGGGACTGGGGCTCGGCGGCCTTCAACGCGGTCATGACAACGTTTGTATTCACCGTCTATCTGACCAGCGATGCGTTCGGCGGCGAAGCGTTCGCGTCCGAAATCCTCGGTTACGGCCTGGCCATCGCCGGGTTGGCCATCGCCCTGCTGGCCCCGGTCACCGGGCAACGTTCCGACACCGGCGGCCGCCGCAGGCTTTGGCTCGGGCTCAACAGCGTGGCTGTCGCAGTATTGACCGGCCTGTGCTTCTTCGTCTTCCCCTCCCCCGGCTTCCTCTTCCTGGGCGTGGGACTCATCGCGCTGGCCAACATCTTTTTCGAGTTCGCGAATGTGAACTACTACGCGATGCTCACCCAAATCTCCACGCCGTCGACCATCGGCAAGGTCAGCGGCTTCGGCTGGGCCATGGGTTACGTCGGCGGAGTTGTGGCGCTTGCCCTGGTGCTGGTCGGCTTCGTCCTGCCGGAAACCGGCTGGTTTGGGGCGACTGCGGAGAACGGACTGAACATCCGCCTGGTGGCGGTGTTCTGCGCCGTGTGGTTCATGGCCTTCGCGCTGCCGGTACTTTTCGCGGTCCCGGAGATCCCGCGCCAGCCTGCGGCCGCGTCGCTCAGTTTCTTTGCGTCCTACGGGCTGCTCTTCCGCCGCATCAAGGCAATCTTCACCTCCAGCCCGCACACGATTTTCTTCCTGATCGCCAGCGCCATCTTCCGCGACGGGCTCGCGGCGGTGTTTACCTTCGGCGGGGTGATCGCGGCGGGCACCTTCGGTTTCTCGCTCAGCCAGGTGATCGTCTTCGCCATCGCCGGAAATGTTGTCGCGGCGATCGGTGCCGTGGCGGGCGGGGTGCTGGACGACCGCATCGGCCCGAAGAACGTCATTGTGGGGGCGCTGATCGGGCTGATCGTAGCCGCCGTCGCCATTTTCGCGTTGGGCCCGGGGAACCACGTGTTCTTGGGCAACGCGTGGTCCGGTGATACCACGTTCTGGGTCTTCGGCCTGCTGCTGTGCCTGTTCGTGGGGCCGGCCCAATCGTCGTCGCGTGCCTACTTGGCCCGGCTCGCGCCGCGCGGCGAGGAGGGGGAGTTCTTCGGCCTCTACGCCACCACCGGGCGCGCCGTCAGCTTCCTGGCCCCGTCCCTGTTTGCCCTGTCCATCACCGTCTTCGGCGAACAGCGTCACGGCATCCTGGGCATCCTGGTGGTGCTGCTGGCCGGCCTCCTGGCGCTGCTGCCGGTCAAGACGCCGGCCCGGATCCAGCGCGCCAGTACTCCCAGCGCCTGAGCGGCCCGGATCAGCGTTCGATGACCGTGCGGTGGAAGTTCTGGTAGCTGCGCGAAGCGGTGGGGCCGCGCTGGCCCTGGTACCGGTTGCCGTATTCCCCGGAACCGTACGGATGCTCCGCCGGCGAGGACAACCGGAAAAAGCACAGCTGGCCGATCTTGGAACCCGGCCACAGCATGATCGGCAGCGTCGCCATGTTGGAGAGCTCCAGCGTTACGTGCCCGGAGAAACCGGGGTCGATAAATCCTGCCGTCGAGTGGGTCAGCAGGCCCAGCCGGCCCAGCGAGGACTTGCCCTCCAGCCTGGCTGCGATGTCATCGGGCAGCGTCACCGTCTCGTACGTGGAGCCGAGCACGAATTCGCCGGGATGCAGGACGAACGGTTCCTCGGGGTCCACCTCCACCAGCCGGGTCAGCTCCGGCTGCTCCAGCTCCGGGTCAATGTGGGCGTACTTGTGGTTGTCGAACAGCCGGAAGAACCGGTCAAGCCGCACGTCGACGCTTGAGGGCTGGATCATGTCCGGTTGGAACGGATCCAGGACGATGCGTTGGGAGTCCAGTTCGGCACGAATATCGCGGTCGGAGATCAGCACACTTCAAAAATACACGGGACCGACCCCCTCCCCTGACGCATGACGCGGCCGCCCCCCGGGCTTTTGCGCCTGGCCTCTGTCCCGATCGGTGTGGGGGTGCGACCATTGAACCAGGCGGGCCGCAGCACCTCGTTGGCGGCCACCGGGCCGCTGTCGGCGGGGGAACGAACGGCCTCCGCCGGCAGCTTTAAGGCCGCCGGTCAGGCCTTGCCGATTTCCGTGCGCACCGCGTACAGCTCGGGGAAGAAGGTGAGCTCCAGCGCCCGGCGAAGGAAGCCGGCGCCGGAGGATCCGCCGGTGCCATGCTTCATCCCGATGGTCCGCTCCACCGTCTTCAGGTGCCGGAAGCGCCAGAGCTGGAAGTTGTCCTCCAGGTCCACCAGTTCTTCGCAGGCCTCGTAGACGTCCCAGTTCGCGCCGGCGTTCTCGTAGACGGCCTTGAAGGTCCCCACCAGCTCCGGGTTGAACTCGTGCGCCTCGGTCACGTCGCGGTCCAGCAGTTCCGCCGGAACCGGGTAGCCGTGCCGGTGCAGGTAGGCCAGGAATTCGTCGTACACGCTGCTTTGTTCCAGCAGCTCGCCGAGCATGACCTGGGCGGCGGGATCGTCCGCAAAGACGGCCAGCATGCCCCTGTTCTTGTTGCCCAGCAGGAACTCCACGGCCCGGTACTGGTAGGACTGGAAGCCCGACGCCGATCCCAAATCGCCGCGGAATTCGGCGTATTCGGACGGCGTCAGCGTGGCCAGCACCGACCATTGCTCGGTCAGCGAGCGCTGGATGTGCTTAATCCGGGCGATGCCTTTCATGGCGAACCGCAGGTCGTCGTCTCGCAGCTTCTGCCGTACGGTGCGCAGCTCGTGCAGCACCAGCTTCAACCACAGCTCGGACGTCTGGTGCTGAATGATGAACAGCATCTCGTCGTGGTGCTCCGGGCTGCTGACCGGGTGCTGGGCAGAGAGCAACTGGTCCAAGGACAGATAGGAGCCGTAACTCATCTTGTCCGAGAAATCGGTCTCGATGTCTTCCTCGAGACGTCGGGTGTTCTTGTCTACGGTCATGGCGGCTTCCGTCGGTTCTCCTGCCTCGTTGCAGGCCTGCTACCAGCCTACGGCCCCGACGCCGCGAATGCCTCCGCCGCCGCGCTGGGCGCCGTCAGCCACGGACCGAGGAGTCCCACCGCCACTTCTGTCCGCGGGTTTCGGGCGTCCTGCCGCTGGCGCTGAGCAGATCCTGCCAGGGATCGTCCGTGCGCCGAGCCGCCGGAAATATGCGGTTCAGTACCCGCCCTATGACAGCTTCGTCGGGCCGGTATCCGACCCCGTGGACAGCCAGGATGTCGAATCCATGCAGCACGGCTTCGGCGATGCCCATCGCCGCGAAACCCGAGGCGTCCGAGGTCCCGGCCGGATGGTAGCCGCGGTGGGTGCCGGGGGCGGTGGCGGTCACCGCGTACAGCAATCCAGCGGCGGCATCGAAACAACTCGCGATGCCGGCCGTTCCCGTGGAAGGGTCGGGCCAGAACAGGATGGGCGGCCCGCCCGGGCGCCACGGCGGCGGGTCCAGCAGCACTACGTAGCCGTCCTGCGGCGGTTTCCGGCCTGACAGCTGCAGGGCGTAGAACGCGAAGTCGTCCATGACGTGGGCCGCCGTCTCGCGGCAGCTCCACTCCAACTCCAGCGCGGGCTTTTCCCAGGCATCGTCGGGGAGCTCCGCCAAGCGGCTGGCCAGGTCATCGGTGATGGTGCGGAAGTCTTCCGCCGTTGGTTCCATCCGATGATCCTGCCGTAGACCTGCCGCCGGCGCCACCATTCTCCGCGAATGTCAGCTCACGCGGCGCTCACCGGCTTCCACCGGTGCCGCGATGATGTTGCCCTCCACAGGCATCGGGCAGATGCCGAAGTCGGTGAAGGCGCTGGGAAAGTTGGTGGCCCGGTTGAAATCGATCAGTACCGTGCCGTCGGGGCCGGGACGGCGGGTCACCACGGAACGCCAGCCGGCGGTGCTGTCTCCGTTGGTTTCGTCGTGGAAGTTCAACGACAAGGCGCCCAGTTTCTCCGGTTCCGCCACCAAGGTGTGGACGGTGCCGCCCAATTCGAAGCTGACCGTCCCGACCGCGGTGGCGATCCCTCCCACGTCCGGGTTTGACGTGGCAATCTGCAGGGTGAGGGGTTCCGGATACGCTTCGAACCGGCCGGCCACCACCAGGTCCGGGTTGTAATCGAAAACCGGGACCCCGTCGAAGTCCTGCCGGTTGGGCGAGTCATTGTCCCGGGTCCGGACCGCGTACCGGTCGCCGCGGACGGCCAATTCGACGGCGATGCTGCCGCGGCGCACCCAGAGCAGCGATTCCTCATTTCCCAGGGTTGCCGTCAAGGTGCCTATTGCCGGCTCCCCGCTTTCTGCCCAGTACAAGCCATCGTCGGCGGTCGCCGTCAACGAGGCGTGGCCGCCGCCGGATGCCGGGCCGTTGGCGCTCCACAGGCCGGTGACCTGTTCCAGCCGCGCCGGTTCGGCCGGCAGCCACTGCAGCGAGGTGAGCGTGAGCCAGCCGTGCTCCGCCGCCAGCGCCTGGTTGCGGTTGTCCCTGAACCGGAGCCAGCTTTCCCGCCTGCGGGTCTCGTCACGTGGATTGGTCATGCTCGCCTTCCCTCGGTCATCGCCGGGCAATTGCCGGGCGGTACGGGCACAACGTGCCGCCCGCCGCGCGGTATTCCCCGTGCCGGCAAGCTCCTTGTCATCCCGACCATGGCGCATTCGCCTGCATGCGAATACGCTCTATTTCACAAGGCTGCGTGGCACAAAGCGCAACGGAAGCCGGGCGGCCAGTGCGTCTACCAGATTGGGAGGCTCATGCCGATGCCCAGAGACGGAAACCGGCGGTTGCGCCGGCGCGCGACGGCCCGCATGGGGGCAGCAGTGACGCTGGCACTGGGCGCCACACTGCTGGCCGGCTGCGGCTCCGGGGAGGGGCCTCCCACGCTGACCTGGTATATCAATCCCGACGACGGCGGGCAGGCTGCCATCGCGCAGCTGTGCACCGAGCAGGCGGGCGGCGAGTACCGAATCGAAACCTCGCTGCTGCCCAATGAAGCCGCGTCGCAGCGCGAGCAGCTTGCCCGGCGCCTGGCAGCCGGCGATGCGTCGCTGGACATCATGAGTTTGGACCCGCCGTTCATCCCGGAGCTGGCCGAACCAGGATTCCTGGCTCCGGTCCCGGACGACGTGGCCCAGCGCACCACGCAGAATGTCGTGGAGGGCGCGCTCGCGGGGGCAACGTGGAAAGACCGGCTGGTCGCCGTCCCGTTCTGGGCCAACACGCAACTGCTGTGGTACCGGAAGTCCGTGGCCGAGGCAGCGGGCCTGGACATGACGCAGCCGGTCACCTGGCAGCAGCTGATGGATGCCGCGGCCGAGCAGGAAAAATTCTTGGGCGTCCAGGGCCAGCGCGGAGAGTCCATGACCGTCTGGCTGAACGCGTTGGTCGAATCGGCCGGCGGCCAGATTCTGGAGAACCCCGAGGCGGACGCCGACCAGATTCAACTGGGTCTGGCCAGCGAACCCGGTACCGAAGCGGCAGAGGTCATCTCCACCATCGGCAGGGAGGGCCTGGGCGGCCCGGGCCTGCCGACCCAGGACGAGAACAATTCCATGATCCTGTTCCAGGGCGACGAGGGCTCGTTCATGGTCAACTGGCCGTTCGTCTGGCCGGCGACGAACACCGCCGCGGAAGACGGCACGGTGGATGCCTCGCTGATCGAGGACATCGGCTGGACGCTCTACCCGCAGATGAACGAAACCGACCCCGCCGCTCCGCCGCTCGGCGGCATCAACCTGGGTGTCGGGGCGGCCAGCGAGCACCCGGATTTGGCCTACGCGGCCATCGAATGCATCGTCGCCCCGGAGAACCAGGCCGAGTATTTCATCACCAACGGCAATCCGCCCTCGAATACCGAGGCGTACGAGGATCCCCGGATTGAGGAAGCCTTCCCGATGGCCGACACCATCCGGGAGTCGCTGGAACTGTCCGCACCTCGGCCGCAAACCGTGTTCTACAACGAAGTGTCCACCAGCCTGCAGCAGAATTTCGCCCCGCCGTCCCAAGTGGATCCGGCGACTACGCCGCAGGAGACTTCCGACTTCATCGTCTCCGTCTTACGGGGGGAGAACCTGCTGTGAGCACCTCGACCGAAATTCCAACCCTGCCGAACGGCCGGACGGGACGCGACGGCCGACACCGGGCAACCCAACAGTACAGCGACCGGGCCAAGGCAGAGCGGCGGCTCGGCTGGCTGCTGGCCGGCCCTGCGTTCGTCATGATGCTGGCCGTGACCGCCTACCCGATCCTGCAGGCATTGTTCGACTCGCTCTTCAGCTACCGGCTCACAGCCCCCGACGAACGCGAGTTCCTCGGGCTGGGCAACTACGGGGTGATCCTCACCGATATCGTGTGGTGGCGGGACCTGGGCGTGACGCTGCTGATCACGGTGGTGACCGTCGTCGTCGAACTCATCCTGGGCTTCGCCCTGGCGTTGGTCATGCACAAGGCGCTCAAGGCGGTGCGCGGCTGGCTGCGGACCGCGATCCTGGTCCCGTACGGCATCATCACCGTGGTCTCCGCGTTTGCCTGGTTCTACATGTTCGACATCAACTCCGGCTTCGTGAACGCCTGGTTCAACTGGGTGCCCGGGATCGATGAGGACCTCAACTGGTTCGCCGGCACCTGGACCTCGCTGGCCGTGATCATGGCCAGCGAAATCTGGAAAACCACCCCGTTCATCTCGCTGCTGCTGCTGGCCGGCCTGGCCCAGGTCCCCGACGAATTGACCGAGGCGGCCGAGGTTGACGGCGCTACCTGGTGGCAGCGGATGCGCCGGGTGGTCCTGCCGAACATGAAGGCCGCGATCATGGTGGCCGTGCTCTTCCGGGCGCTGGACGCGTTCCGCATCTTCGACAACGTGTTCATCATGACCAACGGTGCGTTCAACACCGAGGTGCTCTCGCTGCTGGCCTACCGCACGTCCATCGGGCGGCTGGAGATCGGGCTTGGCTCGGCCGTTTCCGTGCTGCTCTTCGTGTGCGTACTGCTGATCTGTTTCATTGCCGTCAAGCTGTTCAAGGTCGACCTTGCCGGCCAGAGAGGAGGCAAGTGATGCGAGCGTCGCGGACCAAGGAGCGGGTTACGTGGACCATCATCTCCGTGCTGGTGGTGCTGTATGCCCTGTTCCCGGTGGCCTCCATCCTGGCCACATCGTTCAAGCTGCCCAGTGACCTGACGTCCGGCAAGTTCCTCCCCGGCACGTGGACGGGCGCCAATTATGAACAGATCCTGGTCGGCTCGGCGCAGGGGCTGTTCCTCAGCTCCCTGTGGAATTCGATCGGCATCGCGCTGATCGCGACTTTCATCGCCGTCGTGTTGGCCACGCTGTGCGCCTACGCGATTGCACGGCTGGATTTCCCCGGCAAGAAGGTCATCCTGACCACCGCGCTGGCAGTGTCCATCTTCCCGGTCATCTCCATCGTCACCCCGCTGTTCAACGTCTGGCGGACCATCGGCCTCTATGACACCTGGCCCGGGCTGATCATTCCCTACCTCTCCCTGACCCTGCCCATCTCCATCTGGACCCTGGCCGCCTTTTTCCGCCAGATTCCGTGGGAACTGGAACAGGCCGCGCAGGTTGACGGGGCCACCACCTGGCAAGCATTCCGCAAGGCCATCGTGCCGCTGGCCGCACCGGGTGTCTTCACGACGGCGATCATCGCCTTCTTCATCGCGTGGAACGACTTCGTCTACGGCATCTCGCTGACGTCCACCGAAGCGGCGCGGCCGGTTCCCGCGGCACTGGCGTTTTTCACCGGCGCCTCCCAGTTCGAGTCCCCCGTCGGGGCGATCTCGGCGGCGGCCATCATCGTCACCATCCCCATTGTGCTGCTGGTCCTGCTGTTCCAGCGCCAAATCGTCTCCGGCCTGACCCAAGGCGCCGTCAAGGGCTAAGCCCGCGGCAGGAAAGGACCTCCCATGGCATCGATCACGCTGCAGAACCTCGTCAAGGAATACGGCGACGGTTTCGCCGCCGTCAACGACGTCAGCATCGACATCGCCGACGGCGAATTCATCATCCTCGTGGGCCCGTCCGGCTGCGGCAAGTCAACCCTGCTGCGCATGATCGTTGGGCTCGAGGACATCACCTCCGGCGACCTGTTAATCGACGGCGAGCGGGTCAACGAGAAGGCCCCCCGGGACCGGAACCTGGCCATGGTGTTCCAGAATTATGCCCTCTACCCGCACCTGACAGTGTTCGAGAACATCGCGTTTCCGCTGCGCCTGGCCAAGGGTAAGTTCACCGAGGACGACATCCGGAAGCGCGTCACCGGTGCCGCGAAGACCTTGGAACTGACCGACCATCTGGAGCGCAAGCCGGGGAACCTGTCCGGCGGCCAGCGGCAGCGCGTTGCCATGGGCCGGGCTATCGTGCGCCAGGCCGATGCCTTCCTCTTCGACGAGCCGCTGTCCAACCTGGACGCGAAGCTGCGGGGCCAGATGCGTTCCGAAATCTCGCAGATGCAGCGGCGGCTGGGAGTCACCAGCGTCTACGTCACGCACGACCAGACCGAGGCGATGACCCTTGGCGACCGGGTAGCGGTGCTGAAAAAGGGCTTGTTGCAGCAGATCGCTTCCCCGCGGGAACTTTATGAGCAGCCCGTCAACCTGTTCGTGGCAGGCTTCATCGGATCGCCGTCCATGAACTTCCTGCCGGCCACCTTGGAGGGAAGCGTCCTGAAGACGCCGATCGGCGACATCCCCGTGGCCGGTGACAGGGCCAGGGCGGCCGAAGGCAGGAGGGTCGTGCTCGCGGGTCTTCGGCCCGAGTTCTTTGAGGACGCCTCGCTGGTGGAAGAACACAAGAAGGACCAGGGATCCACGTTCATGGCCGAACTGACCCACACCGAGTGGCTGGGGAACGAGCAGTACGGCTACATCAACTTCGATCCGGATCCCGCCGTGCGGGAGCTGCTGAATTCGCTGGCCAGCGACATGGACGCCGAGGAACTGCGGCCGCAGATCGTGGTCACGCTGGATGCCGCCAGCCGGATTCGCGGCGGACGCTCCGCCGAACTCTGGCTGGACACGCGAAAGATGCATCTGTTCGACCCCGAGACCGGTGAAAACCTGACCCGTGATGCCTCGGCCGGCGCGGCGCTGACGGAGGAGGCCAACCGTGCCCGGGCAGAGGAAATTGCCGAGGCCCGCGAACGTGAAGCCTCCGCGGCCGGCCAGCCGGCCTGAATTCCGGACTGCCGCCGAACTGGGGTAAACTCGGTTCCGTTGTTGACTGGATCCGCCTGCACGGCGGATCCTGTGCGGGCGTAGCTCAATGGTAGAGCGCTAGCTTCCCAAGCTCGATACGCGGGTTCGATTCCCGTCGCCCGCTCCACTCGCACTGCGCACCCCGGCCTTCGGACCGGGGTGCCTTTCTTTGTCCTATTGGCGGCAGGAAGCGGCCGCAACTACTCGTCGTCGTCCGGCACGAAGCCCGCACGGTCGATGGCCCGGTGATAGTGCATGCCCGCGGCGCCGCCCAGAAGCGATCCGGCGAGGCTCGCCAGCAGCACTACAGCCAAGGCAATCAGGCCCGGCATCGCCAGCTGCTCGACGGGGCGGTCGATCACCGGCGCCGGTCCCGTCAGCATGCCAAGTCCGCCGACCGACAGCCCGGCCACCGCCGCGATGACCGCCACCACCAGGCCCCATAGCCACACCGCGAAGCCCTGCCGGACGCCGTCAAACCGTGCCATCCGTCCCGCCACGTAACCCCCGCAGAAATAGGCGATCAGGATGATGGCCCCCAGCGCCGCCCCGGCGATCCCGGCGGCCTGCCCGTCGCCGGCGGTGATGCTGTCCAGCAAGCCGCGCACTTCCGTATTGTTGGCGACGCCGATAGCCCCGGCAACACCGGTGGCGACCGCCGTGAGCAACACGATCATGGCGGTGGCGGTCAGCCAGCCGAAAAACGCGGATCCCAGCCGCAGCCCGCCGTAGGCATTGTGCTGCCGCTGGTACAGCACTTCCTCGTCGAGGGTTGCTTCCGGGCGGTAGGCGCTGGTGTCCCGGTAGCTCCGTTCGGCGTAGATGCCATCATCCGGGCTGCCGCCGACGGCATCCGGGTCCATGTCGTCCGCCGTGGCCTGGCGGCCGAAGACGGCCGTTTCCGGCTGGTCGCTGCGCGTGCGGTCCTGGCTTGCCACGGGCATCGCCTCGGTCGGCAGAGGTTCCGCCGGCGCGGGCTCCGTTCCAACGTCCCGCGGTTCCCGGGCAGTTGCCGGAACATCGCCTCCCGGCCGCACGCCGCCGTCGTCGCGCCTGCTGCTGCCGATTTCCGAACTCATCGCATGCCTCCTGCTTCGATCGCTCTCGCTCAGCAGGTTGTTGCCCCCTGTGGCTCCACCCTAGACCTGCACCCGCCGGCGGACCAGATCGGGAACCCCTTTCATGGGCGGCCGGGGTGGAGACTAAACTGGTAGGCGATGATGCGCAAAATGTTCAAGTCCAAAATCCACCGCGCGACGGTCACGCATGCGGATCTGCATTACGTCGGGTCCGTGACCGTGGACCTCGATCTGCTGGACGCCGCCGACATCCTCCCCGGCGAGCTGGTTTCCATTGTGGACGTCACGAACGGCGCCCGGCTGGAGACGTACGCCATCGCCGGCGAACGCGGCTCGGGCGTGCTTGGCATCAACGGTGCGGCCGCGCACCTGATGCACGAAGGCGATCTCGTCATCCTGATCACCTACGCCGACATGACCGATGACGAGGCCAGGTCCTTCGTGCCCTCCGTGGTGCATGTGGACGCGGGCAACAGGATCGTAGAGCTGGGCTCGGATCCGGCGGAGTCCGTGGACGACGGGCTGATGCGCCCGCCGTTCGCGGTTCAGCAGTAGTCCCTGAGCTCAGCGCCGGTGGAACTGCCGGTGCAGCTCGCGGACCTCGTCCGCAAGCTCGTCGGACGGCCCGCCGACCGGGATTCCCGGTGCCACCACATGAATCGGCAACGCGGCCACTGGGGCCGGCGCTATGCCCCACCCCGCCAGCCACCGGCCCAGCTGATCCGATGACACAGCGTAGATAATCCGTCCCAGGCCCACCCACGCGTGCGCTGCCGAACACATCGGACAGTGCTCGCCCGAGGTGTAGACGGTCGCCGCGCGGCGTTCCTCGGGTGGGAGGTTCCGGGCGGCCCAACGGGCAATCTCGAACTCCGGATGCCGGGTATGGTCGCCGTCCTTGACCCGGTTGCGGTCCTCGAACAGCACGTCGCCGCCGGCATCGACCAGCACCGAGCCGAACGGCTCATCGCCGTCGTCCAACGCTTCGCGGGCCAGTTCGACGCAGCGCCGCAAATGCCTAAGGTCCTCCGCTGCCGGTTCCATGAGCCGATTATGGCAGAGCGGCACAATTGCCGGCATGTAACGCAGCCCACGCTGGACCGGGGAACCGCGCCGCCAACAGGTAACGCGCCCTGCCAGCAGGTAACGTAGTGCGGGTGGGAAATTCGACAGTGCTCAGGACCGTAGCCACGTGGCTGCTGTGCCTGATGCTTGCCGTGGCCGCTGCTGCCTTGACGATCATGCTGGTCAATGCGTTCGTGTTCAGCCCGCAGCACCAGGTGAAGGCGTACTTCAAGGCGCTGGAAGACGGCGATGGCGGTGCGGCGCTGGGTTTGCTCCACGCAACCGTGCCGGACGCCAACGCCGCCATGCTCGACGGCGCCGCGCTCAAGTCCTCGGTAGAGGATCTCGAAGACCTGGAAATCGGCGATCCGGTGCCGGCGGGCGAGAACAAGGTGGACCTGCCCGTCCATTACACGGTTGGCGGTGACGCGCACACCTCGACGTTCGCCTTGGAGAAGACCGGCACGACGTGGCTCTTTTTCAACCAGTGGTCCTTCGTACCCAGCACCCTTCCCACCATCAGCGTGGACGTGATCAACGAGAACGAAGCCTCGCTCAACGGCACCCGGGTGGCCCTGCCGGAAGGCAAGAATTCCTTTGCGGTGTTCTATCCCGGAACCTTCGAGGCCCACTACGCCAGCGACTACTTCGCCGCCCCGGTCGTCGAGTCCGTGCTGACCGGCCCGCAAAACGCACAGGACGCCCGGCTTTCGCTGGCGACGGCAGCCACGCCCAAGCTCGTTCAGGACCTGGGCGCCCAGGTCAACGCCTTCCTTGACTCGTGCGCGGAGCAGCGCGTGCTGCAGCCCTCCGGCTGCCCGTTCAGCGCAGCGATGGACCGCGTCCAGGACAGCACCATCAACTGGTCGATCGTGAAGTATCCGGACGTCAAGATAGAGCCGTTCAAGGGCAATTGGGTCCTCAGCCCGCTGACCGGCGTCGCCAAGCTGAACGTCGTGGAGATCGATTTGTTCACCGGCGCCGCGGTCGAGCGGGAAATCGAGCAGGAGTTCGGCTTCACCGGCCGGCTGTCCGTCAATGACGGCAATGTCACCCTGACCCCCGTCGTGGAGTACTGAGTCCGCTCCACCTGAGATGCCGGAGGCGGACAGGCTGGTCCTGTCCGCCTCCGGCGTTGGCAGTCCTGCCGTGCGGCCCGCCTAGTTCAGCCCGCGCAGGTCCAGGGTCATCTCGCCGGTTCCGGAGCCAATGACCACGGGGATGCCCCAGTCCTGCTGGTACAGGTGGCAGGCGGCATGGTCCGGGATCTCGCCGCCGGGTTCGCCGTCGCAGGCCGCCGCCCGTGCGGTGATGTGCAGGACGCCCTCGCCGACCTCGTCGGACAGCACCAGTTCGCGCACCAGCCCCACGGAGGTGCCGGCCCCGGAAACCAGCAGGTTCTCCGGTGAAGAAGAGATTTTCAGCTGGGTCGGGTCTCCCCAGCGGTCATCCAGCTTCTGGCCGGAGGGGGCGGCGAAGCGGACGGTCAGCGCCAGCGGCCCGGCCGAGACCTCGGTCTTGGGCCGCTGCGTCTGGGAGGCCCCCTCGTCCACCTTCAGCGCTTCCTTGGGGAGGGGAAGCCGGACGAGCTGATGCTTGTTCGCTTCGACCACCAGCAGCAGCGGCTCGCCGCCGCCGGCCACTGCAGAGGTGTCCAAGAGGACGTCGGACGGCTCGGCCAGGCCGCGCGCCAGGGTGGAGACGGTCCCGCTGCCCGGGTCGTAACGGCGTACCGCCCCGTTGTAGGTATCCGCCACGGCCACCGAGCCGTCCGGCAGGACGGCCACGCCCAACGGATGCTGCAGCCGTGCCTCGGCTGCCTCCCCGTCGCGGAATCCGAAGTCGAATAGGCCGGTGCCGACGGCGGTGGAAACGTGCGCGCGGTGCCCGCCCTTGACCTCCACGAAGGAGATCTTGCGCAGGGCGGACGTTTCCGAGTCGGCAACCCAAATCGCGCCTGCCGCGTCCTCGGCCAAGCCGGACGACTGGGCGAACCAGGCCGCGGCGGCCTCGCCGTCCTGCAGGCCTTCCAGCCCGGTACCGGCAAGGATGTCGACCGCACCGGAGGACGGATCAAAGGTGAAAATCTGGTGCACGCCGGCCATGGCGATCACCACGGCCTCCAGGCGGGTGGACCACAGCACGTCCCACGGCGAACTGAGCGAGACGGCCAGCGGGTCGGCGGGAAGCTGCTCCCGGCCAGATGCGATGGCTTCTGCCAGCTCCTCCCCCAGCCCTTCCCCGGAAGCCGCTTCGTCGGCCACGGATCCGGGACCGGCTTCGGCGAGCCCGGGGGCGGTGCGCTGGGAGTCGGCATCGAGCAGCCGCTGCACTCCGCTGCCGGCGACCGTGGTCACCTCGCCGGTGGCCAGGGACAGGCCGCGGAGGCGGTGGTTCACGGAATCCGCAACAACGACGTCGTAGCCCGCCTTTTCGCGGATCCCTTCCGGAAGCAGGGCCACTCCCTGGGGCTCGTTGAACTGCGCAGCGTCGGCCGGCCCGTCCTGCCAGCCCTTCGTTCCCGAACCGTAGGTCTTGAGCACTGTCGACAGGTCCGCGGCAAGTTCCACCAGCCGGTGGTGACCGGTGTCGCTGACCAGGAAGGACCCGCCGGCGGAGCCGACGCCGTCCGGCAGCGGAATGACCTTGCCCGGGAAGCGCAGGTCGCCTGCGGTGGTTTCCGCCGGCACGTACGGCCCGTCGCCGCGGTGCAGCGTGCCCTTGGCTTCATGTTCGGCCACCAGTTCCTCCACCAGCGACGCCAAGCCGCCGGAGTGGCCTTCGCCGGACAGGTGCGCCACGATGTAGCCCTCGGGGTCCACGACCACCAGCGTCGGCCAGGCCCGGGCGGCATAGGCCTGCCAGGTGTCCAGTTCCGGATCGTCGAGCACCGGGTGGTGGATTTCGTACCGCTCCACGGCGGCGGCCAGCGCCACGGGGTCGGCCTCGTGCTCGAACTTCGGGGAGTGCACGCCAACGGTGACCAGCACGTCCTTGTACTTTTCCTCCAACGGCCTCAGTTCGTCCAGCACGTGCAGGCAGTTGATGCAGCAGAAGGTCCAGAAGTCCAACAGCACGATCTTGCCCCGCAGGTCTTCCAACCCCAGCTGCTTGCCGCCGGTATTGAGCCAGTTGCGGCCCACCAGGTCGGAGGCGCGGACCCGGTAGTCGCTGCGGATGGTGTCGGCTGCCTCAGTCATCTGGTTTCTCCTTGTGCCCGGCCGGCGTCATCCGGTTCCGGAACGGGCGGCTGCCCGGTGGTGGTTGTCGGAAGTTCATGGTCGCCGGAGTCCGTGCCGGGCCCGGCGGCAGGCCTTGCTGCCCCCGGCGGGACCACGCGTGCGTCCTGCCGGGCCATCTTGGCAAACATATCGTTATAAGCCGCCAGTTCGGCGTCGTTATTCCTCTCGGCCGAACGATCTTTACGCTTTGTTTCCCGCGCGTCGGACCGCGACCAGGCAATTGCCACTCCGATGGCGATGCAGAGGGTGGGTATTTCCCCGATGCCCCACATGATGGCCCCGCCGAGTTGCTGGTCGTCCATGGCCGACAGGCCCCACTCCCGTCCCATGCTGCCGAACCAGGAGGCCTGGATCAGGGCCGTGGAACTGGTGAGGGCGACGCCGAAGAAAGCGTGGAAGGCCATCGTCGCGAACAGCAGCAACAGCCGCAACGGATAGGGCGCGCGCCGCGGCAGCGGATCCTGGCCGATCATCGAAAGGATGAACAGGTAGCCGGTGAGCAGGAAGTGCAGGTTCATCAGCTCGTGCCCCACGTGCTCGCGCAGGGCGAAGCCGAACAGCGGCGAGTAGTAGAAGATGATGATCGAGCCGGCGAAGTTCGCTGCCGTGAAGAGCGGATGGGTGATGACCGCGGAATACTTCGAATGCACCAGCCAGAGGATCCATTCGCGCAGGCCCTTGCTGCCGTCGCGGCGCGGCGGCAGCGCCTTCAGCGCCAGGGTGACCGGCGAGCCCAGCACGAGGAACAGCGGCACCACCATGGTCAGGGCCATGTGGTCCAGCATGTGCGCGCTGAACAGCACCATCCCGTAGACTGCCGGCGCCCCCGACGTGACATAGGTGAGCGCCAGCAGGCCGACAATCCAGCTGATGGTCCGCGCCACCGGCCAGCCGTCGCCGCGCCGGCGCAGCCTGGCGGCTGCCACCAGGTAGGCGATGCCGGTGACCAAGGCGAACGTCACCCACAGCCAGTCCCACCGCCAGACGGTCAGCCAACTGCTCCCGACCAGTTCCGGTGGCAGCTCGTAACCGGTCAGGATGCGTGCCGGGGACGCGTCCAGCGGCAGTTCCTCGGGCGTGGGCGGCGCGGTGCGGGCCAGCGCCGTGGCCACGCCGAAGACCGCCGCCATGATGAGGAGTTCCACGGTGATCAGCTGCCAGAGGACGCGCTTGCCGGACATCGTTCCGAGTTCGGGGATGATCCACTGCCGGTGCATGAAGCCGATTGCCCCCAGCAGCAGCGTGGCGAGGGCTTTGATCACCACGAGCACCCCATACGGGCTGGAGAGCTGGTCCAGCGAGGTGATTCGAATGGACGCGTTGATGATGCCGGAGAAGAAAACCAGGCCGAAGCTGATCAGCGCCAGCGATGAGTAGCGGCGCAGCACCTGCCCGGTGATGTCCTTGGTGCCCAGCGTCCCGGAGATGACCGCGAGCACGATGATTCCGCCCACCCAGAGGCAGGCACCCAGCAGGTGCAGTCCGATGGAGTTCACGGCCCCGTAGTGGTCGTCGCCGCCGGCCGAGTGCCCGATCAGGGCCATCGGCAGCAGCCCGCCGATGGTTGCCAGCACCAGGGTGGCTCCCAGCCCGGGGAGGGAGCGGAGTCCGAAGATCAGCGTGGCCACGACGGCGGCCACGATGGTGATGGACAGCCAGGCCTGACCGGTCCCGATGTCCGTCATGAAGCCGATGAATCCGGCGGTGTAACTGGCGTCCCCGCTCACCGGCAGCCCGGCGACGTCGGAGAAACTGAAGACCAGCACGGCCATGGCAGCCAGTGTCCAGACGACGGCGGCGGCCGCGGCCAGCCGCAGCGCGGCCGTGAAGGCGGGATGCTCGGGGCCCTCGTCGCCGTTGTCCGGCCTGCGGCCGGGACGCAACTGCTTGGGCAGGATTCCGACGGCGAAGAGCAGCGCGGCGATGACTGTGGCCAGGGCGGTGTTGTTGGCGGCCTTGGCCACCGGCAGCGCCCATCGGGTCAAGGCGCCGGGGTCGGAGAGTTGGCGGGTAGCGGCCGCCCCGGAGTAGAGCAGGGCGGCTGCCAGCGCCAGGACGAGGACAACCGCACCGGCCAGGACCCATCCCCTGCCGATCCCGTCGGCAGTGATGGCCGCAGGACGCCGGTCACCTGCAGGGGTCAGCCGCTCAGCCACGACCGCCAGCGCCTCCGCCCCGCTTGCTCATCACGAAGGCGGCCAGCCCGGCGAGGATGGCCAGCGTGCCGGCGCCCAACGCGAGAAACAGTCCGCCGCTGCCGGCCCCGTCCTCCTCCCCGGCCGCCTCGGCGGTGTTGCCGGATCCGCCGGCCGCGGACGCGGATGCCGCGGGCGAGGCCGTGCCGCCGGCCGCAAGGGAGAATTTCGTGGTTCCTTCGATCGGATGGCCGTCGCTGGAGACGACCCGCCAGCCCAGCTGGTAGTCGCCGTCGGGCATGCCGTCCTGCAGGGGAATGGTGACCTCGCGGCCGCCGAGCACCGGTGCGCCGGCGGCCCAGTCGGTGCCGGCGGTGTCCAGGACCTGGGTGGTGGTGCCGATATCCATCACATTCGCGCTGAACTCCAGCACGATGCTCTCGGGCTGGACGTCGAGGACGGCGCCGTTTTCCGGGGTGGATCCGATCAGTTCGTCGTGGGCCGACGCCGGACGTGCCAGCGTCAACGCCGCCGACAGCCACAGCAGCATGGCCACCAAGGCGGCCACGAGCAGCCGGCGCAGGGCAGCCTGCCGGGCAGTGTGTCGGGCGTCCTCGCGGCGCTGCCTGGCGGCCGAAGACCCTGAGGCGGCAACGCGGACGGGTGCAGGGGTGGTCGTATGGGGGTTCATCACGTTCTTTCGTCGGGGGATGCGCAGGTGCGCCGGTCAGAAAGCGTGATGCAGGGGTGGTCCCCGGTGGCGCAGGGAAAGCAGCGGCACTCCAAGCGCGGCGAGTGTGCGGACAACCCGTGCCCCGGGGACGGCGAGCCTGGCCCGCGGTACCGGATGCCAGCTGCACAGCCGGCACGGAATTGCCAGCGACATGGTTCCGGCCAGGGCCGCGGCCGCTTGCTCACCGCGGCGCAGCAACACGACCGTTGCAACGGCTGCGGCAAGGTGGGCTGCCAGCATCGCCGGATCCTCGGCTGCAGCCGGCGGGGCAGGTACGGCCGCCACCCATTCGCCGGGAGGCAAGGAGATGCCGTGTCCGGCATGGGCTCCGGCGCCCGGGGTAATTCCCGCAGGGGCCCCGTGGCCCATCTGGAAGAGCAGGTGGTAGATGGCCTGGCTGCCCCCCACCGCGGCCAACAGTCGCGGCCAGGACAGGGACTTGCCGGCCAGGCCCACGCAAACGAGCCCGGACAGGGCGAGGGACAGCGTCCAGACGGCCAGGGCCGGCGCATGTCCTCCACCGGCAAGGTGCGACAGCGCAGCCGCGGAGGTGGCCACGGCAGCGCCGAGCCAGCCGCGCAGCAGTCGCGCTTCCCGCTGGACCATGCCCTGAGTCCTCCGTCCCGATGCTTCCGGGCGTGCTCATGGCGCACGCCCCGCCCGGCTATTTTACCGCCGGTAGAAGTCAAGGCGTTAAAGAGCAGGACCGCCACCGGTTGCCGGTGACGGTCCTGCGGAAGTCTGGTGGGAAAACTACTTCTTGGCGACAGCAGCCTTCAGCTTGGAACCAGCGGTCAGCTTCACGCTGTGGCCTGCCGGAATCTGGATGGATTCGCCGGTCTGCGGGTTGCGGCCGGTGCGGGCCGCGCGGTCGGTGCGCTCGACGGCGAGCCAGCCCGGGATGGTGATCTTCTCGCCCTTGGCGACGGAGTTTGCGAAGATGTCGAACACTGCGTCCAGAACACCGTTCACTGCGGTCTGGCTGGTGCCGGCCTTCTCTGCAACAGCTGCAACAAGTTCACTGCGATTGATAGCCAATTTTTGTCCTCCTGGACTGCTTCGGTTTGGTCAGAGCCTCCGCAGGCTGCGGAAAAGCTACTGAGCGAAAACTTACCAGCTTGGCCGCCCGGATCCGGCAAAATCCGCGGAATCTGGCGGAATTTTTAGCGAAATACCCTCATTTTGGGCCGATTTCGCCCGGCGGGGTCCGCTTTTTGCGCCGAGAGCATATGATGGGCCGTTTCCGCGCGTCCCCGGCCGCCCGGTCCCGCGTGGCACCGCCGTCGTTCTTCCCGCCGCCTGCCCGATGCATCCCGGACATGGCAAAGGGCGGCGGTCCCGAATGGACCGCCGCCCTTTGAAGCAGCTTCACCAGGAAGCCAGCCGGATTCCTACCAGCTGGACTTCTTGATGCCCGGCAGTTCGCCGTTGTGCGCCATGGTACGGAAACGCACGCGCGAGATTCCGAACTTCTGGAGCGTGCCGCGGGGACGGCCGTCGATCTGGTCACGGTTGCGGACGCGGACCGGGGACGCGTTGCGGGGCAGCTTCTGCAGGCCCAGCCGGGCCTCTTCGCGGGCCTCGTCGGTCGCGTTGACGTCGACCAGGGTCTTCTTCAGCTCGGCACGCTTCGCGGCGTAACGCTCGACAACGACCTTGCGCTGCTCGTTGCGAGCAATCTTGGACTTCTTGGCCATGTTTAGCGCTCCTCTCGGAATTCGACGTGCTTGCGGATGACCGGGTCGTACTTCTTCAGGACAATGCGGTCCGGGTCGTTACGACGGTTCTTCCGGGTCACGTAGGTGAAGCCGGTGCCGGCGGTGGACTTCAGCTTGATGATGGGACGTACGTCCTTGTCCTTTGCCATTAGAGCTTCACACCCTTCGCGAGGAGCTCGGCAACGACTGCGTCGATGCCGCGGACGTCAATGGTCTTGATGCCGCGGGCCGAAACCTGCAGCGTAACGTTGCGGCGCAGGGACGGAACCCAGTAGCGCTTCTTCTGAATGTTCGGATCGAACCGGCGCTTGTTGCGGCGGTGCGAGTGCGAAATGCTGTGGCCAAAGCCGGGCTCGGCTCCGGTCACCTGGCAGTGTGCTGCCATGATCTCTCCTCCAGTTGTAGTAAATATTGACGGACCTGACGCAGAGACGTAAGTAAAGCGGCCTGCGAATCTGCGTGTAAGAGCGCCCGCCACCAGTTGTGACACCGTTATTACTGCGACTTTCCGGAGGTGAACCTGGCGGGGTGAGATCCAGCCGAAGTGCCTCGCCGCGGGGAAGACGGTGAAGTCAGGTGCAATAAACCGCGCATTTCCCGGGGGAAGCACGGCCTATCCGCGACCCTCAATTCTAGGTAAACACGGACGCCACGCAACGTCGTCTCCCTCTGCCTGGGCAAGGGGGTGCCAAAGTTGCGTGACTTAACGCCTCTCCATCTTAGGGGCAGCGGCGGTTTGGATCAAACCAACTGCCACCCATCGACTGCGGTTGCGAGCCGCGGTGCCGGGCGCGCGGCTCAACTGTTCAGCCGCGGTTCGCGCAGCACCCAGCTGCTGGGCTCCAACTGCTGCACGATCTTCTTGCCGATGCGCTCCAGGTCCCGCACATCCTTGCGGTCCAGTCCGTCGAAAACCGCCTGGCGCACGGTTTCGACATGTCCCGGCGCCAGGGCCACGATCGCAGCCATCCCCGCATCCGTGAGCAACGCCATGGTCACCCGGGCGTCGTCGGCGCACTGCGCCCGGGAAACCCAGCCGCGGCCCTGGAGCTTCTTGACCACGTGCGAGAGGCGGGACAGCGAGGAATAGGTGCGGGAGGCCAGCTCGCTCATGGGCAGCGACCGGTCCGGCGCCTCGGACAACATGGCCAGCACGTTGTAGTCGAAGAGCGTCAGCTTGCCTTCCCGGTACAGCGGGGCGTCAAGGTTGCCCGGCAACAGGGTGGACACCGCCAGCAAGGCCAGCCATGCCTGGCGCTCTTCGGGGTCGAGCCAGCGTGCAGAAGTCATACCCCTATTCTGCCATAAAACTTGAGGCTTCAAGTGTTATGGGCCGACGGGGCGCCCGGATAAGGACCGGCCACCGGCCGCCCCCGCGACGGCCCGCGTCGACCCGCTTCTGCGCGACACTACCCTGGCCGGCCGGTGGCGTGGAGCCCGGTTAGCTGCGGGTACTTCGCGGTGAGCGAGTCCCCCGAGGACGTTCCGCGCAGCCGGCGCCCCATCCACGGGCCCAGGTGCTCCCGGGCCCACCGGACATTGGCGGCCATCGCGCGGCGGCGGGTCAGCGTCGCCAGGTCCGGCAGCGCCGGCAAGTCGATGATGTCCTCTGCTTGCAGCACTTCCAACACCTTCTTGGCCATCAAGGTGTGCCCGGCGGTGGACATGTGCAGGCGGTCGTCGTCCCAGTAGCGCCAGTCGCGGAACTCGCGCATCCGCCAGTAGTCAACGATTTTGGCTCCGTGCAGGTCGGCAATCTCCCGCACCCATTCGTTGTAGATGGCGGTGCGGCCTCGGGTCTTGCCGAAGACCGCCGAGGCCACCGTGTCAAAGCCGGTAAACAGCACGACGTCGGCCCCGGTGGCCGCCAGCTTGGCCACCCCGGCTTCGTACCCGGCCATCAGGTCGTCGATGTCCACCCGCGGGCGCAGGATGTCGTTGCCGCCGGCGTAGAGGGTCACCACGGTCGGCCGGAGCGCTACGGCGGCGTCGACCTGGTCGTTGAGTACCTGGGCGATCTTCTTGCCCCGGATGGCAAGGTTCGCGTAGCCCCAGCCGGTATCGGCGAGCATCAGCTGCTCGGCAACCCGGTCGGCCCACCCGCGCACGCCATTGGGCAGGTTGGGGTCCTTGTCCCCCACCCCTTCGGTGAACGAATCCCCCAAGGCCACAAAACGCTTCGCAAAAGTCACCGGACCAGATTAACAAAGAACCGTTCCGGCAGCGGCCCGCGCGACTCCGGCCTCCGCTTGGCCGGGCAAGCGCACCGGCTCAGCGCCGGCTGACCGGCACCGCCGACCGGCACCGCTTAGCCGCCGCTGCGCGGTGCGTACATGATGACAGCGACCCCGGCGAGCGCGAGGCCGGCGCCGATGTAATCCCAGCGGTCCGGCTCGAATCCGTCCAGCAGCATCCCCCAGGCCAGCGACCCGGCGATGAACACTCCGCCGTACGCGGCCAGCACCCGGCCGAAGTTCGCATCCGGCTGCTGGGCGGCGATGAAACCGTACAGGCCCAGGGCCATCACGCCCAGGCCGGCGAACCACCAGTCCCGGCCTTCGCGCACCGCCTGCCAGACCAGCCAGGCGCCGCCGATCTCCGCAATGGCGGCGAGGACAAACAGGATGGCGGATTTGGCGATCGTCATCCAGCCAGTATCCCAAGCCGCCGGCCCGGCGCGGCCGCCTCAGCGGCCCGTCAGCTCCCGGACGGCTTCTTCGAAGACCTCGTGGTGCCGTTCGACGTCGGCGCTGGTGGTTTGCGGGCACATCAGGGCCATGTTGTGGAACGGGGTGAGCAGGATGCCGCGATTGGCCAGGTACAAATGCAGGAAGTCTTCCAACCCGCCGTCGTGGCTGGCCGCCGACTCCGTGCCGTTCCGGGGGGCCGGGCTGGCGAAACGGTATTCGGCACGCGCACCCAACCGGGACACCGACCACGGCAGCGCATACGCATCTATCACCCGCTGCACGCCGGCGGCGAACTCCGTGGCACGCGCGGTCATGGCAGCGAAGGCCTGATCCGTCAGCACGTGTTCGAGCGTGGCCCGCATGGCGGCGACGGACAGCGGGTTTCCGGCCAGGGTGCCGCCCACACCGCCCATGTCCACCAGGTCCAGGTCCGTCCGGCCCAGTGCCCGCTCGGCCAGTTCGGCGCTGAGCCCGTAGGCCCCGCAGGGGATGCCGCCGCCGATCGATTTGCCGATCACCACCACGTCCGGCTCGAGCCCCCACGCCGCCGTTGCCCCGCCGGGTCCGGCGGAGAAGGTGTGTGTCTCGTCGATGATCAGCAGGGTGCCGTGCCGGCGGGTCAGTTCCCGCACGCCGTCCAGGTAGCCCGGTTCGGGCAGCACGATGCCAATGTTGGTCAGCGCCGGTTCCATCAGCACCGCCGCCACGTCGCCGTGGGCAAGTTGACGTTCCAGGGCCGCAAGATCGTTGAACTCCGCGACCCTGCTGGTCTCCGTGACGTCCACCGGCGCCCCGACGTTGCCCGGGCGGTTCATCCCCTCGCCGTCGGGGCCGGCTACGATCAGCGATTCGTCGACCGACCCGTGGTAGCAGTACGGATTGAACAGGATCTTGCTCCGGCCGGTCAGGGCGCGGACCAGCCGGATGGCCCAGCGGTTGGCATCGGTGGCGGTGAGCGAGAAGCTCCAGCGCTCCACCCCGAACCGGCGGGCGAGCTCCGCCCCTACCCACTGCGCGTCCGCGGTGGGCAGCATGGTGGCCAGCCCGCCGTCGTCGGCGGCACGCCGGATCATGGCCTCGACGGTGGGCTCCGGGGAGTGGCCGGCCATCGCGCCGGTGTCGCCCAGCGCGAAGTCCACGTATTCGAGACCGTCCACGTCCCACACCCGGCAGCCGCGGGCCCGCGCCAGATAGAGGGGGAAGCCGCCCGGCTTCTTGTTCATCCACGTCATCGGGACTTTCCCGAAAAGGTGGGAGGCGCCGTCGTACAGTGCCTTGGACTGGGGATGCTTCGCCTCGAAGTCCTGCAGTTCGCGGGCGAAGAGCACTGCCAGCCTGTTCCGGTCGATCATGAAGTGCTCCTGGTCAGCGAGCCGGCGGCGGTCAGCGTGCCGCCAACATCTTGGCGCGGCGGTGGGCGAGGATCTGCCCGCCGATGACGATCAGCAGCGCGATGATGAACATCGCCGAACCGATCACATTGGCCTGGGCGGGAATGCCGCGGGTGGCGGCCACGTAGATGAACTTCGGGAAGGTATCCACGTTGCCGGAGTTGAAGTTGGTGATGATGAAGTCGTCGAAGCTGATCGCGAAGCTCAGCAGGGCTGCCGCCACGATCCCCGGCAGCAGCAGCGGGAAGGTGACCCGCCAGAAAGCCTGCATCGGGGAGGCATAGAGGTCCGCCGCCGCCTCCTCCAGCTTCGGGTCGAGGCTGGACACCCGGGCCTTGACCGTGACCACGACGAACGAGATGCAGAAAACGGTGTGCGCGATGATGATGGTGCCCTTGCCCAGTTCCGCGCCCACGTTCAGAAACTGCGCCAGCAGCGAGGCGCCGAGGACCACTTCCGGGGTGGCCAGCGGGAGGAAAATCAGCATGTTGGCGGTGGAATTGAACCGGAACCGGTAGCGGACCAGCCCGATGGCAATGGCCGTGCCCAGCAGGACGGCGATCAACGTGGCGACCGCGCCGATCTGGAGGCTGTTGCCCAGCGCCTGGCAGACCGCCGGGGCGCCGCAAGGGTTGGCCCAGTTGTCCCAGGTAAAGGCGCGCCAGGTGAGGTTGGTGCGCCCGGCGTCGTTGAAGGAGAACACGAAAACGTAGGCAATGGGGACCAACAGGAAGACGAACGCCAGTCCGCCGAACACAGGGACCAGCCAGCGGCCGAAGGAGTTTTTCACGTCAGGGCCCCCTACAGCAGTTCTTTGGTGCCGAAACGGCGGACGTAGATGAAGACCAGGGCGAGGATGGCCAGCATCAGCACAAAGGACAGTGCCGAAGCGCCCGGATAGTCGACGACGCGGAAGAACCGGGAGTCGACGACCTGGCCGATCATGGTGGTGTTCTGGTTGTTGCCCAGCAGCGAGGCATTGATGTAGTCGCCGGCCGCCGGAATGAAGGTGAGGAGCGTTCCGGCCATCACCCCGGGCATCGACAGCGGCAGCGTGACCGTCCTGAACGTGGTGAAGCCGTTCGCGTAGAGGTCGTTGCCGGCCTCGATCAGCCGGGTGTCCAGCCGTTCCAGGTTCGCGTAGATGGGCAGCGTCATGAAGGGCAGGAAGTTGTAGGTCAGGCCGCAGACCACGGCGAAGGCGGTGGCCGTGAGCCGCCCGTCCTCCGGGAGCAGGGCAAACGTCCTGAGCACGGCGACTACCGGGCCCTCATCGGCGAGGATCTGTTTCCAGGCCTGGGTGCGCAGGATGAAGCTGGTGAAGAACGGCGCGATGATCAGCACCAGCAGGATGCCCCGCAGCAGGCCGCGACCGCGCAGCCTGACCGCAATAAGATAGGCCATCGGATAGCCGATCAGCAGTGCAGCGGCAGTGGCGACCAGCGCGAACCCGAAGGAACGCAGCAGCTCCGGCCAGTAACTGCCCAGCATCCGCACGTAGTTGTTGAATTCAAGCGCCGGCGCGAATTGGCCGATGTCGGCCCCCGGCGGCTTCGTGTAGAGCGAGGTCGCCAGCAGCGAGAACACCGGGAGCACGAAGAACAGCAGCAGGAAGAAGAAGCCCGGCAGGATCAGCCAGTAGCCCATCCGCCCCCGGCGGCGTTCCTCCTTGAGCTCGCCGCTGCCGCGTCCGTTATCCGCAGCGGGGGACTTGTCTGCGGTGGCCAGGGCACTCATCAGTCACCGTCCTCGGGCGCCCCGTACTGCGGTTCCTCGTCGCCGTCCAGGCCGAAGGCGTGCTCCGTGTCCCAGCTGAGCACCACGGCGTCGCCCGGCTGCGCCAGCTGCTGGCCGTGGTTCTGGCTGAACACGCCCACCGTGCCCACCCCGGCAACCTCTACCAGGTACTCGGTGCTGACCCCGGTGAACGAGGTGTCCAGCACCGTGCCGCGCAGGATGTTGGCTGCCTCGGCCGGCGCATCATGCGGCCACATCATCTTCAGCTTCTCCGGGCGGATGCCGATCAGCGCCTTGCCCCGGTGCACGGTCGCGCGCTCCTTGAGCACGGCCAGCCGGTTGCCGTTGGCATTGACGACGACGGCGTCGCCCCGGTCCTCGATAATCTCACCGGCGACCAGGTTGGATTTGCCCAGGAAGTTGGCCACGAAGACGGTGCGCGGCAGCTCATACAGTTCCCTGGGTGCCCCCATCTGCTCCACTTTCCCGGCGTTCATGACGGCCACGGTGTCCGCCATGGTCATGGCTTCCTCCTGGTCGTGGGTGACGTGGACAAAGGTCAGCCCCACCTCGGTCTGGATTTTCTTCAGTTCCACCTGCATCTGCCGGCGCAGCTTCATGTCCAGTGCGCCCAGCGGCTCATCCAGCAGCAGCACGGCCGGCTGGTTCACGATCGCCCGCGCCAGCGCCACCCGCTGCTGCTGGCCGCCGGAGAGCTGGGCCGGCCGGCGTGCGGCCAGGTGCGACAACTCCACCAGCTCCAGTGCCTTCTTCGCCTGCTCCTGAGCGTCACGGACCTTGCGCCGGCGCAGCCCGAACGCCACGTTGTCCAGCACGCTCATGTGCGGAAACAGGGCGTAGTTCTGGAACACCGTGTTGACCGGCCGCTGGTGCGGGCTGGTCTTGCTGATGTCCTTGCCGCCGATGCTGATGCTCCCCGACGTCGGCTGTTCCAGCCCGGCTACCATCCGCAGGGTGGTGGTCTTGCCGCAGCCGGAGGGGCCGAGCAGGGCAAAGAACTGGCCCGCAGGAATGGTCAGGTCCAGGGCATCGACGGCCACGAAGTCGCCGAACCGCTTGGTGACGGACGCCAGTACCAGATCCGCGCCGCTGTCTTCGCCGATGGCGTTGGCGTGCTCTGTCCTCAGTGGTGCCTGGGTCATCAGTTGCCGATCGCCTGCTGGAAACGGTTGCCGAAATCGGTTTCCTCATCGGCTTCCAGGCTGCGGAAGACCTTGACCTTGGCCAGGTCTTCGTCCGTGGGGAAGATCAGCGGATTGTCGACCAGTTCCGGATCGATCTTCTCCATGGCTTCCTTGGCCCCCTGCACCGGGCAGATGTAGTTCACGTAGGCCGCGACGGTCGCCGCGTTTTCCGGATCGTAGTAGAAGTCCATCAGCGCTTCCGCGTTCTTCTTGTGCGGCGAGCCGATCGGCACCAGCAGGTTGTCCGACCACAGGGTTCCGCCGGCTTCCGGGAGCGCGAATTGCCACTTGTCGCCCTCTTCGAAATTCAGCTGCGTGATGTCGCCCGACCAGCAAATCACTGCCAGCGCGTCGCCGGAGATCAGGTCTTCCTTGTAGGAGTTGCCCTTGACCTGGCGGATCTGGCCGTCGGCAATCTGCTTTTGCAGGACCTCCAGCGCAGCGTCGTATTCGCTCGTGCCCCAGTCGCCGGAAATGTCCACGCCGTTCTCCAGCATGAGCAAGCCCATGGTGTCGCGCATCTCGTCGAGCACTTCCACGCGTCCCTTGAGCTCGGGCTTCCACAGATCGGATACCGTCCGCAGCCCGCCCGGGACCGCTTCCTTGTTCCAAGCAATGCCCGCGTATCCGGACTGCCAGGTCAGGGAGTTCTTCCGGTCCGGGTCGAAGTCCACGTTCTTCAGGGTTTCCAACAGGTTGGCCGCGTTCGGAATGTTCGCGTGGTCCAGTTCCTGCGTGTAGCCGAGCCGGATCAGGCGTGCGGCCATCCAGTCGGTGAGCGTGATGATGTCCTGTCCGATGTCCTGCCCGGCGGCGAGCTGGCCCTGGACCTTCCCGAAGTACGTGTCGTTTCCGTCGATGTCCTCGGAATAGTTGGCCTGGATCCCGGTTTGCTTCGTGAAGGCCTCCAGCGACGGGTAGGTCTGGGTGGAGTCGTCATAGTCCAGGTACAGGGTCCAGTTGGCCCAGTTGACTTCCTTTTCCTGGTCAGACAGGTCTTCCGCCGGTGACAGCGCACCTGCCGAACCGGTGTTCGACGAGCCGCCCGTGCCGCCCGTGCCACACGCAGCGAGCAGGCCGGCCAAAGTCAGTCCGCCGGCGCCCATGAGGACGTTGCGGCGTGACATCTGCGCAGCGACCAGGCGGCGCAGGCGTGGGTCTTCAGGTAGTCGTTTCGGCATCTGGTGCTCCTGTTGACGGATCGGACCTCGCTGGTGCGTCGATACTTGCAGACGCCGGAGACCCCGACAATAGTTTCAGTTGTAAATTTTTGATTACACGACGAAATCCGAAGCAAGCCCTCTTCCGGAACGCCGATTGTCCTGTCGCAACGGGCACACCCGCGAAGTATGCACCCGGCGGCCGGAACTGCCGCGCCAAAAAGCTGCTGTGAGCCGCTTCACAACAGATAGTAGCCTCAAGGTCTTCGTATTTCGATAGCCGCGGCGGCTAATCTTTTCGAAATCAGCACTTGCGCTCTTCCCAGACAACGGATTCAATAGTCAGCAATCCTGCCGGTGGCGGGTATTCGCTTAGGAGGTGGATACGCTTGACCTTGCTGCCCAGCGCCGGCCACGGCCCCATCGGCAACAGCCACAGCCCTGCGGTTGACGAGGTCTCCAAGGCCATCATCGAGCAGCTGCAGGAAGACGGCCGGCGTTCCTACGCCGCCATCGGCAAGGCGGTCGGGCTCTCCGAAGCAGCCGTCAGGCAGCGCGTGCAGAAGCTGATCGACTCCGGCATCGTGCAGATCGTCGCGGTGACCGATCCACTGCAGCTGGGCTTTGCGCGGCAGGCCATGCTGGGCATCAAGACCGCTGCCGACCTGCTGGAAGTGTCGGACAAGATCGCGGAACTGGACCAGGTGGACTACTGTCTGGTCACCGCGGGCTCGTTCGACATTCTGGCCGAAGTCATTTGTGAAAACGACCAGGATTTGTTGCGGCTGGTCAACCAGATCCGCGGCATTCCCGGCGTCCTGAGCACCGAAACATTCATGTACCTCTCTCTGCGCAAGCAGGAATACAACTGGGGAACCCGATGACACAGACATCCGCATCGCCAAGCACCAGCATCCCGGGCCAAGGCACACCCGCCGGCACGACGACCGACGCCCCGATGCGCCGGACCTACACCACTCCGATGGGAACGGACCGCCAGCAGGCGGCCCGCGACCACCTGTGGATGCACATGGCCCGCCACTCACCGCTGGTTGCCGGCGGCAACGTACCGGTGATTACCCGCGGCGAAGGCCACCTCATCTACGACGACCAGGGCCGCGAATACATCGACGGTCTCGCAGGGCTCTTCGTTGTCCAGGTGGGCCACGGCCGCGAGGAACTCGCGCAGGCCGCCGCCCGGCAGGCCAAGGAACTGGCCTTCATGCCGCTGTGGTCCTACGCCCACCCGGCGGCCATCGAGCTGGCCGAACGCCTGGCCCACCACGCCCCGGGCGATCTGAACCGGGTCTTCTTCACCACCGGCGGCGGTGAAGCCGTGGAATCTGCGTGGAAGCTGGCCAAGCAGTACTTCAAGCTGCAGGGCAAGCCCAACAAGACCAAGGTGATTTCCCGCGCCGTCGCCTATCACGGCACCCCGCAGGGAGCGCTGTCGATCACCGGCATCCCGGACATGAAGGCACCCTTCGAACCGCTGGTGCCCGGCGCTTTCCGCGTTCCCAACACCAACCAGTACCGCGCCCCGGCGGGCTTGGAAGACCCGAAGGCCTTCGGCCGCTGGGCTGCGGACCGGATCGGCGAAGCCATCGAGTTCGAGGGCCCGGACACCGTTGCCGCCGTGTTCCTGGAACCGGTGCAGAATTCGGGCGGCTGTTTCCCGCCGCCGCCCGGGTACTTCGAGCGGGTGCGCGAAATCTGCGACGAGTACGACGTTCTGCTGGTCTCCGACGAAGTCATCTGCGCGTTCGGCCGGATCGGTTCGATGTTCGCCTCCACCGACTTCGACTACGTGCCGGACATGATTACCTGCGCCAAGGGCATGACCAGCGGCTACTCACCGATCGGCGCGATGATCGCTTCCGACCGCCTGTTCGAACCGTTCAAGCACGGCGACACGACGTTCTACCACGGCTACACCTTCGGCGGGCACCCGGTCTCGGCCGCCGTTGCCATGGCCAACCTGGACATCTTCGAACGCGAGGGCCTGAACAACCACGTCAAAGAGAACGCCCCGGCCTTCCGCAAGACGCTGGAAAAGCTGCTGGACCTGCCCATCGTCGGCGATGTCCGCGGCGAGGGCTATTTCTACGGGATCGAACTGGTCAAGGACAAGGCCACCAAGGAGACGTTCAACGACGAAGAGTCGGAGCACCTGCTGCGCGGCTACCTGTCCAACGCGCTGTTCGACGCCGGTTTGTACTGCCGCGCCGACGACCGGGGCGATCCCGTGGTCCAGCTGGCTCCGCCGCTGACCATTGGCCAGCGCGAATTCGACCAGATCGAGCAGATCCTGCGCTCCGTCCTCATGGAGGGAATGAACCACCTCTGACCGGCAGCAGGACCCCGGTGGAGGGAGCCTATCCCCCGGGACGGCAAGGCGGCGGGTGGCCGGGCAGGGCACCCGCCGCCTTCATCCGGCTTCGCCGCGGACCTGCCGCAGCCACGCACGCCGTTCGGCCAGGCAAGGCTCGATGTCGGCTACGCTCTCCAGCGACACGCCCGCCGGCTCGAGCCCGGCCGCTTCAATGATGATGCCGTAACGGCCCCGCTCGGCCCCGGCCCACCACTTGTCGCCGTCCTGCCAGAGCGCGAACTCCACCTGTTCACCGTCGACGGCGATACCCACCATCCGCGGCTCCTGGCGGTCCAGCTCGTCCAACTGCCGCAGGTAGGCGTCCTTGTCCTCCACCATGGCGCCGGCGCCCAGGCGCATCGAGCGAATGCTCTGGTTTACCCCATGGGCGGTGGTCAAAACCTGGGCATAAGGCGAACCAAGCCCCGGGTCGCCATGCAGCAGCCCGTGCGGACCGCCGTCGAAAATCCATTCGCCGACCATGATGCCGCCATCCCAGCCGCCGAGGCCGAAACACGGCAACTCAGCAAAAGTTTCCCTAATACGCTGTTCCCCTTCAGCCACCATGGCCCAGAATCCGTCCGGGTCGCGCTGTCCATCAACGTCCATGGAGCAAGTATGCCAGCGGCCGCCTCGGTGTCGACCAAAAACCTAGTCCGCGGCCTTGGCGACCACCGGGCACGTTGACCGATTCCCCTGTCCCCCGGCAGCCACGTGCGCCGCGATCGAGGACAGGCCGGTACGCAACCCCTACAGTTCGGCCTTACCGGCCCGCCAATAGCCCATGAACGCCACCTGTTTGCGGTCCACTCCCACGTCCCGGACCAGGTAGCGGCGCAGCCCGCGGATGACCGCCGCCTCCCCGGCAATCCACGCATAGAACGGCCGGGTGGAACCGGCGGTGGTTTCCCACAGGATCACCCGGTCGATATCCACGTCTTCGGGGTCCGCCCCCGTGGACGGGGCCAGGCCCGCTCCGGGCACAACGACGGCGGCGCGCACCGCCTCGTCCAGCAACTCGCCGTGCGGGCGGCCGCCCCGCGCCAGCCAGGAGATCTGCACGTCCGCCGCAGTCCTGATGTCCTGGAAATCCGCCGGGTCGGGAACCTCGAGCACGGCGTGGGCCGTCATGTGCTCCGGGAGGCTCTCCAGGATGGCCGCGATGGCGGGAACGGCGGTTTCGTCGCCGGCGAGCAGCACGTGCGACGCCAGCCCGGGCCGCCACTCAATGCCGCCGTAGCTCTTGGCCGTCGCGCAGTTGGCCGCCGCGGCGTTCGGCCCAATGATGGTGACCTCCTCGCCCGGGGCGGCAGCGGCCGCCCAGCACGACGCGGGGCCGCCCTTTCCCTCGGCGTCGAAATGCAGCACAAAGTCCACGTCCAGCTCCGCGCCCCGACCGCCTTCCGCGGGCCGGAATCCGCGGACGGTATAGGTGCGCATGGAGCCGCGTCGGGCCGGGTCCATGGCCAGCCACTGCTGGTACCAGCCGCCGCCCAGTTCCACCGCGGTGCCGGTGGTGACCGCCGTGGCTCCCCGGGCGGCCGTGAAAGCCGGCAGCGGCAGCGGACGTCCGTCGGCGCCGCTGGACGGGATCATCACCTTGATCCGCAGATCCAGCGTCGGCCCGTCCACGCCGAAGCGACGGAGTGAGTCCCCGGAAAACGTGACCCGCCGGTAGCTCGGCGAGAGGTCCTCCACCCGGGCGACGGCGACGCCGAAGGCCAGCACCGGCACTACGGCGGATGTCTCAGTTGCTACGGCAGTCATCGTGCTCCGTATCTCCTTGTCCGTTCCATCGGCTGCGCGGCGGGTTCCTTCAGCGCAGCAGGGGGGCCCGTGCGGGCAGTCGGTGACGCAGCCCGGCAAGCGCTCACGCCGCGGGTTCCTTGTGCTCGAGGTCCGCCGTGGAGAGCACCGGCGCGGGTTCTCCAGCCGTGGCGGAGGCCTCGCAGTGGTGGCGGCCCACCGGAACCACCATCGGCGTTCCGGACACCGGGTCCGGGATCACGCGTGATTCCAATCCGAACACCGTCTGCACCAGCTCCTCGGTGACCACGTCGGCCGGGGCGCCCTCGGCCACCACCTGGCCCCCCTTCATCGCCACGAGTTGGTCGGCATAGCGGGCGGCCAGGTTCAGGTCGTGCAGCACGATGGCCACCGACGTGCCGCGGCGCCGGTTCAAGTCAGTGATCAGGTCCAGCACCTCCACCTGGTGCGACACGTCCAGGAAGGTGGTCGGCTCATCCAAGAGCAGCACGTCGGTCTCCTGCGCCAGCGCCATCGCGATCCACACCCGCTGGCGCTGGCCGCCGGAGAGTTCGTCCACGTTCCGGTCGCCCAGCTCCAAGGTGTCGGTGGCCGCCAGAGCCGCGTTCACGGCGTCGTCGTCCTCGCGGGTCCACTGCCGGAACCAGCCCTGGTGCGGATACCGGCCGCGGCCCACCAGCTCCGCCACCGTAATGCCGTCCGGTGCCGCCGGGCTTTGCGGCAGCAGGCCCAGCACCTTCGCGACCTCGCGGGTGGACTGCCGGTGGATGTCCTTGCCGTCCAGCAGCACGGACCCGGCAACGGGCTTGAGCAGCCGGGCCAGTCCACGCAGCAGCGTCGACTTGCCGCAGGCGTTCGCCCCGACGATGATCGTCACCTTGCCCTCTGGCAGCCGGACGGTGAGGTCCTGCACCACGGTGCGCTGGTCGTATGCCAGCGTGAGGTCACGGGATTCGAGCGTTCGCACTTAGCCTCCTTGGCCTCGGCGGTTGGTGTTGACCAGCAGCCAGAGCAGGAACGGCGCGCCCAGCGCACCCGTCACTACCCCGACCGGCAGCGAGGCGCCGTCGGTCAGATACATCGGAATGAGGTTCGCCGCGGCGAAGTCGGCGGCCAGCACGATCAGGGCGCCCACCAGCGCGGCCGCCGGCAGCGATGCCGCACCGCCCAGCAACCGGCGGGCGATCGGCCCGGACAGGAACGCGATGAACGCCACCGGGCCTGCCGCCGCGGTGGCTGCGGCGGCCAACAGCACGCCCACTGCCATCAGACCCAAGCGGGCCTGCCCCACCCGGACCCCCAGCGCCGCAGCGGCGTCGTCGCCCATTTCCAGGCCGCGCAGGCTGCGTGCCAACAGCGCCACGGCGACGAACAGCGCGACCAGTCCGGCCACCAGTACCCCCGCCCGGTCCCAGTTGCTGGAGTTCAGCGACCCGTTCAGCCAGACCAGCGCGTCCTGGGCGGTGCGGATATCCGTGCGGGTCAGCAGGTAGCTGACCAGGGCATGCATCACGGCCGCGAAGCCGATGCCCACCAGGATCAGCCGCGAGCCGGCCGCCCCGGACACCGTGCTGGAGCGGTACGAAATCGCGTAGATTCCCGCCGCCACCACCAGCGCACCGGCCATGGCTGCGGCCGAGACCGCCGCCCCGGCCGCGCCGAACACGACGATCGCGGTCACGGCGGAGGCGCTGGCCCCGTAGCTGATGCCGATGATGTCCGGGCTGGCCAGCGGATTCCGCAGCATGGTCTGGAAGATGCTGCCGGCCAGGCCGAACGCGAGCCCGACCAGCACGCCGATCACGGCCCGCGGCAGCTTGTGCTCCATCACGATGAAGCTGGCCCCGGGGATATGTTCCCCGGCCAGCAACCGGAGGAAGTCCGGAATGGTCACGGTGTAGCTGCCCAGCAGGACGTCGGCAAAGAACAGTACGACGACGATGCCCGCCAGAATGCCGACGGTTACCGAGCGCCGCCGGCTGCGTCGTCCGGCCCTGCCCGAAGCGGCGGCTCGCTGGTCGCTGCCTTCGCGAGGGCGGGGTATGTCTTCGAGGGCACCCTCTATATACCCTGCCCTCGACGACAAACCCTGCCCTGGGCGATCCGGGGCCTGGGGCAGAGCGGAGTCGGCCGCCTGCTGCGCCACTTCCGGGCGATTTCCGCGCGGGGTGTGCAGCCGGCTCACAGCCCGGCCGCCTTCCGCCGCCGGACCAGCCAGATGAACACGGGAGCGCCGATGACCGCGGTGGTGATGCCGGCTTCGATCTCGCCCGGCGGCGCAACGAAGCGGCCCGCCACGTCGGCACCGACCAGCAGCACGGGGGCCAGCACCATGGAGTAGGGCAGGATCCAGCGGTAGTCGGGTCCGGTCAGCGCGCGGACCATGTGCGGAATGATCAGGCCCACGAAAGCGATCGGGCCGGCGATGGCCGTGGCCGCGCCGCACAGGATCACCACCCCAAGCGCGGTGAGGGCACGGGACAGGCCCACCATCTGGCCCAGGCCGCGGGCGACGTCGTCACCCAGCGACAGGTTGTTCAAAATCCTTCCGGTGAACAGCGTGACGACCAGGCCGACGGCGATGAACGGGGCCACCTGGCCGATCAAGTCCCAGCCGCGGCCGGCCACCGATCCCACCTGCCAGTAGCGGAAGCCCTCCAGTGTGTCCTGGTTGGTCACCAGCACCGAGTACATCAGTGAGCTCAGCCCTGCGGACAGGGCGGCGCCGGCGAGCGCCAGCTTGATCGGGGTGGCGCCTTCCCGTCCCATGCTGGCCACCCCGTAGACCAGCACTGCGGCGAGGGCGGCCCCGGCGAACGCGAACCAGACGTAGCCGGACAGTTGGGTCACGCCGAACAGGAAGATGCCGGCCACCACCGCGAGCGCCGCGCCGGCGTTAACGCCCAGGATGCCCGGATCGCCCAGCGGGTTGCGCGCCACGCCCTGCATCGCGGCGCCGGCGACGCCCAAGGCCGCCCCCACCAGCAGTCCGGTGACGGTCCGCGGGATGCGCGAGTGGACCACGGCGTGGTCTCCGTTGGCGGAGTCGAAGGCGGTGAAGGCCTGGATGAACGCCTCCACGCTGATGGGGCGCGCCCCGAGGGCCAGCGAGGCGAAGCAGATCAGGGCCAGCACCACCAGGGCGGCCGGGATGCCCACCAGCGCCCTGCGCGGGAGCCGCGCACCGGGAGCGGTGGAGGAGGGCCCTCCGGTTCCGTTGACGCCGCCCGATGCGCGGCCGGCGGGACGTCCGGACACCGGTTGGGAAGGCGCCGCGGCCGCCAGATCAGCTGGCATGCACATACCCCCTCGGGCCGGAAAAAGCGACTCAAGTAAGGCTAACCTATCCTCGCCGGGAATAAGAAACGATTTCTTGCCCTATTTGCCGCCGGTGCAGCGCCCCTGGCTCCGGGCCTCGGGCCGGCCTGGCGGCCCCGCCGCGTCATCCGGCGAACGCCTGGCCCGCCGGGCATAATCGAGCCATGACGCCTTCGATCGTCCTGCTGCACGGCTGGGCCTGCTCCGCCGGCTATTGGGAACCGCTGGCCGCCCGGCTCTCTGCGAGCGGCCGCGACGTCGCGGCCCCGGACCTTCCCGGTTACGGCGGCGGCCTGCCCGCCGGCTTCGACTGGACCGTCGAGAACGCCGCCGCGGCCCTGGTCGACCGCTTCGGCAGCGGGCCTGTGCACTGGGTCGGGCACTCCCTGGGCGGAAACATCGCCGCCACCATTGCGGCACGCTTCCCGCGGACGACGGCGTCGCTGACCTTGGTGGGGATGGTTCCGGTGGCTCCGTCCGCGGCAACCGTCGACAAGCTCAGCCGCCTGTTCGGCGGAGAATCTTCCGATCCGGCAGCGGATTTGGCCGCCGGCGAGGAGCTGATTCGCGCTTGGTTTAGCGGCGGCAGCGAACCGCAGGGTGCGGACCGCGAAACATTCCGGGCCCCCTTCAGGCGGCACCCCGACGTCGTGCGCCGGAGCCTGCCCGCGGGGCTGGCCGGCGCCGCACCCGAGGTCGCGGAGCTGGTGGCCGCTCCCACCCTGGTGGTGACCGGCACGCGGGATCCCACTCGGCCGCCCGCCGCGGTCGCGGACTTCCTGGCCCGGCACCCGCACTGGCACCACGTATCCGTGCAGGATGCCGGGCACATGGTGCACTGGGAGCAGCCTGCCGCCTGTGCCGCCGCGCTCCTGCGGCACGCGGAGTCCGCCGAGCACGGCGCATGACCCAAGCCGCACCCGGGGTCGCCGACACCCGGGCAAGGTGCGCTAGGGCTGCTTGGCCGGATGCGTTTCCCGCTGGATGACCGGCATGATTTCGGTGGCCAGGAGTTCGATGGACCGGGCGGTGTCCGCGAACGGCAGCCCGCCCAGGCCCACCTGCGCCATGTAGCGGTCGTGGCCGAACAGCTGGTACTGCTCCATGATCTTGTCGATCACTTCCTGCGGGCTACCGGCCAGCAGCCCTCCGCCCGGACCGGCCCAGGCTTCGAAGGTCTCGCGGGGAAAGTGCCCGGCCGGCCGCGGCATGTTTTGCTCGAAGTACGCACGGTAGTACGGGTAGAACGTGTCGCGCGCCTGCTGCGAGGTCGGAGCCACGAAAAAGTGGCCGCCCGTTCCCACCGGCAGCGTGGCCGGATCGTGCCCGTGCGCTGCGGCGGATTCCCGGTAGTACTCAATGTGCCGGACGAAGTGCTGCGGACCGGAGAGCAGCGCCAGGTACAGCGGCAGCCCTAAGCGTCCGGCCCGCTCGAAGGAAGAAGGCGTGCCGCCCACGCCCACCCAGACCGGAAGGCTCTCCTGCAGCGGCCGCGGGGACACGTCCATGCCCCGGATGCTGTGATGGTACGTGCCGTCCCAGCTCAGGTTCTCCTGTCCGCGGGCGGCCAGCAGCAACTGGAGCTTCTCTTCGAACAGTCCGTCGTAATCGGCCGTGTCGTACCCGAAGAGCGGGTAGGACTCGGTGAACGCGCCGCGGCCGGCAATGATCTCGGCGCGTCCGCCGGAGAGCAGGTCCAGCGTGGCGAACTGCTCGAACAGGCGCACCGGGTCCTGGGTGGACAGCACGGTCACCGCCGTGGCCAGACGCAGGTTGGTGGTCTCGCGGGCGATGGCAGCCAGGACGATTTCCGGCGCCGAAATGGCGAAGTCCTTGCGGTGGTGCTCGCCGAGCCCCAGGAACGAGATGCCGGCCTGGTCGGCAATCTTGGCCAGCTGGACCAGTTCCTCCAGGCGCCGGCGGGGCGACAGCGCCTCCCCGCCCGGGCCGCGCGTCAGCTCGCCGAAGGTAAAGATGCCAAAGTCCATGGTGCTCCCGGGGTAGCTTGCAATAACTGATTAGTTGAAGCTTCAGTTATTCACGGATATTCCCGGGATCCCGGCTCCACCCCTCGGCAAAAGGGCTACCGGGCAGTAACATGAGGGGACAGCACAGGGCCTGGAGCCCGGCAGGCCCGCGTCGAAGGGGACTGCCATGAGCGCCGAGACCGACCAGACAACTGCCGCCCGCGCCGCCGGTGCCGGAACGAAGGCCGGGCCCGCCGGCACCGCGCCCGACGCGGGACCGTTGCCGGCCGAAGCAGGGACAGCCGGACCGGCCGAGACCGGCGAGCGGGAGGCGCGGGAACTCGCCGAGGCAGCCCGCGAGACCGAATGGAACCGGCCAAGTTTCGCCAAGGGCCTGTACATGGGCCGCTTCGAGCTGGAACTGATCCATCCCCATCCGCTGCCGACTCCGTCCGAGCGCGAGGCCGGCGAGTCGTTCCTGGCAACGCTGGAGGAGTATGCCCGCACCATGGACGGGGCGCGGATCGAGCGCGACGCGAAGATCCCGGACGAGTACCTTGCCGGACTGGCCAAGCTCGGCGCCTTCGGCATCAAGATCCCGGTCGAATACGGCGGCCTCGGCCTGTCGTTGCTCTATTACGGCCGCGCCCTGATGCTGCTGGGCTCCGTGCACCCCTCGCTCGGTGCGCTGCTTTCGGCCCACCAGTCCATTGGTGTTCCCGAACCGGTGAAGGTCTTCGGCACCGAGGAGCAGAAGCGGGAATACCTGCCCCGCTGCGCGGCCGGGGCCGTGACGGCGTTCCTGCTCACCGAGCCCGACGTCGGATCCGACCCAGCCCGGCTCGGCACCACCGCCACGCCCACGGAAGACGGCGAAGCGTACCTGCTCAACGGCAGCAAGCTGTGGACCACCAACGGCGTGATAGCGGAACTGGTAGTGGTGATGGCCAAGGTCCCGGAGCATGACGGACAGCGCGGCGGCATCTCCGCCTTTGTGGTGGAAGCGGATTCCCCCGGCATCACGGTGGAAAACCGCAACACCTTCATGGGCCTGAGGGGGATCGAAAACGGCGTGACCCGGTTCGACAACGTCCGCGTCCCCGTGGCCAACCGCTTGGGACGTGAAGGCCAGGGACTGAAGATCGCCTTGACCACGCTGAATACCGGCCGCCTGTCCATCCCCGCCCTCTGCGCCGCGAACGGCAAGTGGTCCCTGAAGATCGCCCGCGAATGGTCCAATGCCCGAGTGCAGTGGGGCAAACCCGTGGGCAAGCACGAGGCCGTCGGCAAGAAGATCGCCTTCATCGCCGCGGGCTCCTTCGCCCTCAACGCGGTCTTTGAGCTGTCGGCCGGACTCGCCGATGCCGGGATGAAGGACATCCGGATCGAAGCGGCACTGGCCAAGCTGTGGTCCAGCGAATTCGCCTGCAGGATCGCCGACGAGCTGGTCCAGATCCGCGGCGGCCGGGGCTACGAGACCGCCCAATCGCTCGCTGCCCGCGGCGAGCGCGCCGTTCCGGCGGAACAGGCGTTCCGCGACATGCGCATCAACCGGATCTTCGAAGGCTCTACCGAAATCATGCACCTGTTGATTGCCCGCGAGGCCGTCGACGCCCACCTGGCGGCGGCCGGAGACCTCGCCTCGCCCGACGCCGGCGCCCAAGCCAAGGTGAGGGCGGCTCTGGGCGCCAGCAGCTTCTACGCCAGGTGGCTCCCCCAGTTGCTCGCCGGCCGAGGCATGAATCCACGGTCGTACAACAATTTCGGCCTGCTGGCCCGGCACCTGCGATTCATCGAACGGTCCTCCCGCCGACTGGCCCGGCAAACATTCCTCGGGATGGGCCGGTGGCAGGCCGGGTTGGAAAAGCGGCAGGCCTTCTTGGGCAGGATCGTGGATATCGGTGCCGAACTCTTTGCCATGGCGGCCTGCTGCAGCCACGCCGAAATGCTGCGCAGCCGGGACGCAGCCCAGGGCAGGTCGGCCTACCAGCTGGCCGACGCCTTCTGCCTGCAGTCCAGGCAGCGGATCGACCGGCTCTTCGACGAACTCTGGCGTAATTCCGACGCCAGCGACGGCAGGCTGGCCTCGCATGTGCTGGCGGGCGACTACGCCTGGCTGGAAAGCGGCGTGCTGGACCCGTCCGAGGGCACCGGGCCGTGGATTTCCGAGCACCTGGGCGGCGCCTCCACCAAGGAAAATTTGCACCGCTCCTACCGCTGATTCCTCCCGGGACTCAGAGCAAGGGCCACACCCGGCGCTGCGCATCGAAAACGTCCCAAGCGCGCGGCACCAGGCCCAGCGACACCTCGCACATCCGCTGCAGCTGCTGCATGCTCCCGGGCCGGAACTCCCCGGTGCCGGATTCGGTGAACGGATCCGGGTACCGGGCTCCCTTCGCGGAGGCCCACTCCAGCCCGTGTGAATGGCCGCTGCAGAACTGCCAGACATACATCAACGACGGCGGCAGATCCTCCTCCCGCAGATCCTTCAGGATGGAGGTTTGCGTACGGTTCTTGGTGGCGTAACCCCAGGAACCGTCGGCCTTGTGGGCGAAGACCGGCGGCAGCTGCAGCGACTCCGCGGCCCCGTTGACCGCGCGGCGCAGCCCGTTGAAGTAATCCATCGCCCGGGCATGCCGTTCCGGCCAAAGATCGGCGAGATACGCATCCCAGAACGACGCGGCATTGAAGACGTCGCGGGAAATGAGTACCAGGCTGCGCCGCGCCCGCTCAGTGCCGTCTTCGGGCAGGAGTGCCCACAGCACGGTGGAGGTGCATTCGATGACGGTTCGCACCAGCGAGTACGGCGAGTGCGTGTGCACGCGGTAGGCCGCGGTCCCGCGGTGCCCGGGCTGCCGAGGCTCCTCCTGCTCCGGGTGCTGCCGGTGCTCCTGGTGCTCCTGCTCCCCCTGTTCCTCGAACAGCAGCCGGCGCAGCGCCAACACATTGTCGGTCGCGGCGGCCAGGGACTGGCGCAGCAGGCTGCTCACGCTGTGGACCGTGGCGAATCGATCGTCCAGCAGTGCCAGCGGGGACCCCTGCTCGACGACGGCGTCGTTCCGCAGCAGCCATGGCTCCAATTCGCGCAGCATGCGCAGGACGGCCAGCGCGGCGCGGCTCTCCGGATCCGCTCCGAAGACCGAGCGCATCGGGACCACCGAGGCACCGCCGTCGTCCATTGGGCCATGGTAGCGCCGCACACCGGCCGGCCGACCTTCGGCGCTCAGCCTGCCTGACGTGCGCGGCCGGGATGACGGCGGGCGCGGCCGGAACGGGCAGCAATCAGCAGCCCCGCGCCCGTCAGACCGATGCCCACCAGCGTTTGCGGACCGACCGCGCTCCCCACGGATGGCCAGAAGAGATCCAACACCAGTGCACCCACCAGCTGCCCGCCGATCACCGTCAAGGTCGTCAACAGCACGCCGGTGCTGGCCACCGCGACGGTGGCGGCGGCCAGGATCAGGGTTCCGAGCGGCCCGCCCAGGTACAACCACCACTCGCCGGTCACCAGGTCGGCCCGCCCGGTAAATACCGCCTGGACCGCCCAGACCGCCAACAGCGCGACGGTCCCTACGCCGAAGTTCAGCAGCGTGGAAATCACGGGGCTGCCGTGTGCCGCGCCGATCTGGCCCAAGACGCCTTGCTGCACGCTCTGCATCAACCCGGCCGCCAGCGGGATGAGCATGAACAGTACGAGCAGCCCCGCGGAACGTGACGAGCCCAAGTGGGCGCTGGCGGCAATGAGTGAGGCCAGGAAAGCCAACGCGGCGCCGGAAAACCTGGCACCGCTGACCTCGATTTTCCGACCGGCCCCGATTCCCCAGCGGTCCATCAGGAGGCCGGAAGCCATTTGGCCGGACACGATGGCGATGGTGAACAGGGACAACCCGATCGGCCCGACGGTGGCTGCTTGTGCGAATACATAGAAGGCGCCGACGACGCCGGCCGCCAGGTACCAGCGGGGATAGGCACGCTGCAGCAGGAGCCCGGGAACGGCACGCAACTTCGCCCGCACCGACGGGTGCACCAGCGTGAAGAGCAGGACGGCCGCGAACCCGGTACCGAAACTCACCAGGGCCGCTCCCACGTGGTCCCGAAGCTCGATGCCCAGCTGGCTGTTGAGGCGGCTCTGCATGGCCAGCCCGACCCCCGCCACCAACGCCAGGGACAACGCGAGCGGCCCGGACATCCGGATGCCTTGGCGGCGCGCCGCGTTGTGCGCGCCGGGTGGGTGGGCACCGCCGTCGGCGCCTCGGGGAGAATCTGCGGGCCGGTCGGAGTACACGTGCCGATGCTATCCCGTACGGCCAGGATCCCGTCCCTGTACCCACTTGACCTTGCCGCTACGTCAACCTTCATAGTGGTTGTCATGGGAACAGCGCCGCGGGCCGAACGGGCCGAATACTCCATCCAGGAGGTCGCCAGGGCGGCAGGAACAACCAGCAGGACCCTGCGGCATTACCAAGACATGGGCCTCCTCGAACCGAGCCGCATCGGCCACAACGGCTACCGCTATTACGACGACGGGGCCCTGCTTCGGTTGCAACGCATCCTGCTGCTGCGTCAACTCGGATTGGGGCTGCCGGAGATCACCAATGTGTTCGAGGGCGCCCGGGACGCCTCAACGGCCCTGCGCGGCCATCTGGAACTTCTCCTGCAGGAGCGTGATCGGCTGGAAAGGCAGATTGCCTCCGTTAGGACCACCATCGACAAGACAGAAAGGGGCGAAGATCTCGTGGCCGGTGAAATGTTCGACGGATTCGACCACACCCAGTACAAGGAGGAGGTCGAAGCACGCTGGGGCAAGGACGCCTACGCCAGGGGCGAGACGTGGTGGCGCGGCATGTCCGACGCGGAGCGGAAGGCCTGGACGGAACGGTCCGGCCAGCTGATCGCCGACTGGGTCGCCGCCGGCCAAGCCGGGGTCGCCGCCGGCAGCGCGGAGGCGCAAGCGTTGGCCCAGCGCCAGTTCGACTGGCTTTCCAGCGCCAACGGCGGCCAGCGGGTCTCCTACGGTTACTTCACCGGCCTGGGCGAGATGTACGTGGCCGACCCGCGGTTCGGCGCCAACTACGGCGGAGACGCCGGCGCGTCTTTCGTGCGGGATGCCATGAAGGCCTACGCCGAGAAGCACTTGGCTTAGGCCCCTCCCAGCTTCGGCGGGACCTGCTTAGCTGCCGGGTTCCCCCCCCCCCGGAGCCTGCGGAAGCACAGTCCGCAACCGCCCGGGCAACCGCTCCGCCAACCGGCTCCGCAGCCGCCTTGGTCAGCCCAGTCCTGCGGTCGTCTTCCGGCACGCCTCGACGAAGGGCTCGAGCAATGCCTGGAACTGCCCTTCGGGCGACCCGGGTTCTTCGGGGTGCCACTGGACCGCCAGCAGCCAGCCTTCATCGGGGCGGGCGAGTTCCACGGCTTCCACCACGCCGTCGGCCGCGGTGGCCACGACACGGAGCCGGTCCCCCAACCGTCGCACCGCCTGGTGATGGCCGGACTGGACCGCGACTTCGCCGGTGCCGAGCGCCGCCGCCAGCAGGCTGTCGGGGGCAATCCGCACCGGGTGGCTGGCCATGGGCGGCTGGGGCCGGTGGATCTTGTGGAACGATTCCGGGCCCAGATCCTCAAAGAGGGTGCCGGCGAAGGCGACGTTGATCAGCTGGAGACCGCGGCAGATGCCGAGGACCGGCCGGCCGTTCGCGATAGCCCCCTTGACCAGGTCAATCTCGGTCTCGTCTGCGGCGGTGTCTACGCCATGGACCGATTTTTCGTCGGTGTCGCCACCGTAGCGGGCGGGATCCACGTCCCCGCCGCCCAGGATGACCACGCCGTCATAGTCGAGCGCGCTGAAGACGTGGCCCGACGCCGAATTCACGACGACGGGATCCGCGCCGGCGGCTTTCAGGCCTGCTGCCGCATGCCGGGCCAGCGCGGCCAGCACGTCCGAGAACCAGGCGGGATGGGACGGGGCGGTCTGCGCGTAGCTGACGGCAATACGGGGATGGTCGGTGCGGCGGCCGGGACGCCCGACGGCGGTGCGCGGCTCGGTGCGGACACCGCCGTCGTCATCCAACCCGCGGGACACAGCGGCTACGCGGGGTAGAGCGGGTTGTGGCCGGCGGTGACACGTTCGGATGCGCGCACCGGGCCCGGCGCGGTGCCGTCCCCGAAGGGGCTGCCGCCGAGGGCCTCGCGGCCGTGGTCGGTCAGCCAGCCGGAGAGGTCGGGGCCCTGCGGGACGATCCTGGTGGGATTGATGTCCTCGTGCACGATGTAATAGTGCTGCTTGATCTGCACGAAGTCGACGGTGTCGCCGAAGCCCGGGGTCTGGAACAGGTCGCGGGCGTAACCCCACAGCGCCGGCATTTCGTCCAGTTTGTTCCGGTTGCATTTGAAGTGGCCGTGGTAGACGGCGTCGAAGCGGGCCAGCGTGGTGAAGAGTCGGACGTCTGCCTCGGTGATGGTGTCGCCCATGAGGTAGCGCCGGCTGGTCAGGCGCTCCTCCAGCCAGTCCATGGCCACCCAGAGCCGGTCGTAGGCCGCATCGTAGGCTTCCTGCGAGCCGGCGAACCCGCAGCGGTACACACCGTTGTTGACCTCCGTGTAGATCCGCTTGATGACCGGCTGCATTTCGTCGAGCTTGTCGGCGGGCAGCAGGTCCGGCGCGCCCTCGCGGTGGTAATCCTTCCACTCGGTGGAGAAGTCCAGCGTCATCTGCGGGTAGTCGTTGGTGACGACGGCGCCGCTCGCCTCGTCCACGATGGCCGGCACGGTAATGCCGCGCGGGTAGTCCGGGAAGCGCTTGAAGTAGTTCTCCTGCAGGCGCTCGGTGCCGAGGACCGGGTCGCGGCCGTCGGGGTCCAGGTCGAAGGTCCAGGAGCGGGCATCATGGGTGGGACCGGGCAGTCCGAGCGAAATGGCGTCCTCCAGCCCGAGCAGGCGCCGCACAATGATGGCTCGGTTGGCCCAGGGGCAGGCACGGGCGGCGACCAGCCGATAACGGCCGGCCTCCACCGGCCAGGCCGTGGCACCTTCGCCGAGGCCGCCGTTCGGGTTGCCGATGGTGCCGCCGGTGGGACCGTTCGAGGCCCGGACCGCCTCGGGATCGGCGACAATCCGGTCCTCGATGTAGTTGGTGTCCCGGTCGAATTCCCCGCCGCCCTGGATGTAGGCGCCCTTGGTGCTGAACTCTGCCGTGTCGCTGCTCTGGCTCATGCCTCCACCATATCGGCCCGTCGGCGCCCGGTGGCAAGGGGCCGGGGGCAAGGGGCCGGTCTCCGGTGGCAAGGGTCCGGCGCCCGGCGGCAAGGGCCGGCGCTCATCCTCGCCGGCCTGCGTCGGCTGTGTCGGCTCAGCCGCGCATCCTGTGCAGCAGCAGGGCCACGTGCAGCGAAGCCCGCGACTCGGCGTCGTCGAGCGGGACGCCGAGCTGCTCCTGCAGGCGGGCCAGCCTGGCATAAAGAGTGGGGCGGCTGAGGTAACCGTCGCGCGCGAGCCGGGCCTTGTTGCCGCCTGCCGACAGGTACCGCTGCAGGAGGTCCAGCGCGTCGCGGTCGTTGGCGATGGCGGCGAGTTCGGCGTCCGCGAAGGCGGCCACGCGCGGGTCGTCGCGCAGCATGGAGAGCAGTCCGCGCATCCGGACGTCGGCAGAGCGGTAGAACCGTTTTCCGGTGCCCAGCCCGGCCGCGGATTCGGCCACATGTGCCGCTTCGTCCATCCCCGCCGCGGCGGCCAGCAGCTCCGGCCGGCCGCGGCCAACCCCCACGGTCCAGTCGGCGCTGGTCTGCTCGGCCAGCTGGCCGCAGAGCCGTTCCAGCACGGGGTCCTCCAGCTGCCGGGCCGGCACGGAGACCAGCAGCCCGATGGAGCCGGCCTGCAGGCTCGCGGCCAGCGCCGACACCCGGGCGGCCGCGGCGACACTGTTGAGCAGGTCCAACAGCGCCCGTTCCCGCCGCTGCAGTTCGATCGGTTCTTCGGCGGCAGGCCGCGCCAACCGGAACACCACCGGCAGGTAGACCGGAGCCGACGCCAGCCCCAGGGCTGCCGCCCGCGCCAAGGCTTCGCCCTCTTCCAGTGCACCGGGCCGGCGGAGTTCGTGCAGGAGGCCGGAGCGGGCCTGGTGGCCTAGTTCGCGCTGGTCCCGTTCCGCCATGCGGTTGATGGTCAAGGCCTGGCCCGCCCGCTCCAGCACCATGGCGGCGTCGGCGTCTGCGGTTCCGGCATTCGCGGCCGCGCGGCCGCCGGCCAAGGGTTCCCCCGGCGAGGGGCCGCCGCCGGCCGGGGGTTCCGCCGCCGGTCCGCCCCCTGCTTCGCCCGCCACCGGCACCACCAGCCGGCCCCAGCGCTGGCCGCGCAGTCCCACCGGCGCCTGCAGCCAGCCCGCCGAACCGGCACGGACCGTCTCCTCGCGATAGTGCACCAGGCGCGACCGTTCGGCCCAGCCGTCGAGCAGTTCCGAAGCGGGCACGCCGGCCGTGGCGAAGGCCAGCACCAGGTGCGCCACGTCTTCCAGCACCACGGGGGCACCGATCAGTTCGGCGGCCCGGGCAACGATCTCCTCCGGCGCGGCGTTCTCCAAGCTGAGCATGGTGAAGACCTCGTGCACCTGGCGCGACCGTTCCAGCTGCGCCAGCTGCCCGGCCACCAGCATGCGGTGCACCACCTCGGTGACCTCCACGAACCGGATGCGGCGGGTCACCAGGATGACCGGCAGGCCGGCGGTGCGGCCGGCCTCGCGCAATGCCGCGGCGGCTTGCGGTCTCTGGGCAGTAATTTCGACGATGACGGCGGCGGCCCCTGCCGCCGCCAGCTCGGCGAGGTATCGGGTCGCTTCGGCGGCGGAGTCCTCGAACGCCAGGCCGGTGGTCAGGACCAACTCGCCGCCCTCCAGCAGGCCGGCCAGGCTCCTCAGCTCGGCCACGTGGACCCAGCGGACGGGCGTGGCCAAGGCGTCGGCGCCCGAGAGGACTTCGGGTCCGCCCGCCCGCACCACCTCGAGGTCGAGTACATCCCGCACGTTCAGCTGCATTGACACAGTGTAAGTCGCAGGACAGTCATTCCGACAGAGTGTCAGTGGCGCCCGCGCACGACGCGCCGGACGATAGGGGAAGACCCACGCACACCTCCTCGGTTCACAGGAGGTTGGGTGCGTGCAAAACGAGAAGCCGCGACAGAAGGAGCACCATGCAGACCATCCAGCACTGGATCGGAGGGACCTACACGGTCCCGCAGGCCGACAGCCGCCTCGGCGACGTGAGCAACCCGGCCACCGGCAAAGTTTCCTCCCGCGTCGCCCTGGCCAGCACCGCCGTCGTCGATCAAGCGGTGCAGGTGGCGGCGGCGGCGTTCCCGGCCTGGCGAGACACGTCACTGGCCCGCCGCATGCAGATCCTGTTCAACTTCCGCGAGCTGCTGAACGCGCGCAAGGGCGAGCTTGCCGCCATCATCACCGCCGAGCACGGCAAGGTGTTGGACGACGCGCTCGGCGAGGTGTCGCGCGGGCAGGAGGTCGTGGAGTTCGCCTGCGGCATCCCGCACCTGCTTAAGGGCGGCTACACCGAGAACGCCTCCACCAAGGTGGACGTGCACTCGGTCCGGCAGCCGGTGGGGCCGGCGGCGATCATCTCGCCCTTCAACTTCCCCGCGATGGTACCCATGTGGTTCTTCCCGGTCGCGATCGCCAGCGGCAACACCGTGGTGCTGAAACCCAGCGAAAAGGACCCCACGGCCGCCAACTGGATGGCCGAGCTGTGGAAGGAAGCCGGGCTGCCCGACGGCGTGTTCAACGTGGTCCACGGCGACAAGGAAGCCGTGGATGCCCTGCTGGAGCACCCGGAGATCAAGTCCGTTTCCTTCGTCGGTTCGACGCCGATTGCGCGCTACGTGTACGAACGCGGCACGGCATCCGGCAAGCGGGTGCAGGCGCTGGGCGGGGCCAAGAACCATATGCTGGTGCTTCCCGATGCCGACCTGGACCTTGCCGCGGATGCGGCGGTCAACGCCGGCTACGGCGCCGCCGGCGAGCGCTGCATGGCGATCTCCGCGGTGGTGGCCGTGGAGTCGGTCGCGGACGAACTGGTGGCCAAGATCGCCGAGCGGACCGCGAAGCTGCGCGTGGGCGACGGCCTGCGCGGCACGGACATGGGGCCCCTGATCACGGCGGCTCACCGCGACAAGGTGGCCGGCTACATCGCGGCAGGTGCCGAAGCCGGCGCCGAACTGGTGCTCGACGGGCGCACGGTGGAGCCGGACGCCGAGGGTGACGGCTTCTTCCTGGCCCCGACGCTGTTCGACCGGGTGACCCCGGAGATGTCCATCTACACGGACGAGATCTTCGGACCGGTCCTGTCGGTGGTGCGGGTGCCGGGCTACGACGAAGGACTGGCGCTGATCAACGACAATCCGTACGGCAATGGCACCGCGATTTTCACCAACGACGGCGGCGCCGCCCGCCGCTTCGAGAACGAGGTGCAGGTGGGTATGGTGGGGATCAACGTGCCGATCCCGGTGCCCATGGCGTACTACTCGTTCGGCGGCTGGAAGAACTCGCTGTTCGGTGACAGCCATGCACACGGTTCCGAGGGCGTGCACTTCTTCACCCGCGGCAAGGTCGTGACCACGCGCTGGCTGGATCCGAGCCACGGCGGCATCAACCTGGGCTTCCCGCAGAACGTCTAAGAGGAGAGAGCGATGACCACTACCACAGGCACCCCGTTGAGCTCCGCGGAGCTGGAAGCCGGCCGCCGCGCCTATCAACTGGACCGGCAGCACGTGTTCCACTCCTGGTCCGCCCAGGAACAGATCACGCCCATGGTCGTCACCCGGGCGGAAGGTTCCTGGGTCTGGGACGGCGAGGGCAACAGGCTGCTGGACTTCTCCTCGCAGCTGGTCAATACGAATATCGGCCACCAGCATCCCAAGGTGGTCTCGGCCATCCAGGAGCAGGCCGGGCTGCTGTGCACGGTGGCGCCCCAGCATGCGAACGCCGCCCGGTCCGAGGCGGCGCGGCTCATCGCCGAGCTGACCCCGGGCGACCTGGACCGGATCTTCTTCACAAACGGCGGCGCGGATGCCGTGGAGCATGCGGTCCGGATGGCCCGGCTCCACACCGGCCGCTACAAGGTGCTCTCCGCCTACCGCTCCTACCACGGCGGAACGGCGCTGGCGGTCAACATCACCGGCGACCCGCGGCGGGTGGCGAACGACTACGGCAACGCCGGCACGGTCCACTTCCACGCCCCGTTCCTGTACCGCAGCCAATTCCACTCCGCCGACGAGGCACAGGAATGCCAGCGCGCGCTGGAACACCTGGAAACCACGATCCAGCTGGAGGGGGCGGCCAACATCGCCGCCATCGTGCTGGAATCGATTCCCGGCACCGCGGGCATCATGGTGCCACCGCCCGGCTACCTCCGCGGCGTCCGCGAGCTGGCCACCCGGTACGGGATCGTGTTCATCGCGGACGAGGTGATGGCCGGGTTCGGCCGTGCCGGCAAGTGGTTCGCCATCGAGCACGCCGACGACGTGGTGCCGGACCTGCTGACCTTCGCCAAGGGCGTCAACTCCGGCTACGTGCCCCTGGGCGGTGTGGCGATCTCCGAGGAGATCTACGCGACCTTCGCCCAACGCGCATACCCCGGCGGCCTGACCTACTCCGGCCACCCGCTGGCGTGCGCCGCGGCAGTGGCCACGATCAACGCCATGCGGGACGAAAAGATGGTCGAGCATGCGGCGGAGCTGGGCACCACGGTGTTCGGCCCGGGGCTTGCGGAGCTGGCGGCAAAGCACCCGTCGGTCGGCGAGGTCCGCGGCGTCGGAGCCTTCTGGGCGGTGGAACTGGTGCGCAACCGGGACACGCGCGAGCCCCTGGCGCCGTACGGTTCCTCCAGCCCGGAGATGAACGAGGTGGTTGCTGCCTGCCGCCAGCGGGGGCTGCTGCCGTTCGCCAATTTCAACCGGATCCACGTGGTGCCGCCGCTGAACATCAGCCCGGAGGATGCGCGCTCCGGCCTGGCTATCCTGGACGAGGTGCTGGAGGTGGCGGACACGCACGCCGCGGGCTGATGCTTTCCCGCAGCCGCTGACTTGGTAGGTTGTTCATTTACTGCACGAACCTACGCAGGAGAGCCAGGCGCGCATGGGCATTCATTGGGATCGGTTGGACGAGCGGTTGCGTGCGCAGGTGGAGGCCAACACCGCGCAGTACGAGCGGGTGCGCCCGGCGCTGGCAACCGTCACGTCGCAATTGCAGTCGGGCATCCGGGACATCTTCCGCACTGCCGAACTGACGCCTCTGTTCGTCACCGCCCGGACCAAAAGCGTTGAATCGTTCCGGGACAAAGCGTCGCGGATGCTGCAGCCTGCCGAACCGGGCGGTGCCCCGACGCTGGAGTTTCCGGATCCCTTGCGAGAGATCCACGATCTGGTCGGCGTCCGGGTAATCGTGAGCCTGCCCCATCAAATCCGGGAGGCCGCAGCGTTGATCAAGCGGCAGCGCAACGACTTCGACTGCCGTGCCGACCGCGAGAAGGACATCGGCTCGATCGAGTCCGGCACCTATGGCTACGCCAGCCGCCACCTGATCATGCGCACACTGCAGAACAACACGGTAAAGGCATACCAGCAGGCCCTGGGCGAACCGGCCCGCGCCACCGGCAGCTACCTTTTCGAGGTCCAGATCCGTACGATCCTTTCGCACGCGTGGTCGGAACTGGAGCACGATATCCGCTTCAAGTCCTCTGACCCGCGGGCCTGGAGCCCATACTTCGACCGGCAGTTCACGGCTACGGCCGCCATGCTGGAGGCCGTCGAGTCGGCCTTCGCCGAGCTGCACGAGCGCTACGAAACCGTTACCGGCTACTGGGACGAAGAGGGCGAAGGCGCGGCGCCGCTGACCCCTCGCCGGGTCCGCGAGGTCTGGCAGACGTTGCTGCCGCATGTGGACCGCAAGTCCGACGACGACTGGGGCTGGGCGGCGGAGTTGCTGGCGGCGCACGGCCTGAAAACCACGACCGAGTTGGCTGCCTTGCTGAACCCGGAAACGATCACGGATGTCCGCGCCGCCCTGGAACACCGCTACTCCCCCGGACCGGACCGTCTGCTGGACGACCTGCTGCTGTGGCGCTTCGGCCGCCGCCACATCGAGCTCACCGCGGGCGAGGACGTGCACCGGCGCGAGTCGCTGCAGCGCCGGTTCCGGCAGCTGGAGACCTACCGCCAAGGCGTGTAGGCGGCCGGCGTGGGCGCTCGGGGGCTCACCCGGCCGGCGCTGCCGGGCTCACCGGTGCGAAGGCGAAGCGATCCCGTCCGACCAGCAGCCCGATGGCCGCCTGCGCCACGGCGATGAGGCACAGCAGCGCCAGGGAGGTTTCCCAGGCGCCGGTGGCGGCGAAGAGCCCGCCGAAGATCGGCGGGCCGGCGGCGGCCAGCAGATAGCCGATCGACTGAGCCATGCCGGAGAGGGCGCCGGCTTCGCGGTGGGTGCGGGTGCGCAGGCCGAAGAGCGAGAGCGCGGTGACCAGGGAGCTGCCGCAGCCGAAACCCGCCACCAGCACCCAGAACAGCATGACCTGCGGCATCAGCATGATGCCCAGGCCGCCGGCCACCACCAGCAGGGGCGGCAGCGCGGCGGCCAGGCGCTGGGTCGGCCCGCGCAGGACAACAGGAGTCAGCAGGCTGGACACCACCCCGATCAGCTGGAAGAGCATGAGGTCCCAGCCGGAGGCAAGCTCGCCGCGGCCGTGGAAGCGTTCCAGGGTGGGCAGCCACGTGATGAGAATGTAGAAGGTCATCGACTGCAGGCCCATGTACACCGTCACGTGCCAGGCGAGGCCGGACTTCCACACCGAACCGCGGACCAGAGCCGGCGCTGCGGCGGCGGCACGGGCCCGCTCTTCGGCCGCGTCGCTGCGCCGCAGGCGGGGCAGCCACAGCAGCACGGCCGGCACCGCCAGCACCACGAAGGCGGCCAGGGCGAAGCGCCAACCGGCCGGTCCGCCGCCGAACGGAACGAGCGCCAGCGGCACCGCGAGGCCTGCCCCGAGGGAGGCGCAGCCGCCCAGCACGGCGGAATAGGCGCCGGTGAGCGAGGCCATCCGTTCCGGAAAGTCGCGCTTGAGCAGCGCGGGCAGCATCACGTTGCAGACGGCGATGGCCGCACCGACCAGGAAGGTGCCGACCCACAGGTTCGCGATGGTGCCGGGAACCGGCCGCAGGAACGTCCCGGCGACCAACAGCATCAGGGCACCGAAAACCGTGCGCTCGACGCCGAACTTTTCGCTCAGTCCGTGCGCCAGCGGGGACACCGCGCCGAAGGCCAGCAGCGGGACCGCGGCCAGCACGCCCAGGGCGGTGGTGCCCAGTCCCGTGTCCGCGCCGATCTGGTCCAGCAGCGGGCCGACGCTGGTCAGCACCGGGCGCAGGTTGGCTGCCACCAGCAGGATGCCGGCAATCAGCAGCCCGGCCGACATCGCCCGGCTGGACCCGCTGGTCTTCACCACCCCCACCCCTTCCGCGATAGGCAATCTCCGGCAACCTTATGCGACTGGACAGCCAAAGGGGCACCCTGTCCGCGCCGGCACTGCTCAATCCGCGCGGAGGGTGCCCCTCGCCGTCGTACCGGGGCGGCGCCGCAGGCTACTTGGCGGCGTCAGCCGCGTCGGCGGCCTTGGCGAGCATGGGCAGGAAGGTATCCAGCGCCCACGGCAGGCTCAGCGGCGACGCGGCCGAAATGGACAGCGTCAGCGTGTTGTCCGAGTCCGCCACCAGCGCACCGTCTTCGATCGCCGGGATCTGGCTCAGCAGCGGGTCGGTCGTGATTTGCTCGGCGGTCTTGTCGTCCGGCACCCAGGTCACGAACACATCGGATTCCAGCTCGTTGGCCTTCTCGGCCGACCACGGAATGAAGAACTCGTCGGAGCCGGCGGTGGCCTCGGTGACAACATCCGCCTGGACCATGCCGATGCTGGTGAGGAACTTCGGCCGGTTGTCGTTGGCAGTGTAGACGTTCACGCCGTCGCCCTTGGCGGGTTCAAGGTTGCCGTAGATAAAGCTCTTGTCAGCCAGTTGCGGGTACTCCGAGGCCTTGGCCACGATGGCCTGCTCGGTCTCGGCCACCAGGTCCTCGGCGGCAGCACTGCGGCCCAGCGCCTGGCCGATCAGCCGGGTGGAATCCTGCCAGTCGGTGCCGTACGGAGTCTCCGGGTACGCGACGACCGGGGCGATCTTGCTGAGCGTGTCGTAGTCTTCCTGGGTCAGCCCGGAGTAGGCGGCCAGAATGACGTCGGGGGCCAGCTCGGCAATCTCGTCGAAGGCGATGCCGTCCGCCTCGGAATACAGCGTGGGCGCGTTTTCGCTGCCGATCGCGGCGCCCAGCTCCTCCAGCTTGGCGTCCCGCCACGGGGTGGACCCGTTCTCGTTTCCGCCCCAGTCCTCCTTGGGCATGCCGACCGGAACCACGCCCAGCGCCAGCGACACGTCGGAATTGACCCAGGACACGGTGGCCACGCGTTCGGGCTGTTCTTCGATCACGGTCTCGCCGAAGGCGTGTTCAACCGTTACCGGGAACTGGTCCGACGCCGCGGCCGACGGGCCGGCCTCGGAACCTCCGCCGGCGGGACCGGTGGAGCAGGCGGTCAGGGACATCAAGACGACGGCGGCGGCAGCAGCCAGCCCGCGCATGCGTGAAAGGGCCAACTCGGGGCCTCCTCGAATCAAGGGAAACGAACAAAGTAAGGGTAGCCTACGCTCACTCAGATTAAGCAACTACTTCGTTACGTATTCCGCGCCGAGGCTTGGCCGGCCGGCCAGAGCGGAGTCGGGGCCGCCTCGTCCCGGGAACTCCGGCAAAACCGTTGACAAAGAGACCCGCCGCCTGTGTCATAAGTGAAACCCATTCATTTCCGGCGTCGGCGCCGGGTCAGAGGAGCGGCCATGGCGGCAGACTGGATATTCCACTCCGGCAGGATCTTCGATGGACTGCGCCTGCTCCCCGGGGCCACGGCGGTTGCCGTCACGGGCGGGGTGGTCATCGCCATTGGAACCGATGCCGAAGCCCGGGCAGCGGCGGGGCCGCATGCCACCGTGGTGGACCTGCGCGGCCGGCTGCTGGCGCCCGGCTTCACCGACGCCCACGTGCACGCCGTGATGGCCGGGATGGAACGGTTGGGCTGCGACCTGTCCCTCTGCACCGGAACCGACGAGGTGCTGGCCCGGATAGCCGGGTTCGCCTCGTCCAGCACCAGCGAGTGGATCACCGGCGGCGGCTGGCACAAGGCGGATTTCCCGGGCGGCTACCCGACCCGGCAGGCGCTGGATGCGGTGGTCCCGGACCGCCCGGTCTATCTGGTCAACGCGGACCACCACAGCGCCTGGGTCAACAGCCGCGCGCTGGAGTTGGCCGGCATCGATGCCGCCACCCCCGACCCGACGGACGGCCTGCTGGAGCGCGATGCTTCCGGAAGACCGGACGGCACCCTGCACGAAGGCGCCATGGATCTGGTCAACCGGGTCATCCCCCGCGCGACGGTCGAGGACATGCGGGCCGGCTTGCTGGAGGCCCAGCGCTACCTCCACTCGGTAGGCGTAACCGGATGGCAGGAGGCGATCCTGGGCGACTATGCCGGCTATCCGGAGGCGAGTGCCGCGTACCGGACGTTGTGGGAGGAGGGCCTGCTGACCGGCCGCGCCGCCGGAGCCCTTTGGGTGCCGCGGAGCACCAGCCTGGCGTCGGTCCCCGACCTGGTCGCGGAGTTTATCGCCCGCCGGGAGCAGAATGCGGCGGCCGGTTTCCGCACCACCAGCGCCAAGATCATGGTCGACGGGGTGCCGGAGAACAGGACCGCGGCCATGTTGGAGCCGTACCTGCAACCCTGCGCCTGTGCCGGCGCGGCGGGACACGAAAGCCCTGCCGCCCGCGGCAACGCGGCGGGCAGCCCGTCGGCGAGCCGCGGGCTGACCTATCTTCCCGAGGACGTTCTGGTGGCAGTAGTGACGGCACTGGATGCCGCGGGATTCGACCTGCACCTGCACGTGATCGGCGACCGTGCCGTGCGGGAGGGACTTGACGCCGTCGAGCGGGCCAGGCGCGCGAACGGGCCCGGCAGCGGCCGGCACCACATGGCGCATTTGCAGATCATCCACCCCGCCGACATCGCCCGTTTCGGGGAACTGGGCATCACCGCGAACCTGCAGGCGCTCTGGGCCTGCAACGACGCACAGATGCGCGAGCTGACCGTGCCGCTGATCGGCCAGGAACGGGCCGGCTGGCAGTACCCCTTCGCCTCCCTGGCCGCCTCCGGCGCCCGGCTCGCGATGGGCTCGGACTGGCCGGTGTCCTCCCCGGATCCATGGCAGGCCATCCACGTGGCGGTGAACCGGTGGCACCCGGACGACGGCTCGGACGGGCCGCTGCTTCCGGGCGAGGCGTTGTCCCTGCAGACGGCGCTGGCCGCCTACACCTCCGGCTCGGCGTGGCTGAACCGCCATGACGACGGCGGCCGTATTGTCCCCGGAGCGCCGGCCGACCTGGCGGTTCTGACCGTCGATCCGTTCAGCCTGCCACCGGCGGAGCTGCACACCGTCGGCACCGACATGACTCTGGTGGCCGGCCAACCGGTCTTCGAACGACAGGGGGCGCCGGCATGAAAACGTTCTATGACCGTGCCGAAGAACAGATCCCGGCCGCCCGCCTCGACGCAGCCTTGGCCGGGGCGTCCCCGACGCCGTACTGGCTGGATGATCCCTCGCGTCCCGAACCGCTGCCGTCGATGCGCGGCCCGGTGACGGCGGATTTGGCGGTGGTCGGCGGCGGCTACACCGGCTTGTGGACCGCGCTGCTGGCCAAGGAGCGGGACCCGGACCGCTCGGTGGTGCTCCTGGAGGGCAACCGCATCGGCTGGGCCGCGTCCGGGCGCAACGGCGGCTTCTGCGAGGCCAGCCTGACCCATGGGAGCGCGAACGGGCAGAGACACCTTCCCGGCGAAAACGAACTGCTGGACAAGCTGGGTCTGCAGAACCTGGACGAGATCGAAGAGAGCCTGGCCCGGTACGGGATCGACGCCGGCTTTGAACGCACCGGCACGCTGTCCGTGGCCACCGAAGAGCACCACGTCGCCTGGCTGGCCGAGGAGGCCGCCGAGGACCCCGCACTGGAGTTCCTGGACCAGGCCGCCGTCCAACAGCAGGTGGCCTCCCCCGCCTACCGGGCGGGGTTGCGGGACCGGCAGGGAACGGCGATGGTGCACCCCGCGAAACTCGCCTGGGGACTGCGCGACGCCTGCCTGGGCGCCGGCGTCGAAATCTTTGAACACACGCCGGCACGCTCCCTGTCCCAACGGGCGGGATCCATCCTGCTGCGCACCGACGCCGGCTCCGTGGCCGCCGGACGCGTCGCGCTGGCGACCAATGCCTTCCCGTCGCTGCTGGCGCGCACCCGGCTGCATACCGTCCCGGTGTACGACTACGCGTTGATGACCGAACCGCTGACCGGCGGGCAACGGGAGTCGCTGGGTTGGTCGGAGCGGTTTGGCATTTCCGACAACGACAACCGGTTCCATTACTATCGGCTGACCACCGATGCCGACGGGCGGGACCGGATGCTGTTCGGCGGCTACGACGCCGTCTACCACTACGGCAGGTCGCTCCGGCACGGCCACGAACACCGCCCGGAAACGTTCCGCCGCCTCGCCGCACACTTCGCCGCCACCTTCCCGCAGCTGGCCGACGTGCGCTTCAGCCACGCCTGGGGCGGCGCCATCGATACCTGCAGCCGCTTCTTCTCCTTCTTCGACACCGCCTGCGCCGGCCGGGTGGCCTATTGCGCCGGCTTTACCGGCCTCGGCGTGGGAGCCTCGCGTTTCGGCGCCAACGTGATGCTGGACCTGCTGTCCGGCCGGCCGACCGAACGGACGGAGCTGGAGCTGGTGCGGCGGAAGCCGCTGCCGTTCCCGCCCGAGCCGCTCGCCTGGCTCGGCATCAAGCTCACCACAGCTGCCCTGATCCGCGCCGACCGCAACCGGGGACGACGCGGCCCCTGGCTGAAAGCCATGGACGCGGCCGGCATGGGCTTCGACTCGTAAAGGAGACAAGAATGCACCAGTATATCGACGGCGGACTCCGCGAGGGCCGCGGAGAGCGTGCCACGCGCGTCAACCCGGCCACCGGAGAGGCCGCGGAGACCATCCGCTATGCTTCCGGGGCCGACGTGGACGACGCCGTGGCGGCCGCCAAAACCGCCTTTCCGACCTGGGCGGGCGCGACGCCTGCCGAACGTTCCGAGGCCCTGCTGAAACTGGCGGCCGAACTGGACCGCAGGGCCGCAGAGCTGGCGGCGGTCGAAACCGCGCAGACCGGCAAGAGCATCCGCCTGGCCACCGGGTTCGACGTTCCCGGGACCGTCGACAACGCCGCGTTCTTCGCGGGCGCGGCCCGCCAGTTGCAGGGAGTGGCGGCCGGCGAATACGGCACCGGCGGCACCTCGATGATCCGGCGCGAGCCGATCGGCGTGGTGGGTTCCGTGGCGCCGTGGAACTACCCGCTGCAAATGGCCGCATGGAAGATCCTGCCGGCGATCGCCGCCGGCAACACCATTGTGCTCAAGCCCTCCGAACTCACGCCGGGCACCAGCCTGATCTTCGCCGAAGCCGCGGCCGCGGCCGGAATACCGGATGGCGTGGTCAACATCGTCACCGGCAGCGGCCGGGAAGCGGGCGAGGCCCTGGTGACCCATCCGGATGTGGCCATGACGTCCTTCACCGGCTCCACCGCCGTCGGACGCCGCATCATGGCGCTGGCGGCGGGGCGGGGGAACCGCGTGCACCTTGAGCTGGGCGGCAAGGCACCGTTCGTCGTGTTCGACGACGCGGATCTGGAAGCCGCCGCGCACGGAGCGGTGGCCGGCTGCACCATCAACGGCGGCCAGGACTGCACCGCCGCCACCCGGGCGTACGTCCAGCGGCCGCTGTTCGACGCTTTCACCGCACGGGTGGCCGAGCTGATGGAACTGGTGGTGGTGGGCGACCCCACCGACGACGCCACCGACATGGGCTCCCTGATCAGCCGCGCGCACCGGGACAAGGTGGCGGGTTTCGTGGACCGGGCGCGGGACGCGGGGGCGAAAATCCTGGCCGGCGGCGCGGCTCCCGGCGCCGAACTGGCAGACGGTGCGTATTACCGGCCCACGCTGGTCACCGGCGTCGGGCAGGATGCGGAAATAGTCCGCGACGAGGTCTTCGGCCCGGTGCTGACCGCGATTCCGTTCGACACCGACGGCGAGGGCATCGCGCTGGCCAATGACACCCAGTACGGGCTGGCTGCCTCCGCGTGGACCAGCAGCCTGGCGCGTTCCCTGCGCGCATCGGCCGACATCCAGGCCGGCTGCGTTTGGATCAACGACCACATCCCGATCGTCTCCGAAATGCCGCATGGCGGGTACAAGGCCTCCGGTTTCGGCAAGGACATGTCCGCGTATTCACTGGAGGACTACACGAACATCAAGCACGTGAGCATGGGCAGCGACCCGGCCGCGCACAAGGAGTGGCAGGACACGGTGTTCCGTTACCGCGGCTGAGCGGCGCCACGCGCCCCGACGGCACGCTGCCCCGCGCCGGCTGCCGCCGGAGGAAGTCGGAACAGTAGCGCGGGACTCACCTTAACGCGCGCCGGAACGTCTGCACGGGAGAGAATGGAAGCGGACGAAGGAGCACCATGACCCGCGTGCACACCCTCATCGATACCCCGGTCGGGGAGCTGACGGCCGTCGCCGAGGACGGGTCGCTGACCGCGCTCTACTTCCCGGGCCACAAGCGGATGCCAGCTGCCGCCACCTTCGGCGAACGCACCGCCGTCGGCCGCGAAGCAGTCTTTGCAGCAGTCGCTGAGCAACTGGCAGAGTATTTCGCCGGCGGGCGCAGGGAGTTCGACCTGCCGTTGGCGCCGAAGGGTGACCCCTTTAAGCTCAAGGTGTGGGCGCTGCTGCGGCACATCCCCTACAGCCAGACGCGCTCCTACGGACAGCTGGCAGCCGGCCTGGGCGATCCGCATCTGGCCCAGGCGGTGGGCCACGCCAACGGCCAAAACCCGCTGTCCATCGTGGTGCCGTGCCACCGCGTGGTCGGAGCGGACGGCTCGTTGGTGGGTTATGCCGGCGGGCTGGAGCGAAAGCGCTTCCTGCTGGAACTGGAAGAGCCGGCAGACGTGAAGGCGGGCAAGCTTTTCTGATGCGCCCACCTCACGGAATGCGCCCGGCGAGCGTCTACAAGGTGTGCAGATGAAACCCTTCGAGCAACTGGTCAGCGACCACGGCCCCACGGTGCTGCGCGTATGCCGGGTGGTGCTGGGTCCCGGGCCGGACGCCGAGGATGCCTGGTCGGAGGCCTTCTTGTCCGCGCTCAGGGCCTATCCGGAGCTGCCCGCCGCCGCAAACCATGAGGCCTGGCTGGTCACCATCGCCCACCGCAAGGCCATCGACGTCGTCCGGCGTCGGGCGCGCACTCCGGTGCCGGCAGAGTATCTGCCCGAGTCACCGTCCACGCTGGGTATCCCCGGTAATGACGACGACGAACTGCGCCAGGCGGTCGCTGCCCTGCCCCTGAGGCAGCGCGAAGCGGTCGCGTTGCATTACCTGGTCGGGTTGCCGTACGCCGAAGCCGCCGAAATCACCGGGTCCACGACCGGAGCCGTCCGTCGCGCAGCCGCCGACGGCATCGCCAGGCTTCGGGCGCTGTACCGCGGTGACCGGGAGCAAGCCGCGGCGGCCGCCCCACAACACGCAAGTGAAGGAGTTATGCGATGACTACCGCACAATCGGCGGCCCGGGACGCCGCGCCCGGCCCCGCGCTGGACGTGCTGACCCGCCTGGATCCGGCGCTGCTGGAGCGGCTGCACACCAGGCTGGAACACGAGGCCGCGGCCGCAGGCACCCTCGACCTGGCCTACGCTACCGCCGACACTCCGCTCGGGCAGCTGTTGCTGGCCGCCACGGACGAAGGACTGGTCCGCGTGGCCTTCGAGGGCGAAAACCACGAAGCCGTGCTGGCCGGCCTGGCAGCCAGGGTCAGCCCACGGATCCTGCATGCTCCGGCCCGGCTCGAGGCGGCCGCTCGGCAACTGGACGAATACTTCGCCGGCCTGCGGCGCTCCTTCGACCTCCGGCTGGACCGCCGGCTGTCCAAGGGATTCCGGGCGGACGTGCTCAGGCACTTGCCCGAGATCCCCTACGGCCGGACAGAAAGCTACGCTCAGGTGGCCGCCGCCGTCGGAAATCCCAAGGCGGTGCGCGCCGTGGGCAGCGCCTGCGCCACCAACCCGCTGCCCGTCGTCGTGCCCTGCCACCGTGTGCTGCGCTCGGACGGCGCCTTCGGCGGTTACCTCGGCGGGCCGGAGGCGAAGGCCTACCTGCTGGGCCTGGAGGCGGCGGCGTGAGCACGCTGTTCGACGACGCTCCGGCCGGCCCCCGCGAGATCGCTCCGGGCGCGGTGCATGTGCCGGGCTGGCTGACCGTGGAGCAGCAGCGCGAACTGGTCGAAGCCTGCCGGGAGTTCGGCCGTGGACCGGTCCCCTACCGCGCGGCCAGGCTGCCGGGCGGCCACGAGATGAGCGTGCGGACGCTGTGCCTGGGCTGGCACTGGGCACCGTACAAGTACACCCGCACCGCCGACGACGTGAACGGCGCCCGCGTGCTGGAGTTCCCCGGCTGGCTCGCCGAGTGGGGCAGGCTGGCCCTGGCCGACGCTTCGGGGGATCCCGCCGCGGGGCAAGGCTACGAGCCGGATACGGCCCTGATCAACTTCTACGACGACACCGCCAAGATGGGCATGCACCAGGACAAGGACGAACAGGCGGACTTCCCGGTGGTATCGCTCAGCGTCGGCGACGACTGCCTGTTCCGCTTCGGCAACACCGAAACGCGGACCAAACCGTATACCGACCTCCGGCTGCGCTCCGGGGATCTGTTCGTATTCGGCGGACCCGCCCGGTTCGCCTACCACGGCGTGCCCAGGATCTACCCTGGCACCGCCGATCCCGCCTGCGGGCTGACCGGCGGCCGGTTGAACCTGACCATGCGGGTGACCGGACTGGGGTGAGGGTCCGCGGTTTTCCACAGCGTGTCAGGCGGTCCTGCGGGCGGCGCCACGGTAGGAGAGAATCGAACCATGGAGACAACCGCTTCCGGCGTAGTCCTCTGCGAGGACGGCCTGGCACGGCCGGCGTGGGCCGCCACGGATCCGATGCTGCGCGAATACTACGACACCGAATGGGGCATGCCGGTCCGGGGCGAGCAAGGCGTCTATGAGCGCATCACGCTGGAGGGCTTCCAGGCCGGGCTCTCCTGGGCCACGATCCTGCGCAAACGCCCGGCCTTCCGGGAAGCGTTCCAGGGTTTCCACGTGGACACCGTCGCCGCGTTCACCGAAGACGACGTCGAGGCGCTGATGCAGGACGCCGGAATCGTGCGGAACCGGGCCAAGATCCGCGCCGCCATCACCAACGCGAACGCCACCATTGAACTGCGCGCAGAAGGCGGCCTGAGCGACTTCGTCTGGTCGTTCCAGCCGGAGGAAACACCGGCCCCGCGGCGCATCCAGGATGTGCCCACCACATCGCCGGAGTCCGTCGTCCTGTCCAAGGCGCTGCGCCAGCGCGGCTTCGCCTTCGTCGGCCCCACCACCATGTTCGCCCTGATGGAGGCCATCGGCATGATCGACACCCACCTGGTGGACAGCCACCGCCGCGGCTCCTCCGGCGTCTGGAACTAACGCCCGCTTTCACAATCACTTCACGCATCCGCCGCACCGTGAGATGCGTGCCACAATGAAGTGCATCCGCTGGCTTCGGGGGGAACCGGACGTGCATGTTCGACCGGGAGCCGGCACCGCAGGAGTTATCTCGGTAAGGAGAGCACGTTGACGATTCTTGTTGCCTACGCCCCGCGTCCCGAGGGCCGCGCGGCCCTGAGCAAGGGCATTCAGATGGCCACCCAGACCAATGAGAAGCTGGTGGTCGTCAACGCCAGCCCGGGCGGGACGCAGAAGGACGAGTCGTTCGCGGATGCCCATGACGCGGCCTGGGTGCAGCAGGAACTGTATAACTCCGGCCTGGAAGCAGAGTTCAAGCAGTTCGTCCGCGGCAAGGACGCCGTGGACGAGATCGTGGAGCTGGTCGAAGAACTCTCGGTCTCGCTGCTCGTCATCGGCCTGCGCCGGCGCTCGCCGGTGGGCAAGCTGATCTTGGGCAGCACCGCCCAGGAGATCCTGCTGTCCGTCGACTGCCCGGTCCTGGCGGTCAAGGCCCGCTGACCCATGCAGGTTAACCTGCCGGTGCTTCCGCCGTTCGACTCCTCCGCCGCGCTGGCTGCCCTGGCCGCCCATGCGGTACCTGGCATCGAAACCGTCGATGTGGCGGCGGGCACTTGCACCCGCCTGTTCGGCACCAGCGCCGGACCGGTGCCGGTTACCGCCACCCTGTCGCCCGACGCCGTCGACCTGGACATCGGCAGCGATTCCCCCGCCGCCCTGAGCGAAATTACGACGGCGGTGCGCGGCTGGCTCGACCTGGACTTGGAACCGGAGCGGGTGGCGGCGGCGTTGGGCGCCGATCCGGTGCTCGGACCGCTGCTCGCTGACCGTCCCGGGCTGCGCATCCTTGGTTACCCGGACGGCTTCGAGGGTGCCGTCTCCACCGTGATCGGCCAGCAGGTCTCGCTGGCCGCTGCCCGCACCTTCACGGCCCGGCTGGTCTCTGCCTTCGGCTCCCGGTCCGGCACCGGCCTGGCGCTCTTCCCCACACCGGATGCACTGGCCGCCGCCGGCCCCGACGCCGTCCGCGAAGCCGTCGGCTTGACCGGTGCCCGCGCCCGGACCGTCCAGGTTTTGGCCGAAGCCTGCGCGGACGGACTGGACCTCTCTCCGGACACGGACCACGCCGACACCCGCCGCCGCCTGCTGGCGCTGCCCGGCATCGGTCCGTGGACGGTCGAGTACCTTGCCATGCGGGCGTTGCACGACCGCGATGCCTACCCCGAGGGCGATCTGGTGCTGCGGCGGGCTCTCGGAGTGAAGGCCGCCACCGAGGCCCGCGCGCTCGGCCGGTCGTGGTCTCCGGTGCGGGCCTACGCCGTCTTCCACCTCTGGACCGCCTCGGCCTACCTGCCTTAGGAAAACCGCCCTTCACCGGCTGCCCGCGCGGGCGAGAGCGGCGTCCCCTTTTTCGGCCCTCACCCGGCGCGCACACCCTTCACCTCCGGGCTGCAGAACCTGCCTGCTCGATCCGCTCCAAGAGCTCCGCGGGCAACCGGACCTGCGGCGCCTTGAGGTTGGAGCGCAAGTGTTCCGGCTTCACGGTGCCGATCACCGCGCTGGAGACTCCGGGATTGCTGAGCACGAAGGCCAGCGCGATCTCGCTCGCGGAGAGGCCGTCGACGTCGTTGATGAACCGGTACTTCCGGCCTTGCACAAACTTGTGCCGGTGGTTCTTCAGCGCCCGCAACAGGTACCAGACGTCGCTGGGGCCGGTGATTTTGAAGATGTCGCGCGAGTAGAGGGTCTGGGCGAGCGGCGACTTGAGCTTGACGCCCACGCCGGCTTCCCGGGCCTCGGAGATCACCGTCGCCAGCGACCGGTCCACGATGTTGTATTCCACCATCAGGGCGTCGAAGATGCCCAGCTTGAGCGCTTTCCCGGCGCCGCCGCGGCCGGTGGAGACGCCGAGCGCCCCGACCTTCCCCTGTTCCTTCAGCTTCAGGACGGTGTCGATCGCGGGACCGGCCGGCTGGGGGAAACCATGGAAGTGCAGCAAGGGCAGGTGGTCCAACTGGAGCCGCCGCAGGCTGCCATGCACGCTGTTTTCGATGGCCCGGGCCGAGTAATCCTTCACATTCCGGTTGTTGATCCAGTGGGACCCGACCTTCGTGGAGATCACCAGATTCTCCGTGCGGCCTTTGAGGATCCGGCCCAACCGCTCCTCGGCGTTCCCGCGGCTGTAATTCGGGCCGGTGTCAAAGGCGGTGATGCCGCCGTCGAGCGCTTGGTCGATCAGGTGCGCCGCCTGCCGCTCGGGGAAAGCCTTCATGCCCCAGTACCCGCCGGCCCCGAAACTCAATTCTGAGACGTGCAATCCCGACCGTCCGAGTGCGCGTTGTTTCACCGTGTGCCTTCCTGCAGTCCCAACATCTAACCATTCACCAAGCTACCGGAGGCGAGGCGTCGGTCCTGCCACGCAAGCAGGGAGGGGGCACCTCCGGTCCGTCGGGCAGGTCAGCGCACGACGCCGGCGCGGTTGCCGTAGGCGCGGAGGGCGACGGCCAGCACCGAGCACAGCAGGTATCCGGCGCCCACCAGCAGCCAGCCGGTATCGAAGCTGCCGGTGGCCTCGAGCAGCAGACCCATGAGCAGCGGCCCGGCGGCGAAACCGGCATACATTCCCATCGAGACAATGCCGGAGGCCGCTCCGACCCGTTCGGCCGAAACCACGCGCATCACGCCGGCGATTACCACCACGTTGGTGCCCAACACGGTGGCACCATGCAGGACGACGCCCAGCCAGAGCAACGCCGGAATTCCGAGCGAGCCCGCGGCCAGGAACGCCCCCGCTCCGCCGAGCGCCCCGATTCCGAGCAGGATGAGCAGCGTGGAGGCCCGCACACCCGTGGCCATGCGCCGCCCCCACAGCACCCGGGAGGTTACGCCGACGACGCCGGAGACGCCGGCTGCCACGCCGCCCATGACCAGGCTGAAGTCCAGTTCCCGGACGGTGAACAGCGGCAGGTAGACGTTGGTGGCCTGCATGCCCAGGCCGGACAGCAATGCGTAACCGGCGAACAGCCAGACCGAGGGCGGGAACCGGGACAGCCCGCCGGCGCGCTCGGTTTGCTTTGTGCGGTCCATGCGGCCCTGCCGGGCGGCCGGGGCGCTTGCGCCCTGTGCGGCTGGGGCATCGGCCGGCGGTGTGGCGGACGGCGCCGCGTTTGCGGGAGGCGCCTTCGCCGCCGTCGTTTCGGTGCCCCGTCTCGGGAGTTGGCGCAGGCCGTAGAGCAACAACCCGACGGCGACGACGGCCGCCAGGGCGGTGGCGCCTTGCCAGCCGGCCCACAGCGCGGCGACGGGGAAGAACAAGCCCGAGAACAGTTGGCTGCCCTGGACGCCGGACTGCTTGACCCCGATCCAGCCCGGGCGCTTGGGCGCAGGAACCTGGGTCATGATGATCCGGTTCGTGGTCGGGTTGGAAATGGCCTGCGTGGGGCCCGCCAGCAGCGCGGCGATCACCAGGACCAGGTAATGGTGGGACAGGGCGGCGACCACCAGGGCCACCGCCGTGCCGGCGAAGATCAGGACCAACTGGGAGCGGCTGGAAATCCGGTCGCTGAGTTTGCCCAGCCACATGCTGGAGACAGCGGCGCTGGCGAAAATGGTCGTGGCCAGCAGGCCGAATTGGCCCTCGCTGATGCCCAGGTCGTCGATGACCAGCGGGCTGACGGCGCTCAGGCCGTAGTTCAGCAGCGGGCCGACGCCCATGGCGCAGGTCAGGACGAAAAGCAGTGCGCCACTGGGGTGTTTGGACATACTGCTCTCCTCGCTGCCCGGGTCGGGCTCCGTCCAGCAGGCTACTCCCCGCGCGGGCCTTCCGGCGGCAGGCTTCGCAGCAGAACGGTCTCCCACCGTAACAATGGAGAGCTGGCTCACGTTTGGCCGCGCCGGCTGGACTCCGGCCGCCCTGGTGGTGCACGGACGGGCGCGGGAGGGTGCGGATTCGGGGGCTCCGCTGGCAGCCGGTGGGCAGCCGCTGTGCTGGCGGCGGAGGCCCTGATATCAGCTCAGCCGGCAGCCCGGGCCAGGGCCCTGCCTGCGGCCTTGCCTGCTTGCCCGGGGCCTGCCTGCTTGCCCGGGGCCTGCCTGCTACCCGGGGGCTTACGTCCGGCCCTTCTGCGTGTCGGCATGCGCCTCGACGAAGGCGCGCCGCGGATGCTGGGTGGCCCCCATCGACGTGATGTCCCGGCCGCCGAACACCAGCGGGCTCCAGCCTGCCAGCAGGCGCCATTTGTGGATCCAGGTGGGCAGCGCCATGCCGTGGTAGCCCATGGCGACGTACCAGGCGGGCTTGCCCTTCAACTCGTAGCCAAAGATCTTCGCGGCGCCCCGGCCGACGCCGTAGGTCGCGACCGTGCCCAGCGATTTGTGCCGGTACTCGGCCGGCGGCTGGCCCTGCACGGCGTTGACCACGTTTTGGGCGAGCAGCTTGGCCTGGCGGACCGCATGCTGGGCGTTCGGCGGGCAGTAGGCCGGCTGCTTCTCCGCCGCCAGGTCGGGTACCTGGGCGCAGTCGCCGGCGGCCCACGCGCCTTGCACCACCTGGCCGGCATCGTCGATCACCTGCAGCCGGGCGTTCGCGTTCACGTGTCCCTTCGGGCCGCGCGGCACGTTCGTGTCGTCCAGCACGGGATTGGGCTTCATGCCGGCCGTCCAAATAATGAGGCCGGCCGGGATGCGTTCGCCGGTGCTCAGCTCGGCCACCGAGTCCTCGCAGGACGGCATGGTGGTGTTCAGCCGCACATCGATGCCGCGCTTGCGCAGCTGGCCCAAGGTCCACTCCGAGAGATTCGGTCCGACCTCGGGGGCTACCCGATCCAGTGCCTCGACCAGCACCCAGCGCAGTTGCGAGCGGTCCAACTCCGGATGCGCGTCCACGGCCAGCTTGGACAAGTCGCTCAACTCGGTCAGGGCCTCGACGCCGGTATAGCCGCCGCCGACCACCACGAACGTGAGTGCCCTGGCCCGTTCCTCCGGGTCGCTGGTGCCGGCAGCCAGCGCCACGTTGTCGAGCACCTTGTCGCGGCAGTAGATAGCCTCTTCCACGGTCTTGAACCCGATGCCGTGCTCTTCCAGCCCCGGCGTGGGAAAGGTTCTGGTGACCGCCCCGACGGCGAACACCACGTGGTCGTACGCCACCGCAAATTCGTCACCGCCGATCTCGCGCACCTGGGCGTTCTTGGCCTGGACGTCCAGTGAAACCAGCTTGCCGCGGACGATGTCTACCTTCTTCAGCGCGCTGCGCAGGTTGACCGTGACGATTCGCGGTTCGATCTCCCCGCCGCCTACCTCCGGCAGCAGCGGCTGGTACGTCATGTACGAGTTGGGCTCAACAACGGTGATCCGTGCGTCCGACGGTCCCAGCCGCTTGCGTATCCCCCAGGCTGTGTAGAGGCCGACGTAGCCGCCGCCCAGGATGAGTACGTGAGGCGTCGCTGAAGTGGTCATGGTCCAGGTTTCCTCCCTGTTTGTCGACAGTGATTGAGTGGTCCTGGTGCATTCCTCGCCGGCAATTTCAGGGCCGGCCTGCGGCCAGACTAGCACCGCCCCAGACGCAGCTGAACCCTCGGTCCGGCCCGGCTTCCGGCAGGGCCGCATTCGCCGGCCCGTTCCTCCGGCGTGCCCTCCGCGCCCGGGGCGGGCGGCGACCTACAATGTGCTCAGGTGCCCCGATTAGTGGGGCTGTCGTTGGGGAGTAGGAAGCGTGGAGGCGGCTAAGCACACCGTGCGCGGGCGGTCGCTCCGTACGTATCGCCAGGCCCGGACCACGCTCTGTGGCGTCATGGTTTTCTGGATCTGGTTGCTCCTGGGAGCCGCGGCCTTCGTCGCCGGCATGTTTGATTCCCCCGCCAAGGTCTTCCTGGCCATGTACGCCGGCGCCGTTGCCGTGCTGGTCTCCATCCCGGTCGCCTTGCTCGCCGCCATCCTGATGGTGCTCAACCGGCCCGCGGCGGATGGCCGGCGCCCGGCCATCCGCCGGCTTACAGCCGCGGCACGCACCGCCGGCGCGGCGATCTCCGCGCTGCCGTGGGGTGAGGCCGCCGGTCGTGCCAGGGATCTAGGCAGTAAGATCGCCCCGGCCGCCCGCAGGATCGGCGCTGCCGCCAAGTCCGGCGCCGGGCAGCTGGGCGCCGGCTCCGGACAGTGGCGCGACGCCGTGGGGCGCCGGCCGGGGACGCCGCTCAGCCGCCGCCCGCACCTGCCCGGTCGCAGGCTGCCGAACGTCCTGCCTCAGTCTTGTCCGGCGCCCGAAGGCCGGTCGCCCCGCGCCGGCCTCCGATGCCGCCGCGGCGTCCCGCCGGCCCGCCGGCCGTCGACCGGTCGGGACAGGACCTGGAGGATGTCGCTTCCTAGCACTCCACGACGTTGACGGCGAGACCGCCGGTGGCGGTTTCCTTGTACTTGTCGCTCATGTCGCGCCCGGTCTCGCGCATGGTCACGATGACCTGGTCCAGCGACACCCGGTGCGTGCCGTCACCCATCAGCGCCATCTTGGCCGCGTTCACGGCCTTGGCCGCGCCGATAGCGTTCCGTTCGATGCACGGGATCTGCACCAGTCCGCCGATCGGATCGCAGGTGAGCCCCAGGTTGTGCTCCATCGCGATTTCGGCCGCGTTTTCCACTTGGGCCGGGATTCCGCCGAGGATTTCGGCCAGTCCTGCGGCAGCCATCGACGACGCGGAGCCGACTTCGCCCTGGCAGCCGACCTCGGCACCGGAAATGGATGCCTGCTCCTTGTAGAGGACCCCGACGGCGCCGGCGGTCAACAGGAACTTCACGACCACCTGCTCCTTGTCCTCGCGGGTGGCCTGTTCCATGCCGGGTGCATAGTGCGTGGCATAGAACAGCACGGCGGGGATGATGCCGGCGGCCCCGTTGGTGGGCGCGGTGACCACCCGCCCGCCCGAGGCGTTTTCCTCGTTGACGGCCAGCGCCACCAGGTTGACCCATTCCTGCCAGTACTTGTGGTCCCGGTCCGGGTCTTCCTTGCGCAGCCGTTCGTGCCAGGCGGGGGCCCGACGACGGACGTTGAGTCCGCCGGGCAGGTCGCCTTCCCGGCGGATGGCCGAGTCCTTGCACTCTTCCATGACGTTGTAGATGTGCAGCAGCCCGGCCTCGATCTCCTCGCGCGGGCGTGAGGCCTCTTCGTTGAGCATCATGATGTCGCTGATGGCCAGGCCGGTGTTGCGGCAGTGCTCCAACAGCCCTGCCGCCGTGCGGAACGGATAGGGCAGCTGCTGCTTGGAGGACTCCAGTTCCTCGCGGGCGGCTTCCTCCTCGCCGCCGCGGACAATGAAGCCGCCGCCCACCGAGAAGAAGGTGGCTTCGTGCAGGAGGCGGGACTCGCCGCCGTCGGCCGATTCCAGCACCTGGAACGTCATGCCGTTGGTGTGCCGGGGCAGCACGGTCAGCGGGTGCAGCACCATGTCCTGCACGCCGTAGTCAAGCGTCCGGCCGGCGGCGCCGGGCAGTTCCGCGCCCAGCCGCAGCCGGCCGGAGGCGGCGATGTCCGCCAGCCGCTCTTCCACCTGGGCGGGCAGGATCTGCTCCGGTTCGAAGCCCTCCAGCCCCAGCAGCACGGCGGTGAACGTCCCGTGTCCGCGTCCGGTGGCAGCGAGCGAGCCGTACAGGTCCACGCGCAGCCCGTCCACCCTGTCGAGCAGGCCGGCCTCGGCCACCTCCCGCACGAACACGGAGGCAGCCCGCATCGGGCCCACCGTGTGCGAACTGGAGGGACCGATGCCCACGGAGAAAAGGTCGAAAACGCCTACAGCCATGTCATCCCTTTCCTTATTCACGCAGCTCTCTGGCACAACGGGTCCGCAGTGCCGCGGCTGTTTGCCTGCCGGGACGCGGTTACTTGTCCCGCCGGTAGAAGGGCAGCTCGACGACGTCGAACGGCTCCGGTTTGCCGCGCAGGTCCACCTCCACCCGGGTCCCGGGTTCTGCGTACTCGGCGTCCACGTAGGCCAACGCGACCGGGTAGCCGAGGGTGGGGCTGGGCTGGCCGGAGGTGACTTCGCCGATGGTCCGGCCGTCTTTCAGGACCGGGTAGTGGGAGCGGCCGGCGCGCCGTCCGGCGCCCTTGAGCCCCACGAGCTTGCGGGCCGAGCCCTTCTCCTTCTGCGCCTCGAGCGCCTCGCGGCCCACGAAGTCGCCGTCCTTCTTCAGCGCCACCACGCCGCCCAGGCCGGCGTCGAACGGGCTGGTCTCGAGGGTGAGCTCGTTGCCGTAGAGCGGCATGCCCGCTTCCAGCCGGAGCGAGTCGCGGCAGGCCAGCCCGGCCGGCAGCAGGTCGGAGCCCCGCCCTGCTGCCAGCAGGGCGTTCCAGAGCGCGGCCGCGTTGATGTTGGGAACGTAGATCTCGAAGCCGTCTTCGCCGGTGTACCCGGTCCGGGCCAGCAGCAGCTTGAGCGGCGCCCCGGACACGGTGAAGTCCACCTCGTCGGCGGCGTAGTACTTCATGTCCCGCACCGCGGCGTGCTGGTTGGCGGGCACCAGTTGGAGCAGGATCTCCACGGACTTCGGTCCCTGCACCGCCACCAGCGACGTTTCGGCCGTGGCGTCTTCCACCGTGGCGTCGAAACCTTCGACCCGTGCGGCGAGTTCCGCGGCGACCGTCGGGGCGTTGCCGGCATTGGGCACCACCAGGTAACGGTCCCCGTGCTGGTTGGCGGGACGGCGATAGATGATCAGGTCATCGATGATGCCGCCGTCGGCGTTGCAGATCAGCGAATACTTGGCCCGGCCCTCGGTGACGGCGGAGAGCTTGCCGACGAGTGCGTAGTCCAGGAACTTCCCGGCCTCCGGGCCGGTGACCCAGACTTCGCCCATGTGCGAGAGGTCGAACAGGCCGGCGCTGTTCCGCACGGCGCGGTGCTCGGCCAATTCGCTGCTGTACTTCAGCGGCATCATCCAGCCGCCGAAGTCGGTGAAGGAGGCACCCAACCGCTCGTGTTCCTCGTAGAGCGCGGTGTGCCGGGGCATGGTGGTGGTCTCGGTAGTCATGCGGTGCTGACCTCTCTAGTTCTCGAAGGCTTCGGGCGGCGGGCAGCTGCAGATCAGGTTGCGGTCGCCGCCGGCGCCGTCGATCCGTCCGACCGGGGCGAAGTATTTGTCCACTTGCAGGCCCGGTACCGGGAAGGCGGCCTGTTCGCGGGTGTACGGCCGGTCCCAGTCGGAGCTGACCACGGCCGCGGCGGTGTGCGGCGCCAGGCGCAGCGGGCTGGCGTCGAGCGGGAAGTCGCCGGCGATCACCTGGTCGATTTCGCCCTTGATCGCGATCATCGCGTCGATAAACCGCTCAATCTCCGCCAGGTCCTCGGACTCGGTCGGCTCCACCATCAGGGTGCCTGCCACGGGGAAGGACAGCGTGGGCGCGTGGAAGCCATAGTCGATCAGGCGCTTGGCCACGTCCTCGGCGGTCACCCCCGACTTGGCGGTGAGTTCGCGCAGGTCCAGGATGCACTCGTGCGCGACCAGCCCGTCGTTGCCGGTGTAGAGCACCGGGAAGTGCTCGTTCAGCCGGGCGGCGACGTAGTTGGCGGCCAGCAGGGCGCTCTTCGTTGCCTCGGTCAGGCCCTCGGCGCCCATCATGGCCACGTAGGCCCAGGAGATCGGCAGCACGCCGGCGGAGCCGTACTCGGTGGCCGAGACCGGCACGCCCTTGCCTTCGTGTTCGGCCAGCGCGGCGTTGCCCGGCAGGAACGGCACCAGATGCTCGGCCACCGCCACCGGCCCGACGCCGGGGCCGCCGCCGCCGTGCGGGATGCAGAAGGTCTTGTGCAGGTTCAGGTGGGAGACGTCGCCGCCGAACTTGCCCGGCTGGGCGAGTCCGACCAGCGCGTTGAGGTTGGCCCCGTCGATGTAGACCTGGCCGCCGGCTGCATGGACCGCCTCGCAGACGTCGCGCACGTCGGCGTCGTACACACCGTGCGTCGACGGGTAGGTGATCATGATGGCCGAAAGCGCGTCCGCGTGCTGGTCGATCTTCGCGCGCAGGTCGGCGTGGTCGATGGTGCCGTCCGGTGCCGTGGCGACCACTACAACCTTCATGCCGGCCAGCACGGCCGAGGCCGCGTTGGTGCCGTGCGCGGAGGCGGGGATCAGGCAGACGTCGCGCTTGTCGTCGCCGTTGGCCAAGTGGTAGCGGCGGATGGCCAGCAGCCCGGCATATTCGCCCTGCGAACCGGCGTTGGGCTGGATGGAGACGCCGGCGTAGCCGGTGATCGCCGCGAGGCGTTCCTCCAGGTCGGTAATCAGTTCGCGCCAGCCGGCGGTCTGGCTGGCCGGGGCGAACGGGTGGATGGAGGCGAATTCCGGCCAGGTCATCGCTTCCATTTCCGCGGTCGCGTTCAGCTTCATGGTGCACGAACCCAACGGGATCATGGTCCGGTCCAGCGCCAGGTCGCGGTCGGAGAGCCGGCGCAGGTAGCGCAGCATCTGGGTCTCGGAGCGGTGGCTGTGGAACACCGGATGGTCCAGGTAGGACGAGCTGCGCAGCAGGTCGTCCGGCAGCTCGAAGCCGGCGCTCCCGGCCGTTTCGGCGGTCTTGCCGGCGGCGTCCTCCACACCGAAGGCCTCCGCGACCAGGGCGAGGTGCTCCGCCGTCGTTGTTTCGTCGGCGGAAATGCCCACGTGGTCGGCGTCGATGCGGCGCAGGTTCACGCCCTTGGCCTCGGCGGCGGCGGCGATTTCCGCGGCCTTGCCGGGAGCCTTCACCGTGAGGGTGTCGAAGAACCGGTCGGCCACCAGCGAGTAGCCGGCGCCGGTGAGCACGCCGGCCAGGGTGCGGGCGGCCTCGTTGGCGTGCTGCGCAATTGCCTTCAGTCCCTCGGGTCCGTGGTAGACGGCGTACATGCTGGCGACGACGGCCAGGAGGGCCTGCGCGGTGCAGATGTTGGAGGTGGCCTTCTCGCGGCGGATGTGCTGCTCGCGGGTCTGCAGGGCCAGGCGGTAGGCGGGGCGGCCGGCGTCGTCCTTGGACACGCCCACCAGGCGGCCGGGCAGCGAGCGCTCCAGCCCCTTGCGCACGGCCATGTAGGCGGCGTGCGGGCCGCCGAAGAAGAGCGGCACGCCGAAACGCTGGGTGTTGCCGACGGCGATGTCCGCGCCCTGCTCGCCCGGAGGCGTGATCAGGGTCAGGGCCAGCAGGTCGGCGGCCACGGTGACCAAGGCGCCGCGCTCCTTGGCCTGCGCGATCACCGGAGCGTGGTCGAACACGCGGCCGGAGGCTCCCGGCTGCTGCAGCACGATGCCCGAGATGTCGCCGTCGGGCAGGCCGGCGGAGAGATCGGCAACCACTACGTCAAAGTCCAGCGCCTCGGCCCGGCCCTTGACGACGGCGATGGTCTGCGGCAGCAGGTCCGCGTCCAGCACGGTCTTGCCGGCGGACTTGGACTTGTTGGACCGGCGCATCAGCAGCACGGCTTCGGCCACTGCGGTGGCTTCGTCCAGCAGCGAGGCGTTGGCGATCGGGAGCGCCGTGAGGTCCTGGACCATGGTCTGGAAGTTCAGCAGCGCCTCCAACCGGCCCTGCGAAATTTCCGGCTGGTACGGGGTGTAGGCGGTGTACCAGGCCGGGTCCTCCACCACGTTGCGGCGGATCACGGCCGGAGTGATGGTGTCGTAGTAGCCTTGGCCGATCATTTGTACGGCCTTCACGTTCTTCGCGGCGAGGGCGCGCAGGTCCCCCAGGACCTGGGACTCGCTGCGGGCGGCGGGCAGGGCCAGCGGTTCCTGCTGGCGGATGTCTGCGGGCACGGCCGCGTCCACCAGGTCGTCGATACTGCCATAACCCAGCTGCTTGAGCATGGTTTCCGCGTCGTTCCGGCGCGGACCGATGTGGCGGTCGGTAAAGGAAGCGCTGCCGGGCCGGGTAGTGCTGGTGGACTTAGCCGTCATGTGAGGAACTCCAGTTATCCCCGGCTGGGCGGACCATGCCGGTAGTGAAGGGTTCCTCCCCGCTCTGTGACTGAACCTGAGAGATTCCGCAGGGGTGGCCCAAGGGGCCGACTCCTGCTTGCACCGTCGGTGAGCCGGTCCTGAACGGTCCGGCTGCTTTCCAGAGTTGCCTCTCCGCGGCGGTACAGGGGCCTGAGAGATTCCTGGGGAGGTATTGCTCCTACGGCGCCTGCTGACTGAAACCCAGCAGGACTCTCCCGCCGCATGTCGAAGGCTGTATTCAGTTGTTTCTGACTCCTTGAATGGTAGTCGAGCGGCTGGCGGGCAACAAGGCGGCGGCGGCCATGGCCCGGTTTAGCGGCCGCGGCCGCTAGGCTTTCGCGCGCGAGAGCATGCCCTTCACGTACGCGGCCTGCCCGACGTGCTCCAGGCAGTCGTCCAGGACGCTGACCAGCCGGACCCCCAGGCTGACGTGCGGGTCCCACCGGGTGTCCACGATCCGGTCCAGGTCGTCCTCGGTCAGTCCGGCCAGGTACTTCAGGGTGCCCGCATGGACGTCGTCGTAATAACCGCGCAGCAACTCGGCCGATTCGACCCGCACGGCCGCTACCTGCTCGGACGTGTGGCCGTAGCCATGGTCTTTCCGGGGCAGCGGCAGGTCGAACCGCTCCGCCCAGCCGGTCAGCCAGTACTGGTCCGTGCCGGCGACATCGGCAATATGGTCGTCCTGGATGCGCGTCAGATGCCAGAGGAGCCAGGCGATCGAGTTGCTGTCGCCGCCTGGCCGGGCGGCCAACTGTCCGGCGTCCAGCCCGTCCAGCACGGTGTGGACGCGTTCCTGGATCCTGCCGTAGGCATCGGCGAGCAGGTCATTGAACTTCATGGCGCCTCCTCGTGGTCGATTGTGGCGCCAGCCTACCGTCTGGTGCCACAGCGAGGAATGCGTGCCCCGCGTGAAGGCGTGGGGACGGCGCATCCCCGCCCGAACCGCCTCGAAGCCGTCAGCTGTAATCCGCCGTGATGGTTCGGTTCCGGCCGTCGAGCCGCATCGTTCCGCCGTAGGGGACGATCCATTGCGGACGGGTATGACCGAACGGGACCCCGACACAGACGACGGCGTGTTCGTTGTAGCGCTTCATCTCGGCGAGGACCACATCGCGTTGGGCGGCGCGGAGCCCGGCCCGCTCGTCCGCTGGAGGGACCATGTCGTGGGTGCTCACCGGCGGCCGCGCCACGACCACTCCCTCCACGACCGACAGGACCCCCCGTTCGCCCAGCGCCCGGACCCACCTCTTGACCCATGCCGCCGGAGGAGTCTCCTCGCTCGACTCAAGGATCAGGATCGATCCCTCGAGGGATTCCCGAGAAGGGAGCCGATCGGCCAGGGCCAGCTGATCGATGACCTCCAGGCACCCGCCCCAGGTGCGGCCGGCCGCTTCCCGCTCCGGTCCCGCCCAGGTCCACGGCTGCGTGGGTTCCCGTTGGCCGAATTCGACAAGGGCCTGGGGCGTCAGCCAGTCCGGCCCAAAGTCCTCGGACTCGCCGGGATCCACAAGTTCCAGCTCGGCGCCCGTGAACAGCGCTGCCTTCAGCGACGCCAGGTGCACGTCGTCAACGTGCGGGCCGGCTCCGAGGTGCACTTGGGTCGAGCCCCCGTAGTAGCCCGCTATTCCGAGCGACCACAGCCAGTTCAGGAGGTTCGTGTTGTCGCTGTAGCCCATGAAGATCTTGGGGTTCGCGGCGGCGAGACCGGCGTCCAGGTGGGGAATGACGGCTATCTGGTCATCGCCGCCGATCGTCGCGAGGATGGCCCGGATGGCCGGGTCCGACCACGCGGCATGGAGGTCCGCAGCGCGTTCCGCGGCGGAAGCGCCAAGCTTTCGGGTCGTCGGGTATTCCACGGGGATCAGTCCCGTTTCGGCGATGAGACGACGCATCGCCTGCTCGTGGACATCCGGTGCGAATCCGGGGGCCGCAAAGGACGGAGAGAGAATCGCGACCCGGTCGCCCAATTCAAGCTTGGGCGGCGATACGCGGGCATGGCTCGTCGGCATTTCCCCATCCAACCACGGGCTGTCCGTCGGCAGCCGCTACCGGTCCCGGGCCGAGTCCTCCAGATAGCGGGGCCGCCGCACGATGACCAGGCCCACAGCAAGGATGAGCAACGCAGCTCCCAGCAGGCCGAAGGAAGCACCCCAGCCGCCGCTGACGTCGCGCAGCAGCCCAAACATCAGCGGACCGGCGCAGGCGACGGTGTATCCGATCCCCTGCGCGAACCCGGAGAGCGCCGCCGCACCGGCCGTGGTGCGGGTCCGGAGGTTGACCAGCAGCAGCGCCATGGCATAGGTGCCCTGGCCGAGCCCGGCCAAGGTGATCCACAGCCACGTGCCAAACGAGGGTGACAGCAGCAGCCCGGCGTATCCGGCCGCGTAGAAGCCGATGAACAGCAGGCCCAAGCCCAGCGGATTGCGCAGCCGCGCCGCGATCAGCGGCACCAACAGGCTGGTCGGCAGGCCCAGGATGGCGTAGTAGGCCAGCATGGTGCCGGCCGTCGGGGGCAGCATCCCGCTGTCCACCAACAACGGCGGCAACCACGTGAACATGGCAAACGTGTTCGACGAGGTCCCGGCGAACACCAGGGCCAGCCCCCAGGCGACCGGCGAGCGCCAGACGCGTACCGCCGTCGTTTCGGCGGAAGCGGCCGCGGCTCCCGCTGCGGAACCCGTGGGCTCCGCATCGGGCGGCCCGCAGGTCGCCCCGGGGCCGGCCGCCACCCCGGAGCGGGCATCACCGGGGCCACCTGCCGTCCCGGGACCCACGGCCGGCCCGGGCCCGGCCGCGTGCCGGGCGCCGCCGTCCTCCGGCGGGAGGATGTCCAAACCGCCGGGGCGGTAGGGCTGCAGCACCAGGCGCGCGGTCCGACGGCGCCAATGTTCCGTCCACGCGGTCATCAGCCACGGCACGAGCGCGGCCACGCTCACGGCCGCCCACACTCCGATCGAGAACCGCCAGCCGGCAGCCTGCTCAAGCGGCACGGCAAGCAGCGGGCTGAACGCCGTGCTGACCGCCAGCAATGTCACGTAAAGGGCGGTGATGAGGCCGATCCGGTCCGGGAAATAGCGCTTCACCAGCGGCGGCAGCAAGATGTTGCCGATCCCGTAGCCCGCCATGGTGAGGCCGGACAGGACCAGGAACGACGGCACGTCGGAGACCATCGCACGGCCGAGTTGGCCGATCGCGGCCATGCCCAGTGCCACGAGCAGCAGCGCTTCCAAGCCGATCCGGCGCATCAGCACCGGAACGGCGAACCCGGCGGCGGCGAAGGCTGCGGTGGGCAGCATGCCCAGCACACCGGCGGAAGCCGTGCCGAACGGCAAATCCGCGGCAATATCCGCCAGCACCGGCGACACACCGGAGACGGCCAGCCGCAGGCTGAACGCGAGCAGCAGGACGCCGGCGAATACGGTCAGCCGGCCGGCAAACGGGGCGGAGCGCCGCTGGGCGGGGCGCGGCCCGGTGCGGGTCTCCGGAGGCGGCGGGGAATCGGGGCTCGGTCGGTTATCGGCAGTCAGTTGTGCGGGCGAGGGCAAGCGTGGTCCATGGGTCGAAAGGCCGGGCGGGCGGCCGGGATCAAAACCGGCCGGGAATCACTTTATCCCGTCGCGGCCCGGTCGCCCGGCAGGCGGGCCAGGAACCTCCTGGGCCAACCCTTCGGCGAGGATCCAGAATGTTTGCCGCAGCCGCTCCACTGCCGCCTCGGGCTGACCCTGCTGGAGATACTGCACGGTCTCGCGCCAGCCGTCGGTCCAGAGAGGATAGGCGGCGGCATGTTGGAAGAGGTGCAGCCGGGCGAGCGAGCGGTCGAGCACATGCGTGTTCACGGCCTTCAGTTCCTGATGATCTGCCGCCCCCAGGATGACGGCCACCAGCCTGCCGACCGCGCGGTAGGAGGCCAGCGTGTCCTCGCGGTTGATCGCCCCCTGCAGGTCCTCCGCCAGCGTGGCCATGGTGTCGATCTCGGCGGGCGACAAACGCGGGGCAGCCCGCTCGAACAGCGCGACCAGCACCACGCCCATCACATCCAGAAGCTGGATGGCCTGCTGTGGACCGGGATTGGCAATCCGGTGTTCGTGCCCGGTGGCCTCGATCAGGCCTTCTTCCGTGAGGACGCCGACGGCGTCGCGCGCCAGGGCTTCCTCCGCATCGATGCGCCCGGCGAGCCCGGCAACGGTCACCCTGGAGCCTGGCTGCAGGCCGCCGGCCAGGATGTCCTCCCGCAGTTTCCGGACCGCCTCGTCGCGGCCCGCCCGTCCGGGCCCGCTGCCCCTCATCATGACCTCCTGCCGGATTATGACTGGCGTCACATATGAGTAATGTACGCGAAAAGGTAGATCGGGGTCACGGGGCTGGCTACTCTGATGGGACCTGCGGCACAGCGTCGTGCGGCAGGTTCTAAACGTGCAGTCAGGACGTGCTCAGCATGAACGCCACCTATACCGCCACCGCAACCGCCAACAGCAAGAACCACCAGGACTGGGGCCGGGCGATGGCCGCCGCCTTGGCCGATCTGGTGCAGCAAAGCGAAAGCGGCCCCGCAGGCCCCCGGGAACTCTATGGCGATGAGCTGCGCCTGGTCATCGAAGAGACGACGGACGGGGTCCTGATCCACCTGTCCTGGACACCCGGCGGGCGGGACGCCTCCGGCACCGTCGGCTGAACCCATCCCGGCCTATGGACGGCCGGCCGCAGATTGTTCCGGGACTGCCGATGCTGCCAAGATGAGTAAATGGTCTACCGCCAGCCGTATCTGCACGATCTCACGGGAGTCTTCGCGGCACCCGTCCAAGCCTGGAGCGAGCCCCACGGGCAGATCAGGGGTACCGGAGCCCAAGGGGTCTACTGCGGGGACGACCGCGTGTTGGCCCGCTGCCTGCTGGCGGTGAACGGGCAGGAACCGGAGTGGATTTCCACCCAGTCGCGCTCGGCCGGACGCGCCGACTTCTTCGCATTCATCCGGACCACGGCGGACGGGACGGATCCGCTGGTGACGTTGAACCGCTCGCGGGCGGTGGAAGCCGGCCGGCTGGCCGAGGCGCTCACGTTTACGTCGGCCCTCGAGGACGAGTTGGAGCTCCGGGTCCGCGTCGACCTGGTGGCCGACGCCATTCCGCTGGAACAGGTGCGCGCCGGGGCCGCGGGCGAGGCCGGCTCGGTGGCCCCGGGCGAAGCCGCCTGGAGCTGGCGGGACAATACACGCGCCGCGCTGACGGCCGAAGGTGCCCGGGTCAGTTTTGACGGCAGCCTCATCCGGCTGGAGTGGACGGAGTTGCTCAAGCCGGGCGCCGTCGTCGTGCTCTCCTGGAGTCTTGAGCTTGACGACGACGATGCTCCCCTGGCTGCCGCGGCCGCGCCCCCGCTGCGCACGCCGTCGCTGGCGGGGGATCCCCGGCTGCAGCGGCTGATGAGCCGGTCCATCACCGACCTCAACAGCCTGCGGATGGCTGGACGCCAGACCCCTGGCGATGTCTTTTTGGCGGCGGGTGCCCCCTGGTTCCTGACGCTGTACGGCCGGGAGGCGCTGGTTGCCGCCCGGCTGCTGCTGCCGGTCGACGCCGCGGTTGCGGAAGGGACGCTGCGGGCGGTGGCGGCGTGGCAGGGCACGGCCGAGTCGGCCGAATCGGGAGAACGGCCCGGCCTGATGGTCCAGGAGGTGCGGCAGCGCCGCCTGGCGATGCCCGCCGATGCCGTGGTCCGGCAGCTTCCCCCGGTCCTGTACGGGTCGCCCGACGCCACGCTGCTGTGGATCGTACTGCTGCACGACGCCTGGCACTCGGGGATGCCGGAGGACGCCGTCCGGGACCTGCTGCCCCATCTGGAGGCTGCGCTGGACTGGCTGCGCATCGACGGCGACCCCGACGGCGACGGCCTCCTGGAGACGCCGGTTCCCGCCCTGCAGGGGCCGGGGCACCAGGGGTCCGGCGACACGCGCGCCGCGTACCGCTATCTGGACGGCCGGGCGGCGACCGGGACGGTCGCGTCGGCCGAACTGCAGGCCTATGCCTACGAGGCGGCCCGTGCCGCAGCAGTGTTGCTGGACTACTTCGGCGAAGCGAACGCCGGCGCCGAGTGGCGGGATTACGCGTCCCGGCTGGCGGAGAACTTCCGCAGCCGGTTCTGGTGCACCGACGACGCCGGCCCTTACCCGGCGATGGCACTCGACGACAAAAAGCAGCGGGTGGACGGCGTCGGGTCCGGCATGGGACACCTGCTGGGCACGGGGCTGCTGAACCCCGAGGAAACCCGGACGGTGGTTGCGCGGCTGATGGATCGGACCTTGTTCTCCGGCTACGGCGTCCGGACCCTGTCCACCGCGAACCCCGGGTTCTGGCCCACCCGCCGCCGCTCAGGGGCGGTCTGGACGCAGGAGACCGCCTGGATTGTGATGGGGCTGCTGCGCACCGGCTTCCAGGAACAGGCCGCACAGTTGGCGGCAGGGCTGCTCGACGCGGCCGAGGGATTCGACTACCGGTTGCCGGAGCTCTTCAGCGGGCAGGCCGCGGTGGAGGTCCGCCCGGCGCTGCCGTATCCGTCCGCCTGCCGGCCGCACGCCGGGGCGGCCGCGGCGGCGGTGCCCGTGGCGCTGGCCCTGGGCGGTTTCAGCGCCACGGCCGTTTAGCCACACGCCGCCGGGCAGGCGGTCCGTCCCCGCCGGGCGGCGGGCGTCCGCTCGGCGCGCGGCGCCCGGGCGCTCCGGCGCTCCGGCGCTCTCGGCACGCCGGAGGACCTTAGCCTCGCGGCACGTCGGGGCCGGTGGGCCAGCGGAGCAGCGCCGCTATGCTCTTCCCTCCCGGCAGGGCCCCTTCGGGGACCATGGTCACCCGGGCGTCGGTCAGCGCCGCTGCGCGGACCAGCGCCGCCGGGGCAGGAACCTTGGCCAGCAGGTCGCCGTTGACGGCTTGCTCGCCGGCCGTAGCGATCCACGGTTCGGCCGTCAGGGCATGCACCTGATGATCGGCGAGGGCGTCGTCGTTCATCAGCAGCGTGCCAACCTGCGCCTGCTGCAGCGCCCGGACGCACTCGCCCAGGCCCGCCGTCCACTCCGGATGGGCCTGCCCCGTTTGGTTGGCCAGGCGGTCCAGGATGGCTTTGCGCTGCTCGGTCCACACATGGGCCACCCGGGCGGCTATTTCCGCACGGAGCGCTTCCTTGTCCGCTCCGCCGGTGCGGGTGTGCGAGTCGATGGTGGATTCGATCGCACGGCTGGCTTCGGAAAGCTGGTCGACCACCAGCTCGCGGGCCCGGATATCTCCCGCCACAATCAGCAGCCGCGCCTTGCTGGCCTGCACCACGCGATCGATCTCGGCGGCGATTTCATCGGCGTTCTTGCGCCAAATCTCTTCGGTGCGGTGCTGATAGCGGCCCTGGGACCAGCCGCCGCCGGGGACCTTGGTGAGGTTCTCCCGCTCGCCCTCCACCGTCCTCGTTTCCACCACGCCGTTCCGGCGCGCGTACTGCAGGTGGACCTCACCGCCATCCCGGCCCACCTCGGCCACCACGTATGGGAAGTCGTCGCCGCGGGCCTTTAACAGGGGCACCAGGTCGGGAATCGGGCCGGCCTGAACCACCTCCGGACCGGACAGCGCGCCCGGGAGCACCTCATTGATCTCGGCCTCACCGCCGCGCACCAGCACGAAGCGGCCGACCGGAGACGGAACGCCGGTGGCCGGGGAAACGGCGTCGATCACGGCTTCTATGTCCGCCTTCGCGGCGCCCTGTTTCTCGAGCGATTCCCGCAGCCTGTCCGGCAGCACATCCCCGGCCCGCAGGGAATCCACGGTGCCCGTACTGGCGTCCACGTAGACCGTGATCCAAGGGCCCGGCTTCTTGTACAGTTCGGCGTACCTCTTGTTGGCTGCGTGGGTCGTGTTGACCTGCTCGGTCATCGTGATCACCTTCCCTGCGATTGGAACTGCGGGTTTTCTTGATCAGTAGCCCTCACCGTAGCACCGGACGTTTTGCCCTTGAAGAGGCGGCGGACCTGTCCTCACCGGCCCGGCGAATCAGTTCGCCGGGCCGGTTTGCCGCCGTCGTCCGCGGTCCGGTGGGGTGCGGGAACGGCGGTCCGGGCCTGCCGCGCCGCCGGTGGGACGTCCTTTTTGGGGAGTCCCGATTCCTGGGCCCCGGCCGGCCCAGGCGGCCCTAGCTCCTCTGGTATTCCGCGTGCTGGCGGTGGGCCTCGGCCACCTGTTCGCGGATGATGTCCACGTCCTTGGCCTTGTTGCGGTACTTCGGTTCCATTTGCACGATCTGGCGTTCTTCTTCCACCAGCAGCCGGTAAATGCGTTCACGTTCTGCCGGATCAGCGGTGTAGGAGAGATCCATGTAGTTGACCGCGTGCCGGCGTGCGTTGTTGATGGCGTTCTGTGCCTTGCCCGCCTTGCTCATCAGCGAGGCCACGACGGTGACCACCAGGATGCCGATGATGACGGTGAGCGAGAGTCCGGTGGTGATCTCGACCACCGGGACCGGGTTGCCGTCGTTGACGAAGGGCAGGTTGTTCTCGTGCAGTGCGTGCAGGATCAGCTTCACCCCGATGAAGGCCAGGATCGCGGCCAGGCCGTAGGACAGGTAGATCAACCGGTCCAGCAGGCCGTCGATCAGGAAGTACAGCTGGCGCAGGCCCATCAGCGAGAAGGCCGTGGCGGTGAAGACAATGAAGACGTTTTGCGTCAGGCCGAAGATCGCGGGAATGGAGTCCAGCGCGAACAGGATGTCCGTGCCGCCGATGGCCACCATGACCAGCAGCATCGGCGTCATCGCCTTCTTGCCGTCCTTGATGGTGAACAGTTTGTCGCCGTCGTAGTAATCCGTGGTGTGGAAGAACCGCTTGGCCAGCCGGATGATGAAGTTGTCCGCCTCGCCGCCGTCGTGTCCGGGCTTGAGCAGGTTGCCTGCCGTGATAATCAGGATCAGTCCGAAGGCGTAGAACACCCAGGCGAAGGTGTTGATCAGCGCCGCGCCCAGGAAGATGAATCCGGTGCGGGCGATCAGCGAGAACACGATACCGAACAGCAGCACTTTTTGCTGGTCTTCGCGCGGCACCTTGAAACTGGCAATGATGATGAGGAAGACAAACAGGTTGTCTACCGAGAGCGCCTTCTCGGTGATGTAGCCGGCGAAGTACTCGGAGCCCATGTCCACGCCGCCGTAGATCAGCACCAGGATCCCGAAGACGATGGCGATGCCCACGTACAAGGCGGACCAGATGGCGGCTTCCTTCAGCGACGGCACGTGCGCCTTGCGGATGTGGAAGAAGTAGTCGAAGGCGAGCAACGCGAGGATAACGGCGATTGTGATGCCCCAAATCAGGGGAGAAACGCTCATGTGTTTCCTTCCGTAAGCGGGTAGCGGTGAGCCCGCAAGTCTCTCCTCCGGCACGGCCGGCCACTGCAACCGGCCGGGCGTCGGTGCCCTACGTGTTGACGGCTGCAGCGCATCTGGATACTCCCTTACGCACCTGCCAGTCTAACGACGACGACGGTGCACGGCTAACCGGCCGCGGGCGGATCCGGGGCGGCCGGGACCGGATCGCCCGCCGGACGGGGCCGGACTCCTGCGGACTATGCACCGCATTTCGGCTGTGACAGGCTGGGGGCCCGGGCCGCCGCCCGCGATTGACCGGCGGCCGACCAGCGCCGAAAGGAGCACCGCCATGTCCTATTACCTGGAGTACATCATCCCGGCCGCGCCGGACGAGGGAAGCTTCGAGTTCCCGATCAGCGAAGAACACCGCGGCTATACAGTCCCGCTGAGCGAAACGGATGCGGAAATCGTCCGCACGGACCAGTTGCCCGCCCGCAGCGAGGTGTTCGGGGCGTCGCTGGCGGAGGCCAAGGAAGCGGCGGAGTCCATCCTGTCCAACAGCAAGGCGGACACGGCGCAGCTCTATGACGACCCCGACGATTCGATGCAGCCCGGCGCCGGCACGCTGGTCGCCAGCTACACGGTCGGCGGCGGGTGGGAGGACGCCGGGCAGGTTGCGGCCGGCTGATCAATCCCGCAGCACGACGTCCGCGGCTTCTGTTGAGCGGTCGGTGACGGTGGTCGGCGATTCCAAGTGCACGGCACCGGAGGGCAGGATGCCGGCACCGCCGTAGCGTTCCATGACCCTTAGCTGCGCCACCACATCTTCGCCGGCGTGGGCCGCCGGCAACTCCTCCCAGAACCCGAAGCCGCCGCAATCCAGCAGCGCGCTCCTCCGGTACAGCACGCAGCCGCCGGCCCACGCGATCTTGTACAGCCGCCAGCCGCCGTCCGGAATTCCCAGCTCGGCGGCGATATGCGTCAGGTTTGCCGCGTTGTGCAGTTGCCAGCGGCCGAACCGGTCGTCAGCACGCCGGATGCGCTCGGGGCGCACCGGACCGTCCCACAGTTCGAAGGGTTCCTGCTCCCCCGGCCGTACGTCGTCCAGGTAGGACATGCCCTGCACCGCGGCACCGATGAACCCACAGCCCGCCTCGCGAATGGCCGCCGTCATCCGGGACAGCATGCCCGGTTCCAGCCACACGTCGTTGTCCAGGAACAACACCAGTTCAGCCGTGGCAAGCCGGAGCAGGAAGTCGCGCTGCTCGGCCAGCCCGCGCCGGGGCAGATTCCGTTCCAGCCGGACCGAGCGCCCTTGGGCTTCCAGCACCCTGATCATGGCACCGGCGGCCGGGTGCTCCCAGCCGGCGGCGCCGTCGGTCTGGTCGCTGATGATGACCGAGAACGCCGGACCGTCCTGTGCCGCCAGCCCGGCGAGCGTTACCGCCAGCTCCGCTTCCCGGCCGTAGCTGGGCACCAACACGTCCAGCTCAGGCCCTGATTCCGCTGAAGCCAGGGCCCAGCTGGCTGAACTCCGGCGGCTCACGCCGAATCGGCTCCCGAGGCGGGCGCCGGATCCGCTCCCGCCTCCGGCGCGGTACCTGTCCCGGCCGCGGGCGCGGAGCCGCGGATCCGGCGGACCACCGCCGTGGTGGAGTGGTCGGAGACATAGTCCAGGATGCAGACCTCGCCTCCGCAGGCTTCCACCACCGCCGCTTCCTCAAGCATCTCCGGGGAGTAGTCCCCGCCCTTGGCGTAGATGTCGGGGCGGATCGCTTCGATCAGCGGGATGGGCGTGTCCGTGTCGAAGATGGTCACGTAGTCCACGCAGCTGAGGGCAGCGATGATGCCGGCCCGGTCGGCGGCCGGGTTGATCGGCCGGTCCGGTCCCTTCAGCCGCCGGGCGGACGCGTCGCTGTTCAGCGCCACGACCAGCACGTCGCCCAGCTGCTTGGCCTGGTTCAGGTAGCGGGTGTGCCCGCGGTGCAGCACGTCGAAACACCCGTTCGTCAGCACGATGCGCTTGCCCGAGGCCCGCTCGGCGGCGACCGCCTGCCCGAGCGCCTCCGCACCCAGCGCGGCGTCGGAGAAGCTGCCCAGGTGCGCGGCGAGGTCGGTGGTGCCGCAGACCGACGTGCCGCGCCGGCGCACCACCACATCCGCGGCGGCCTGGGCCAGGTCCAGGCTCGTGCTGAGCTGCAGTCCCGCGGCCCGCGCCAGCGTCAGGCAGGCCACGTACGTGTCGCCGGCGCCCGACGCCTGCTTCTCGGTGACGGGGCTGGCCCAGGTGCGGTGGGTTCCGCCGTCGGGCGTCAGCAGGAAAGAACCGTCCTTGTCCAGCGTGACGACGGCGGCGCCCGCCCCGGTCGCCTGCAGCAGCTCCCCGGCATGGTCGGCTATGGCGGCGGCCCGGTCCGTGTCGGGATCCAGCGTCATGCCCAGCAGCGCGGCAGCTTCCGCAGCATTCGGAGTGACCAGGTCCGGCGCGATCGCCGACCAGGGCCGCGGGTCGTGGGCGTCGACCACCAGCAGCCGGCCGTCGCGGTGACGGGCCAGCACGCTGCGCAAGGCATCGCCCAACGCACCGGAACCGTAGTCGCAGACCACCACGGCGTCGCTGCCGGCGAGCGCGTCCGGCACGGCTGCGGCCAGCCGTTCCTGCGCCGCTTCCGGTACCCGCTCCGTGCGCTCGTCCAGCCGCAGCATGATCTGGTCGCCGCCGATAATGCGGTACTTGGTGGTGGTCAGGACGTCCTCGTGTTCCACCAGCCCCGAAATGTCCACCCCCGCACCCTGCAGGAGGGCACCCAGCCGCCGTCCGGCGTCGTCCCCGCCGATCAGGCCGACAATGCGCACCCGCGCCCCGAGGGCGGCGAGGTTCATGGCCGTGTTGGCGGCGCCGCCCGGGGCGTACTCCCGCTTGGTCATGTCCACCACCGGGGCGGGGGCTTCCCGGCAGAACCGTTCGATCCGGCCGCTGAACCACCCGTCCAGCATCACGTCGCCCACCACGGTGACCTGCGGTGCGGCCTCTGCCAGCCGGGCCGGCAACCAGCCGGCCAGCCCGGAAACGTCCGACAGGGGCGTGCTCATGGCCGCACCCCACCGGGCAGGCCGACGTGGACCACCTTCACCGCGCTGAACTCGTCCAGCAGTTCGGGGCCGTAGCCGAACCCGTCGCCGCTGTCCCGGCGGGGCTGGGCGGAACCGCCCGGCGCACCGCCGAAGACGGCGTTAATCTTAACCGTGCCGACCTGGAGCGCCGCAACGGCCCGGTGCGCATGCTCCAGGTCCGGGGTCAGCACCGTGGCGGCCAAACCATACCGGCCCTCCGCCGCCAGCTGCAGCCCGTCGTCAAAGCTGTCAACCACCCGGACCGGGGCCACCGGGCCGAAGGTCTCCTCCTGCATCACGGTCATTCGGTCCGTACAGTCCAGCAGCACGGTGGCCGGATAATGGGCGCCCGGCCCCTCGGGCACCGAGCCGCCCTCGGCAGCCGTCGCACCGAGCGAAAGCGCCTCTGCCACCTGGGCGTTGACGCTGTCCCGCAGCCTGCGGTCCACGAGCGGTGCCATCAGTCCGGCGTCGTTGCGTGTTCGGGCCTCGGCGACGAGCGCTTCACAGAACGGGCCGTCGACGTCGCGGTGCACGTAGATCCGCTCCACCGACGTGCAAATCTGCCCGCTGTTGGCGAACGCCCCGATGGCGGCCTGCTCCGCCGCCCACGCCGGATCGACGCCGGCGTCGACGATCAGCGGATCGTTTCCGCCGTTCTCGCGGATCACATGGGCGCCGGTGAGCGCCGCCGCCCGGGCAATCCGGGCGCCGGTGAGGCTCGATCCGACGTGCGCGATCACGTCGACATCAGGATGGCCGGCCAGCGCCGCTCCGACCGCGGGTCCGCCCGTCAGCGTCGTGAAGACCCGCGGCGGCAGCACGTCCGAAAGAATCCGACCGAGCAACTCGCCCAGGTGCGGGCAGCGCTCGCTCGGTTTGTGCAGGACGGTGTTTCCCGTGGCCAGGGCGGCACCCAGCAGCCCGGCTGCCACCGCCACCGGATCGTTCCAGGGCGTGAGGACAGCCGCCACGCCCCGCGGTTCGTTCACCGTGTAGTCGGCGGCAAGCGAACCGCCGCGCAGGCTGCGGCCGCGGTGCACGGGGCCCAGCTGGGCGTACTGCCGCAGGGTCCCGGCCCCGGCCAGCACGCCCTCCAGGGCTTCATGTTCCGGCCGACCGGTTTCCCGCGCGTTCATCTCGGCCAGCTCCTGCGAGTGCTCCTGCAAGGCCGCCGCGGCCGCTTCCAGCAGTTCGCCGCGGGCGGCAGCATCGGTGGCTGCCCAGCCGGGTTGGGCAGCCTTGGCGGCGGCGACGGCGGCCAGCACCTCGTCGGGGCTCGTTTCCTCGAGCCCGCCCACCAGGCTGCCGTCCCTCGGGTCGTGCACCTCCAGTAAGGCGAAATCCCGGGCAGTATCGGAATCGGTGGTCATATTGCTCCTCCCCTCCACGGCGGCCTGGGCCTGCCCGTTTGGTCTCTGGCCAAAGTCCACGGCACGCAGCGGCAGTCCGGTGCCCGCCACGGGCACGCCGACACCGGCAACAATGCGTGGTACTGGTTCCCTACCCCGCATCCCGCGGGTTCAGACACATCGCGCGGTTTCAGGCATCGGTGTGCAGCCGGTTCCCGCTGGCCGGTTCGTGCCTCCGGACCCGGTTCGGGCTCTGGCCAGCGGCTCGAAAGCACCCTAGGGTGAAGTTCACGAGGGGCCCGCGGGGGCGGGTTCACAGGGGTTGCGGCAGACCTGAAACCCGCGCGTCGGGTGGAGGCGCCGCGCGGGACATTGATCCAGGAGGTGGAGATGGCTGGTTCTCCCACAGGCGGCGCCGCTTTCGGTGGCCAAAGGCTCAGTACCGAGGCCCGGCATGGCCGGGGCATCGGACCGGTGTTGGAGCCCTTCGAGGGTGTGCGGAAGATTGCGGTGCTCCGGGGCGGAGGACTGGGCGACGTGCTTTTTTCGGTTCCGGCACTGGAGTCGCTGGCTGCCGCCTATCCGGAGGCCAGCTTGACCCTGCTGGGCACGCAGGCCCACGCCGCGCTGTTTCGCGGCAGGCCCGGCCCGGTGCACCGGGTGGAACCGCTGCCGTTCGCCCACGGGGTTCGCCCGGGACCGGAGGATCCGCAGGCCATCGCCCGCTTCCAGCAGCGGATGCGCGCCGAGCAGTTCGATCTGGCCGTGCAGTTGCACGGCGGCGGCCGGAACTCGAACCCGTTCCTGCTGGAACTGGGCGCGCGGCACACGGTGGGTACCCGGACCGAAGACGCGGCCGCGCTCGAGCGGTCCATCCCGTACCTGTACTACCAGCACGAGGTGTTGCGCGCGTTGGAGGTGGTGGGCCTGGCCGGCGCGGCTCCGGCCGCGCTGCAGCCGGAGCTGCAGCCCATGGCCGACGAAGAGGCGATGCTGGCCGGGCTGCTCGAAGAAGGCAGGCCATCGCTGGTGACCATCCACCCGGGCGCCACCGACCCGCGGCGTCGGTGGCCGGCGTCGGAGTTTGCCCAGGTGGCCGCGTGGGCGGCCGACGACGGGTGCCAGGTCCTGGTCGTAGGCGACCAATCCGATGTGGCGCTGGCCGAGGAAGTGGTCGGCCTGGGCCGCGGGGCGGCCGGAACCGGCAGCGGCGGCAGCATCGACTTCGTGGCCGGCCGGCTGGAGCTGGATGAGCTGTCCGCCGTGCTGCGCGCCAGCGACGTGATGGTCGGCAATGACAGCGGGCCGCGGCACCTGGCGCAGGCGGTGGGAACGCCCACGGTGGGCATCTACTGGGCCGGCAACATGATCATGGCCGGGGCACTCGGCCGGACCATGCACCGGATCCACATGTCCTGGATGACGCAGTGCCCGGCCTGCGGCTCCGATCTGAGGCAAGTGGGCTGGACAGCCGAACGCTGCAGCCACGAATTCTCCCTGACGGATCAGGTCCGCGCAGAGGATGTCTACGCGGACCTGCGCCAGCTTAGGGCCACGAGTCTTCTTCTTCGTGGCAAATGACCATCTCGCGCACCTCGCAGCCCTTCGGCTGTGACAGGGCGAAGATGATGGCATCGGCCACCCGTTCCGGATCGTTAAGCCGGGAGTCGTCCTGCGGCTTGTACTGCTCGGTGCGGTCGTCGAAGAACCTGGTCTTCATGCCGGCCGGAATCATGGTGGTCACTCCGACCTGCCCGCGGGTTTCGGCCGCCAGCGCCCGGCTGAAACCGACCACGCCGAACTTGGAGGCGCAGTAGGCGGTGGCGTCGGAGACGGCCTTGATCCCCAGCGACGAGGCGACCGTGATCACCCGCCCGTGGGAGGACATCAGGTGCGGCAGGGCCGCGCGCACCACGGAGACAGTGCCCATCAGGTTGACGCCGATGACCTTTTCCCATTCTTCGGCCGGTACATCTTCCAGGCGTCCGCAGCGGTCAATCCCGGCAGCCGTCACGACGGCGTCCAGCCCGCCGAGGGTATCGGCGGCCTGCTGCACCGCCGCTTCGACGGCGGCGCGGTCGGCGACGTCCACCTCGATGCTCTTGGCCCGGCCCACCCGGCTGACGTCACGGTCCAGCACGACCGGCGTGCCGCCGGCGGCAAGGACCGCCTCCACGACGGCGGCTCCGAGTCCGGATCCTCCGCCGGTGACCAGGACGCGCCCGGGGTTCGTTGGTGCAATGCTCATGTTTTTCCTCCTCAGGTTCGGGGATGGTTCTTCGGTCCAGGGCCCGCCGGATCGGCGGAGCGGTCCTGTGTTTCAGCCGACCTTCGCCAGGGCGGCGGCCAGGCCGGTGGTGGAACGCGCCGGGTAGTAGGGCACGGTGACGGTTTGCCCGCCCCAGGACTGCAGCAGCCGCGCTTCGGGCAGTTGGTTCGCGGTGTAGTCGCCGCCCTTGACCCAGATGTCCGGGCGCAGCCGTTCCAGCGCCGCTTCGGGGGTGGCCTCGTCGAAGACCAGCACCGCGTCCACGCACTCCAGCGCCAGCAGCAGCTCGGTGCGGTCCTCCTGGTTCATGATCGGACGCTCTTCGCCTTTGAGGCGGCGGACCGAATCGTCCGAGTTGAGGCAGACGATCAGGCAGTCGCCCAGCTTCCGGGCGGCGGCCAGGGTCCGGGCGTGGCCGGCGTGCAGCAAGTCGAAGCAGCCTCCGGTGGCTACCACGGTGCCACCGGCTTCGCGGGTCTGCGCGGCAACGCGCATGGCGTCTACCCCCGGCCCGCGCAGCGGGACCGGGGCCGTTTCCCGCCGAAGCGATGCCACCCCGCCTGCGGCGAGGAAAGCCGCCGCCTGCCTGACGGCCTCTTCCACCGCGGCGGTCAGCGGCTGCCCGGAGGCCAGCGCCACCGCCAGGGAGGCGGCGAACCGGTCCCCCGCTCCGCAGGTGTCGGCCGGGTCCAGCGTCGGGGCGGGAACGGCCTGCGGCAGGTCGCCGTCCGTCTGGATCAAGGCTCCTTCCGCGCCCAGCGTGACGACGACGGCGCCGCTGTTCCAGCGTGAACGCAGTTCCGCCGCGGCCAGTGCCGCTTCCCGGGTGCCGCTGTCCCGCTGTCCGGCGATGCGCAGGGCTTCGGGCAGGTTCGGCGTCGCGGCGGCCACGCCCTCGACCGGGGCCGGGCCTGCCGGGTGCGGATCCCACACCACGGGGATCCGGTGCACCAGCGAGGCCAGGGCGTCGCGCAGCGCGGGTGCGGCCGCCAAGCCGCGGCCGTAGTCCGCCACGACGATGGCGTCGGCCGTCCCGAGCGCGTCGAGCATGTCCGGTGTCGGGACCGGCACAGGTGCCGGGGCGCAGCCTTCGTCTACCCTGACCACCGACTGCCCGCCGGCCCGGATCCGGGTTTTCACCGGCGTTGGGGCGCCGGATGGCCCGGCGACCACGCGGACGCCGTCCAGGGCGTCGTGCAGCCGGGAGGAAGCGCCGTCGTCGGACATTGCCGTGACCAGGAGGACGTCCCGGCCGTCGCGGGCCAGCATCCGTGCCACGAGCCCGGCTCCGCCGGCGCGGTAGGTCGTTTCGGCAGCATCAACCACCGGTACCGGTCCGTCCGGACTCAGCCGGGTTGCCGCACCCTCCACGTCGGCATCGAGCAGTACATCGCCCACCACCACGATCCTCATGACCGGCCTCCCTGCCCGCGCCCGCCGGCGGTGCCTGCCTCAAGGCGCGCCACCTCGGCGTCGAAGGCCCGGCAGATGGCGTGCAGCGCCATGAGGTGACCTTCCTGCACATTGGCCGGCGCCGCCTCCACGGCTACGTAGTCGTCGCACAGCAGGGTCAGCGGATTCGGTGCCTGGCCGGTCAGCGCCCAACAGGTCACGCCGATGCTGCGGGCAGCTTCGGCCGCACGCAGCAGGTTCCCGCTCTTGCCGCTGGTGGTCAGCAGGAGCAGCACGTCGCCGGCCCGGCCGTGGCCCAGGACCTGCCGGGCAAACAGCTGGTCGAAGCCGTAGTCATTGGAGATGGCCGTGACCGCCGAGGTCTCCGCATGGAGCGAGATGGCGGAAAAGGCCCGGCGTTCGCCGTCGAAACGCCCCACCAGTTCGGCGGTGAGGTGCTGGGCTTCCGCCGCGGAGCCGCCGTTGCCGGCCGCCAGCAGGCGTGCGCCGCCCATCAGGCGCCCGGCCAGTTCGGTTCCCCAACCGGCCAGCTGGCCGGCCTGGGCGCGCAGCGACTCCACCGCCGGCGCCACCTCCTGCAGGTGCGCCAGGACCGCGTCCACCGCTTCGGTCCCGGCCTGCCTCGGGCCGGCCGCCGGCACCGGGACCAGGGCGGGTCCCGCGGGTCCCGGCCCGGGCGGCCGCACGTAAGCCTCCGTTCGGGCAGGGGCGGCGGGGGCGGCCGCGGCCAGCGCCGTGGTTCTTGCTGCCGTCTTGGCGCGGCCGGCTGGGCGCTTCATAGTGCCTCCCCTTCCAACTGCCGGACGCCGGCGGCGACTGCGCCCGAGCCCCTGCTGACGGCCAGGTGATAGGCCTTCTCGGTGTCGGCGGCCACCCGGTCCCAGGAGTAGCGGTTGCGCACGCGCTGCTGGCCGGCGCGGCCGAGCTCGCGGCGCAGCTGGGGGTTCGCCAGCAGCTCGGCCACCGCGTCTGCCACCGCCACCGGATCGCGCGGCGGTACGTGCAGGCCGGTCTTGCGGTCCACCACGGTATCGATCAGCCCGCCCACCGAGGCCGCGACCACCGGTACGCCGCAGGCCATCGCTTCCAGCGGGACAATCCCGAACGGTTCGTACCACGGCGCGCAGATGACGACGTCGGCGCTGCGCAGCACCGCCGGGATTTCGTCCCGCGGCAGCTGGCCGCGCAGCACCAGCTGCTCTTCCACGCCGAGCTCGCGGGCGAGGCCGCGCAGCCGTTGCGCTTCCGGGTCGGACGCCAGCCCGGTTGCACCGGAGGCGCCGCCGACCACGATCAGTTCGACGTCGTCCAGTCCCTGGTCCTTGAGCAACCGCAGGGACTGCACGGCCAGGTCGATGCCCTTGCGCGGAACCAGCCGGCCCAGCGTGACGATACGGTGGGCGCGGCCGCGCGGCTCGGCCTCGCCGTCGGCCTTGAAGAGTCCCAAGTCCACGCCGCAGGGGGCAATGGAGATGTTGCCGCGCTGGATGTCCATGGCCGCCAACTCGAACACTTCGTCCGAACACGTCGCAATGATGCGGTCCACGCTGCGGCCGACGGACGGTTCCAGCCAGGCCCGCTCGGCCGGGCTGGTGTCCTGCGCGCCCTGGTGCCGCCGTTTCACGGTGCCGAGCGCGTGGAAGGTCTGCAGCACCGGCACCGGCGGGCTGCCCGGGCGGCGGGCGGCGTCCAGGGCCGCCACCCCTGACATCCAGAAGTGCGCGTGCACCAGATCCGGCGGTGTGTCGGCCCAGTCCGCGCTGATCCCGTCGGCCAGCTGGCCCATGAAGGGCAGCAGCTCGTCCTTGGCGACCGGCTCGGGCGGTCCGGCGTTGAGGTGGACCACTTCCACCCCCGGCCGCATGGTCACGCGGGCGGGAAGCAGCGGGTCGTCGCGGCGGGTGTAGACGCGCACGCTGTGCCCGCGCCGGGCCAGGGCGGCGGAGAGGGCCGCCACGTGCACGTTCTGGCCGCCGGCGTCCACGCCACCCAGCGCGGCCAGCGGGCTGGCGTGTTCGGAAACCATCGATATCCTCACGGCTCTCTCCTCTCGTTGGCGGCAATGGCCCGTCCGGTGCGCGTCGTGGTCTCTGCCAGCAGAGAGTCCCAGTTGTCCAAAAAGGCCTGCAGCCCGTAGTTCCGCAGTGCCGCCTCGCGGGCCACGGCGCCCCGCGCAGCGGCCTCCTCCGGGTCCCGCAGCAGCCGGGCCGCCTCGAGCCGCAGTTGGTCCACATCCGCTGAGATGGCGCCGGCTTCCGGCGGTACGGCCCGGACCGCCTCGGTGCTGGCCAGCACCAGAACCGGCATGCCCAGATGCATGGCTTCCAGCAGCGCCAGGCCCAGCGAGGTCCAGCGCAGCGGGTGCAGGTAGAGGCGGCAGCGGGCCAGTTCCGCGTGCAGAAGCGGGCCGGGCAGGTCGCCGCGCACACGCAGCCGGTCCGGGCCCAGCCCGGTGGCGGCGCCCAGCTGGTCGGCGCCCATGCCGAACACTTCCAGCGGTCCTGTCTCGGCGAAGGCCGGCAGCAGATCCGTTCCGGTCACGCGCCAGCGGCGGACCGGCTCGTTGACCACCACGCCCTGGCGTTCCAGTTCCCCGGTGTAGAGCGGACCGGGATCCACGATGCCGTGTTCGATCACCGTGGTCCGCGCCGTTCCGCAGTCCCAGAACAACCGGTTGAAGTAGGTGACATGCACGACGGTCATGTCCTGCTGGTCGGCCAGCGGGTGCAGCGAGTTGGGCACGTCCCCCTTGGGTGTGTTGTGCTCCAGGAACACCGCCGGGATGTCCCGTCCCGGCCGGCGGCCCAGCAGCCGCTCGCATTCCTCGATCTCCTCGGGCCGCTGCAGCACCACGACGTCGGGTTCTTCATCGCGCAGCCGGTCCGGGTGCACGTCCCGGACCGACGACGGCCAGTCGCGGCCGGCGCGGCCGAGGCCCCAGGGCCCGCCCTCGGCGGTGGCGGGCAGCAGGTATTCGTGGCGGCCGCGCACAAAAGCGTCGGTCCAGCCGCCGTGGACATGCCAAAGCAGGATCTTCATGCGTTCCTCGTCTTTCTCCGGGCGGACAGATACGTCACGCCGCGGGTCAGCCGCTGTACAGCCTCGAGCACTTCTTCGGGTGCCACCTCGGCCAGGCAGGGATGTCCGGGAACCGGGCAGGTACGTGCCCGGCTGAGCCGGCAGGGCGCATTCTGGTCGCCGAGCAGCTCCAGCGGAACCCTGTACGGCGCCCAGCGGACCGCCGGAACCACCGGCGCGAACAGGGACACCACCGGGGTACCCACGGCCGCGGCCAGGTGGGCCGGCCCGGTATTTCCGGTCACGACGGCGGACGCGCCGCCCAGGACCCCGGCCAGGCTCCGCAGGTCGGTCTTCCCGCCCAGGTCCAGCGCGCCGGGGACGGCGACGGTCGCCGTCAGCTCCTGTTCCTGCGGGCCGCCGGTGACCACCACGCGGTAGCCGGCGCCGATCAGCAGTTCGACGGCGGCGGCGTGGTGCAGCGGCGGCCACGCCCGCGCCGGAACGGAGGCACCGGGGTGAACGACGATGTAAGGCTCGCCGCCGGTCAGGTCCGAGGTATCCGGAATGCCGCGCACCTGGAGCCGGCCGTCGTCGTCGGCAGGAAGCCGGTACCCGGCGGCAGCGGCGATCTGCAGCGCCCGCTCGGCCTCCGGCTGGTCCTCCGGGAAGTCCTCGCCGGGCCGGAGCCGCTGATCCAGCAGCGACCCGGCGTAATCGACGGAAGCGCCGGTGATACGGCCGACGCCGGCCAGCCGCAGCAGCAGCGCCAGCGGCAACGGCGACTGGTGGAAGGACGTGAGGATGACGGCCTCGGAGATCTCCGAGGCCCGCACCCAGTCCGCCAGCGCGGCGACGTGTTCCCGGGTTGCCGGCGGCGCGGGGTCGACGATCCACGGGCTGGCCCAGCTGAAAACGCCTGCGACGCCGGGCAGCAATTCGGCGGCGGCTTTGCCCTGCGGGCCGCACAGCATCATGACGTCGCGGGGATTGCCACCGTGGCCTGCCGCGACTGCCCGCACCGCCGGGCCCGCCAGCAGTACGTCTCCGACGCTGTCCATCCGCGCCACCAACACACGGCTCACCGCCGGCCCTCCAGCAGCAGCGACACCGCGGCGGCGAGGTCTTCGGCGACCACGGCGGCGGCCTCGACCTCTTCGCGCCGGGTCACCGGGGTCGGTACCAGGACGCCGGTGGCGCCGGCGGCGGCAGCGGCCTCGACGTCGGCGCCAATGTCCCCGACGTAGGCCACCTCCGCGGGATCGAGCCCGAGCCGGCGGCAGGCCGCCAGGATCATGCCGGGCTGCGGTTTCCGGCAGGGGCACCCGTCGTCCGGGTTGTGCGGGCAGATCTCCCAGACGTCAAACGGTCCCAGCAGCTCTTCCACCCGCATGTTGACGGCGTCGACCTGTTCCCGGCTCAGCAGGCCGCGGCCGATGCCCGACTGGTTGGTGAGCACCCCGCACGGCAACCCGGCGGTGCGGACCGCTTCGACGGCTTCCCGCGCGCCGGCCACAACCCGGACCTTCGCGGGGTCCGGGTTGTAGGGCACGTCCGTGACCAGCGTGCCGTCCCGGTCGAACAGGATGGCCCGCGGCGGGTATGCGGCAGTTGTGCTCATACCAGCACTGTTCCCAGCACGGCTGCGACCTAAACACTTCTCCTGCTACTACTTTTGTGTCGCACACTTCCCGCCGCGGCAACGGCTGCCGCTGGCAGCGTACGGTGCGGGCATCTGGGAGGATGGGCACAGCCGGAAGGAAGGACGGGTGCAGTGGCAGAACCTGAAGGACTTGAACGGGACGGGCGCCCGGAACTGCTGGTACTCCGGGCGCTCAAGCTGGGCGACCTTTTGGTCGCGGTTCCGGCGTTGCGGGCACTGCGCGCGGCCTACCCCGAACACCGGATCATCTACGCCGCCCAGGCCTGGCTGCGGCCCATCCTCGGACTGACCGGCTCGGTGGACGACCTGCTGGCCACCCATGGACTCGATGTCCCGCTGGCGCTGGCTCCCGGCCGGGTGGAGATCGCCGTGAACCTGCACGGCAACGGGCCGGAGAGCCGCGGCCGGCTGGAAGCCCTGCAGCCCGCCGTGCGCGTCGGCCACCGGGCCCCCGGATGGGATGGCCCCCAGTGGCCGGAAGGCGTGCACGAACGCGAGCGCTGGGCCCGGCTGCTGCGGTGGCACGGGATAGACGCGGATCCGCTCGACTACCGGCTGGACAAACCCGCCGTCCAAAGCCCCTGCCCGGGAGCGGCGGTACTTCATGTCGGTGCCGCCTACGGCAGCCGGCTGTGGCCGGCCGAGCGCTTTGCCGCGGTCGCCCGGGAACTGGCAGCCCAGGAACACCGCATCCTGTTCACCGGCAGCACGGCGGAACGGCCTCGGGCACAGGCGGTGGCCGAATTGGCCGGGCTGGGTCCGGACACCGTGGTCGCCGGCACCCTTCCACTGGCGGAGTTTGCCGCGGCCATCGCCGAGGCCGCCCTCGTGATTTCCGCCGATACCGGGGCCGCCCACCTGGCCTCGGCCTATGCCCGGCCGTCGGTGGTCATTTTCGGGCCGGCACCCGTCAGCGTATGGGGTCCGCCGCCCGGGCCCCATACGGTCCTGACCGACGAGAGCCTGCGGTTGGGCGACACGTTCTCCGCGGACCCGGACCCCGCCCTGCTGGCCGTCGGCCCGGACGACGTCCTGGCCGCCGTCGCGCAGCTGCCGGTAGCTACGCCGTCCGCATCCGCTGCCGGGCCGGGGCCTGCCGTTCCCCCAGCACCCGGTGCTGGAGCTTGACCAGGATCCTGGCCAGCGCGCGGGAGACCTGCATCTGCGTCATGCCGATACGTTCCCCGATGCGGCGCTGGGACTCCTCCTGGAAGTAGCGGTAGAAGAGCAGCTGCCGTTCCTGCGGCTCCAGCTCGCGGATGGCGCCCCGCAGCATCAACAGTTCCTCGGTCCGTTCGGTCCCGCCGTCGGAGGCAGCCAGCGTCTCGGCGAGGCCCTGTCCGTCGGGGGTCCCCTCCAGTGATTCCGGCCGCAGGCTGCCGTGGCAGTTGAGGGCTTCGGCGACCGTTTCCGGGCTTTCGGCGAGCGCGTCGGCCAGCTCCTGCAGCCTGGGTTCGCGGCCCAGCCGCTGGGCAAGTTCCGACGTCATTTTGATCGCCGCGGTCCGCAGGTCCTGGAGGTGGCGCGGCGGGCGGATCATCCACGAGCTGTCCCGAAGGTAGCGCTTCAGCTCGCCGTGGACCGTGGGGGCTGCGTAGGCGCGGAAGTCAGCGCCGTGGTCGGGGTCAAAGCCGCGGACCGCCTTGAGCAGCCCCAGCCGCGCAACCTGGTTTAGGTCATCGAGTTCCCTGCCGGGGCCCGAATAGTTGCGGGCTATCCCCTCGGCAATGCCCAGGTGTCCCAGCACCAGCTCCTCTTCCAGGGCGGCGCGCAGGGATCCCCTGGCGCGTCTCGCCTTGCGGAATAAAACCTGTATGTCTTTCTCGTTGTGTTGCATCAGAAGCCCACCCTCTGTTGGGAAGTGCGCGACCAGAACCGCTTCTCCCCCAAGAGAACATAAGCATGCTGATTATGCAACAGGTCACCGCCGAAAAAATGCGCAAAAGTCTTTTCTTCTCCGCGGAGAAGAAGGTATAAGCAGCAGAAGCAGGCCGGTGGCCGCTCAGGCGGGTTTCGTCAGCGGATCAGGACCAGGGTGTGTCCGGCTTTTCCTGCGCCTGGCCGTCGACCACCAGGTCCACCTTCTCGTTGTAGAAGCAGAAAAGGTCGCGGATCTTGGGATTCTCCGGGATCGGATCCGGATAGCTCCACACCACATCGTGAACGATGTTCTCGCCGACGCGAACCGACCAGTACCGGGCCTGGCCCTTGTACGGGCAGCTGGTCACCGCGTCGCTGGCTTCCAAAAGGTCAGTGCGCACGTCGTCGGCTGGCAGGTAGTAGCGGACCGGCAAGTGGGTCTCAAAGAGCATCAGCGGCCGAATGCTGTCAGCTATTTTCTCGCCCTCAAGGTAGACCTGGACCCGGCGCGAACTGCGCAGCGTGTCCACCCGCTTGTAGGGATCGCGGGCGTGCACCAGCGCGCGTTCGTCTTCCTCGTACCATTCCAACTGGCGCCACGAGAACGTCACATGCCCGGCCAGCGGGCTCAGTTCACCCGACGGGTCGGCATGCTCCCACGCCCCGGCTTCGGCCCGCTTGCTGCCAATGGCGACGTCCCATACCTGCTGCCCCGCCCGCCCGGTGTGCGGATTGGACAACGCTCCTTCCACCACGTCCTCCCGCGGAACGTAGTAAGTGGGCAGGCTGCCGGTGTCGTACTGGATCAGCAGCCTGGCCCGGGTGCTGTCCGCCACCAGGCTTCCGCCCAGCCGCACCCGGATGCGCCGCGCGGTCGGTTCCGTGAAGGGCCTTCCAAATTCCATGTGGCACACGCTACTCCGATCGGGCCGCCCCGGGCAGTGCTGTCAGAATGGAGGTCACCCCCCAGCAACAAGGAGGCTTTGAGTGAGCACCGACGAACGTCCGGCCAGGTTTTACATCGACAAGCAGACACCGGCGGCCCACCGCGCCCTGAACGGGGTCGCGCTCAAGGTAGCCGACGCCGCCGAGGCAGCCGGCCTGGACAGGAAATTGGTGGAACTGCTGAACCTGCGCATCTCGCAGATCAACGGCTGTGCCTACTGCCTGAACATGCACACCCGGCTTGCCCTGGGCGAAGGCGAGACCGCGCAGCGGCTTTCCGTGCTTCCGTCCTGGCGGGACACCGAGGTCTTCACGGAGAAGGAACGGGCCGCACTGGCCCTGGCCGAGGCGCTGACCGAGCTGCCGGACCACCACAGCCAGGAGCGCGCCTACTCCGCAGCCCGCGAGGAACTTACCGACGACGAGTTCTCCGCGGTCAGCTGGATCACCGTCGCGATGAACGCTTTCAACCGCGTTTCCATCATCAGCAAGCATCCGGTCCGGCCGCAGTAGCCGCCCCGGGCGGGACACGCCGGCACATCGCTGGGCGCGGCTCGCGACCCCGGTGCGCCCCGGCGGCACCGGGCCGCGGCTATTCAGGCTGCGACGGGACCTGGGCGAGCGCGTCGATCTCGACCAGCACGCCGGGCCGGGCAGAGCCCACCTGCAGGACGGTGATCGCCGTCGGCACCGGGCCCCACACCTCCGCGGCCGCGGCGTACCCCTCGTTCGCGTCCTGCCCGGCCGCGAGGTAGATGTTCAACTTGGCCACGTCCCGTTGCGTTGCTCCGGCCTCCTCGAGGACCGCCAGCACGTTGCGCATCGCCTGCCTGGTCTGTCCGGCAAGATCGTCGCTGACCATGTAGCCGTCGGCATTGATGCCGTTCTGGCCGCCGACGATCAGCAGCCGGCCGGGCCCGTCCACGAGCACGCCCTGGGAAAAGGCCGGACTGCGGTACATTCCGGCTGGATTGATGTGCGTGAGGGTCATGGCTTTCCTCCGTTTTCCGGCCCCGGTGCGCTGGACGGGCACCACGTGCCGGTGCCCGAGCGGGAGCGTATCCACGGTAGGCGGTTGCAGCACCGGGCACCAGACCCGCACAGTGGTGAAGCCCACATGAACGCCTGATGGACTGTGTGAAAAAATGGGGCATGCGTCCGATGCAACATTCCAGCAAACTCCAGAACGTCCGGTACGAACTTCGCGGCCCTATTTTGCACGCGGCCAAGAAGATGGAGGCGGAGGGCCACCGCATCCTGCGGATGAACCTCGGCGACCCGGCGCCGTTCGGGCTGGAGGCGCCGGAGTCGATTGTGGTGGACATGATCCACCACCTGCGCGGCGCCCAGGGCTACAGCGATTCGAAGGGAATCTTCTCCGCCCGCACGGCCATCTCGCAGTACTACCAGACCAAGGGCCTGATGCAGATCGGCGTGGAGGACATCTTCATCGGCAACGGCGTGTCCGAGTTGATTTCCATGACGCTGCAGGCGTTCCTGGAAAACGGCGACGAGGTGCTGATCCCCGCGCCCGACTACCCCCTGTGGACGGCTTCGGTCACGCTCTCCGGCGGCAAGGCCGTGCACTACCTCTGCGATGAGGACAATCACTGGTGGCCCGACATGGCGGACGTCGAAGCCAAAATCACCGACCGGACGCGGGCGATCGTGCTGATCAACCCAAACAATCCCACCGGCGCCGTGTACCCGCGGCACGTGCTGGAACAGTTCGCGGCTCTGGCACGCAAGCACGATCTGGTGCTGTTCTCCGACGAAATCTACGAGAAGATCACCTACGACGCCGTCCACATCCACACCGCCTCCGTGGCCCCCGACCTGCCGGTGCTGACCTTCAGCGGGCTGTCCAAGGCGTACCGGATGCCCGGCTACCGCGCCGGCTGGGTGGCGATCAGCGGGCCGCGCGCCGAGACCGCGGCCTACCGCGAATCACTGGAGCTGCTGGCCTCGCTCCGGCTGTGCTCGAACGTCCCGGCGCAGCACGCCATCCAGACGTCGCTGGGTGGCTACCAGTCCATCGGCGACCTGGTGAAGCCCGGGGGCCGGCTGCACGAACAGCGCGACCTGGCCTGCCGGCTGCTCAACCAGATTCCGGGGGTCAGCTGTGTCCCCGCGGCCGGGGCGATGTACCTGTTCCCCAAGCTCGATCCGGCGGTCTACCCCTTCGAGGACGACGAGAAGTTTGTGCTGGACCTGCTCGAGGAGGAGAAAATCCTGGTCTCGCACGGCACTGCCTTCCACTGGCCCACGCCGGACCACTTCCGGTTTGTGATCCTGCCGTCGGTAGAGGATATCGAAGAGGCGGTGCGCAGAATTTCTTCCTTCCTGGCCATCCACCGGAAGAAGACGGCCGACGCCGCTGCCGCCGTCTAAAGCCTGCCTACCCGCCGGGTGAAGGCATGCCGCGCTGCCTAAGCCAGCGCCCGGTCGGTCGCGTCAAGCGCGTTGGACCTGTGAGCCGAGCCGCCCGGACCAACGGCGCTTGCCTGCTAGGCTGCCGACAAGTTCAGCCGCCGGTCGGGCGGCTGCAGTGCCGGGCATCGGGGGAACATGCAGACCAGGCAGACGGCCGCCCTTATTGCGCTGTGCGCGCTGCTGCTCACGGGGTGCTCGGAACCGGCGGCGGAGACGGGAGCCTCAGCGGCAGGGACGGAGAGTCCGACCGAGGCAGCCTCCGGCGGCGGGTACGCAGCCGGTTCGGCCGCCGGCACATCCCACGGTCCCATCCGGCTGGCCTCGCCCCCGCAGGGTCGCCCGACTGTAGCACCCGCGGAGACCGTCGGAGCAGAAGATCCCGAGGGTACGAGTGCCTACATCGACGACTTCCTGGCGACCCAATGGTCTTCCGGCGTCAGGCCCATCGCCTTGGGTGAGGCGTCCCTCGGCGACTGCGTGTTCTTCGATTGGGAGTACTCCTCCGGCCCAACGACCACCGCGTTGTTTCCGGTGCCCTGCCAGGAGCCGCATGAAGGCGAGATTTTCGGGACCGTCACGCACGCCGGCGACATGTATCCGGGCCAGTTGGCGTTTGACCGCGAGGCCGGACCCCGATGCGGCGACGTTATTTTCCAGTTTCTCGAAGCGCGGTTGATCCCTGACGGTACGTACCGGCTCTTGTTCCCCACGCAAGCGGACTGGGATTCGGGTGAGCGCACGTCCGTTTGCCTGTACCACCCCGGCTCCCTGTTGGAGCGCGGCTATTTCGGGAATTAGCCGGCATGCCCCGCAGTCCCGCGCCGGCCCCTACCGCCGGGTGCCCTGCCGGCGCTAGCGTGTCGGTCATGGAGATGAAACTCGAGCTGGTGGCCGTGCCGGTCACCGACGTCGACCGGGCCAAGAAGTTTTACGTGGAACAGGTTGGCTTCCATGCCGACCACGACCACCGGGTAAGCGACGGCCTGCGGTTCGTGCAGCTCACGCCGCCCGGCTCGGCCTGTTCCATCGTGATCGGCGAGGGCATCACGGAGATGGCGCCCGGCTCGCAGCAGGGGCTGCAGATGGTCGTTGCGGATGCCGAAGCGGCCCGGGGAGAACTGCTCGGCCGCGGCGTCGCCGCGAGCGCCGTGGACGCACAGCCGTGGGGGAATTTTGTCTACTTCAGCGACCCGGACGGCAACACTTGGGCGCTGCAGCAGCTGCCGGCCAGGGACTGAACCTACCGCTCGCGCGCTGGCCCTGAGGCTTCCGGGCTGGCCCTGTGGCCGCCGCAGCGCCCGCAGGGAATTGCCCGTCATCTGCCGTGGCCGAAGCCTGGGTTCCGCCCGCCGCCGTCGAGGAAGCCCGGAAAAACTTTTCTTGCTCCGGCGGAATAAACCGGCGCGCCGGGCGTGTTCCTTAAACTGAGACTGCCAACGGACAGCTGAGGAACCACCGAGTTTTGCAGCAGGAGATCAGCGGAGAAGCTCTTTCCCGCGCCCTGCAGGATCGATGCCCGCCTTTGCTGTTAGCGCTCACCAGCACCCGGCATGAGCCGGCGCATTTCGCCTACCGAGCAGTCCCCGAACTTTGCCACGGCAGGGTCAGCCCCACGGCTGATCCGCCTGGTACAGCACGCCCTTACCGCCACGACACAGGAGGTCACGCATGACACCATCCGCACCCGGTCAGTCCCCGCTGGTCAATTCCACCCCCACCAGGATCCGCAATCTCGGGCATCTGCGCCGCGGCGATTCGGTCGAGGCCCGCATGGACAACGCCGTCCAGTACCGGGGCCGCGTGGACCGCACCGCTCCCGGCGTCGGCCTGGTGTGGATCCGCGATGACGTGGACGGCTCACGCCGCGCCATCAGCACGCAGGATTGCACCGTCTGGCGGCTGCCGCAGAAGGGCTGACGCCACCACGGGGCGGCACAGCCCCACCACGGAGCGGACGGCTTCGGCACTCACCACAGCGCCGGCGTCGTCCGTTGCTGCGTTAATGACCCTTCCGGGTTCACGTGCTTGTCCCGGCGGCCCGGGCGGAGTTGAATGGGTGCCAGCATTCCGGCCGGCCACCGCCCCGGCCACCGCCTTCGGAGCATGCCATGGCCGTCTCGTTCAACCACACCATCGTCTACGCCGCAGACAAGAAAGCGTCGGCGGAATTCTTTGCGGAGATCTTCGGCCTCGATCCGCCGCAGCCGATGTTCGGACACTTCATGACGGTCCTGCTGGAGGGCGGTGTGGCACTCGACTACGCGGACACCGGCGGGAATGTTCAGCCCCAGCACTACGCCTTCCTGGTCACCGAGGACGACTTCGACGGGATCCTCACCCGCATCCGCTCCGCCGGAATCGACTACTGGGCGGACCCTGCCCGCAGCCGGCTCAAACAAATTAACCGCAACGACGGCGGCCGCGGCGTCTACTTCACCGACCCGAACGGCCACTTCCTGGAAGCCATAACGCGCCCCTACGGTTCCGGCACCGCGTGAGGCGGGGCAGCGCCGTCGTACGCTGGACGGATGTCCGAACAGGAGCGAAGCATGCACCAACAACAGGAAGCCGCCGGAAGCGTCCGCCTGAGCGCGACGGTGAGCGGCCGTGTCCAGGGAGTGGGCTTCCGTTACTGGACACGCGAACACGCTGAACGACTGGGGCTGGTCGGCTCGGCCGTGAACCAGGCAGACGGCACCGTAGGTGTGGTGGCAGAGGGGCCCCGCGACGCAGTGGAGCAATTTGCGGCTGCGCTCAAGTCCGGCGCGGCGCCGGGGCGCGTGGACGCTGTCGAAACGACGTACGCCCCGCCGGGGGGCGGATTCACCGGCTTCGAAGTGGGCTGAGTTTTCACCGGCCTGCAAGCGCCCCGAGGGCTCTTCCCAAGCGGGACCTTGGTGTGACGTTTAAATCGAGCCGGCCCCGCGGCATATTCACGCGGGACCGGCTCTTGGGGGTTCGCCGGCCCGGCAAAAAAGTGGGGGTCCGAACCGGCTAATGCTGGAATTATGCCACTCGCCGTCCTTTAAATTGCAGGGTTGTGATTTATGTTACGAAATGGCGTAACACTTCCTTGTCGCGGTCTTTGATTACGGGCGGGCCGTGTTTCCGGTTACCGAAGGATCAAGAAAAGCGTGCCCGGGGCGCGGGCCGTAACGGTTTCGGCGTTATCGCGAAGGCGCCGGGTCCCACCGCGGAAAACGCCCCTATTCTGAGTGCATCTGTCACCCCCATGAAAGGCGGTGTGCCATGCGCAAGCTCCCCACATGGCTGTCCGTTATCCTGCTGGTTCTCGGCTTGGGACTGGTGGCGCCCGGCCCCGCCACCGCAGCGCCCTACTGCGGCATTACCTGGGGCTCAACGCCGGAGTGGGCGCCGGGGACCACCACGGCCCCCATTACCAACGTCCGCACCGGCCGGCATGCCTGCTTCGACCGCATGGTCGTGGACCTTCGCGGCGATGTGGCCGGCTACTCCGTGAGGTACGGGACGGTGCGGGCCCAGGGCTCCGGCCATGCGATCCCCTTGCGCGGCGGCGCCGACCTGGCGGTGGTCGTGAAAGCTCCGGCGTATGACGCCAACGGGCGCGCCACCTACCGGCCCGCCAACCCGCGGGAACTGGCTAACGTCGCCGGCTACACCACGTTCCGCCAGCTCTCCTGGGGCGGCAGTTTCGAGGGGTACACCACCATCGGCCTCGGCGTGCGCGCCCGCCTGCCGTTCCGGGTCTTCACCCTGGATGGCCCGGGCAGCATGTCCCGGTTGGTGATTGACGTGGCCCACCGCTGGTAGGCCTGAAGCGCTACAGGCCGGCCGTTATCCGGCCCTCCGCTGACGACGGCGGTGCCCGCGTTCGGTGCCTTCACGCACCTCGGGCGGGCACCGCCGTCGTTGCTCAATGCCTAGCCGGCGGCGGCTTCCAGGAAAGCCTCGGCCAGCGGGCCGGCGGTTTCGGAGCCGAGCTCGCCGTCCTCCACGAACACCGCAATGGCCAGGTCCCCGTGGCCGGCGATGACCCAGGAGTGGGTCTGCGGCGGGTCCTGCGAGCCGTACTCTGCGGTGCCGGTCTTGCCGATGGCGGGTTTGCCGGGCAGGTCGGCCAAATTGGTCAGGTAGCCGTCCACCACTGCCGAGCGCATCATGGTGCGCAACTGCTTGGCCTCCTCGGCAGTCAGCTCCGGCACTTCCGGGAGCTCGGCCTTGGGGTCGTGCCCGTCCACCAGCGTGGGCACGACCGATCCGCCTTCCACCACGGCGGCCATCAGCGTGGCCAGCGCCAGCGGCGACGTCTGCACCCGTGACTGGCCGATCAGCGAGGCCGCGTGCGCGGTCCCCTTGGTATCCTCGCGCGGCACGTGGCCCATGAAGGCCTCGATGCCGGGGTTCGCCTTCATGCCAATGCCCAGGGCGCCGGCGGCATCCGCCAGCTGGTCCTGGGAGAGTTCCTGGTGCTCGGCGATGAACGCCGTGTTGCAGGAGTGGGCGATGGCCTCGGTCAAGGTGATCTCCCCGGTGAAGGCCGCGGGATAGCTGTCCGCGTTCTCGAAGCTGCGGCCGTCCACCACGAGTTCCGGATCACAGGTGACGGCGGAGGCCGGTGTCATGCCGTTGCGCAGCAGGCCCAGCGCGGTGGCGATCTTGAAGGCGGAACCCGGGGCGTACTGGCCCAGGAACGCAGTGTTGTAGCCTTCGCTGTCCGGGCCGTTCGCCGCCGCCAGGACGGCACCGGTCGACGGCCGCAGCGCGACGATCGAACTCGGCGAGTCGATGTCGGCCAGGATCTCCTCGGCCTCCGACTGCAGGTCCGGCACCAGCGTGGTCTTCACGTTTTCGCCGTCAACCGGATCTTGGCGAAACAGCTGCCGGGACGGCGCTTCGGCGCCTTCTTCGGCAGGCTGCCCGACGGCGGAGACGGTGACTCCCGGCGTGCCGGAGAGCTCGGTGTTGAAGGCCGCCTGCAAGCCGGACGAGCCGACGGTCTCGCCCGCCCCCACCGTGCCTTTGGACTTCTCGATGTCCTCGGCCGTGGCCTCCCGCACCGATCCCAACACCGGCGCGGCGAACGTGCGGCTGGGCGCCAACGGGATCTGGTCATCCACCGCCAGGAAGCCGTCGACGTCCTTCAGCTTCTTCTGGTCCAGGTCGTCGAAGGCGTCCTCGCGCAGCGTGATGGCATCCACGAAAGCTTTCGGTCCGTAGGCGGCAACCTTCTCCGCGTAACCGGCGGCGTCGATGTCCACCAGCTTGGCCAGCGCCCGCGCGGAGTCCTCGGCGGCCGATTTGTCCAGGCCTGTCTTGTCGATGCCGACGATTTTGACCGGGCGGTTCTTGACGATCGCCTTCCCCTCGGCGTCGAGGATCTGGCCGCGTTGCGGCTCCTCGGTGGACAGCACCAGCCGCTCGCCCTCGGCAAGCGAGGGCTCCAGGATTTCGGGCGTCCACCGGACCTGCCAGGCGTCCTCGGCGTAGTGCAGGTCCGCCCTCGTGGTGTAGCTCCAGCCCTGCTCCGCATCCGGCACCGGCCAGTCATAGGAAAGGGTGGCCCGAAAGAGGTTGGATTCGACCTCTTCGACGCCGGTCACGGTGACTTCGGGCTCCCACGGGCCCATGCCCTCGGTCAGCCCGGCCAGTTGTTCCTGCACCTGGGCGCCGGTGGCATCGGCGAAGGCGACGTTCGACACGTCGTTGGCCGTCAGCCCTTCCGCCAGGGCCTGGGCGGTCGGATCCGGCGACTCCCGCTCCGGGGCGCAGGCAGCCACCGCTACCGTCATCAGCAGGGCCATGATGAGTGCAAGTGCGCGCCGAAGCAATTCTTCTCCCGGATCCGAGGGTGTCCTGTTAGAACCTATAAGCGGCCAGCAGCGATGTCGAGCCGGGCGGCGCGGGCCGGATGGTGCTTGAATGGGTTCCGTCGGGACGTCGGCCTTGGAGCCGGCAAACAGGACAGTTAGGACACCATGACCGAATCCGCTCCCCCAGGTTCCCGCCGTGCCGCGGTGGTCTGGAACCCGTCCAAAAAGTTCAACTTTGACCTGGTGGCGTTGGTCGAGGGCCTGTGCGCCGAAACCGGCTGGCAGCCGCCGCTCTGGCTCGAGACCACGCTGGAGGATCCGGGCGCCGGCCAGGCGCACCAAGCGCTGGAAGCGGGGGTCGACCTGGTGATCGCCGCCGGTGGCGACGGGACGGTGCGCCGGGTGGCCGGCCGGCTGGCGGCAACGGACACGCCGCTGGGCGTGATCCCTTTGGGCACCGGCAACCTGCTGGCCCGCAACCTGGACCTGCCGGTTGACGACCCGGAGACCGCTGTCGGCATCGCGTTGGCCGGCCGGGACCGGCGGATCGACGTCGTCCGGGCCACCGTGGACAAATCGGGCGGCGATTCCGTGTTCCTTGTGATGGCCGGTCTCGGGTTCGACGCTGCTGTCATCGGCGGCACCGACGACGGCCTCAAGGACCGTATTGGTTGGCTGGCGTACGTGGAAGCCGGCCTGCGCAACCTTCCGGGCAAGCCGGTCCGCGCCACGCTCACTATCGACGGCGGGAAGCCCATGACCTTGCGAATGCGCAGCGTGATGGGCGGGAACTGCGGCAAGATCCAGGGCGGATTCGAGATGTTCCCCGGTGCGCAGCTCGACGACGGCCTGCTGGACATCATGACCATCTCCCCGCGTGGCCGGCTGGGCTGGCTAGGCGTGCTGGCCGGGCTCGCCAAACGCGGCCGGAGCGTGGATCCTTCAGTTGACTACTATCAGGGCAAGCACGTGGAGATCTACGCCGGCCGGCCCCAGGAGATGCAGCTGGACGGGGACCATATTGGCATGGGTTCCCGTTTGATGATGCGCGTCGATCCGGGCGCACTCGTGGTGCGGGTGGCGGCGGAATAGAAGCATAACGACGCCGGTGCGCGCCTCCGGGAGTGCCGCTGCTCACATTGCCGACACAGTTCGGAACATATCTTGAGGTACCCGTTGTTGTACGTGCTAGCGTTCAGCGTTTGCCGGTCACCCGCCGGTTGGCTTTTCGTCCCACACCACAAGGGGTTTTCCACCATGATTCGTCGTCGTTTGTCCGTCCTCGGTGCCGCCGCAGCAGCCGCCCTGGTGCTGGCCGGCTGCAGCACGTCCTCGCCGTCGGAGTCGGAGCCGGCGACCTCTGCCGCCGCGACCACGCTGCAGGAGATCCAGGACGCAGGCGTGATCACCGTGGGGACCGAGGGGACCTACCGCCCGTTCAGCTTCCACGAAAACGGCACCGGCGACCTGACCGGTTACGACGTCGAAATCGTCACCGCGGTGGCGGAGAAGCTCGGCGTCGACGTGCAGTTTGAAGAGACCCAGTGGGATGCCATCTTCGCCGGGCTGGACGCGGGACGTTTCGACGTGATCGCCAACCAGGTTTCGATCAACGAAGACCGCCTGGCCAAGTACGACTTCTCGGATCCGTACACCGTCAGCACCGGCGTCGTCGTCGTGAAGTCGGACAACAACGACATTTCCTCCCTGGCGGATCTGGAGGGCAAAACTTCCGCCCAGTCCCTGACCAGCAACTTCTACAAACTGGCCAAGGCCGCCGGCGCCGAAGTGCAGGCCGTGGAGGGCTGGGCGCAGGCGGTTTCGCTGCTGGAGCAGGGCCGTGTGGACGCCACCGTCAACGACAAGCTGACCTACCTGGACTACCAGGCCACCAACAACAACAAAGCCATCAAGGTAGCCGCCGAAACCGACGAAGAGACGCAGAGCGCCTTCGCCTTCCAGAAGGGCAGCGACGACCTGGTGGAGGCCTTTAACACGGCGCTGGAGGAGTTGCGCGCGGACGGGACGCTGGCGGAGATCTCCGAGAAGTACTTCGGCGCGGACGTCAGCAAGTAGAGGGGCTGGGTCTAAAGGGAAACGCTAACGTAGCCGTATGGACATCGACTGGGAGCTTGTCGGCAGTTCGCTCTGGCCTATCGTCCAGGGCGGGCTGACCGGCACCATCCCCCTCTCGCTGGCCAGTTTCGCCATCGGCCTGGCGCTAGCGCTGGTCGTTGCCCTCATGAGGTTGAGCCGCAACCGGCTCCTGGCCGGCATTGCCCGCGCCTACGTGTCGGTGATCCGCGGCACCCCGCTGCTGGTCCAACTGTTCGTGATCTTCTACGGCCTCCCGTCGATCGGCGTGGTGCTCGACCCGTGGCCGAGCGCGATCATCGCGTTCTCACTGAACGTGGGCGGCTATGCGGCAGAAATCATACGCGCCGCGATCCTCTCGGTCCCCAAGGGTCAGTGGGAAGCCGGCCACACCATCGGGATGGCCGGCACCACCACCCTGCGCAGGATCATCCTGCCGCAGGCTGCGCGCGTATCGGTGCCGCCGCTGTCCAATACCTTCATCTCCCTGGTCAAGGACACCTCCCTCGCCTCGCTGATCCTGGTGACCGAGGCGTTCCGTGCGGCGCAGGAGATTGCGGCGTTCAGCCAGGAGTTCATGCTGCTCTACATAGAGGCCGCGGTTGTCTACTGGGTGTTCTGCCTGGTGCTGTCCGCCGGGCAGTCCCGACTGGAGAAGAGACTGGAACGCTATGTCGCCCACTGAAATCCCTGCGGCCCCCGCGCCGCAGCCCGGCGCCGCAGCCGGGCCCGTGCTCTCCGTGGAGGGGCTGCGTAAGTCCTTCGGCAGCAACCAGGTGCTCAAGTCCATCGACCTGTCCGTCCAGACGGGCGGGGTGCTGGCCCTCATCGGGCCCTCCGGATCGGGCAAAACCACAGTGCTGCGTTGCCTGAACGGCTTGGAAACCCCCGACGGCGGCCGGGTCGCCTTTTCCGGCGGCCCAGCCGTGGACTTCGGTTTGCCGGTGAACCGGAAACAGATCGCCGCCCTGCGTGACCGCAGCGCCATGGTGTTCCAGCACTACAACCTGTTTCCGCACATGACCGTGCTGCAGAACATCATCGAGGGCCCGGTCCAGGTCCAGAAGCGGCCCAAGGCCGAAGCCGTGCGCGAGGCCAGGTCGCTGCTGGACCGCGTCGGGCTGTCCGGCAAGGAAGACCAGTACCCGCATCAGCTCTCCGGCGGGCAGCAGCAGCGGGTCGGCATTGTCCGGGCCCTGGCGCTCAAACCCTCGCTGCTGTTGTTCGACGAGCCAACGTCGGCGCTGGATCCCGAACTGGTGGGCGACGTGCTGCACGTGATCAAGGAACTGGCCGACGAAGGCTGGACCATGGCCCTGGTGACCCACGAGCTGGCCTTCGCCCGTGAAGTGGCCAGCGAAGTGGTGTTCATGGACGGCGGCGTGGTCGTCGAACGCGGGCACCCCGAACAGGTGCTGCGCGAACCGAAGGAAGAGCGCACCCGGCAGTTCGTCCACCGGCTGCTGAACCCGTTCTGACGCCACGCCCCTCCAAAATTCATCTGATGTCCATTGGGATGGCAGAATGTAAACTTCCATGCACCGTTCCGCATGGCAGGCTCGTTCCGGCCGGAAGCTTCCATCCCGCGTTTTCTCCTCTGCGGAAACCTCCGGCCACGAAAGGCAGAACCATGGCCACCTCCTTGGCTACCAAGTCCTTGACGGCACAGACGGCTTCCGAGGCGCACGATCTTCTCAATGCTGCGGTCGACGAGTTGCAAAAGATCGCGGCCCTCGACGGCGATTGCGGCATCCTGGTCACGCGCACCGGCCCCGGACAGTTCACCGTGGAGCTGAGCGACGACGTGCCCTACGGCATCACCCAGGAATCCCATCTTTACTGAGCCGCCTGCGGGCCGGTCATGTTATGTGACGCCGGCCGGACCTCCGGAATGAAGCAACGACCGGCCCCGGTGGAATAATTTCGCCCATGGCTCCAGCAATTGCGTACCAAGGCGAACCCGGCTCGAACTCCCATATGGCTTGCCTGGAAGTGCGCCCCGGTTGGGAAGCGGTGCCGTGTGCCAGCTTCGAGGACGCCTTCGCCGCCGTCACGGGCGGCGAGGCCGAACTGGCCATGATTCCCATCGACAACTCGATCGCCGGCCGGGTGGCGGACATCCACGCACTGCTGCCCAAGACCACCCTGCAGATCGTGGAGGAATTCTTCCTGCCGATCCGTTTTAGCCTGCTGGGCATACCCGGGGCCACCGTGGAGCAGGCCAGGGAGGTGCACAGCCACATCCACGCGCTGGGCCAGTGCCGCAAACTGATCCGCAGGCTCGGGCTCACTCCGGTGATCGCCGGCGACACCGCAGGTTCGGCCCGAGAGGTGGCCGAGTGGAACGACCCGGCCAAAGTCTCGCTGGCGCCCCCGATGGCCGCCGAGCTCTACGGCCTGGAAGTCTTCGCCGAAAATGTCGAAGACGATCCGACGAACACCACACGGTTCGTGGTGCTGGCCGACCGCCGGCCGGTCCCGTCCCGCGAAGATTTGCCCGGCCCGGCCGTGACCAGCTTCGTGTTCCGCGTGCGGAACGTGCCGTCGGCGCTGTACAAGGCCCTGGGCGGATTCGCCACCAACGGCATAAACATGACCAGGCTGGAGAGCTACATGGTGGGCGGCGAGTTTGCCGCCACCATGTTCATGGTAGACGTCGAAGGCCACCCGGACGATCAGGCCATGGTCCACGCCTTCGAGGAACTGGACTTCTTCACCTCGGAAATCCGCATTCTGGGCGTCTACCCGGCGCATCCGTTCCGCCAACAGACCGTGCGCCCCGGCGGCGTCGCCCAGTAGCAGTCGGGCGCCAGCCGTCGGGCAACAGCCGTCAGGCGGCAACCGTGGGCAGCCGGAAGTAATACGCGGCATTTGACGAAGTGTTACCGGCGTTTGACCCAGGCCCTTCCCCGCTCTTAGCGTGGAGACGAATCAAGAGTGCCAACTGCACAGCCCTGGCTGGTTGGCCGGCAACCCTCTACCGTAGCGGGGTGCTCCAGGTGATGATTCGGCCCGCCGGGTATGTCGGCAGGCAAGTACGCGTATCCTCCCGCAGCAGCCCGGCAGCAGCGGATGCGCCCAAGCCCCAAGGACGCCATGTCGCTACACAATGACCTGACACCAAACACGTTGCGCTCCGCCTTCGGCCGCTTCCCCTCGGGTATCGCGGCGCTGTGCGCGATCATCGACGGCGAGCCCCAGGGCATCGTCGCCTCCTCGTTCACCGTCGGCGTCTCCCTCGAGCCGCCGCTGGTGATGTTCGCCGTGCAAAACACCTCCCGGACCTGGCCGGTGGTCCGCCGGGCCGACCGGATCGGCGTCTCGGTGCTCGGCACCGGGCACGACGGCGTCTGCCGCCAGATCGCGTCCAAGAACGGTGACCGCTTTGCCGGACTCCGCCTGCACGGCACGGACGACGGCGCGCTGTTCCTGCACGACGCGGCGCTGTGGCTGGACTGCTCGGTGCACCAGGAGGTCCCGGCCGGGGACCACCACGTCGTGCTGCTGCAGGTGCACGGCCTGTCCACGCACGACGGCACCCACGAGCCCCTGATCTTCCACGATTCCGGGTTCCGCCGGCTGGAACAGCCAGCCTTCGTCTAGGCGGAAAGTTCCCGCACCGGCGGCAGCCGGCAGCTAGGGCAGCGGCCTGCCCCGGGCCGCCACCCACAGGGAGTACCACTCCTGGCGGGTCATCGCCGCTCCGACCGCCTCCGCCTGGGCGCAGGCCCGGATCCGGTCCGGGCTGCTGGTACCGATGACCGGCCGGATGCCCGCGGGATGCCGCAGCAGCCAGCCCAGCACCACGGCTTCCGGAGGGCAGCCCTTGTCCCGGGCAAGTTCCGTGACCAGGGCAGCGGCCGAATGGTCCGCGGAGAGTGGGGCATCCGCCCGTGCGGAAGCATCCGTTGTCACAGCCCCCTCTGCCGGCCGGGCGTGATTCTGACCGGTCCCGGCGGCGGGCGTTCCCGCGCCGGCCGCCGCCTCGGCCAGGCCTGCCGCACGGCCGCTGTAGCGGCCCTAGGCCAGCGCGCCCCAGGCCTGCAGTTCCACCCCGTTGGCGGCGCAGTATTCCAAGGTGCCGTGCGGGAAGCTGGTGCCCGTTCCGTCCGGGTGGTTCACCAGCACGCCGGACTCCAGCCAGTCGCGTCGGTACAGGCTCATTTCCAGCTGGTTCACCGCCAGCGGCTCGTCCAGCGCCGACTGCAGCCAACGCATCTGGTCGCCGGACATGTTCGAGACACCAAGCCGGCGGACCTTCCCGGCCATCCGGAGCTCGTTGAACGCCGCGGCGATCTCTTCGGCCGGCGCCAGCGGATCCGGCCGGTGGATCAGCAACGTGTCCAGGTGATCGGTATGCAGCCGGCGCAGGCTTTCGTCGGTGCGGGCCAGGATGGCTTCGCGCGAGGAGTCGTACTGCCCGGCCAGGCCCGGGACCGGCAGCCGGATGCCGCATTTGCCCTGCAGCTGGATCGAGTCGCGCAGCTCGGGACGTTCGGCCAGCACCCGCCCGAACGCCGCCTCGGCCTTGCCGTGGGCGTAGATGTCGGCGTGGTCGAACGTCGTGATCCCGGCCTCCAGCGCCGCCGCGACGGCCGCATGCGCGGCGGCGACGTCGGCCGCTTCCAGCGGCCCGCTCCCCCAGCCCCCGCCCAAACCCATGCACCCGAAAATGAGCCGGGATCCGGCCTCGTCCATTGGTAGTTCCCCCTTCGCTGGGCAGGTTCCCAGCGTACGACGGCGACGCCCGGGGAGGCATCGGCGCCGGCAACCCGCGGTGACGCAGACACCGAAGATCTTGCCTCGTAGCACTTTCGGGGCCCTGCCCGATGGCCCCACTCGCAGCACAGGCTAATCCCCCCGGCCCCGTGCGGCGGTTCACCAGTGGCGGCTCAGCGTGTCCGGAGCTTCACCCGGTGTGGCGGCGGAGGAACGCCACGCTGCGCTCCAGCACCTGCCATGCCGCCTCCAGCTCCAGGTTGAACTGGAACTGGTGCCCCAGCCCGGCGTCCGTCTGGGGGAAGAACTCCTCCACCACCGCGCCCTTGGCCCGCAGCGCTTCGACCAGCCCGAGCGAGTGCGGCAGCAACGGGTCGGTGTTGCCTGCAGAAACGAAAGCCGGCGGGTAGTTGGCGCCCACATGCCGGGCAACGGAGGCCAGGGCGATGTACGGCCGCTCCAGATAGTCCTTTGCCCCGGTGTAGGACCACAGCACCGTCCGCAGGTAGTTCTGGTTCCCGGCTTGGTCCGCCCCGGCGAGCGATAGATCGTACGCCCCGCAGTGCAACAGCACGGCGCGCAGCCGGTCCGGCCTGGTGGGCGAGGCAATGCCCAGCCTCTTGGCATAGTCAGGGTCGGCGATGACCAGCGCCAGTTGCGCAGCGATCTGTGCGCCCGCCGAGTCCCCGGCCAGCACGATCCGCTCGGTATCGATGTGCAGCCGGTCGGCATTGTGCTCCAGGTAGCGCAGCGCGGCGGCTGTTTGGCGCACCGGGGCCGGGTAGCGGCGCACGTGGGCCAGCGAATAGTCCACCCCCACGGCGGTGAAGCCGTAGGAGGCGAGGATCCGAAGGTAATTGGCGACGTCGTTCTTGGTGCCGGAGATCCAGGCCCCGCCGTGAATCCAGACGATCGTGGGAAGGCGCAGCGAATCCTCGGCCGCCTTGTCCGGGAAGAACACGTCCAGGTGGGTATGCCCGTGGTTGCTGAGGTACTCCTGATCCAACACTTCGCTGATGCCGTCCGGCACGTGCCTTGCCATGGCGCGGGCCGTGCGCCGGCCGTCCCGCTCGGACAGCACCCGCAGCAGCACCGCCAGCGGCCGGGGACTGAAGCGCAGCCAGAAGACCAGGCCGCCGGCAAGAACCGCCGGGACGGTGACGAGCACGGCAATGGCTGTCAGTGCGCGGCGGAAACGGACCTGCATTGCTTCCTCCCGATCGGCCGGTAGTGAACCAATCGTGAGGCCGCCCCGCCCGCAGGGCAAGCCCCTCCCCCGCCTCCGCCAACGGCCGGCACGCCCCGCCGGCCAAGGGCAGGGAAGCCTGTCAGCCGAGGGCAACCACCAGGCTCAGCGCGGCCAGCGCCAACGCGACCGGCGTCATGGTCCACCGCTCGGGCTTGCTGCGCGAGATCGCGTTCATGAGGACGCCGACGAACAGGTACACCGTCAGGATCCAGATCAAGACGAGCGACGCGGTCTCCGGCAGCGTGTCGAGAAGCTGCGCCCGGTCCATGATGATGAACGCGAAGAACGCATACAGGACTACCGAGACCGCGCTTCCAAGGCGCAGCTTCGCCGGCAGCGTACGGTGGCTTCCTCCCCAGGCGAACCGGCCCAGCGGCAGGCCCGCGGCAAGCAGGATCTGGAAGACGGCCAGCAGCGCGAAGACAGTGCACGCGGCGATGGCCGCAACGGTGATCATGGGAGCAGTGTAGCGGTGCTCCCTCCGGCAGCGGTCAGGCGGCCACGCGGTCTGAAGTCGCGCCGTCAGCCGCTGGCGGCCTTGCCCGTCAGCCGCTGGCGGCCTTGCATGGTCAGCGGCTGGTGACCTTGCCCGTGAGCGAGGCGATGGGCCGCAGGAAGATCGGCCGGGCCAGGAACCAGGCCGCCACCGTCACCGCGATGGAGGCCGCGAAGATCCAGAAGCCGGTCCATCCGCCGTCGTCCGTAGCCGCGTACATGTGGTTGAGGTTGCGCAGGGCTCCGGTGGCCAGCACCAGGGTCACGTGCACGATGATGAACACCACGAAGTACACCATCACCGGGAAGTGTATGGCCCGGGCCGCCTCAATCGGGAAGTACTTGTTGACCGCTGCCCGCTTGGGCCAGGCGGCGGAGGTGCGCAGGCCGGAGACGATGGCCAGCGGGGCGGCGATGAAGACGGTCGCGAAGTAGGTCAGCAGCTGCAGCGCGTTGTAGTTCACCCACCCGTTCTCCAGCGGCCAGTCCAGCGAAGCGTACTGCAGCACGGCGGAGAGCGCGTTCGGGAAAATGTCCCAGCTGGTGGGCACGATCCGCATCCAGTGCCCGGTGGCGAAGATCAGCACCATGAAGACGATGCCGTTCAGCACCCACAACGCATCCAGGGTCAGGTGGAACCACAGATTCAGGGTGATCTTTGTCGGCGGGTTCTTGGTCTTCACCAGGCCCTTGTTGTTGCGGGTCCAGTACGCCGGCGAGCGCGTGCCGGCGCGCACCTGCAGGCCGGTGCGGATGATCAACACGATCAGGAAGAAGTTGAGGAAGTGCTGCCAGCCCAGCCAGGCGGGCAACCCGACGGGCGCGGACTCGGGCAGTTCGGAGCGGCCCGGGTAGGCGGCCAGGAAGTCCTGGACATCTGGCATCGTCCGCAGCCACTTGGCCAGCAACACCAGCAACAGAAGCACGACGACGGCGGCGGCCACTGCCGCGGTGATCTTCAGCCACGTCTTCCGGGTGCTTCCGGACGGTTTCGTCGAAGTGGACATCGCCAGCTTTCCTCGTTCCCTGCTTCCCGACAGTCCGGGCTTCGTGATTCAAGGTACCCCGCCTGCGCCGCATCGTGCCACAAGCCCGGCCGTGGCGCCCAAAGCCCCGCCGCCGCCCGGCGCTGGCGGGGCGCTGGCGGGGCGCTATTGGCCTTTCTGCGGCATCCATTTCAGGCAGTAGCGCAGGTTGGCGGTGACGGTCCGCACCGCGGCTTCTTCGTCTCCGGCCGCGATGGCCTCCGCGAGGTCCTCGTGTCCGGCGCGCAGGCACCCATCGAAGCCGTCCCGCAATCGCTGGGCCATCTTTGCCCCGTGGAACACGTCGCCAAAGCTGCCGTACAGCTCGTGCAGCAGCGGGTTGCCGGAGGCCTCGGCCACGGCCAGGTGGAAGTCCCAGTCCGCAGCAATCCAGCCCTCCAGGTCCTGCTCCGCCCAAGCGCGCCGGCGCCGGGCCAGCATTTCCCGCAGCGCCTCCACGGCGCCACCATCGGTTGACGGCTCCGACCGCACGGACTGCGCCGCCAGCCGCGCGGCCTGGGTGTCCAGCGCAAAGCGCACCTGAAGCACGTCCTCGTCGTCGTACTCGCGGTAGGCGCGGCGTGCGGTGCCGCTGATCTCGCTGGTGGCCCGCACGTAAGTGCCGTCGCCGCGGCGCACTTCGAGCATCCCGGCGTGGGCAAGCGCCTTGACTGCCTCGCGCAGCGTGCCGCGGGAAACGCCCAGACTTGCCATCAGTTCCGGCTCCGGAGGGATCCGGGCACCCAGCTGCCATTGACCCGTTGCGATGGACTCCCGCAGCCTGGACGTGACTTCCTCCGCCAGCGGCGGCCGCTGGAGCGGGCCGGACCTCACGCCCGCGCCTTCCGCGCCAGGCCGCTGACCGCGTGGGCCAGCAGCAGTTGCAGCGCCGCGCCGGCCACCAAAAGCACCAGCGGGATGGTCCAGTCGGCGAGTGCATCGTGCAGCAGGCCGAGGCCGAACGGGCCCAAGGCGGCGAAGAGGTAGCCCACCGATTGGGCCAGCGTGGACAGCGCCGTGGTTTCGGCGGCATCGGAACCGCTGCGGCTGATCACCAGCATCAGCAGCGGGAAAACGCCAAACCCCAGGCCGATCAGAACCGCGGGGAGCACGGCGAGTTCGGCGGGCAGCACGAGCAGGGCGAGATAGCCTGCCAGCGACGCCGTGCAGGTGATCATGAAGGCCGGCCGCAGCAGGCCCGGGCGGGCTGCCATCGCCAGCAGCAGGACGACGGCGGGGATGGACACCAGCTGGACCAGCGCGAGCAGCTGCCCGGCCCCCGCGGCATCCACCCCGCGCGAGATCAGGATGTACGGCAGCCAGCCCATCACGGTATAGACGAGCAGCGCCTGGATGGTGAACAGGCCGGTGAGCAGCGCGCCTTTGCGCGTGAGCAGTAGCGGCCACGGTGACGAGTGGCCCCGGGTCCGCATGCCTGACTCGCGCCTGCCGGCCAAAGCCATGGGCAGGAACACAGCCAGCCCGACGACGGCCAGCAGCGCCCAGGCGGCCAGGGCGAGCGACGGCGAGTCCAATTGCGCGGCCAGTGGGACGCTGACTGCGGCGGCCAGGGTGGCGCCCACGGACATGGAGATGGTGTAGGCGCCGGTCATCGTCGACGGCCGGTGAGCGAAGTATTTGCGGATGAACGCCGGCAGCGCCACGTTGCAGACCGCCAGTCCGGACATGGACACCACCGTGCCGGCCAGCAGCATCCCGACGGACTCGATCCCCCGCAGGCCCAGTCCGGCAATCAACAGTGTCAACGCGAGCGCGATGGCCCGTTCCAGTCCAACGCGGTTGCTCAGCCAGGCGGTCGCGGCTCCTGCCACCGCGAAGCACAGTACGGGAACGGTGGGCAGCAGGGCGGCGACCAGCGGCCCGTACCCCAGCAGCTGCTGCAGGTCGTGGAAGAGCGCGGCCGCGCTGGCAATGCCCGCCCGCAGGTTCAGCCCGATGAGTATCACGGCGGCCACGGCCGCGGCGATGAACCAGCGGCCGCGCGCGGCCGGGGCCGGGACCGGCTCCCGCACGTCCAACTCAGGTGCCAGAGCCTCGGCGAACTCCACCGCAGGGACGTCCTCCCCGCCCGGCTCCTGTCCGCCGCTGGCGCCCTCGAATGGCAGTCGGTTCGATGTCACCCCTAAACGTTAGACGTTTGATGTTTGCGCGGCAAAATGAACCGCTCCTTGGCTGGCGTCCGTTCGGGTGTCGGGGCTCCGGCGGAGGCGGAATCGCCCTCGTAACCCTCGGGGCTGCGACTGAAAACGACGCCGGCCCCTCGGGCGGGGTGGAAACCTGCCCGAGGTGCCGGCGTCGTCCGTAAAGACGGTTGCCGCTTAGTTGGCGAAGACGTCCTGCAGCGTGCCCTGCGGGGTCCACAGTGCAATGGAGTCGCCGCCGTTGTTCAGCAGTGACGCGGTGCCGTTGTTGTAGTAGGCCTCGGCGCTGTTGGTGCCGGGACCGGTGTAGACCCGCAACTCCGCGCCGGGGGCAAGCACGTAGCCCTCGCCCACAGCCAGGATATTGTTCGCCGCGTCGCGGATGATGTAGCCGCTGGCGTCGATGCTGTGGCTGGCGGTGTTGCGCAGCACCACGTGCTCGCCGGTTTCGGGCTGGACGTCGCTGCCGGCCGGGTCATTCACTGCGCCGGCGATTTCCAGGCCGGTGCCCGCGGGGAAGGGCTTCCGCCCGTCCAGGTAGCGCATGGTCTGGATCGGGAAGTCACCGGTGACGGCATCGACGCCGAGGTCAATGGAGTGCTGGACGGCCTCGGGCGAGTTGGCGGTGTAGACGCCGACGACCAGCCCGGCGGCCTTGGCGTCTGCTACATTCTGCGCCGTCAGGGTGCGGTAGTTGGTGCCGATCGAATCGGCAAAGGCCGCCCAGGATTCCAGCGTGGCCGGAGCCGGGACGGTGCTCGAGAGCTGTTGCAGCGCGATCTCGGGGGCCAGGTCGGCGAAGGTGCGGTTGGAGGCCTCGTCGAAGCCGAGGACTTGGACCTTGTCGGCGGCAACAAGCTTCTTCCAGGTGGCATCGGTGCGGAGCTCGTCGGCGACGAGCTGTTCGATGCCCGGGGAGTTCTTCGGCGACTTGATTTCGATGTACACGCCGGTCTTCACCGTGGCAATCTTCGCGGCGTCATCCAGGTGCGGGATCCGCTCCCCTTGGTACTTGGCGCCGAAGTAGGATCCGGCGTCGAGCTGCTGCAGTTCATCCCAGGTGAAGGAAGTGATGGGGTCCCCGGCACGCTCGGGGAATACCTCCTCCACGTTGGTGGTGCGGGCGGGGGTGTCGTCGTGGAACAGGAACGGCACGCCATCGGCGCTGAGCTGGACATCGATCTCGAAGAAGTCGGCCCCGGAGGCGCGCCCGTCCTTGAAGGCCGCGACCGTATTTTCGGGCGCGGTGCCGGCGGCCCCGCGGTGGCCGATCAGCAGCGGGGCTTCATCCTGCCCGCCGGGGTTGATCTGCGCGCCGGCCGCCGGGGCGGCCGCGAGGGTAGCGCCGACGGCGACGGCCGCGGCGGATGTGGTCAATGTTCGGAGCAGGCGAGATGCCATGGGATATGACGCCCTTCGTAGTGGTTTGCCGGGTTTCCCCCGCCATCGAGCTTCACAGCGCCAGTGAGCCTGCGGGCTAACCGGCTGTGAACAGAGGGTGAAAGGAAAAACCATGGCGCGCGTGGGAGGGACGGTGACGGCGGCGGCGCGATACGCCCGGCCGGGGCCGCCGCCGCGGCGGCGCTAGACTCGGAGGGGCCATGAACACTTCCGCCAATACCCCGAGCTCGGTGCGCGTCGATGCGTGGCTGTGGGCCATCCGCGCCTACAAGACCCGCTCCGCGGCCACCGCCGCCTGCCGCGCCGGACACGTCCGGTTGAACGGCAACCCGGTCAAGGCCTCCCAGCCGGTGGTACCGGGCGACACCCTGCGGGTGCGGCAGCCCGGCTACGAGCGCATCCTGGAAGTGCGCCGGCTGATCGCCAAGCGGGTGGGTGCCGAGGCGGCCTCGCACTGCTTCACCGACCACACGCCGCCGCGCCCGGCCATGCCGTCGCTCGGCATTCCGCAGCGCGACCGGGGCACCGGCCGGCCGACCAAGAAGGACCGGCGGGAGATGGACAGGCTGCGCGGCCCGCGCTAGGAACGGGAGCCCGGCAGCCGTTCGCCGGATACTTCAGGGCGTGCGGACGGTCCGGGCTGGATCGCACCGTGCCGGGCTACGGGTCAACCTAAAGGTGCCGGGCTTCTTGGTCTCATGCCGTGAGCGTAACTCACTTCACATAACCGGCCGGACGGTACAAGATGGGAAGCGGAGACGGCCGCGCCGCCGTCCCGCTGCTATGTCATTATCTGAAGGAGATCAGGGCTGTGACCACCACTTCCCACGCCGCTTCATCCACCCAGCCGGGCTACCGGGTCCAAAACCCGTCCACCGGCGAGGTGGTCGAGGAGTTCCCCACCGCCACCGACGCCGAGGTCAAGGACGCCCTCGCGAGGTCCCAGGCCGCCTACACAGCGTGGAAGGCCACGCCGATCACGGACCGCGCCAAGGTGGTGTCCCGCATCGCGGAACTGTTCACCGAACGGGCCGACGAGCTGGCCGCGATCATCACCGAGGAAATGGGCAAGCCGTTGTCCGAGTCCAAGGGCGAGGCCGAGTTCTGCACCGACATTTTCAGCTACTTCGCCACTGAAGGCCCCGAGCTGGTGGCGGACCAGGAAATCAAGGCCATCGGCGGCGGCCGCGCCATGATCCAGAAGCTGCCGGTCGGCCCGTTGCTGGGCATCATGCCGTGGAACTACCCCTACTACCAGGTGGCCCGCTTCGCCGCGCCGAACCTGATGCTGGGCAACACCATCATCCTCAAGCACGCCGAGACCTGCCCCCGCTCGGCCCTGGCCATCCAGAAGATCATGGACGACGCCGGTGTGCCCGACGGCGTCTACATCAACCTCTTCGCCAGCCACGAGCAGATCGCGGACATCATTGCCGACCCGCGCGTTCAGGGCGTCTCGCTGACCGGCTCCGAACGGGCCGGCGCCATCATCGGCGAGCTCGCCGGCAAGAACCTGAAGAAGGCCGTGCTGGAACTGGGCGGTTCCGACCCCTATGTGGTGCTGGACACCGACGACGTCAAGGCGGCTGCCGCCCAGGCGTGGGCCACCCGCATCGAGAACACCGGGCAGGCCTGCAACTCCAACAAGCGCATGATCGTCATGGAGGACATCTACGACGACTTCGTGGCGGAGCTGACCAACCTGGCGAAGGATCTCAAGCCTGGCAACCCGGCCGAAGAAGCCGAGGGCACCTTCGCTCCGCTCTCCTCCCGGGCCGCGGCCGAAGGGCTGGCCGAGCAGCTCAAGGACGCCGTCAACAAGGGCGCCACCCTGCACGCCGGCGGCACCCTGCACGATGGCCCCGGCGCCTACCTGGCCCCTGCCGTCCTGACCGGCGTCACTCCGGAAATGCGCGCTTACCGCGAAGAGCTCTTCGGCCCGGTGGCCGTGGTCTACAAGGTCAGCAGCGACGAGGAAGCCCTGGAACTGGCCAACGACACCGATTACGGCCTGGGCGGCGCTGTCTTCTCCACCGATGAGGAGCGCGCCCGCAAGATCGCCCAGCAGCTGGAGGTGGGCATGGCCAACGTCAACGGAGTCGGTGAAGGCGCCGACATTCCGTTCGGCGGCGTGAAGCGCTCCGGCTTCGGCCGCGAGCTCGGGCCGCTGGGCATGGACGAGTTCGTCAACAAGCGCCTGTTCTACATCGCCGACTAACCGGTCCGGCATCGACTAATCAGCGGGCCCCTTCCCACGCGTGGGAAGGGGCCCGCTGATTTGTGATCGTCTAAAGTCCACCGACGCTTGCGACAACGCCCCGAGAAGCGCGGCAGCGGTCGCTTGCGGCGAAGCAATAAAAAACTTTGGCCCCGGATGGCGGCCCGGACGGCACTCAGCGGTGACATCCTGGCGCAGCGGCGGTAAGTTCACAAGACTGGTGCTGAAGCTTTACGGCCGGCTGCACCGACGTTATCAACCCGCCGGACGCAAGGCATGTCATGGACTTTCAGCCCAAGCCCCAGACCAATACGGCTCCCCAGCCCAATTTCGCTCGCGAACCAGCTCGCCCGTCCCGCGCGCCCAACAGTATCGCGGCCGGGTACCTGGCACTCATGGCCCGCATGAAGTCCGCCGGCCTGCTGACCCGCCGCAGGGGCTACTACATCACCCTCTTCGCAGTGCTCACGTTGCTGCTGGCCGCGGCCTGGACGGGATTCTCGTTGCTCGGGAACAGCTGGTTCCAGCTTCTGATCGCGGCCGGCATGGGAATACTGTTCACACAGTTCGCCTTTATTGCCCATGAAGCGGCCCATTGGCAGGTTTTCAAGACAAAGCGGGTCAACGAGTGGGCTGCCCGCCTAGTTGGCACCTGCCTGGTGGGCATTAGCTACGCCATGTGGATGCGCAAACACACCAAGCACCATGGATTTCCCAACACCGTGGACAAGGACCCGGACATCAGGACGGGGTCTATCGCCTTCCATCCGGATGCTGCTGCCGGCCGCCGCGGCGCCATGGTCCGTGTCACGCGGCTGCAGGGCTACCTGTTGTTCCCGCTGCTGCCGTTCCTGGGCTTTAGCCTCTATGCGGATTCCTTCAAGTACCTGATCCGGCAGGGCAAGGTGGAGCACCGCTGGCTGGAGTTGGGCATCCTCGTGGCCCGCGCCGCGGTGCTGCTCACGGTTGTCTTCTGGTTGCTCCCCTTGGGGCAGGCGTTCGCGTTCATCGGCGTGCAGATGGCGGTGTTCGGCTTCTACATGGGCGCGTCGTTTGCGCCGAACCACAAGGGCATGCCGATCTATTCCAAATCCAGCCGGCCGGACTTCGTCACCCGCCAGGTGACGTCCTCCCGCAACATCCGCGGCGGCTGGATCATGGACCTGCTGATGGGCGGCCTGAACCGTCAGGTCGAACACCACCTATTCCCCGACATGCCCCGTCCCTGCTTGAGCAAGGCGGCGCCGATGGTTCGCGAATACTGCCGCGAGCACTCGATCCCGTACACGGAGACCAGCCTGCTGGCATCCTATGCGGCCATAGTCCGCTATCTGGGCGCGGTAGGCATAGCCGCTTCCGATCCCTTCCAGTGTCCGGTGGCGGACATCTACCGCCGGGTTTAAAGCTCCACAGGCACGTCTCCCGCCGGGTCTCCAGCCGTCAGCACACCCATCGCCGGCCAGCGGCCTGCAGGCGGGTGAACCAGCCGAGTTCCGCATGCCGGCAGGGTTTCCTTCCCGTTTCCGCGTCCTCCGTGTCCGCGGGGTCATGGACACTGGCTGGGACAGCACCGAGAATGGGCGCATGGACCTGCCCGTAATGCCGCCCGTTCCCCCCATGCTGGCCAAAAGCGTGGCCAAGATCCCCGACGGCGGAATGACGTACGAGCCGAAGTGGGACGGCTTCCGTTCGATCATCTTCCGCGACGGCGACGAAGTTGAGATCGGCAGCCGAAACGAGAAGCCCATGACGCGTTACTTCCCCGAACTGGTGGACGCGTTCCGCGAGCAGTTGCCGGAGCGTTGCGTGGTGGACGGCGAAATCATCCTGGTGGGCGAAGGCGGGGACCGGCTGGACTTCGAGATGCTGCAGCAGCGCATCCATCCGGCGGCCAGCCGGGTCAAGCTCCTCGCGGCGGAGACACCGGCCCGGTTCGTGGCCTTCGACCTGCTGGCCCTCGGCGACGACGATCTGACCTCCCGTCCCTTCGAGGAAAGGCGGGCCGCGCTGGAGAAGGCGCTCTCCGCCGTCGTCAATCCCATCCACCTGACCCGGGCCACCACCGACCCGGCGGTGGCCGAGAAGTGGTTCGGGGAGTTCGAGGGCGCCGGGCTGGACGGTGTGGTGGCCAAGCCGCTGGACGGAAAGTACCAGCCGGACAAGCGGAGCATGTTCAAGATCAAGCACGAGCGCACCGCCGACTGCGTGGTCGCGGGCTACCGGGTGCACAAGAGCGGGCCCGGCCTGGTGGGCTCGCTGCTGCTGGGCCTGTACAACGACGGAGGAACCCTGGTGCACGTGGGGGTGGCGGGGGCGTTCAGCATGAAACGCCGCCAGGAGCTGTTCGAGGAGCTGCAGCCGCTGATTGCCGATTCGGACGGCCATCCCTGGAACCGTGAGCAGCACGAGGCCGGCAAGCGCACACCCCTGACGACAGAGGGCAGCCGCTGGAGCGGCGGCAAGGACCTGTCCTTCGTGCCGCTGCGGCCGGAGAGGGTGCTGGAGGTCAAGTACGACCACATGGAGGGCGAGCGCTTCCGGCACACCGCGCAGTTCGTCCGCTGGCGACCGGACCGCGACCCGGAGTCGTGCACCTACGGGCAACTGGACGAGCCGGTCTCCTACGACCTGAACGACGTGCTGCTGTAGCGCGTGGGGCCGGGTCCCAGCGCCAGCCGGCCCGGATGACGTCGCCCGGGTCTCAGCGCCAGCCGGCGGCCGGTGCCACGTGCCGGACGATGTTGTCCAACAGCTTGGTGTTGTACGCAACGCCCAGATAGTTCGGCACCGTCAACAGCACCGTATCTGCCGCCTGCACGGCTTGGTCCTTGGCCAGGTCTGCGCCTATCTTGTCCGGCTCCCCGATGTAGCTCTTGCCGAACCGCGAGCGGGTGCCGTCCAGCATGCCGACCTGGTCGTGCTGGTCGGCCTGGCCGCGCAGCCCGAAGTAGCGGCGGTCTTCGTCGTCGACAATTGGCATCACGCTTCGGCTGACCGACACCCGCGGAGCATGGGCGTGGCCGGCCTTCTGCCACGCCTCGTGGAACAGGTGGATCTGCTCGGCCTGCAGTTGGTCGAAGGAAACGCCGGTGTCCTCGATCAGCAGGGTGGAGCTCATCAGGTTCATGCCCTGCTCGGCGGTCCACACCGCAGTGGCTCGGGACCCGGCACCCCACCAGATGCGCTCCGGCAGCCCGGGAGAGGTGGGCTCCACCGGAAGCATGCCGGCATGCCTGCCCTGGAGGTGGTTCGGGTCGGCGGGAACCATGCCCGCACCCGTGATGGCCCGACGGAACACCGCGGTGTGGCGCCGGGCCATGTCCGCCTCGGTCTCGCCCTCGGCCGGCCGGTACCCGAAGGCTGCCGCACCGTTCAGCGCCGGCTCGGGCGACCCGCGGCTGATGCCCAACTGCAGCCGGCCGCCGCTGATCAGGTCCGTGGCCGCGGCCTCTTCCGCCATGTAGAGCGGATTTTCATAGCGCATGTCGATAACGCCGGTGCCGATCTCGATCCGGCTGGTCCGTGCGGCGATCGCAGCCAGCAGCGGAAACGGCGAGGACTGCTGCCGCGCGAAGTGGTGCACGCGGAAATACGCGCCGTCCACTCCAACCTCCTCAGCCGCAACGGCAAGGTCGATGCTCTGCAGCAGCCCTTCGCCGGCGGTGGGAACCGGCGAGCCGACGGCGGGGCTCCAGTGGCCGAAGGACAGGAAACCGATTCGCTTCATATCCGCCACAACCCCGCCGCCGGTACTTCAATTCCCTAGCTCCCGTGCGGGACCACCACGGCGCGGCCGCTGAGTTCGCCGGCCTGCAGCTTGCGGTAGGCCTCCAGCGCATCGTCCATGCTGTAGCGCTCGATCTCCGGAACGATCTGCCCGGCCTTGTACATGTCCACCACCTCATGCAGGTCCTCGATGGTGCCCCAGTAGGTGTTCGTGATGACGGACTCGTACGGGTTGGTGAAGAAGCTCCACTCCAACGTGCCGCCGGCGATCCCCACCACCGTCAGCCTGGACAGCCGGGCCATGGAAGCGTGGGCAGTCTTAACGGTCGGGCCCACGCCCACGAAGTCGAACGCGGCATCGACGCCGCGACCGCCGGTGATTTCACGGATCCGCTCAGCCTGTCCCTCGCCGCCGGGAACGGTCACGGCGCCGGCCTCTTCGGCCTTGCGCATCGCCTCTTCCTTCATGTCGGTGGCGATGACGGTGGCGCCGGTCAGCGCCTTGAGGATCTGCACGGCGATCTGGCCCAAGCCGCCCAGCCCGATGACCAACGCGTACTTGCCGCCACCGGCCAGGTGCGGCAGCGACTGCTTGATGGCGTGGTACGGAGTCAGCGCAGCATCGGCCAGCGGCGCCGCTGCCACCGGATCGGCGTCGCCCAGCGGCACGAGGTTCCGCGCCGGCACGCTGACGTACTCGGCCATCCCGCCGTCGCGCCCCAGTCCCACGCCGAGGTAGGGCATCTTGGCCGCGTTTTCGCAGTACGTGTCCTGGCCGCGCGAACACGCCTTGCAGTGCCCGCAGCCGATCGGCCCGTACACCAGGTAGGCGTCGCCGGCGTTGAAGCCTTCCACGCCCTCCCCGAGCTCCTCGACCCACCCGGAGTTTTCATGGCCGAGCGTGAACGGCGGCGGCACCGCTCCCGGCCCGCCGGCCTCGAAGTCGTTGTAGATCGCCACATCGGAGTGGCACGCTCCGGCGCCGGCGACCTTCAGCAGCACCTCCCCGGCCCGGGGCTTTGGCCGCTCCACATCCTTGATGGTGGGGAAAGTCTTGAAGTCCTCGAACACTACAGCGCGCATGATTCACTCCTGCCGGTTGACTCTGCGATAGCTACACACGCCACCCTACGCACTGCCGAAAATGGTCAGCAAGCTGTCTATCAAGTTGTCACCTTTCACCAGCGTGTGTAGCGTAGGCAACGAGGCCACCTCGAGGGGCGCAACAGCGGCCCTGGCCCGATTCCAAAGGAGGCAACTGATGCAAACCGTGGAAGAAACCATTGATGTAGCCGTTCCGGTCCGCACAGCGTACGACCAGTGGACGCAGTTCGAATCCTTTCCGAACTTCATGTCCGGCGTTGAGTCCGTGACCCAGCTGACCGACACCACCAACCATTGGAGGACCAAGGTCGGCGGCGTGGAGCGCGAGTTCGACACCGAGATCGTGGAGCAGCAGCCGGACGAGCGCATCGCCTGGCGCAGCGTCGACGGCAAGTCCCACGCCGGCGTCGTCACGTTCAGCCCGCTGGGTGCCGACAGCACCAAGGTCTCGGTGCGCTTCGAGTGGGATCCCGAAACCTTCACCGAGAAGGTCGGCGCCGCCCTGAATATCGACGACAAGCAAGTGAAGTCGGACATGCGCAAGTTCAAGGAGTTCATCGAAACCCGCGGCACCGAGACCGGCGCCTGGCGCGGAGAAGTGAATGACAGCGGCCCCATCGGCACGCAGCTCTAAACCCCCAAAACCACAATCACGACGGCGGTGGGCCAGCTCTTGGAGCCGGCCCACCGCCGTCGTCATAGCCTCACGGCTCCAGGTTGAAGAAACCGGCCCGCCCCCAAGACCACGGCGGCGTTCCGGCCTCCTGCTTGATGCCCGTTCCCCGGGCTCCTTCAGCCGACAGCGGGCCGGCGGCGCCGGGAAGGCATTTCAGCACTTCCCCGACCAGGATGACGTGGTCGCCGCCGTCGTATATGTTCCATGGCGAGCACACAATCGTGGCTGCGTTTCCGCTCAGGACGGGAACGCCGTCGGCGTAGCGCCAGCCGGTAGTGAGAGCGGCTCCCCCGGCAAAGTCGTGCGACGCGTCGGCCGGCACGGTGGGGAGTACATTGACCGCGAACTTGGCTTCGTCCGCCAGTCTTCTGGCGCCGGGACTGCGCCACAGGGTCACTTGAAGCAACGGAGGATCCTGAGAGACGGGTCCAGCAGCGCTGGCCCCGATCCCGCAGGGTATCCCCTCGCGGTCGACGGCGGTGACCACCGATCTCGCAGCGCCCAGCCGGGCGAACAGGTCCGTTACCACCCCGGCGTCCGGACCGGACAGGGAAGAGTGCGGCGACACGCCATCCTCCTGACCGTCAGCCGGCCGGGCTAGGACTCGGGGTCCAGAACGAAGTCGTACGTGGTCTGCACGCTTTGGCCGTCTGCGGTTGGCTGGATGTCGAGCATCAACTCCGGCTTGGTCGCCGTGGCAATATCGTCCTCATTGTGCGGGTCGCCCGGGAAGTACAGCTGGGCGGTGAGCAGTTCATAACCCGGGGCCGAGACCTTCAAGTGCAGGTGGGCCGGGCGCCATGCGTGCCACCCCGCCGCGGCGATCAGCTGGCCGCAAGCCCCGTCGGTCGGGATCTGGTAGGGCGCCGGCTGCATGGTGTCGATGTGGAAGTTGCCCTGCTCGTCGGCAATGAAGGTGCCGCGCAGGTTCCACTCCGGAATACCCGGTGCGAACTGCGAGTAGAAGCCTTCCTCGTCCGCGTGCCACAGCTCGATTTTGGCGTTCGGCAGCGGAGAACCGTCGGTGGAGCGGACCTGGCCCTGGAAGAGCAGCGGGGTGCCCTTCTCGTCCGGACGCATGGAAATCTTGGCCGGCGACTTCTGCTCCGGGGAATTGGGGATGTAATACGGACCTTCAATGGAGCCCTTGTTGCCTTTGCGGTGGCTGGTGGCGACCTCCTCGACGGAGTGTTCGACCCAGACGTCGAGGAAGAGCGGCCATTCGCCGTCTTCGCCCACCTTGATCAGCCACGCCTTGAAGGCGTTGTACTCGTCGTAGGTCACGTGCTCTTCTAGCACGATGTCATTGACGGCCTTGACCAGCTTGCTGGCGAGCAGGTCAACCCGCTCCTGGGATGCCTCGACAGCGGCGGTCTTGCCGGACTGGCGAAAACGGTCGGTGGCGGCGTTGCCGGAGGCAGCCGCGGTGGCATTGGTTTCGGTGGACATGGCGCTCCTTTGTGCGATGTACGGTCGGCTGGGCCTACTGCCCGAAGCCAGTGGTTGAAGTGGCGGAACCATTCAGGCGGAGGTGATGTGCCTCCCAATCTAGAGGCCGGTACAACCCCGAGGGAAATACCTAAATGGCCCCTATTGAGAGGGCAGAGGTCTCAATGGCGTCGCATTCATTTGATTGAGTTCGGGTGCTTCGCCAGCGGGGTGACCTTGATCTTCATGTACGGATACATCGGAAAGCCGCTGAGGATTTCGTGCAGTTCGTCGTTTGAGGCGACGTCAAACAACGAATAGTTGGCGTACTCGCCCACCACGCGCCAGATGCCCGCGAACCGGCCATCCCGCTGCAGTGCTTGCGAGTACTCTTTTTCCAGTCCTTGGAGCCGGGATATTTCTTCCGGTTCCAGATGTGCCGGAAACTCGACTTCCATGCGGGCCAGGAACAGCATGTGATTTCTCCTCTATTCGTGGGTCATATCCGGCGGGCCGGACGGCCGGGCTGCGGCTAGGACAGGCGGTACCTGTTGAGCTTCTCCTCGTCGATCTCCGCGCCGACGCCCGGCATGTCACGGACGGTGATGGTTCCGTCTTTGATGCGGATCGGCTCTGCCAGCAGGTCGTCGGACATGTCGAGGAAATTGGACAGCTCTCCGGCACGCCGGCTGGTCGCCTCGTGGGCAGCACCGAAGGTCACCGTTGCCAAGGAGCCAATCTGGGTATCAATCTGGTTTCCCATCGTCACGTCGACACCCAGTCCGGTGCAGAGGCCCAAGATCTGCTGTGCCTCGGTGAAGCCGCTGCGGGCAGTCTTGATGCAAATGGCGTTGCAGCCTCCCGAAAGCAACTCCCTCGAGACGTCACCCGCCGTCGGAACCGACTCGTCGCCCACGACCGGGATGGGGGACTTTTCCACCAGGCGGCGTCGGCTCATGGTTTCTTTGGCGTCGCATGGTTCCTCCAGCAAGGTCAACCCGAGGCCGTCGGTCCGGCGCAGGACCTCCAGCGCTTCATTCGCGGTCCAGCCACGGTTGGCGTCTAGGTAGATCTCAACGTCGTCCCCCAAGCCTTCCCGCAGCACATGACAGGCTTCCACATCCAAGGCGAGCGGCCGCCGCCCCACTTTCAGCTTGAACGTGGTGACGCCGTACTCCTCGCCAAACCGGAGTGCCTCATCCAGCAGCTCCCGTGCCGGCCTGAAGCCGAGCATGTGGCTGACACGCATGTGGTCGGTGTAACCGCCGAGCAGCTTGTGCACAGGCGTGGACAGTGCCTTGCCCATGAGGTCCCACAGCGCAATGTCCAAGGCTCCCTTGGCCACCTGGTTGTGGATCGTGCGGTTCAGCACCGCATGGATCTTGCCGCGGTCAAGCACGTCCAGGCCCGTCACTTGTGGGCTGAAGACCTGTTCCACGATGGAGACAATGGACGTCTGCGTTTCACCATACGTATAGGGGCGCGGGGGCGCGTCCGCGATCCCGACCAGCCCGTTGTCCGCATGGACCCGCAGCAGGACGTGGTCCGCCGTGGCCACTTCGCCGCTGGCAAACTTAAGCGGGTGCGTGTAGGGGATCGCGTAGGGAATGGCTTCAATCCGCTCAATCTTCACGGGCGGTTCCTTCCGGGGCAGTGGATGTATCGAATAGGTCGAGGAAATTGTTGATCAGCTGCGACGTGTTCCCCTTGCGCCAGGCGAGGGCGAGATCGACCGCGGGGGCATCGCGCAGCGGCCGCAGCACGGTCCCCTGCAGCGCAAAGACACGGCGCGTCATCGGCACCAGCGCCAGCCCCATGCCGGCGGCCACGAATGCGAGCAGGGTGGAGGTCTCGCGTGCCTCCTGCACGATGCGCGGCCGAAAGCCGACGTGGCGGCAAGCATCCATGAAAATGCCGCACACTGCAGAATTACGTGGATAGGAAACAAACTTCTCAGCGGCAAGGTCGGACAGGTCCAAGAAGCTTTGGGAAGCCAGCGGGTGGTCTTCGGGAAGCGCGACGACCAGTTCGTCCTGCTCCAGGAACTTGAGCTCGAGGTCGCCGGAGCGGACCGGCGGCCTCAGCACTGCCACGTCGATCCGGTTTTCTTCCAGCGCCTCTTCCAGTTGCGGCGTAAGCATCTCACCCAGCACGTGGAGCTTCAGCCCCGGCAGCCGGCGTCCGGCCGCATCTACAATGCGCGGCATCAGGCGGTAGGTGGCGGAGCCGACGACGCCAACGCGCAGCACGCCGCTGGCGCCTTGCCCCACCAGCTTCACATCCTCGCCCAACTGCTCAATCTCCGCCAGCAGGCCGCGGGCGCGGTCCAGCAGTAACTCGCCCGCGGGCGTCAGCTCCACCTTGCGCGTGGTGCGGACCAGCAGTTGCGTGCCGAGTTGCTCTTCGAGCTGCCTGATCTGGTGCGAAAGCGGCGGCTGGGCCATGTGCAGGCGCTGCGCCGCGCGGCCGAAGTGGCGTTCTTCAGCAACGGCCACGAAGTAGCGCAGCTGGCGCGTCTCCACACTGGCCTCCTGTCCGTGTCCGGACGCAGCCATTGCGGCGTGCGCTCGCACCCACTTTAGGCGCCGTCATTAGTGAGAGGAAATACTTGATTTCAACCTATTGAGACTTCCCGTGTATCAATTGGGTCGACGCTGCCGCTGCCATCCCTGCTACGGGCCACGCCGGCAAGCATCCGCGTGCCGGCTCGCAGAACGCTACCGGGGACCCTTGACACCTCGTCCCATCGGCGTATGTTTAAGGAACTACTTACATAAGGAGTTGCTTACATGGCAGGGGCCGCGGACGAGCTGAGCCTGGTCTTCGCCGCACTGGCCGACCCTACCCGCCGGGCCATCCTGTCCCGGCTGCGGCAGGGTTCCGCGACGGTCGGCGAACTGGCAGAGCCGTTCCGGATCAGCCGGCCCGCTATTTCGCAGCACCTGCGGGTGTTGCAGAATGCCGGGCTGATCGAGCGCACAGCCACCGCACAGTGGCGCACCTGTACTTTGCGCACCGAGCCCCTGGACGACGTTTCGGCCTGGATCGACCACCACAGAGGTCTCTGGAACGAGCGCTTTGACCTATTGGACGAGCGGCTCCGCCAACTCAAGGAAGAAGCCGGAAATGACTGAGCAAACCACGACTCAGGACAAGCAATTCACCATCACCCGCATCTTCGACGCCCCGCGCGAAACCATCTGGCGCGCGTGGACCGATCCGGACGAAGCCGCCCGCTGGTGGCACCCGCGCGAAGTGGACAGCCCGCGCGAGTTCGTCAGGATCGACGCCCGCGTCGGCGGCACCTACGAGTACAAGATGATCGCGCCGGACGCCAGCGAGTACCCCACCGCCGGCGAGTACCTCGAAGTTGTCGAACCGGAGCGGCTGGTCTTCACCTGGGCCTCACCCGGCGACCGCCGCGAAGACTCGCCGGTGATCACGGTGGAGCTGGCCGAACTGGAGGGCGGCCGCACCGAGATGACCTTCCACCTGCGCGGCATCGAAGGTTTCGCCGGCGACAACAACGTCCACGATGGCTGGAGCGAAGCCTTCGACATTCTCGCGGAGCAGCTCCGCTAGCAGCGAGTTTCCCCATAACGGCGGCGGGGCGCGGCTTGTCGGGCCGCTCCCCGCCGTTCGCCGCACGTACGGGCCCGCGGCCGAACCAGCCAGCGCTCCTAACGCGTCGCCGCTATTGACACTCCCCCGCAGGACAGCATGATTGGACACCATCAGCTTCCGCGTCCCAGCGAAGGAGTCCGCCATGGCCCGCCCCGTGCACTTTGAGATCCAGGCAGAAGACCTGGAACGAGCGAAAAACTTCTACGCAACCGTGTTCGGCTGGACGTTCGAGGACTATTCACAGGTCACCGGCACTCCCTACTACGGCGTCGTGACCGGCCCGGAGGACCAGCCCGGCATCAACGGGGGCCTCATGCAGCGCCCCGCCCCGACCCCGGGCACCGGCCAAGGCACGAACGCCTGGGTGGTCACCATGGAGGTGGATGACTACGACGCGACCGAACGGAAGATCCTGGATGCGGGCGGCCAAACGGCCCTGCCGAAGTACGCGTTGCCGGGAATGGCGTGGCAGGGCTATTACCTGGACACGGAAAACAACACCATCGGCATCCATCAGCCCGACGAACAAGCCGGGATGTCGTAACCAAACCCGAACCAGCGGCGAGGACAGCTATCGTCCGACTCCGGCCGCGACCGACTCTAGGACAGCACGTCCTTGGTGCTGAAACGGCCGTAGGCGAGGGCGCAGGACACGGCGATGTAGCCGCCCTGCAGGAGGGCGTTGGCGCCGAAGGCGTCCCAGGAGATGGGCTGGCGCAGCAAGTCGGCGAAGCTGAGCCAGTGGTGGGTGAACAGCCACGGGTGCAGCCATTCCAGCTGCGGCAGGGCGCCGACAATCTGGGCGACGACGGCGATCACGGCGGTCGCCGCCATGGCGCCGACGGGGACCTCGGTGAGGGTGGAAATGAAGAGCCCGATGGCCGCCAGCCCGGCCAGCGACAAGGCTACATAGGCCGCCACCAGCAGCAGCCGAGCGAAGGACTCGCCGACGCCGATCGTGTCGCCGGACAGCAGAGTCACCGGCCCGATGCCAAAGAGCAGGCCGCCAATCAGCGCACCCGTGACCGCGATGGCAAGCGCCGCCGCAGCACAGAAGGCTACCGCCGCACCGTACTTGACGGCCAGCAGCCGCAGCCGGCCGGCCGGCGCGCTGAGCAGGTAGCGCAGGGTGCCGTGGCCCGCCTCCCCGGCGATCGTGTCCCCGGAAACGACGCTGACTGTCAGCGGCAGGAACAACGGGATGGACACCACCAGCCCGGTCAGCGCCACGAACAGCCCGTTCTCCGTGATCCGGTTGAGGAACGGCGGCCCGCCGCCTGGCCCGTCCTCGTCCGCAGCGAACCGGACCACCACCGCGATGAGCGTCGGGACAGCGGCCAGGGCCAGCAGCATGGCCCACGTCCGACCGCGGCGGAAGAGCACGCTGAGCTCGGAACCGAAAAGGGCCCAACCGGCGGACTTACCGCCTTCGCGTCCCTCGGCCGGAGGTGCCGCCGAAGCGCCGGGGCTTTCCTCGGCGGGGTCCTCGACTTCCACAATCTCGGGCCCCACCCGGCGGTGGCCGCCCGTGCCGGGCTGCTGCTCACTGGACAACGTCGAAGCCCTCCCCCGTCAGCTCCACGTACCGGTCCTCGAGGCTGCTTGCCTCCACGGAGAACCCGCGGATCCGCACGCCGTCCGCCACGAGGGCGGCGGCGATGTGCTCGGGCAGCAGTCCGCCCTGGTTCATCGGGGCGTTCACGTGTCCGTCGAGTGCGGCGCTCGGGACCTCGGGTTCCAGGCCCAACCGGCGCAGCACGCCGCGCGCCGCCACGACGTCCGGGGTCTGGACGCTCACGTGGGTGAGGCCCGCCCTGCGCACTTCATCCAGGGCCCCCTGCGCAACCAGCTTGCCGGCGCGCATGACGGCCGCATGCGTGCAGATCTGCTCCACCTCGGAGAGCAAGTGGCTCGAGACGAAAACCGTGGTGCCCTCCCCCGCCAGCGAACGGACCAGGCTGCGGACTTCGCGGGTGCCCTGCGGGTCGAGCCCGTTGGTGGGCTCGTCCAGCACCAGGAGCTGGCGCGGCATCATCAGGGCGTTGGCGATGCCCAGCCGCTGCTTCATGCCCAGCGAGTAGGCGCGCACCTTCTTGTCCGCGGCGTGGGTCAGGCCGACACGCTCCAGCGCCCTGCCGATCCTCTCCCGCCGGGTGTTTGACGGTGCATGGCGGTCCGCGGTGTCCAGCCGGTGCAGGTTCGCGGCGCCGGACAGGAAGGGGTAGAACGCCGGGCCTTCGATCAGGGCTCCGACCCGCGGAAGCACGTCCCGCAAAGAGCCGGGCATGTCCTGGCCGAAGATCCGGACGCTCCCGCTGGTGGCTGCGGCCAGCCCGAGCATGACCCGGATGGTGGTGGTTTTCCCCGAGCCGTTGGGTCCCAGGAAGCCGAAGACGGAACCGTGCGGGACGGCCAGGTCAAGGGAGTCGACGGCGGTTTGCCGGCCGAAGCGTTTGGTCAGTCCGGAGGTCTCGATGACCAGCGCGGCAGGGTTGCCGCTGCCGCTCACCGGGCCTCCGCGGCTGCCTGCAACGACTCGAACGGGACGGACCCGGCCAGAACGCGGCCATCGTCGGTCAGGTACACGTTGACCAGGGCGGTAGAGATCAGCCGGCCGCCGTCCACCGCTTCGGTGGCTTGGGCGAGCAACGGCGAGTCCTCCCAGCCCTCCGGCAAGGCCCCTGCGGGGGCTTCCGCCACGGTCTCCCAACCGGAGCCGTGCAGGGTGACGTCATCGCTCAGCGCGGCAGCGCCGTCGTCGTGCTGGCCATGGCGGCCGGACGGTGGCTGTTTTCCGTGCCGCGGCACGGCTTTTTCGGTTACGCTGGCACCGGCCGGCGGGGTGAACTCGAACAGGCCCTGGTCCGGGGCCTCGAGGCTTAGCTTGCTGAAGCCCAACTGGAACGCCGGATCCTGCTGTCCCCGCGCGTTGACCCGGAGGCTGAGCGGCAGGCCGGTCTCGGCGTCGACGGCGACGGTCACGGATCCCACCAGCGTGGCAGTGCTGTTCGGCTCCACCAGCAGCTGATAGGCGCTGCGGCCGGCGACCTCGGTATCGGCGCCGACGGACACCTTCGTTTCCGGGCCGATCTTGGCCAGCAGGTGATCGGCGAGTTGTTCGGGGGTGTAGGCGCCACCCGGGTGGTGTGCACCGCCGTCGCGTTTCTCACCGGCGTCCGCGCAGGCGGGCAACGTCAGGTGGATCGCCTCGTTCTCCTTGGAACTGTAGACCCAGGCCTCGGTGCCATTGCGGATCACGTCGCGCTCCGCAAAGCGGTCGAAGAGCTGCAGGCGGGCCTGATCCGGCCCGTCCAGGTAGACGCGGGCGGTGCGGGAACCGGTCAGCAGCTCCAGCGCCGCGGCCACGTCGCCGCCTTCGTCGGCGGGCAGGTCCTCGGGAAGTTCCGGAAGCCCCAGCGCGGAGTCCTGTTCCAGCGTGCCGGAGAGTGCGCGGACGTCGCTGTCCGCCACCAGTTCCAGCAGCTGCTGCGGGGTCTTGTCCGGCAAATCGGTTGCGGCGTTGGCCTGCAGGGAACCGGTGAGCACTCCGCCGGCAATCACCGCGGGTACGACGGCGGCGGGCAGCCAGCGCTTCCACGTCCGGTCCATGGCACATCACCTTTTTTCTGCTGCTGCAGGACTCGCTTCCCAGCCTACGCTTCCCGCCTCCCGCGGTCACCCGTCAAAGCACACTGCCCTGGAGGATCCCGACCGTCGCCGATGTCCAGCGGCTGCTCCTGCTGCCTGGCAGCGCCGTCCGACCGGCCCGGACACCCGCTGGAGACCCGCCCGCACACTCGCCGGGGATCATGCTTGTCAGGCCCCTGTTGCCGTGTTGTAGTTGACTCACGCAATGACATGGACGCACCGCAGCGTCCCGGCGAACCCGGCCTGGCTGCGGCAATCCAGGCGCCGGTCCGCACCCAGGCCGGTAGCCGGAGGAGTGAGTGGCGATGGTTGTGCAACGGTTGTTGCCGACGGAGGAAGCACAGGACCTGATCGAGCTGGTCCGCGACATCGCGGACCGCGAGCTGCTGCCGCAGGCGGCCGAGGCCGAGGCCGCCGAGCGGTTCCCGCGCGAGGTCTTCCGGATGCTGGGGGAAACCGGGCTGCTCAGCCTGCCGTACCCGGAGGAGTTTGGCGGCGGCGGCCAGCCGGCCGAGGTCTACCTGCAGGTCCTGGAGGAACTCGGCGCCGCATGGGGCAGCGTGGCGGTGGGCGTCAGCGTCCATGCCCTCTCCTGCTTCCCTCTGGTGCATTTCGGCAGCGATGCGCAGCGCAAAACATGGCTGCCGGACATGCTTTCGGGCGACACCTTGGGGGCCTACTGCCTCTCCGAATCGCACGCGGGCTCCGACCCGGCGGCGATGCGTACCCGCGCCATCCGGAAGGGCGACGGCTATCTGATCCGCGGTGCGAAGGCCTGGACCACGCACGCCGGCGAAGCCGATTTCTACACGGTCATGGCCAGGACGTCCGACGATCCGCGGCACGGTGTTTCCTGCTTCCTGGTTCCGGCCAACACCGAAGGCCTGAGTGCGGCCCCGCCGGAGCACAAAATGGGGCTGACCGCCTCCACCACGGCGACGATGAACTTCGACGACGTGTACGTTCCGGCCAACCGCCTGATCGGCGAGGAAGGCCAGGGCCTGGCGATCGCCTTCGCGGCGCTGGACTCTGGCAGGCTGGGCATTGCGGCGGTGGCTGCCGGGCTGGGCCAGGCCGCGCTGGACCTGGCCGCCTCCTACGCCAACGAGCGCGAGGCCTTCGGCAAGCGGTTGATCGAGCACGAGGGGCTGGCCTTCCTGATCGCCGACATGGCGGTGGAGGTGGAAACCGCGCGCGCCATGTACCTGGCGGCGGCCCGGCTGAAGGACGCCGGCCTCCCCTACGGCCGGGAGGCCTCGATCGCCAAGCTGGTGGCCACCGACAACGCGATGAGCGTGACGACCAACGCCGTACAGGTGCTGGGCGGGGCCGGCTACACCCGGGACTTCCCGGCCGAGCGGTACATGCGCGAGGCCAAGGTCATGCAAATCTTCGAGGGGACCAACCAGATCCAGCGGCTGCTCATCTCCCGCCACTTCATCCGCTGACTGGACGGGGCGGACGAGACCCGCTGACCCGTCCGCCCGGCCGCGGCACGCGCCGGACGGTGCCTAACGGCCGGGGCGGCACGGTCCGGACGTTACCTCCGGTGCTTGGTCCGCGCGGTGGCCGGCGCGGTCCACGGATCCTCCGGCCACGGGTGCTTCGGGTAGCGGCCGCGCATCTCGGCGCGGACCTGCGCGTAGGGACCGGACCAGAAAGACGCCAGGTCATCGGTCACCGCCAGCGGCCTGCCCGCGGGCGAGAGCAGGTGGAACAGCACGGGGACGCGCCCGCCCACCAGTCGGGGCGTGTCCGCCCAGCCGAAGCACTCCTGCAGTTTGACCGCCACCACCGGGCGCTCTCCCCCGTCTCGTTCCGGGTAGTCAATCCGCACCCGTGAGCCGCTGGGAACCTCCAGCCGCTCCGGCACGAGCTCATCGAACCTGGCCGCTTCCGGCCAGGGCAACAGCCGGCGCAGCGGCTCGGCCAGGTCCACTGCGGCGGCCGGCTTCCCGCCGGCCAGTGCCTCCAGTTCCGGCGCCAGCCAATCGGCCAGCCGTCCCAGCAAGGCTGCGTCGGCGACGTCCGGCCAGGGCGCGCCCAGTTCGCGGTGCAGCAAGGCCAGCCGGCGGCGCAGCCCCTGGGCTGCCTCCGACCAGCCAAGAATGCCCAGCCCGCCGTCTTCCAGGGCCCGCGCTACCGCCTCCCGGCCCTCATACCGCGACGGCCGGACCGGGGCCGAGGAGAGCACGATGGCGCCAAGCCTGCGTTCCCGGCGGGCCGCAAGTTTGCCCGACTCGAAGCGCGCCTCCACCCGGTCGGTCATCAGGTGCTGGGCCGCCGTTGCCGCCGTGTCCCCCGCCAACGGTGCGGCGGCTCGGATCACCGCTCCGGTGCCTGCCGCGTCGCGGCCCTGCGCCCGGGACACCTCGGCCACAGCCAGCCACTCCTGCCCGGCCAGGGGACTGCAGGACGGCAGCCCGGCCCGGGTGCCGGACGCCAGCAGGTAGGTTTGCCCGGGACCGGGCACGCGGCGAGCGACCCGTTCAGGGAAGGCCAGCGCCACCACGAAGCCCGGATGCTCCGACCCGCCCACATCGCCGGTGGAAGGGACGACGGCGGTGCCCTCCTGCCGTACGATGCCCTCCAGCCGCCGCGCCTCCTCCCGCCAGCGCCGGGCGGCCGGGTCGCTGCGGCCTGCCGAACGCAGCCGGGACTGCAGCACCGTGAGGTCGGCCCCGGGCGCCCGCTCCTCGCCGGAGACCATGGCGACTACTTCGGCGGCAACCTGCTCACCCACTACCGCCGCGCCGTCCAGCAGCGCCCGGCCCAGCCGGGGGTCGGCCGGGACCCGGGAGAGAACACGCCCCAGATCGGTGGCGCGGCCGCCGTCGTCAACAGCCCCGAGCTCATGCAAAGTGCGCACGGCGTCCGCCATGGCCGACGCCGGCGGCGCGTCCGGAAGCTGCAGCCCCTCGCCGCCCGGGGCACCCCAGCAGGCCAGGACCAGGGCGGCACTGGTGAGGTCGGCGACCGCGATCTCCGGGGTGGGATGGGCGGGCGCGGCGCCAAGGGTTTTCGGCTCGTAGCAGCGCACCACGGTGCCCGGGCCCTGGCGGGCGGCGCGGCCGGCGCGCTGGTCGGCGGAAGCGCGGGAGGCTGACACCGTCACCAGCCCGGACATGCCGCGGGCCGCGTCCCGGCGGGGTTCGCGCGACAGCCCGGAGTCGACGACCAACCGCACGCCCGGCACGGTAAGCGAGGACTCGGCCAGCGAGGTGGAGACGATGATGCGCGGCGCCCCGCCGGGCTCCCGGCCGGAAACGGCGCGGTCCTGTGTGGCCGTGTCGGCCTGGCCGTGAAGTTCCAGCACCTCGGTGCCGGTGCCGCCACCGCCGGTGCCGCCGCGGACCCTGTCCCGGATCAGCGCGGCCACCTGCTGCACTTCCCAGGCTCCCGGCACGAAGACCAGGGCGTCCACCGAGGGGTCGTCCGCGAGCGCCGCGGCATGTGCGGCCGCCGCGGTGGAGGCAACGTGGTCCAAAAAACCGCGGGCAACTCCCCGCCCGTCCAGCCGTGGCACGGAGGCAGGAGCCCACCGCACCTCCAAGGGATGCAGCGCCGAAGGGCAGTCGACCACCGGGGCCGGCCCGGCGCCGTCGTCCCCGCCGATCAAGGCGGCAAAGCGCGGCGCGTCCAGGGTGGCCGACATCGCCACCAACGTAAGATCCCCGCGCAGCTGGCGCACCTCGCCGAGCATGCCGACCAGCAGGTCGGTCTCCAGGCCGCGCTCATGCACTTCGTCCAGGATCACCGCGTCCGTCCCGTCCAGGCCGGGATCGGTCAGCAGCCTGCCCAGCAGGATTCCCGGCGTGACGAATTCGATCAGGGTCTGCGGACCCGTCCGGCGTTCCCCGCGCACCGTATGGCCGACGCGGCCGCCAAGCTGGCAGCCATCCAGCGCTGCCAGGCGCCTGGCGGCTGAACGGGCCGCGACCCGGCGGGGCTGGGTGACCACGATGCGCGGCCGGCGGTCCGGTGCGCTGCCGGCCACCAGGTTGGCCACCAGCGGCGGGACCAGGGTCGTCTTGCCCGTGCCCGGCGGAGCCTGCACGACGGCGGTGCCGGCCCGGGTGCCGGTGGTTGCCGGCCCGCCGGCCGCCCCAACCGGGCCGCCCGTCAGGGCAGCGGCCAGGTCGTCCAGGGAATCGGCGAAGACCAGGCCCGCACCCATCGCGGCCAGGTCGAAAAGGACGTGGCGGTGCGCGGGTTCCTGCGGGGCTGACTGGCTCACCCTTCCATTGTGCCGGTGCCTGTTGCGTCCTCCGGCATCGCGAAGGTTCGCCGACGGCAGGCGGCTGCTCCGCCGTCGTTGTTCCCATTTCCACAGGCGCCGCATCTCCCTTGGCAGCGTCGGGGAACTGTGCCACGTTGGAGGTGGAGTGGCGAACAATCCTTTCTGAAGGGACGTGGTCCAGATGCCGAAGACGACGAAGAGCGGCAAGCCGAAGCAGAGCGAATTGCCCAGCACACTGCGGCGGTCGGGCAAGAAGGCCCAGGACACTTTCGCGGAGGCCCACGATTCCGCGGCCGAAACGTACGGCGACGAGGAACGTGCCCACCGCGTGGCCTACAGCGCGCTTAAGCACACGCACGAGAAGGTGGGCGACCACTGGGAGCCGAAGGAAAAGAAGGGCCCCTCCGACCCGCAAGCGGAGGGCGGCGCCGGCACTTCGCGGGAGACCAAGGGCGGGGTGGACGCAAACGCCTCCAAGCAGCACCTCTACGATCTGGCCAAGAAGCTCGATGTCCCCGGCCGGTCGAAGATGGACAAGTCAGAGCTGGTCGAGGCGCTGCGCAAGGCCAACGACAGGGAGACCAGAAAGTCGCGGTAGCCGTTGACGGCTACCGCTCCTGCCGCTAGCGTCTTGGCTCCGTCTTCCAGTATCCATCCGTGATCGAGGAGCACTCCATGGCACACGTCAGCGTTATCGGTACCGGAAAGATGGGCCAGGCCATTTCCGGGGTCGTCACCAAGGGCGGCAACACCGTCGAGATGCTCGGCCACTCCGACGAGGACAAGCCGGTCACCGGTGACATCGTCGTCTTGGCCGTGCCCTATCCCGCCCTGGCCGACATCCTCGGCAAGCGCCCCGCGCAGCTATCCGGCAAGGTGGTCGTGGACATCACCAACCCGCTGAACTTCGAGACCTTCGACTCCCTCACCGTGGCGGCGGACAGCTCCGCGGCCGCGGAACTGGCCGCCGCGCTGCCGGACTCGGCGGTGCTCAAGGCCTTCAACACCACCTTGGCCGCCACGCTGGCTGCCGGGACGGTCGGCGGGTTGACCACCACCGTGCTGGTGGCCGGCGACGACGCAGAGGCCAAAACCATGCTGGCCGAGGTCGTCGCCGCCGCCGGACTCCGTGTTATCGACGCCGGTGCCTTGTCCCGGGCCCGGGAACTGGAAGCCATGGGCTTCCTGCAGATCACCTTGGCCGCCAGCGAGAAGATCGCTTGGAGCGGCGGCTTCGGCGTGGTGCCCTGACCTCAGCTGGCGCCGGCTCCATGGCTGGGGGTGGCCCGCGGACAGCTGCCGCCCGCCCGGGGTTTGGATCGTCACTGCCCCGCCAACTGTGGCCGAAAACAACCGCGGACGGCCGCTCCTATTAGGCTGGGGCACATGGACCTGGAGAGCGCGGCACGGGAGCTGTACGCGCTGTTGCCCGGCGAATTCACCGCGGCCCGCAACGCGAGGGCCAAGGAGGCAGCCCAGGACGGCCACAAGGAACTCGCCGGGCAGATCAAAGCGCTGGCGAAACCGTCGGCCGCGGCCTGGTTGGTCAATCTCCTGAACCGGCACCGGAGCGCGGACATCGCCGGGATCGTGGAACTGGGCCACGCCATGAGCGAAGCCCAGGAGCAGCTCGATCCGCAACAACTGCGCCGGCTGGGCGACCAGCGCCGGGAACTGCTGGCCGCCGTGGCGGCAGAGGGCCGGAAACTGGCCGATGAGCTCGGGCAAAAGGTGAGTGCCGCGGCAGTCGCCGAGGCGGAGCAGACGCTGCATGCGGCGATGGCAGATGCCGCAGCGGCGGCGGCCGTAACCAGCGGCCTGCTGACCGAGTCGCTCTCATCGAACGGGATTGACCCGGTGGACCTGGACGGCCGCGTGGCGCTGCCCGGGGCGGGCGCTCCCCCGGAGGCAGGTGCCGAGCCGGCGCCACCGCGCCAGCCGAAGCGGTCCTCGCGGGACGAACTCGCCGAGCGCCGGGCCGCCAAGGCCGAACGGGCCGCCACGCAGGAAGCCGAAGAGGCCGAACGACGGCGCCGGCAGGCGCAGGCGGCGCTGGACAAGGCGGAGCAGCGCAAGCAAGACGCCGAAGCATCGGAACAGAAGGTGCTGGACAAGCTGGACCAACTGCAGAACCGACGGGACGAACTCGTGGGCGAGCTCGCCGAACTGAAGCGGCGTATCGAGGACCTGGAACGTGAGGTCGCCTCGACGGACCGCAAGATGGAAGCTGCCGAGGAAGACCTGGTTTCCGCGGCCAAGACCGCCGACCGGACGCGCAAGGCCGCCGCCGCCGCCCGCCGCGAGCTCGACGGCCAGGACTAGCCGCCCGGTGGTCACCGCGGGGCCGGCATCGGCGTGAACATGTAGCCTAGGTCTCAGGTCCGGCGGGCAGAATGCCCGGACCGGCCGGAGCCGACAGGGGGGGCCAACATGTGGCGCATTGATGCGGCCAGGACCGCGCTGCTGATGATCGACATGCAGAACGATTTCGTGCTGGAAGGCGCGCCGATGGAAGTGCCGATGGCCCGCCACCGACTGCCGGAAATGGTGACCGCCGCCGCGGCTTGCCGGCAGGCAGGCATCCCGGTCATCTATACCCGACACGTGCTGCTGGAAACGTTCGACGTTTCGCCGCTGGAGACCACCTACAACCAGCGGCTGCGGACGGCCGGCATGCGCCGCGGAACCAGCGGAGTTGAGATCGTCGAGGAACTCAAGCCCGAAGCCGACGACTACGTGCTGGACAAGCACCGCTACGACGCCTTCCACAACACGCAGCTGAAGAGCGTCCTGGCTACCATCCGCGGGCTGAACACCGTGGACACCGTGATCATCGCCGGCACGTTGACCGAGGTCTGCTGTGAATCGACCGCGCGCAGTGCCTACGTGAACGACTACAAAGTGGTGTTCCTGTCGGACGCAACCGGCGGCCGGTCGGAGGCAGCGCAGTCCGCCTCCCTGGACGCCATCGGCACCTTCTTCGGCCGGGTGATGAGCTCGGTCGAGATGGAACGGGAGATCGGCACCACGGCGTAGGGACTTTTCCTCCGCAGTGAAACGTTGAACAAGTGACACATCAACATAGCCGGCAAGACCGTAAGGAGCATGGCAATGAAGATCAATGCGCTGGTAGTCGAAGAAAAGGACGCGCCGTTCGTCCCCGAGCAGCTGGAGCTGGACGAGCCCGGGCCGGGCGAAGTGCTGGTTAAGGTCGCCGCCGTCGGCCTCTGCCACACCGACCTGATCACCCAGGCCGGCGACATGCCGCTGCCGCTGCCCGGCGTGCTGGGCCATGAAGGCTCCGGCGTGGTGGAGGCCGTCGGGGACGGCGTGACGAATGTTGCCGTGGGCGACCACGTGATCATGGGCTGGGCTTACTGCGGCGAGTGCAAGAACTGCCTGCGCGGCGAGCACCGCTACTGCCTGCGGCTGGGCGAGGCGCTGGTGAGCGGCGCACGGTTCAAGGGGCCGGACGCGGGGAAGTCCGCATACACCCGGGCCGACGGCAGCAAGGTCTCCGGCCACTTCTTCGGCCAGTCATCCTTCGCCGACTACTCGCTCGCACTGGCGTCGTCGCTGGTGAAGGTGGACAAGGACATCCCGCTGGAACTGCTCGGGCCGCTGGCCTGCGGTATTACGACGGGTGCAGGCGCGGTGTTCAACACCGCAAAGCCCGAACCGGGCCAGTCGCTGGTGGTGTACGGAGCCGGCGCCGTGGGTCTGGCCGCGATCATGGCCGCGAAGAACACGCCCGCGGCCACCATCATTGCCATCGACCTGCATGATTCGCGGCTGAAACTGGCGCGCGAACTGGGTGCCACCCACACCATCAACTCCGGCAACACCAGCGCCCTCGAGGAGATCCAGCGCATCTGCGGCGGCCCGGCCGACTACGTGCTGGAATGCACCGGCAACATCAAGGTGGTTGAAGAAGCTGCGGACGCCGTGGGCTTGCTGGGCACACTGGTGCTGATCGGCGGGGCGCCGGCTCAGGCGCGGTTCTCGGTGGACCACCTGCGCACGCTCTGGGGCAAGCGGATCATCGGCACCCTCGGCGGTTCCAGCACCTCCGCCCAACTGATCCCCGGGCTCATCGCCCTGTACAAGGCCGGACGGTTCCCCTTCGACAAGCTGGTGAAGTACTACGGGTTCGACCAGATCGACGCGGCCATCGCCGATTCAGCCGCCGGCGGGACCATCAAGGCCGTCTTGAAAACCGCCGGCTGAAACCCTTCTCGCACGGCCGCGCCGCTGCGGCCGGTACAACCATGCAATCAACCTGAAAGGACGGGATATGTCCCTGCTTGATGCCTCCCTGTGGGAGGGCAAGATTTATGTCAACGGCTGGCGCGACGGCGGTGCCGGCACCGCCGCTTCGGTGGAGCCGGCCACCGGCGAGACCCTGGGCACCTACGGCCTGGCCTCGGTCGAGGACGTGCACGAGGCGGCAACCGTTGCCGCCGCCGCGCAGAAGGAATGGGCCGCCCGCAAGCCGGAAGAACGCGCCGCCGTGCTGCGCCGCGCCGGCGCGCTGTGGGAAGAACACGCCGAGGAAATCCAGTCCTGGATCGTCCGCGAATCCGGCGGCATCGGCCCCAAGGCCGGCCTGGAAACCCACATCGCCGCCAACGAATGCTACGAAGCCGCAGCGCTGCCCTCGCTGCCGGCCGGCGACGTGCTCACCTCCAACGAGGACCGCTGGTCCTTCGCCCGCCGCCGCCCGGTCGGCGTCGTGTCCGTGATTGCACCGTTCAACTTCCCGCTGATCCTCTCCATCCGCGCCGTCGCCCCCGCCCTCGCGCTGGGCAACGCGGTGCTGCTCAAACCGGACCCGCGCACCGCTGTGTGCGGCGGCGTGACCCTGATGCGCGTCTTCGAAGAAGCAGGCCTGCCCGCCGGGCTGCTGTCCCTGCTGCCCGGCGGCGCGGACATCGGCGCCGCCGTGGTCGAAGCCCCCGAGGTCCGGGTCATCTCCTTCACCGGCTCCACCGCCGCCGGCCGCAAGATCGGCGAATCCGCCGCCCGGAACCTCAAGCGCGCGCACCTGGAACTCGGCGGCAACAACGCCATGATCGTGCTGCCCGGCGCGGACCTGGCTAAGGCCGCATCCGCCGCCGCGTTCGGCTCGTTCATGCACCAGGGCCAGATCTGCATGACCACCGGCCGGCACATCGTCCACGAGGACATCTACGAGGACTACGTCGCCGCGCTGGCCGAAAAGGCCAGGAACCTGCCGGTCGGCGACCCCAAGACCGGCACCGTCGCGCTCGGCCCGATCATCGACGAGAACCAGCTCAAGCGCATCGACTCGATCGTGCAGGACGCCGTCGCCGCCGGCGCCCGGCTCGCCGCCGGCGGCACCAACGACGGCCCGTTCTACTCCCCCACCGTGCTGGCCGACCTCGACCCGGCCAACACCGCGTGGAAGGACGAGATCTTCGGCCCGGTCGCCCCGGTGATGAAGTTCTCCACCATCGACCAGGCCGTGGAACTGGCCAACGCCAACGAGTACGGACTCTCGCTGTCCATCCTGGGCGAGGTCGGCCTGGCCATGCAGATCGCTGACCGCGTCGACTCGGGCAAGGTCCACATCAACGAACAAACCGTCTCCGACGAAGCCAACTCCCCGTTCGGCGGCACCAAGAACTCCGGCAACGGCTCCCGCATCGGCGGCCACCAAGCCAACATGGACTCCTTCACCGAGACCCAGTGGCTCACCGTCCGCCCGGACATCGCACAGTACCCGTTCTAAACCCCGCGGGTACCAACGACGGCGAGCGGCTGGCAGCCAGCCGCTCGCCGTCGCGTGGATTCAACTCCCAGACCAGGCTGCAACGTGCCGCCCGTAGGCGTGGGGAAGGCGCCGCGGTCACCCGGCGGAGAACCGCCCGTACCGGGTTCACTGAAGGCGTAGCGGCAGCAGGATCAAACCTGCCCATTCTGCGGTTCCATGGAGAGCAAGCAAAGCTCCCGGAGGTGGGCCGTGAACACAATCCCGGAACCGCATGCCGAACCACAGCCCGCGGACACCATGCAGGACCCGCTGGACTCGTATTCGGCGTCCGTGGTGCGCGTAGCCGAGACCGTCACGCCGCACGTGGCGGGTATCCAGATGGAAGTACGACGCCGGGACAGGACCTTCCCGTCCGGCGGCGGCTCCGCTGTGGTCTTCACCGAAGACGGCTACCTGCTCACCAACGCGCATGTGGTGGCCAACTCCGACGGCGGCCGTGCGGCCTTCGCGGACGGGTCACGCACGGACGTTGACGTGGTCGGCGCAGATCCACTCTCCGACCTGGCCGTGCTGCGCGGCCGGCTCACGGTGCCGCGCCCGGTCGAGCTGGGCGATGCTTCCAAGCTGCGCGTGGGCCAGTTGGTCGTCGCCGTGGGCAGCCCGCTGGGCCTGTCCGGCTCGGTGACGGCAGGGGTGGTCAGCGCGCTGGGGCGCTCAATCCCGGTCGCCGCGGGCAGGAACCGGAGGGTGATTGAGGACGTCATCCAGACGGACGCCGCGCTGAACCCGGGCAATTCCGGCGGCGCCCTGGCCGACGCCTCCGGACGGGTTATCGGGATCAACACCGCCGTCGCCGGGATCGGGCTAGGCCTGGCCGTGCCGATCAACGCCACGACCCGCCGGATCATCTCCGCGTTGCTGGCCGACGGGCGCGTGCGGCGCGCCTACCTTGGCCTGGTGAGCACGCCGGTGCCGCTGTCCCCGCGGGACATCATGCGTACCGGCGAGCGAAACGCGCTGCGGGTGGTCGAAGTGCTGCCCGGCTCCCCCGCCGAGCAGGCCGGACTGCGACCCGGCGACCTGGTGATCCGGGCCGCCGGCCAGCCGGTGGCAAACGCGCAAAGCCTGCAGCGGCTGCTCTTCGCAGACGCCATCGGCGTGGAGTTTCCGCTGGCCGTGCTGCGCAGCGGGTCCGTGCTGGAGCTGATCGCCTGGCCGGTGGAAATGTCAGCCGGTTAGATTCGGGGCACCGCCGGCTCTTGCCCCGCCGGCACGGTGCCTGGGTGAGGATAACCCGGACCCGAGACACCGCCGTCGTTGTATCTGAATGGGCCCAGGTCCTACGGTTGGAGAAACCGCGCCGAACCAGCCGGCCCTCACGTCGGGCCGGCGGACCAGGAGGGGTAAAACATGGCGATCACGGACGGCCTCGCCGGCTCACTGGAGCAAGAGCTGGGCTGGCAACGGGACCTGTACAAGGACCTGCACCGGAACCCCGAGCTCAGCATGGAAGAACATAACACCGCCGATCGGATCGCATCAGAGCTGACCGGCTTCGGCTACGGGGTCCAGCGGATCGGCGGGACGGGCGTCGTCGGGGTCCTGGCCAACGGTTCCGGCAGCACCGTGCTGGCTCGGGCGGACATCGATGCGCTGCCGGTCGCCGAGGCCACCGGCCTGGACTACGCCGCGGAGACCACCACGAAGCTTCCCGGCGGCGGTACCACCGGCGTCATGCACGCCTGCGGCCACGACATGCACATCGTGTCCCTGCTGGGCGCGGCGAAGCTGATGGCCGCGCACCGGGACGGCTGGGCAGGCACCTATGTGGCACTCTTCCAGCCGGGAGAGGAGACTGCCGCGGGGGCCCAGGCAATGGTCGACGACGGCCTTGCCACCAAGGTTCCCAAACCCGACGTCGCCTTCGCCCAGCATGTGATGCCCACCGAGGCCGGAAAGATCGGCACCACGGCCGGCCCCATCCTCTCTGCCGGCGACTCCCTGAAAATTACGGTCTACGGGCGCGGCGCCCACGGCTCCATGCCGCACAACGCCGTGGACCCGGTGGTGCTGGCCGCGTCGATCGTGCTGCGGCTGCAGACCATCGTGTCCCGCGAGACCAAGCCGGGCGAATTCGCAGTAGTGACCGTCGGCGCCTCCAATGCGGGCACCAAGTCCAACATCATCCCGGACCGTGCGGAGCTGCTGCTGAACCTGCGCACGTACGATCTGGCCCTGCGGGAACGGATCATGGCATCGATCGAACGGATTGTCCGCGGCGAGTGTGCGGCCGCCGGATCGCCCCGCGACCCGGAGTTCGAGTACTACGACCAGTTCCCGTTGACCAGCAACGACGCCGAAACCACCGAACGCATCACGGCGGCCTTCACGCGGCACTTCGGGGAAGACCAGGTCTACCACGCCGAACCGGCCACGGCCTCCGAGGACTTCAGCCGGATTCCGGATGCCCTCGGGGTGCCCTATACCTATTGGACGGTCGGCTCCGTTCCGGCCGACGTCTACCGGAAAGCCGTGGAGAACGGAACGGTCTCCGAAGACATTCCGGCCAACCACTCACCCTTCTTCGCTCCCGCCATCGACCCGACGCTCTCGGTCGCCACCCAAGCGCACGTCTTTGCAGCGCTGGAGTACCTGGCAAAGTAAGGGGTCGTTTGCCATGACCGAATCCACCACGGCCACCGTCCGCACGGACTGGAAACCTACCGACAAGTGGCTGCTGGGCATCGTCCTGGCCGTCATCAATTTCTGGCTCTTCGCCCAGACTCTGCTCAACGTCATCCCGGGCATCAGGGACGAGTTGGGCGTTGAACAAACGCTGGCCAACCTGGCAGTCTCGATCACGTCGCTGTTTTCGGGCATCTTCATCGTCGTCGCGGGCGGACTCGCCGACCGGCTGGGCCGGGCCAAGGTCATGTACGCCGGGATCTACCTCAGCATTCTCGGCTCCCTGCTGATCGCGCTGACACCCGAAAACCTCGGCGGCCTCACCGACTTTATGCTGCTGGGCGGCCGCGCGATCCAAGGCCTGTCCGCCGCGTGCATCATGCCTTCGACCATGGCGCTGATCAAGAGTTACTACGAGGGCAAGGACCGGCAGCGGGCACTCTCGTATTGGTCCATCGGTTCCTGGGGCGGCTCGGGCTTCTGCGCGCTGTTCGGCGGGCTGATGGCCACCTCCTTCCTGGGCTGGCGGTCCATCTTCTGGATCTCGATCGTGCTGTCAGTGCTGGCGCTGTTCCTGCTCCGGGGCACGCCCGAGTCGCGGGCGGCCGCCGATCCGGAGGCCGCCGGGCACCGCTTCGACTGGGGCGGGCTGGCCTGCTTCATCGTCATGCTGGTGGCCATCAACGTGTACATCTCCCAGGGGCCGGCCATCGGCTGGTTCAGCTGGCCGGGGGTCGCGCTGGTGGCCGCTTTCGTGGTGTTCGGCCTGCTGTTCCTGCAGATCGAAAGCCGTCGCCACTTCGCGTTTGTGGACCTGAAGCTCTTCAGAAACGGCACCTTCACCGGCGCCACCCTGTCCAACTTCCTGCTCAACGGCGCCGCGGGAACGCTGATCGTTTCGCTGGGACTGGTGCAGGTGGCCGCCGGGTTGAGTTCGCTGCAATCGGGCCTGCTGACGCTCGGCTACCTGATCGCCATCCTCGCCACCATCCGGGTGGGCGAGAAGCTGCTGCAGCGCTTCGGTCCAAAGAAGCCCATGCTGTGGGGCAGCATGATCACCGGTGTTGGCATCCTGTTGTGCTCCGCGACCTTCCTGCACATCGAAGAGTACATAGTGCTCACCGTCATCGGGTTCACCCTGTTCGGCGTCGGCCTGGGGTTCTACGCCACCCCGTCCACCGATGCCGCCCTGTCCAACGTCCCGGACGCCCAGGTGGGTGCGGCGTCCGGCATCTACAAGATGGCGTCCTCGCTGGGCAATGCCATCGGCGTGGCCATCTCCGCGGCACTGTACGTGGCCGCGCAGGCGGTGAACCCAGAGCTCATCCAGTCCTGGGGCCTGTTTATCGGCCGCCAGGACAACGTGGCGCTGCGCTTCGGCGGGGCGGTCGGGCTGTTGTTCAACGTCTTCATGGTCGTGGTCGCAATCGCCTCGATTATCGTCACGGTCCCCGCCACCAGGAGCAAGGATGAGGAGGAGGCCAGGCCGGACGAAGTCGCGCCGCCGGCCTTCGGGAACTAGAGCGTCGTTGACCGCAGCCGTGACCCGGAGTATAAATGGCCGTTCAGGTCGCCGTTCGCCAATCCTTCAGTGGAGGCACTGCCATGTCGGTCCATGCATCCAGCGGTTCAAGCATTCCAGGCTACGGGTACGGCACGGTGGCCCACTCACCGGTTACTCTGGCCGAGCTCGAGGAGCTCAAGGCAAGCGCCATGTTCGGCGAGGAGGACGCCGCCGTGCTGCGCCGTGCCGGCGAGGTCCTCGACGGCCAGGTGGAGGACGTGCTCGACGTCTGGTACGGCTTTATAGCCGGGCAGCCGCATCTCGTGGCCCACTTTTCCCGGCCCGACGGCCCGCCGATCGAGGACTACCTGGGGGCAGTCCGCCTGCGGTTCGGCCAGTGGATCCGGGACACCTGCACCAAGCCCTACGACCAGGAGTGGCTGGACTATCAGAATGAGATTGCCCTGCGCCATACTCCCGAGCACAAGAACGACACGGACCATGTCGGGTCGACGCAGGTGGTCCCGCTGCGGCATCTCATCGCGCTGATCGGGCCCGTAGTCACCACGATGCGGCCGTTCCTGGCACGCGGCGGAGCTTCGGCCGAGGACGTGGACGCCATGATGCAGTCCTGGCTGAAGGCCGTGGTCCTGCAGATTGCGTTGTGGTCCCGGCCCTACACGCTCCCTGGCGAGTGGTAACGGCCCCGGGCAGAAGGCTCAGCGCCGGGGCCGCTCCGGTACGGCGTCGGCCGCTGGCAGCCAGCGCCGTGCTGCGGCGATAAGCATCAGGACCAGCAGGATGAGCAAGGCACCGTCGGCCGCGATATAGAAATAATGCAGCGCGGAACCACCGTCGTCCGTGCCTGCCAGCACCATGTCGGTCCGGCGGTTAAGCAGCGGCCGGACCACTATCACCTTGGCCAGCAGCACGACGACGGCGCCGCCCACCAGCGCCCAAAACCGACGGTCTACGCGCTGTCCCACCAGCGACAGCACCAGCAGCGCGGCCAGGACGAGTTCCGCGATGTTCATCGCGGTGAAAACCAACCGGCCGATACCCAGCCCCAGCGGAATGGTGATGCCGGGCGCCTGAAACTTCAGCGGCGCCTCGATCAGCGAAATGCCGACAATGAGGCCCAACCAAAGGGCCGGCAGCACCAGCCGCGCCGCCATGCGCAGGCGAACCATGTTGTACCTCCAAGTCCACCCTCCATCCTACGTTTCCGCGCGAGCGGCACGGGCGCGCGCGCACGTTTCCTCAGGATTTGCTCAAGGATGCGTGCCCGCGACAAATTGCTATCGACAAGGCCCAGCGGTGTCCATACACTCCAAACTCTAGTGACTTACTAGAGTTTCGAGGAAAGGCACACAAGATGCGCAATCTGTTCCTCATGGCCATCGTCGGCCTACTCGCCCAAATGGTCGACGGCTCGCTCGGCATGGGATACGGCGTGACCTCCTCCAGCCTGATGATTGCCGTAGGCATCGCTCCCGCTGCGGCCAGCGCAGCAGTCCACCTCTCCGAGGTCGGCACAGCGCTGATTTCCGGTTTCGCCCATCACAAGTTCGGCAACGTCGACTGGCGCATCGTCGGGATCATGGCTGTCCCCGGGGGCATCGGCGCCTTCATGGGAGCCAACTTCCTGGTCAGCCTGCCGGCCGACGCCGCCAAGCCATGGGTTGCTCTGCTGCTCTGCCTGCTCGGTGGTTACGTCCTGTTCCGGTTCCTGATCCTGTCCGGCCGGAGGCCGCAGTTCAAGGGTCGGGTCAAGGCCGCCTTCCTGATGCCGCTTGGCCTCGTCGCCGGAACGATGGACGCCATCGGCGGTGGCGGCTGGGGGCCTATCGGCACCACCTCGCTGCTGTCCACCGGCAAGATTGAACCCCGCAAGGTTATCGGCTCGATCTCCGCCACCGAATTCATCGTTGCGGTCAGTGCGTCATTGGGCTTCCTGCTCGCACTCGGACGGGAGGGCATCAACTTCGCTTGGGTTCTGGCCCTTCTGGCCGGCGGCGTCATCGCGGCCCCCGTCTCGGCGTGGCTGGTACGGCACCTGGCCGCAGCGGTCCTCGGCGTAGCAGCCGGAAGCCTCATTATTCTGACCAACGCCAAGACCATGATGGAGACTTGGGGCGGGGCGGAAAAGAACTCCGACCCGGTCTGGCTCACGCTGGCCGTCCTGGGGGTCGCGGCCGGCCTGTTGATCACGCAGGCCGTCCGCAAGGAGTCGCGCCGCCGCCATGAGGAGGAGCCCGAGCGGGAGCTCGCCGGCGCCTGAGACAATGGGGTGGTGCACATCACCGCCAAATCCGACTACGCCCTGCGCGCCCTGATCGTCATCGCCCGGTCGTCCGAGGCGCAGACCGGAACGCTGGCGGCCGAGGCCGTAGCGGCCGCCCAAGACATCCCGCACAACTACTTGCTGTCGATCCTTGCCGACCTGCGGCGCAGCGGCATTGTGCGCAGCCGTCGCGGCCAAGGCGGCGGCTGGCACCTGGCCCGCACGGCAGCTGAGATCACCGTCGCGGACATCATCCGTGCGGTCGACGGGCCCCTGGTGAGCGTGCACGGAGTGCGGCCCGAAGCGGTGCAATACGAGGATGCGGCAGCGGTTCTCCAGCCGGTCTGGATCGCCGCGCGCAGCAGCCTGCGCGAAGTGCTGGAGTCGGTTACCCTGGACCAGCTCGCCTCCGGTCAGCTGCCGGCTGAAGTCACCGAGCGCAGTGCGCGCGACGACGCGTGGGAGCCCAGGTAGCCACGCCTCGGCGGCCTCCCCCTCGCTGCGGGTCACCGACCGACGGCTGGGCTCCCGGCTTGCAATCGGGCCCGGCGAAGTCGGCCGCTCTCTATCTCGCCAACCCAGTACCCTCGGTGCCGGCTGAAGGAGTCTTCGACGGCACCGTGGTGTCCACGCGGTAGAGCGGTTTCCTGCGCCGGCCACCGGCCCCGGGCGGGTCCTCGATGTTCCTGGGCCCGTTGATCATGACGGCGCCGACCAGCATCACCACAATGCAGGCGCCCAGCATGGCGAAGGAAGCGTTCCAGGACCCGGTGGCTTCGTGCACCACGCCGAACAGCAGCGGGGCGATGCCTGCGCCGGCGTAGCCGATGCCTTGGCTGAAGCCGGACAGGACCGCCGAGCCGTGCGTGGTGCGCGAGCGCAGGTTCACCATCAGCAGCGCGGTGGCGAAGGTGCCCTGGCCCAGCCCGGAGAGGGTCATCCACCACCATGTGCCGCTCTCCGGCGAGAGCAGCAGGCCCAGATGCCCGCCGATCCAGCAGGCGGTGAAGACCAGGATGGCGGCGATGGGGTGCTTCAGCCGGGGCACGATCAGTGGCACGAGCAGGCTGGCGGGCAGGCCGAGGATGGCGAAGTACGCCAGGGCCGAACCCGCGGTCGCAGAGTCGATGCCGTGTTCGGTCAGGTAAGGCGGCAGCCAGGAGAAGTACACATACGTCTGCGCGGAGTTGCCGGCCAGGAAGATTGCCAGGCCCCAGGCGACCGGTGAGCGCCACGGGTTCAGCTTCGCCGGCACCGCCGGAGGTTCCGGAGCGCGAACGGCAGGCCCCTTGCGGCGGATCGGCCCGAGGGCGTCCTCGTCCGCACGCTGTTTGGGCGAGGCAGCCGCCGGAGCATGCCCCCCGGCGTCGTCCGTCCTGCCCTTGCGGCGATCCCCTACCGCCTGGACCGCCCACGGGATCAGCACCACGGCGCTGACCGAGGCCCAGAGCGAGATCGAGGTCCGCCAGCCCGCGGCGTCCGCCACCGGGACAGCAAGTTGCGGACTCATCGCCGTGCTGACCGCAAGCAGGGTCACATAGCCTGCGGTCACCACGCCCACCCGGTCCGGGAAGTATTTCCGGACCAGCGGCGGCAGCACGACGTTGCCGATTCCGTACCCCGCCATCACCACCGCGCTGAGGGTAAGGAACGGCCACACGCCGCCGGCGGCGGCGCGGCCCAACTGGCCGACGACCGCCAGCAGCACGGCGGCCACCAGCACCTTTTCCAGCCCGAGCCAGCGGATCAGCGCCGGGGTGCCCAGGCCGGCGGCGGCGAACACCAACGGCGGCAGCATCGCCAACACTCCGATGGTGGTGGCGTCGAAGCCGAGTTCGGGGCCGAGCTCGCCCAGCAGCGGCCCGACGGCGGAGACCGCGGCGCGCAGGCTCAGCGCCATCAGCAGGATGCCCAGCAGCGCGCCGATCCGCCCGGTCCACGGCCTGCGGAGAAAGTAGTTCACCCGCCCACCCTAGCGGCGGCAGGCCCGCTTACCCGGCCGGATACGGTTCGCGGCGCAGCAGCCGGGCCAGATGAACGGCGTTGCGCGCCGCGGTCGCCGTCGTCGTCACCGTCACTTCCGGGGTTTCCGGCAGGTCCTGGAAGTCGGTACCGTGCATCGCCTCGCCCACCCAATAGGTGGACCCCTGCGCTGGCAGGCTGAAACCGACGTCTCCCAGGCCCTGGTACAGCTCGGCCGTGACATGGTGGGCGCCGTCCTCATTGCCGACGACGGCCACCAGCGCGACTTTGTCGAACATGCTGGGCCGCCCCTGCTCGTCGGTTTCGGATAGCTCGGCGTCCAGGCGTTCGAGCACGAGTTGCGCCAGGCTCGCGGGGTGGCCCAGCCAGATCGGTGTCGCAAGCACCAGGATGTCCGCGGCCAGGATCTTGGTGCGAATGGACGGCCAGGCGTCGCCGTCGCCCATGTCGGTCTGCACGCCGGGTTTGACGTCGTGGTCCACGACCCGCATGAGGTCACACGTGACGCCGTGTGCCGATAATTGCGTGATCACCTGCCGGGCCAGCAGTTCGCTGCTGGACGGTTTGGGCGACGGCGTCAGGGTGCAGACCAGTGCCAGTGCGTTGAGTTTCGTCTCCTCCATAGCGCCATTCTGCGGCTTCGCCATGCCGTCGGGAAGGGGAGGCAATGAGTGGTGCAGCTGTGACTGCCGAATCTGGTGTTCGGGAAGGCGGTGTTCCGCACCTCGAGCATCGACGCCCGGAAAGGAGACGGTCGCCGTCGTTGTTCGCTTCCGTTGTAACCGACTTCCGGGCGGTGACGCGAGCCACCGTAAGATGGTGCTGGCGCCCTTCCCGTGCGGCGCCGCGACCGCAAAACCGCCCGCCAGGGGCGGCTGCGACCTCGCGAAGAACTAGGAAGTGGTGCCAAGGATGCTTGACCCGTCAACGATCGAGTCCATCGCCGACGAGCTGGTGGAAGCCGGACGGACCCGGACGCCGGTGAAACGGCTGACCGCCCGCTACCCGGAGATGACCATTGAGGACTCCTACAAAGTGCAGAACCTCTGGCGCGAGCGCAGCGAGGCCGCCGGACGCACGCTGGCAGGCCGGAAGATCGGCTTGACGTCCAAGGCGATGCAATACGCCACCGGCATCAGCGAACCGGACTACGGGATCATCTTTGACGACATGATCCTGGAGAACGGCTGCACGGTGAAGTGGGACCAGTACACCCACCCGCGCATCGAAGTCGAACTCGCCTTCGTGCTCAACCGCGACGTCAAGGGACCCAACGCCACCATTTTCGACGTCCTGAATGCCACCGAGTACGTGGTTCCCGCGCTCGAAATCCTGGACTCGCGGATCGAGATGGAGGGCCGCACCATCGTGGACACCATCTCGGACAACGCCGCCATGGGCGCCATGGTGATCGGCGGCAACCCGGTCCGCCCGCAGGACGTGGACCTGCGCTGGATCTCCGCCATCCTGTACAAGAACCAGACCGTGGAGGAAACCGGCGTCGCCGCCGGCGTGCTCAACCACCCGGCCGCGGGCGTGTACTGGCTGGCCAACAAGATCGCCCCGCACGGCGACCACCTCAAGGCCGGCGAAACCATCCTCGCCGGCTCCTTCACCCGCCCCATGTGGGTCCACGAGGGAGACACCGTCTTCGCCGACTACGGGCAGCTGGGAACCATCACATGCCGTTTCGAGTAGAGCCCGATCGGTCCTTCAAGGACGCCCTGTCCGCCGCCGACCGCCCGTTGGCCGGCATCTGGGTCTGCTCCGGCTCGCCGCTGGTGGCCGAACTGTGCGCCGGGGCCGGCTTCGACTGGATCTTCATCGACGCCGAGCACTCCCCCAACGGGCTGGAGTCGGTGCTGGCCCAACTGCAGGCCGTGCGCGGCTACCCCGGCATCCCGGTGGTCCGCCCGCCGGTCAACGACACCGTGCTGATCAAGCAGTACCTGGACCTGGGCGCGCAGTCACTGATCATCCCGATGGTGCACACCGCCGAACAGGCCCGCGCCGCCGTCGCGGCCACCCGCTACCCGCCGGCCGGCGTGCGGGGGGTCGGTTCCGCGCTCGCCAGGTCGGCCCGGTGGAACCGCATCCCGGACTACCTCACCCGCGCGGAGGAGACGCTCACGCTCGTTGTCCAAATCGAGTCCGCCGAGGCCGTAGAGAACGCCGCGGAAATTGCCGCGGTGGACGGCGTGGACGGCGTATTCATCGGCCCGTCCGACCTGGCCGCCTCGATGGGCGTGATTGGCCAGCAGGAGCACCCGGACGTGGTCGCCGGCGTGGAGAAGGCGTTAAAGGCGGCCAAGGCGGCCGGCAAGTTCGTGGGGGTTAACGCCTTCGCCGAAGCCTCCGCCCGCCGCTACATGGAGTGGGGCGCCGATTTTGTCGGCGTCGGGGCCGACGTGGCGCTGCTGGCCCGCGGCTCCGAGGCCCTGGTGGCCAAGTACATCCCCTCGGACGGGGACGGCACGGCCGGCACCCCGGCCAGTTACTGATCCTCCGTAGAACGACGGCGGTGCTTGGGTGGGTTTCGCAGCCCACCCGAAGCGCCGCCGTCCTGCGCGGCGAGGTGGAGCAACTGCGGGTTGGGGAAGCGTCCTTCGGCTAAAAATGCTAAGACTTGACCATGGCTGGTTCTTTCAAGGTTGGCGATAGAGTGCGCTGGAACTCAGAGGCCGGCGAAATCCACGGCAGAGTCACCAAGGTCCACACCAAGGACTTCGAATTCCGGGGCCGCACGAGGCGCTGCTCCGAGGATGAGCCCCAGTACGAAGTCCAGAGCGACAAGACGGACAACTTGGCTGTCCACAAGGGCTCGGCGCTGCGCAAAGCGGGCTAATCGGCGACGCCGCCGAAGGCTCTCGGGCCTGGGACTCCACCGACGTTTGAGGCTCCGCACCGGTTCCAGGAGGTTGAGACGTGGCAGCTGCAGCTAACCGGACTACCGGCCCGCTGCACCGGGCTCCCGCCCTGGCCCGCGTCACCCAAGAACCGGGCGGCGTCGGGTTGATCGAGCACACGCTCCGCGCTCCGGGTGCGGACGAGCTGGAGCTGCAGATCGGCCTGTGCGGGCTGTCCGGCTCGGACGTGATCGTCTACCGTGCGGATCCGGCAGCGGCTTCGGTACCCAACGGCATGGTGCTGGGACACGAATCGGTCGGGACCGTGACCTCCGCCGGGCTGCTGGCCCCGGAGGGCCTCTCCCCCGGCACAAGGGTGGTACCGATGTCCACCGTTGGCTGCGGCCACTGCGACGCCTGCCGGGCGAACCAGCCGCACCTGTGCCGCCGGCGCTCGATCCTGGGCCTGACCCAACACGGTCAGGCGGCCGCCAGCGCCCTTGTTCCGTGGCGCAACGTGGTTCCCGTACCGGATGCCGTTCCGGATGCAACGGCGGTGCTCACCGAGCCCGCGTCGGTCGCTTGGCGTGCCGTGACGACCGTGGGCCAGATCAGGCCCGGGGAACGCGTGGGGATATCCACCACCCGCAGCATCGGCCTGCTCGCCGGCCTGATCGCGCAAGGCGCAGGTGCCGAGGTCACCATGATCGGGCGCGAGGGGCCGGGGCATGCCGCCCGGGTCCGGCTGGCCGACAGCCTCGGGCTGCCCAGCTCCACCCGGGAGCGTCCCGACGGCTACGACGTATGGATCGAAGCCACAGGCGCGGGCACTCACCTGGCACGGGCCGTGCAGGAGCTGCGTCCGGGCGGTCGGCTGGTCATGGTGGCCATGTACGCCACCGGTTCCGCCGCTCCGGCGGTCCGGACGCGCAAGAACCTGGCTGTCCTGGACAGCTTCATCTCCACCCGCCCGGACTTCGAGCAGGCCCTCGAATTCCTCGCCGGCTTCCCCGATCTGGGCCAGCGGCTCATCACGACCTATCCCCTGGACCAGGCCGTCGAAGCGCTGCGGCTGACAGCCGAAGCCAGCACTGACGCCGCGGGGCGGCCGCTGGTCAAAGCCGTCCTGGACCCCAACGGCTGAGCGGAACCCTCGACATGTGACCGATTGGTCACCTATGATGCTTGCATGGATGCCGTGTTCAAGGCCTTGGCGGATCCCACCCGGCGCGGGCTGCTGGATGAACTGTTCCGCGAGGACGGGCAGACCCTCACCGCACTCGAAGCGCGGTTCGGCATCACGCGCTTCGGCGTCATGAAGCACCTGAAGCAACTGGAAGAGGCCGGCCTGGTGGTTACCCGCCGCCGTGGCCGCGAGAAACTCCACTTCCTGAATCCGGTGCCCATTCGGCTCATCCACGACCGCTGGGTGAGCAAATATGCACAACCATGGGCCGCTGCCCTCAGCGACCTCAAATCCCGATTGGAAAGTCCCATGGAAAAAATCTTCGAGATCTACATCCGCACCACTCCGGAACAGCTTTGGGAAGCCATCACGGACAGCGAGATCAGAAGCAAGTACCAGTTCGGCAACCGGATCGAGACCGACTGGACGCCGGGTTCCGGGTACGCGGTGACCAACCCAAAGGCCGATGCGCCGCTGAGCGAAGGCGAGAACCTGGAAGTCGATCCGCCCCGCAGGCTGGTCCAGACCATGCGCGCGCTGTGGGGCGAGGACGTTGTGGCCGAAGGCACGTCCCGGGTGACGTGGGAGATCGAGCAGGTGGAGGATTCCTGCCGCCTCACCGTCACGCACGACCAGCTGCGCGAGGGGGCCAACGAGCAGGTTTACGGCGGCTGGCCAATGGTCCTGTCTGGCCTCAAGACGTGGCTGGAGACCGGGGAGAAACTCACCACCCCCGGCTCGCTGATGTACACCTGATACCGGCCAGGCGGAACCCTGGCGCTTCGTGCGGGCGCAGCCACGCGAAGCCCAACCGCCCGCGGAAACAGAACAGCAGGTGCCCTCGTGAGGGCACCTGCTGGCTTAGGTGGACGACGGGTCCGAAACCTGCGGAATCAGGACAGCTTGGACGCCACCAGGGAGGTCAGGTCCACCAGGCGGTTGGAGTAGCCCCACTCGTTGTCGTACCAGCCCACGACCTTGACCTGATTGCCCATGACTTTGGTGAGCCCGGAGTCGAAGATGGCCGAGGCTGGGTCCGTGACGATGTCCGAGGAGACGATGGGGTCCTCGGTGTAGGTCAGGATGCCGGCCAGGCGGGGATCTTCGGCGGCCGCCTTGAACGCGTCGTTGACTTCCTCGACCGTCACGTCGCGGCCGACCGTGACCGTCAGGTCCGTGGCCGAACCGGTGGGCACCGGCACACGGATGGCAAACCCGTCCAGCCGGCCCTTAAGCTCCGGCAGCACCTGCCCGATCGCCTTCGCGGCCCCGGTCGAGGTGGGGACCATGTTGATCGCAGCGGCCCGGGCCCGGCGCAGGTCGCGGTGCGGTCCGTCCTGGAGATTTTGGTCCGCGGTGTAGGCGTGGATGGTGGTCATCAGGCCCTGCTCGATCCCGAAGTTCTCGTGCAGCACCTTCGCCAGCGGTGCCAGGCAGTTGGTGGTGCAGGAGGCGTTGGAGACGAGGTGGTGTGTGCCGTCGTCGTACTCGCCGTCGTTGACGCCCATCACGACGCTGAGCACATCGCCCTTGGCGGGTGCGGAGATGAGGACCTTGCGGGCGCCGGCGACCAGATGCTTTTCGGCATCCGCAGAGCTCGTGAAGAGCCCGGTGGATTCGATCACGATGTCGACGCCGAGCTCTCGCCAGGGGAGGTTTCCGGGATCGCGTTCGGCAAGCACCTTGATGGTCCTGCCGTCGACCACCAGGTTGCCGTCGGCGACCGTGACGTCCGCGCCAAGCCGGCCGACGACGGAGTCGTACTTGAGCAGGTGCGCCAGGGTCTCCGGCGAGCCGAGGTCGTTGATGGCCACGATCTCGAGGCCTGAGCCAATCTTTCCCTGTGCCATGGCCGCCCGGAAGTAGTTGCGGCCAATGCGCCCGAAACCGTTGATGCCAATCCGTACTGCCATGGGAACTCCTTTTATTTAGCCTCTAAATTTATGTTCCATTATTATTATCCTGATACTGCCGGACAAGGTCAAGGGGATCGATGTGAGCACCACAGCCACCACTCCGCAGGTCCTGCGGCTGACCAACCTGAAAGCCGTGCTGTCCGTGATGCGGGAGAACGGCGCGGTGACCGGGAGCGACCTGATCGAGGCGACCGGGCTGACCCGTGCCACGGTCATCGCGGTCTGCGACGACCTGGTGGCCCGCGGCTGGGCCCGGGAGGTGGCCGGCGAACGCGTTGTCGGCACGGCGAAGGGCCGGCCGGCCCGGCGGTTCCAATTCAACCCCGGTGCGGGCTGCGTGCTGGGGTTGGACGTCGGCATGGCCACCGCCACCGTGCTGGTGGCGGACTTGAACGGCCTGGTGCTGGCCCGCATCTCCGAGCGGTTCGAGAAGCCGCCGGCCACGGCGGAGTCACGCCGCTCCACCATCAAGCAAGCAGTCGCGTCAGCCCTGGCCGAGGCCGGACTCCAGCCGGCCTCGGTACTGGCCACGGCCATCGGCGTATCCACCGTCGTCGACCGCCACGGCAACGTGGCACCCGGACATGAACTCTCCGAGCACTTCGACATCGGCCTGCAGACCGAGGTCTTTGCCCGCTACGGCTGGCCGGTGCTGCTGGAGAACGACGCGAATCTGGCGGCCCTGGCGGAGCGCTGGAGCGGCGCCGGCAAGGGCGTCGACGACCTGGCCGTCATGCTGGCCGGCGAACGGCTGGGCACCGGCCTGATTGAATCGGGCCGGCTGCTGCACGGCTGCAACGGCGGCGCCGGCGAAGTGGGCACCCTGGAACTGGTGGACGGGGTGGGCAGCCAGGACGGCATCGCGCGGCTGGCCCGCTATTGGGGCAACGAGGCCCTGGCGTCCGGCCGGCCCACCGTGATCCGGGAGCTGGTGGGACCGGGCACCACGCGCGTGTCGGCCCGCTTCGTCTTCGAAGCCGCCGCCAGAGGCGACGGGGTGGCGCAGGAAATCCTGGAGCGCATCGGCCGGCGGATGGCCCGCGTGGTCGCGATACTGGGCACCTTCCTCAACCCGGAGCTCGTGGTGATCGGTGGCGCGGTGGCAGCCTCGGCGTCGGCCCTGCTGCCCACCATCACCCGGGAGCTTCCCCTCCTCACCGCGACGCCTCCGCGGGTGGCGGTCTCCGGCTTCGGCGACGCGATCGTGGCCACGGGGGCCGTCCGGCTGGCGCTGGACTACGTGGAGGAGCATGCCATGGAACTTGCCCCGGCCGGGATGCCGGCGAGGTAGGCGGGATCCCGTGGGGCACCTTTACGAAGCCCGTCGGAAAGGACGACGGCGGGGCGCGCCGCCGCCGGTCAGGTGAGGGTGTTGATCGGCGCCCCGTCGAGGTAGGCCAGGATGCCCTCGAGCATCTGCGTGTACCCCAGCCTGTGGGCCTCCTCGGTGACGAAGCCGACGTGCGGGCTAAGGATCAGGTTGGGCACGCTGCGCAGCGGGCTGTCCTGCGGCAGCGGCTCCACGTCGTAGACGTCGAGCGCTGCGCCGGCGATCCGCCGCCCGGCGAGCGCTGCCACCAAGGCGGCCTCGTCCACCAGCGGTCCCCGCGAGGTGTTGACCAGCCGGCCGCCGGGACCGAGGAGGTCCAGCTCGGCGGCGCCGACGATCCCGCGGGTGGACTCCGCCAGCCTCAGGTGGACGCTGACGATGTCCGAGCGCCGGAACAGGTCCTCCTTGGACACTAGCTCCACCCCGTGGCCGGCGGCGCGCTCCCGGGTCAGGTGCGGACTCCACGCCAGCACGTCCATCCCGAAGGCCTGCGCGTAGCGGGCCATCAGCTGGCCCAGTCGGCCCAGGCCCAGTAGCCCGAGGGTGGAACCGGCCAGGTCGACGCCCATCCGTGCCTGCCAGATTCCGGCCCGCACGTCCCGGTCGTTCTGCGGGATCTCCCGGGCCACGGCCATCACCAGCGCCCAGGCCAGTTCGGCCGGAGCCTGCGTGCTTTTCCGGGTTCCGCAGACGGTCACCCCGCGGGCGCGCGCGGCGTCCAGATCGATCGAGGCGTTGTGCATGCCGGTAGTGGTCACCAACTTAAGGCCGGGCAGCAGGTCCATCAGCTCGGCGGTGATGGGAGTCCGCTCGCGCATGGTGACCACCACGTCCGCCCCTTTCAAGCGCTCGGCGAGTGCACCGACGTCGTCAACATGGTCAGTGAAACGCTCGACGGCGATGCCCGGCGGCAACTGCTCCCACGGGGCGCTGGACAGTGCTACGTCCTGGTAGTCATCGAGGATGGCGATCTTCACGATGCCAGCGTATCCGCCCGGAACACGGGAACCCGGCCCCACGGGCGGGGCCGCCGCCGGCTCCGAGCAGTTCCGGATCAGCGCCGTTGCCCCACGGCGTTAACGCAGCAGGCAGGGCCCGGAGAGGATCCGGGCCCTGCCTGTGTGGCGCGTGGCTAGTTGGCCGGCAGCACGAAGGCCGAGTCGACCGTGATGGTGACCTTGTCGCCCACCAGCACGCCGCCGGCTTCCAGGGCGGCGTTCCAGGTGATGCCGAATTCCTTGCGGGAGATCTGCGTGGTGGCGGAGAAGCCGGCGCGGGTGGCACCGAACGGGTCAACCGCCATGCCGCCGAATTCGACGTCGAAGACCACCGGCTTGGTGGTGTCCTTGATGGTCAGCTCGCCGGCCAGCTGGAACTCTTCCGGAGTGCCTTCGACGCTGGTGGCCTTGAAGGTCATCTCCGGGTACTGCTCCACATTGAAGAAGTCTTCGCCCTTCACGTGGGCGTCGCGGTTGTCATCGTTGGAGTCGAACGAGGCGGTCTTCACGACGGCCTCGACGGAGGAAGTGGCCAGGCTGTCGCCGACCACGAGGGTGGCATCGGCCTCGGTGAACTGGCCGCGCACCTTGCTGATGCCGGCGTGGCGGACGACGAAGCCGACCTCGGTGTGGGACTGGTCGAGATTCCAAGTTCCTGGAGTGAGCTGAACGGCCATTAAGTGCCTCCTGGTTGAAGTTAGGATGTGAAGCTCGGGTGAACTCCATGCTTATGCATTTATCGTAGCACGCTGATAGTTGAAGAGTCAACCAATAGCCGGTGAACGGCGGGGCAACAACTATCAGCCCCGCGCGGCGCGGCTCGAGGCGGTCAGGCGTGGTTGTCCTACGGCCTGCTTCAGGTAGATGATCGGACCAAGGGCACAGTGCCATCCTCCGGAGACACATAGCCCGTCGTCTAGCGAAGGACAAGGTCGGCATGGCAGCACCGCCAGCCACGAAGGCCGCGTTGACCGGGTGGATGCCGGCCATGCTGGCGGGCGTCGTGTCGGCAGCCGCCCTCTTTGCAACAGCGGAACTGGCGGCCGCGTTTTTCGGCCCGGCCGCCTCCCCCTTCGGCTCGGTAGGTGCCGCCGTCGTGGAGCTCTCGCCGATCTGGCTGACCGAATTCGCCATTTCCACATTCGGGACAGCGGACAAACTGGTGCTGTACATCGCCATGGGGATTGTTGCGGCGCTGATCGCCGCCGCGGCCGGCCTGCTCGCCGCCCGGCGCTGGACCGCCGGCGCGCTTCTGGTGGTGCTGCTCGCGGCGGGCATGGCGGCCTGCGTGCTCACCCGCGCCGGGGCGGTGCCGGCCGATGCCATTCCGACGGCGTTGGGAACCGCGGCAGGCCTGCTCGGCCTGCGCCGGCTGATCAGGCTCTTGCCCCGGCCCGCGGCCTTGTCCGTTGGCGGCGCGGCCGTCTTGCCGGGGGATCCGGGCCGCCGCCGCTTTCTGGCGAACGCCGCAGCAATGGCGGGTGTCGCCGTCGTCATGGGGATCGCCGCCGGCGCCGTTTCTGCCGCGCGGAACACCGCACGGCAGGTGCGGCAGGCACTGGGGCTGCCTGCGCCCGCGCGGCCGGCCGGGCCGTTGCCGGAGGACGTGCAGGCACCGGTGGACGGGGTGGTTCCCTTCGTGACCCCTAACGATGAGTTCTATCGCATCGACACCGCACTGATCGTCCCGTCGGTGGATCCGGGGCAATGGCAGCTGCGCGTTCACGGACTGGTAGAGGAAGAATTCAGCATTAACTTCCAGGAGCTGCTGGAGGCCAAACTTGTGGAGAGCTACACCACGCTGACGTGCGTTTCGAATCAGGTGGGCGGGGAACTGGCCGGCAACGCCCGCTGGCTCGGCTATCCGCTGCGGGACTTGCTGGCCCGTGCACGGCCGCTTCCGGAGGCGGACATGGTCCTGTCCACCAGCGTCGACGGCTTCACTGCTTCAACCCCTTTGGAGGTGCTCACCGACGGGAGGGACGCGCTGCTCGCGATCGGGATGAACGGGGAGCCCCTGCCGCTGCAGCACGGGTTCCCCGTGCGGATGGTGGTGCCGGGACTGTACGGATACGTGTCCGCGACCAAGTGGGTGGTTGACCTGGAGCTCACGCGCTTTGTGGACAAGGCGGCCTATTGGACCACCCGAGGCTGGTCGGACCGTGGCCCGATCAAGACGGCCTCAAGAATCGAGGTGCCTCGGCCCGGAGCCCGCCTGCCCGCAGGGCCCATGGCCTTTGGGGGAACGGCATGGGCCCAGCACCGGGGCCTCTCGAAAGTCCAGGTGCAGTTGGACGACGGCGACTGGGTGGACGCGCAACTGGCGGCGGAGGCTTCCGTGGATACCTGGCGCCAGTGGTACTTCGTGCAGGACAATGTTCCGGCCGGGCAGCACCGGCTCCGGGTGCGTGCCTGGGAGGCGGACGGCACGCTGCAGACCGAGGCCGCGGCGCCGCCTGCTCCGGATGGCTCCACCGGCTGGCACAGCGTTGAATTCACCGTTGATTAACCGCCGGGTCATCTTCGTCACAGGGCCTGGGCATCAAGCCCGGGATTCCGCCACCGACCTGCAGGAGGCGCCCAGCTTCGGTTGCTATGCTCAACACCCCGCCTCCCGCAGCCGCAGGCGGCTGCCCGTTCCCAAGGCGGCACCGCCGTCGTTCCCGGCGGCCCCATTTCCCTACCGTTCACCTTCCCTTCCCTCCAGGAGACCCGCACCCCGATGACCAGCCCGGCAGTATCCGATCAGCACAAGGACCTCATGGACCGCAGGTACGATTCCGGCGTCGCCGACATTAACCGCCTCTGCGACGAACTGCGGGACCTGAAGCCGGGTACCGAGGTCCCTTACGTGGATCCGATCCACGACGCCGACGAATGCCGGATCGTGTCGCTCTACTCCAACATTGGGCAGGCATCCGACACCGGTTTCATCTGGCCCGGGGACCAGGAGGCAGCGACGCGGATGCTCGGACTGCAGTGGCAGCTCGGCCTGCGGCCCCAATATGTCATGCCCTGGAATGTGCACCCCTGGTTCACGCCGGGCCAGGCGAACGGCAAGCTCACCCCGGACCAAATCAGTGCCGGCCTCAAGCCGCTGCTGAAGATGTTGGCACTGGTGCCGCGGGCCTCGGTGCTCGTGGCCCACGGAACCGAAGCCCAGCGGCTGGCCGGGTTGCTGCTGAAGACCGAGAACCCGCTGCTCTGGCGGCGTGGCTTCAAGACGTACAAGGTCAGGGCACTCAGCGGCCGGGCGTTCGCGGGTTCGCCGGCCCGCCAGCAGGAATGGCTGGATGCCATGCATGAGGCCTACGCAGACGCGATGGCGCGCACCGGGTTGGGCCGGCCCGCCAAGTAGCCCTTCGGCACCCAGGCATCACCGACGCCCCCAGCGTCCATCATTGGCGCATCAGCGCCTCTCCCGCCATGGCAGCTGCGCCTCCCCGCGGCTAGCCTGAGCCTGGACGGGAGGAACAGCCATGCCGTTGTGGATGACCGCGTTTACCGTAGGGGCGATGGGCGGTGCCGCGCTGGTGCTGGGATGTGCCATCGCCTGGAAATGGGCCATTCCCGTCAAGGTTGTCTCGACGGTCATGGCCTTCGGCGCCGGCGTCCTTATCTCGGCGCTCGCCTTCGAACTCGTCGACGAAGCGGTAATGACCGGCGGGATCGGAGCGACCGTCGGAGGTTTCCTCGTCGGTGCCTCTCTCTTTGTGGGCACCAACGCGCTGCTGGCCAGAAGAGGTGCCAAACACCGCAAACGGTCGGGCAATCAACAGCCGGCCGAAGGAGATACCCCGGGCAGCGGCCTGGCGATCGCCGCAGGCGCCCTGCTGGACGGTATTCCTGAGTCCCTCGTGCTGGGCCTCGGCCTCGTAGCCGGGGGAACAGTCAGCCCTGCGATGTTGGGCGCGGTGTTTATATCGAACATTCCCGAAGGGCTCTCCAGCAGCGCCGGCATGAAGAAGGCCGGGCGGGGCGCGGGCTACGTTTTCGGCGTGTGGGGCACTATCGCTGTGCTCTCCGGAGTCAGCGCCCTGATCGGTTACGTAGCGCTGCAAGACGCACCGGAAGAACTCGTGGCCTTCATCAACGCGCTGGCGGCAGGCGCCATCCTGGCCATGATCGCCGACACCATGATCCCTGAGGCCTTCGAAGAGCATCACATCCTCACCGGCCTCACTGCAGCGCTCGGATTCGTCACGGCCCTGAGCCTCGATTCGCTGTAACCCGGCCACTGCAACAATCCCCCAGCCCGCCGACAACCAGGACCAATCGTGGTAATAAACCGCCCGTCAGTCGTCGCGGACTGAATCCGGAATTCGGCAAAACAGCGCTCGTTCCCGGTCAATGACGGATCTATACTGTGGAAGCGCCCCACGACAGGGCCCCGGGCAACGGGGCCCGCCCGGCCGGGGCGACAGGAGAAATCGGTGCGCTGGTCGCTCGAACATACGGTCCCGGCTGTTGTCCCGAGGCCGGCTCCCCCGCCGCCGCTTCGCAGTGCGCTTAACCGCTGGCTGTTGATGGACAAAGTTCCGCCGGTGGGCCGCGAAAGCGCCCCGCGCGGCACGCCCCATCCCTGGTGGAAAGTCGTATGCCTGACCGGCGTTGACTACTTCTCGACGCTCTCCTACCTGCCAGGAATTGCCCTGATCGCTGTGGGACCGCTGTCGCCGCTGGCAACGCTGCTCATTGTGGGGCTCACCTTGCTGGGCATGCTCCCGCTGTACCGGCACGTAGCGGCGGAGAGCCCGCACGGCGAAGGCTCGGTAGCCATGCTCGACCGGCTCCTGCCGTTTTGGAAGGGGAAGGTTGTTATCCTCGTCCTGCTCGGTTTCGTTGCCACCTCGTGGATTATCACCATCACGCTCTCGGCCGCCGATGCAACGGTGCATTTGCTCGACAATCCCTACGCTCCCGGCTTCTTGCAGGGCCATTCGGTCCCTGTCACCGTCGTGCTGCTGTTGGTCCTCGGCGGTATTTTCCTGATCGGATTCGGCGAGGCTGTAGCCATTGCCGTGCCCTTGGTGGCCGCGTTTTTGGTCCTGAATTCGGCCGTCATCATGGCCGGCCTGTCGCTCATCGCACAGGACCCCGGCCGCATCGGCGACTGGGCCCAGGCCATGGCCGCTGCCAGCCCCGGCCCGGGCAACCTGGCCTTGTCCCTGCTGCTGGCTTTTCCTCTGCTGATCCTGGGCCTGTCTGGATTCGAAACGGGCGTGAGCATGATGCCGCTCGTGGCGTCCGAGGGGCACACTCCCGCGCAACGGCTGGCGTCACGGGTCCGCAACAGCAAGAAGATGCTGACGTGTGCTGCGGCTGTCATGAGCGGTTTCCTCATGGGCAGCAGCTTCGTTACGGCTGTCCTCATCCCGCCCGAGGCCTACGCCGCGGGCGGCCCCGCGGATGGCCGGGCCCTCTCCTATCTTGCGCATGGACTGTTTGGCGAGGGGTTCGGCACGATCTACGACGCGGCAACGGTCTTGATCCTGTGGTTCGCAGGTGCCTCGGCGATGGCCGGGCTGATCAACATCGTCCCGCGTTACCTGCCCCGCTTTGGGATGGCCCCCGAATGGACCACTGCGATCCGGCCCGTCGTTCTGGTCTACACTGGCGTCAGCATCCTGCTCACCGTGGGTTTCGGAGCCGACGTCAACGCCCAGGCCGGAGCCTATGCCACAGGCATCCTGGCCATGATGGTGTCGGCGGCCGTCGCTGCCACCTTCACGACTGCCCGCCGTCACAAACACCGGACCGCTGCCGGGTACGGCGCACTCAGCCTGGTGCTGCTTTATGCACTGCTGGCCAACGTTCTGGAAAAACCCGACGGCATCAGCATCTGCGGGCTGTTCATCCTCGGCATGGTCGGTGTCTCGCTCGTCTCCCGCGTCGCCCGGACCATAGAACTCCGCGCCGAACGTATCGAATTCGATCACACTGCCCGGCGGTTCATCAGCGATTCCTTGGACAACGACGGCTCGCTGAACATCATCGCCAAGCGCCGCCCCGGCAACCACGACGATTACAGTGCCAAGGAAGACGCCCAGCGGCACATGAATCCGGTCCCGGGGACAGCGGACGTCCTGTTCCTCGAAATCGACATCGTGGATCCGTCGGCCTTCGCCAAGGTGCTTCGCGTCCGCGGTATCGACGTCGGCGGGTACCGGGTGCTTCGCGCGGAAAGCCCCGCGGCCCCGAACGCGATTGCCGCCATCCTCTTGGCCGTGCGGGACGCAACCGGTGTCCGTCCCCATGCCTATTTCGAATGGTCCGAGGGCAATCCGCTCGGCCACCTCTTCCGCTACCTGCTGCTGGGACAGGGAGACACGGCTCCGGTGGTGCGCGAAATCATCAGGCAGAATGAGCCCGATCCCGGCCGCCGGCCCGGGATCCATGTGGGCGGATAGCGGCGGCGGAAGCCCGCTTCGACGGCGGGGACACCGCCCGCCGCCGTCGTTGTGCGCACGGTAGCCGGAGGGCCGCTACGCCTGCGGACGAGCATTGCGGTGCCGCCGGGGTGCGACTACATTACTTGCATGTCTCATGAACCAGGGATGGGGGCGCCTGGAGCTCAGGGAACCGGGGGGATGTCCGGCGAACCGGACCGTCCTGCGCCGCCGCGTCCGCAGATGTCCGACCGTACGCCCCCGCCGATCGCAGGCATCCTGGTGCCTCCGCCTGCAGTCAAGAGGGTCCGCTTCTTGTGGATCCTCAGTTTTGTTTCAGGGCTGATTGCAGGGATATTCGCGTACTTCGCCCAGGACGAGATCCTCGAGCACCTGCGCGGGCTCATCAACGGCTTGGAGCAGGGCGCCGACGAGGAGACCGTGGAAGCCATGGCGATGCTGGTTTTCTGGGGGACCTTGGGCATGCTGGCGCTGGTCATTCTGATCGAGGCCCTGCTGCTGCGGGCCCTCATGCGCCGCCATGGCAAGGTGCGCTTCGCGCTGCTGGCCATGCTGTTCGTCCACGGGGCAGTGACCCTGTTGGCCGACGAATTTTTGGCCGCCCCCGGTGATCAGGCATTGGGCATCAGGATCATGCTGGTTCTGCAGCTGGTGCTAGCCGGCGCGGCGGTAGTCGCCAGCGTCCTGCGCGGGGCCAACCGATGGTTCCGCGCCGAGCACCAGGGGCGACGAGGCCGGACCGCCTGAAGCTAGCTGCATGCCGGCCAGTAGTTCCTCGCAGCTGCGAATGACGGTCTGGCAGACCTCGGCAACGGCCCGGCCGCGCAGCGGATCGCCCGCCACGGCGTGCCAACGTCGCAGGCACGCCACGGCGGTCTCCCGCAGGACCTCGTCGGGTGTGTCACGGGGCAGTCCCAGGCGTTCGGGTGCCGAGACGCCGTCGCCGCCAATCATCCGTTCAGCTTCGGTGGCCAGCTCCGGTTCCAGCGGCAGGCCGGTGGTGCGGGCAGCCGCCAGCAAGCGCAATTCGCGGAAGGCGTGCGCGCTGGCGAGCAGCCGTTCCAAGCCGGCCGCGACTCCGGCGGTGCCCGGGCGGGGATGGTCGTTCAGCAGCTTTTCGATGCCGACCAGGGCCGTGCGGGCTTTGAGCTGTCCGGCCCGGGCTTGGAACTGCCCGGTCATCACGGCCAGCAATTCGTCCAGCCCGCTGCGGCGGGCCAGTTCGTGGGCCAGCACGGTCGGTTCGGAGATTCCTCCACGGAGCAGCGCCGCTGCCAGCCGGAGCCCGAAGAGCCCGAACCGGTCCAGCAACCTCGCCCGCGCTTCCGGCGGGGCGGACAGCGGCCCCCCGGGCCGGACGAAGCGGTCGGCGGACAGCAGGAGCCGCTCCCGTTCCCGCCTGTCCAAGGAAGAGAGCTCGGCGAGGACGGAGTATTCCCCCTGCCGCAGGCTGCGCGCCGACTGGGCCAGCAGGCCCGCGATCGGCACTACCCCGAGGGCCAGTGAACGCAACGCGCCGTCATGGCGGTAACGCGCCGCGATTTCCCGGGCGGAGAGCATGGCGTCGATCCGACCGGACCCGACTTCGTCCGCGCGGGACAGCACCGCCAGCGCGTTGACGGTACCGCTCTGGCCGGCCGCGGTATCACGGAAGGACTCCAAAAAGCCCAGGTCGGACGCGTGCAGGTGCCGCAGCAGGTAGAGGATCGCGTCGGCCTCCGAGGGTGCGTCTGCCGGCGTCAGGAAATCGGTGGAGCGGGCCGACACGTCCCGGGAGAGCGAGGCGATGCCCGGCGTGTCGATCAACGTCATGTCGCGCAGGGTTCGGGACGGCCAGTCCACCACGAGCCTGTCGACTTCCTCTGCCTTGATCCCGCCGAACTCGAAGACCAACCGGCCGTCGGTGCGCTTGGTCGGAAGGTCCCGGGGCGCTCCGGCGCGCGGGTACAGGGTGATGCGCGGAGTGTCGCCGTAGCGGTACCAGGTAACCACCCGGGTGCACTCTCCCGTGTCGGTCGGGGCAATCTCCTCGCCGATAATGGCGTTGAGCAGTGTCGACTTGCCGGCTTTGATCATCCCCGCAATGGCTACCCGCAGCGGCTCGTCGAGCCGGCGCGCATACTCCTCCAACACCCGACGCACCGCCGGGTCGTCGCGGTAGGCCTCGATCGCTTCCCGGACCAGCCCGCGCGCCGCTTCGACGTCCGCTCCGGCTGCCGCGGGGTTCATGCCTGTCCCGCCGGTTGCGGTGCAGCAGCGTCCAGCGCCAGCGCCTGCTTGCGCAGCGACTCGACAAGCGCGAGGGACGCCTTGAGCTCCTTGATCCGCAGGTCGCGTTCCTGGTGGAAGCGGCTCGCCGCCTTCTGTGCCGCCAGCACCGAATCCGCCAGCGAACGATGGTGCTCCTCGGCCAGCTCAGTGAAATGGTCGCGCGTGGCCCGCTGCACGATCCTGAGCCGGTCCTTGAGCTGCTTGCCCACTTGGAACACCACCTCGTCAACTTGTTTCCGGACCAGGGCCTTGGCCTCCGACTGGCGGCGCTTCAACCGGGCCTCCTTGTCTTCGCGGTAAGCCTTGCCGCCAAGCAGCAGGCCGGCTCCGACCGAGATCGGGTTGATCAGCGCCATGCCCACGATCCCGGTGAGGAGGCCGAACATCAGGACACCGCCATACGAGCCACGCATGCCGATCAGTATTTTCTGGACCGGTCCCAGGCGGCCCGCATCCAGGCCCGGGATCTCCTCGACCGGGTCGAGCACGTTCTCCGTGGAATCGACCTGCAGCAACGGCAAGGTGACGTCGTCCTGGTTGAAATGCTCGGCGACCTTTTCCGCCAGCCACAGCGACCGTTCGTTCGTCCACACGAAGGTGTCGGACACGGCAGCGGCCACCCGCTGTTCAAGCCAGTGCACGAACTGCTCCCACTGCGGACCGGGGTCCCCGGCATCGATGGACTGTTCCGCATCCCGCAAAATGCTGCGCAGCCGGTCGCGCAAGTCGTGTTCCATGTCGGAGATGAGATCGCTCATGCCGTCATTGAGCGTGACCTGCCAACGGGAAGAACGACGGCGGAGCTCGTCGGCGCGTTCCTTGGCCGCCTCCAGCTCGGCCAGCATCTCGGGTGTGCCGTCCGGATTCTCCAGCGCGCTGAGTTCCGACTTCAGCGACAGCCGCAAATGGTCCACGGCCGAAATGAGGTCCTGCGCCACGGAGCGCCGCTGGAGCCGCTCGGTCTGGCCCAGGATCTCGTGCCGGAGGTAAGCCACCAGCTCCGGAAATCCTGATTCGGCGTTCAGTTCGCTGTCACGCATTTCGGCCGCCCGCAGGCGAAGTTCCGAGGAGATTGGAATCAGCGGCATATCTGCCCCGATCCGCTTCAAATGACTTCTGTCCAGTTCGGCCACCTGCCGCCACTGCGGGTACAAATCCGTCTTGGACAGGACGCCGGCCACATTAGGGCAGATGCGTTGCGCCTGCCGCAGGAACCGGATCTCCGGTTCGGTGAATTCCTGGGACGCGTCCGAGACCAACAGCATGGCGTCCGCCGTAGGCAACGCTGTCAGCGTGGTGAGAGTATGGGCCGAGTCCAGCCCCCCGACCCCCGGCGAGTCCACCAAAGCAAGCCCGCCGTGCAGAACCTTCCGGGGCAGGGAGACTTCCGCGGCAGCGAGCCGGCGCTCGTTACCCGGATTTCCCCGTTCCGAAACGTGCTCGGCAAGTTCGTCCAAGGCGATCGGGCGACGCTCCAGTTCAACTTCCCCGTCGTTGGAGTCGGCGCCTTCCTTCGGCACCAGGATCACGGCTGAGGCAGGCTCTCCGTGCTTCACCACCGTCGGCACCGAGGTGGCGACGTCGTCGTCAATGGGACAAACCGGCGCATTCACCAGCGCATTGATGAGCTGACTCTTGCCCTGCTTGAATTCACCGACGACGATCACTCGGGTAGTCGGGTCCTGCAATCGCTTGCGGGTCTGCTCCAGGCGCCGCTGCAAGTCTGCGCGCTCACCCTTCTTGGCCAATTCCAGGCCCTGATCCACCAGCTTGACGAGCTCGACCACCGTATCCCCTTGTGACTTCCGGCCCAGCGGCCGGACCGTGACACTGTCCAGCAGGAGGTCCCCCGGCCTCCTGCTGGACAGCTGATCTGTCGTGATTCAGTTATCAGATCGGTTAGAGGTTGACCTCTTCGGCAACAACGCTGTCTTCGATTTCCACTTCGTTCTCCGCGATGATGACGGAGTCGTTCACCGAGTTGTCCGTGAATTCGGCATCGATGTCGGCGTCCACCTGCACGTCCGTGTTCGTGGAGTTGTCGTTGAACGAATCCTCGACCTCGACCTCGTTGAACGAATCCTCGATCTCGACCTCCTCGTTGAACGAATCCTCCACGTTGATGTCGGTGGTGGAGTTGTCCTCGTTGAACGAATCCTCGACCTCGATCTCGGTGGTGTTGCCGTTGTACGAGTCCTCGATTTCCACCGAGTTGTCGGTCGAGTTATCCGTCGAGTGGTCGGAGTTGTCGTTGAAGGAGTCTTCCACCTCGACGTCCAAATCGACATCTGTGTTGTAGGAATCCTCGTTGTAAGAGTCCTCGTTGTAGGAATCCTCGTTGTAGGAATCCTCAACGTTGAAGGAGTCCTCCACGGAGATGTCGGTGGTATTCCCGACTGCCACATCGCCCTCAATGTCACCGGTGGTTACGGTTGTGGAATTATCGGTGGAGTAATCCTTGGAGTTGTCCGTCGAGTTATCCAGGGTGGCGTCGCCGCCGGCTGCAACAGAGCCGTCGCCCGAGGCAATCACGGCGTCATTGTCGAACCACTGGTTGACGTCGCCGTCGGCCCAGATGTTCTGGTTGACGGACTGGTCCGTGATGGTGTCCCGATCGTCGATCGTCGAGGTGTACGAGTAGTTGTTCACGATGTGCGTCAGCTGCTGAACAGCATGGGCGTGGTCATCGTGGTCGTGGTCCCTGCCGCCGCCGTGACCGTGGTCATCGTCGTCATGACCGCCACCGTGACCTCCGCCGTGACCGTGGCCGCCGTCACCGTGGCCACCGCCGCCGCCCCAGCCACCGCCATTGTTGCCGGAGTTATCGCTGGACCAGTCGCCGGTGTCGCCGCCGGAGTGGTTGCCGCCGGTGTTGTACTCGCGGTCGAAGGACGAGCTGGCATCCACGGGAGCGTAGTCGAGGATGACCGGCATGATGGCGTCCACATCATCGGAGCACACGTCGCCCAGGCCGGCCTCGGCGAGCGCGGCCTCCGGGTCCGCTTGGAATTCCGCGGCGGCGCGCGGATCACGGAGCAGGTTCATGATGAATTCGAGAAGAGAGCTTGCGAGCGTAGGCATTATATGAATCCCCATTCTTTTCCTACTGGATCTGGCCAAATTATGGATGGTGGCCCGCCGAGCTGAGCTGCTTGGCTTGATTCAAAACTACGGTCGGGCTGCTCCGCCCGCATCGGGGCTTCCTCCCCCGCCTCCCGGCCCCTGAAGGGGGATCGCGGTATCCGGGGACTAGGTAGGGAGGGGTCCCAAGGCCGGAAGTCCGCGGAATTACTGCCCTTGGGAACCGTCTTCGCCGAGCGCAAGCCGCAACTGGGTCAGCAGTTCGGAGCGGTTCGAAGCCCCTAACCGGCGGCGGATACGCGCAATGTGGTGCTCGGCGGTACGCGGCGAAATAAAAATTGCGGCACCGATCTCCCGGTACGTCTTGCCCTCTAAAACCAACCGGGCAACTTCGCGCTCCCGCTCGCTCAAGACAGCCCCCTCCTGACCGTGTGCTGCTCCGGCGGGGACTGGTTTCTGCCCTTCGTGCTCCACGGCAGCTGTCTCGGCCGGCGCGTCCATGGTCCCGCGCGTACCGGGATGAAGGTCCCTGGCGCAGGCCAGGAGGCGGCTCATGTCCTTGCGCTCGTCCGCGTGCGCTGCCGCGTGCCCGGCGAGCCGCGCCCCGTCCCACGTGAGGCCGACGGATGCGAGCGCGCGGGCGGACTCCTCCACCAACCGCGGATCAATCCGGCCGGCCAGCACCGTCACCCACGCCCGGCCCGCCGCCGCAAGCACGCCCGCCAGCCGGTACGTCCCCGAGGCGCGCACCAGCGCCGAGGCATGCGGGGCGAGCTCATTGGGGCTATCCGCCAAGAGGGCTGCCTGGACCGCGTACCAATGCAGCGACGTAGACCACAGCGCCGGTTCGCCCAACCTCCCCAGCAGCGCCCACGCCTCGGTCAAGTGCGGCTGTAGCCGCGCGGAATCCCGCAGGCGGGCAGCGGCTACTGCCAGTTCCCCCAGGGGCAACAGACTGTAGAGATCGACGGCGACGTGCAGCAACCGGCCCCGCGCGCGGTCCCAGGCGCGCACCAAGGCGGCCGTGTCATCGGTTCGGCGCGCCAGCCCGACCCGTAGTGCGTCCAGCAACAATCCATCACGTGGGGTGGGAGGGATTCCGCTGGCGGTCGCCTCTGCAATGGCTGCTCCTGCGCTGTCCGGGTGGTCCTGCAGCATGGAGACCCAGGCCCGCAGGAGCAGCAGCCTCAACCGGGCCGCCGGACCTCCCTGCCCTCCGCGCAGTGCATCGTCGAGGATGGATTCCGCTACTGAAAGCTCACCGCTGTGCAGGGCCACCAATGCCGCAAGGGCAGCCGGGCTGTCCGGCAGCGGAATCGCGGCGCCCGAGGCGGTCAGCATGTCGGAGGCCCGTACCAAGGCGGGCAGCGCCTGCTCGGCGTGCTCGCCGATGGACTCGGCAATGCCTTGTCCCATCAGCGAGACGGCCACGTTCGTCAGTGTTGGCGAGTTGTCGGAACGGCCGCCTGCGAGCAGGCTCCGGGCCGCGTCGGGCTCGCCCGTACCGATCATGACGACGGCGGCCAGCGCCCTGGACGCCTCCGTGGCGGGAGATCCGAGCCACCGGTAGACCTGTGCGCTGCGCGCCAGCATGCCGCGCTGCGCCCACAGCGACGCCGCCACGTCCGCTCCGCGGAGCCTGTCGGGCGCGTCCGGGTGAGCCAGCACCCGGTCAAGGATGCGGCCGGCTGTTTCGAGGTCTCCGGAGGCCAGGGCCGCTTGGGCCCGGCGTGCCGCTGTTGCCACCCCGTCGGCTCCGGCTGCCGCCGCTTCGTTGTAGAGTGTCGCGGCCACTAGAGGCTCGGAAGCCAGGGCGCCGTCGCCTGCATCTTCGAGGACGCGGGCGACGCGTGGGTCCTGGAACCCGCCCCGAACCAGGCCGCGGGCCACGTCCAGGGGCGCCTGTGCGCTGTTGTTGGCTAAACAGTCCGCCAAGGCCCGCTGGACCGCCCGCACATCATGCAGCGGCGTGACGTGAAGCAGGACGCTGCGCATGAGGGGAGCCAGGATTCCCTCGGGCAGGATCAGCCCTGCGGCCGCTGCCTGCGACATCAGCGGCCCGATTCCGCCAGGCAGTTCCCGCAGTCCGGAAGGCAACGGCCCGGTTGGATCAAACCCGACCGCTAGAGCCAGCAGCAGCTCCCGAAGGTTTGGTTCCAGCCGTTCGAGTTCGTAGCCCACATGGTTGACCAACCCACCGAACTTAACCGGATCTGATGGTATTTGGCGGGCGTCATCCGTCGCTTCCAACACATGCTGGACCAGCCAGGGCAGGCCCCCGGTGAGCCGGAAAATTTGATCAATAGCCGGCGCAGGAAGCCGTTCCGGGCGGGCAGCCGCTGCATGGCGGGCGATATCGTGACGGGTCCAGGGCCCCAACAAGACCGGCCGCCGGTGCGCCTCCAACACCGCGGTCAGCCGCTGCAGGGCCGGCAACTGCGGCCACGTCCGATACGCGACCACAAGATTCACGTTCTGCTCGTCGGCCAATCGGTGGACGCGCTCCAGTTCGGCGTCGTCCAATTGGTGGGCATCGTCGATCAGTACCGTGGTGCCTTCGTCCACCGGATCTTGCCCCAGTGCTTGCCTGCCCGAGCTGACCGGGACTCCTGCTTCGTCATATGCTGCCGCCAAGTTCTCCAGCAGAAGGCTCTTCCCCGAACCTCCCGGACCGGACACGGTAGCCAGTAAACGCGACGTGGGCTCCGCCGCGGCTTCCGTCAGCAGTTGCGCGGCATCCCGGTTCACCAAACGACGTGCCGCCGGCTGCGCCGGTGTCGCACCTGTCATGCCGGCCCCGGAGCAGGCGCATCGGTGGGGTCACCCGACGGAGCTGGCGGCTGCGTCGGATCCATCAAGGCCGGCGCGGTCGGCGGAGGATCGACAACAGCCGTCTCTGACGGTGCCGATGAAGGCTCCGGCGCTGGCTCCGGGTCAGGTTCCGGCGCGGGCGCGGGCGCGGGAGACGGAGGCGTCTGCACCGGATCCGGTTCCGGTGCCGTTGTCGGTGCAGTTGGAACACTCGGTTCCGGCTCCGGGACGGGAGGTTGGGGAGTCGTGCCTGGCTGTGGCGTCGCGGGCGGCACGGGCGCTCCGGTGGTTCCCGGAGCAGGAGTGTTGGTGCCGTTGTCCGGGTTCGATCCCGACCCCTGCCCGGAATCGCCGGCCGGCGTAGACGCGCGGCCTGTGCCCGTGGACGGGGTGCCGTCCGGCGCCGTCGTCGCCGTTCCCGTTGCCTGATCCTGCGCGAAGCCCAAGTCGCCGCCAAACCCTGGTGAGCCTTCCGGGCTGGGAGTCACCGCACCCGGGGACGTCGCAGCCGGGTTTTCCCAGAAAACCACAGGACTCATGCCAGGCTGCGACGGCTCAGCAGCCATCACGGAATTGGCCGGTCCGGCCCCTTTACTCCCCTGCGGCGCTCCCCCCGGTACGTAGCCGTTCCGTTCCGCTGCGCTGCCCTGGGCAACTCCAGGCTGGGAGCCGAAGAGGCCGAATTCGTGGGGGCTCTGCGCGGCGGTTGCCGTCAAGGCCGTGAGGGCCGCGACCGCCACCGTAACGGCGGCGGCGCGCATGGCCAGCACGGGTTTCCGCGCGCCGCCGGCGCCTTCCACCGCGGACGCCGCATGGGCGTGGAAGTGGGGTGGCGGAAATGCGCGACCTTCGGCGGGGACCGATTCCGGCTTCGGCTCCGCTGCATCTTCAGGTGCCAGGGCGAGCCGGTTTCGCGCAGCGAAGTACGCGGCGCCCAAGCTGATCGAGGCCTTCGGATCCGCATCCACGGCGAGGGGACGGTTCAGTTCGGCGGACAGCAATTGGGCGACCAGAGGGATGCGGGAGGAACCGCCAGTCAAGAGGACCGCGGTGAGGTCCTCGGCAGCTACTTCCGCAGTTTCGAGGGACCGGCGCAGGGAGTGGATCGTATCGCGCACCAGTGGGTCAATCATGCCCTCAAACTCGGACCGCACCAGGCGGACGCCTGTCTGCAGATCCGGCAGCAACACAGGGATCGTTGCCTCTGAATCGGCCGAAAGAGCTTCTTTGGCTTCAACGCACTCCCGGCGGATGCGGTCCAGTGCCACGCGCGTTTGCATCGAGCCGGGGTCCACGGCGCTGAGCCCGCCGTCCAAGCTGTCGACGACGTGGGCGAAGACAATGTCGTCCACATCCGCTCCCCCCAACCGCTCCAAACCTTCCGGTTTGGCCAGCAGCGTGAACGTGGACGTGTCGTTCTTGTGCAGAACTGCCGCGTCGAAGGTACCGCCGCCAAAGTCATAGACCGCGACCAGGCTGCCCGTGCTGACGCGGGTCTGGGAGGCGTAATGGAGCGCGGCTGCTTCCGGCTCGCTCAACAGGATGACGTCGGCCAGCTCGACGCCGGCCATGGCATCACGGATCAGGCCGGTTTTGTAGTCACCCCAGCCGGCCGGATGCGACACCACTATGCCTTCCGGAGCTTCGCCTTCACGTTCGTGGGCGCGGTCTACGACCCACCGCACCACGGTGGCGAATATGTCCTCAGGCGTGACGAACAGGTCTCCGACCATGATCGGCACCGAGTCGCCGATCCGCCGTTTGAATTCACGAACCACCCGGTCAGGAGAAGTCGTGCCGCGGCGTTCGGCTGCCTCGCCGACCAGGACTGCGCCGTCGTCGCCTATATAGATCACCGACGGCACGGCCGCCGCACGCGAACCCAAGTGGACGGCCTGCGGCTGCTGAGGCTTTCGGTCCCCGCTCCCGTATCGCGCTATCGCTGCTGCCGTGAAACTTGTGCCGACATCGACACTCAGTACATAAGCCATGAATCCCCTCAGGTACGCCCAGCAAGGAACGTCCCCCACCGCTTCTTTATACTGTCTCCAGAGTCATGCTCTGCTCCCCGCTAGGCGGGCGGTATCCATCCGCCCGTGTCCCCATGAAGCCGCTGCGAATGACGCCCTCAGCCGCCGCCAGCCGCAGTTCCCCATACATGGATCCGGCGTTCTTCAGAAGCCGGTCCGTTACATTCAGCCTAGGAGGGGTTAGGGGGTTAGACAAGGGAACGTATCCCCCGGTTTCGAGGAACGCGCTCCACCAAAATCTGGTTAATGGTTTACTCCCAGAGGCGCCTCCGCCCTTGATTTTGCGGCCCTCGAGTAATACATATGCAAAGGCGCGCATTTTCTTTTGCCTAGCGCCTGAATGGGTGGGACCACCAAGCGATTACGGCCGGCGCATACAATGATTTCTCCGCCAATATGACCCGGGAGCTCAATGAAAAATAAACGCGGCGAACCCGATTCCTTGCGGTCTTATGCCGTCTTTTTACGCGGCATCAACGTTGGGGGCATCCGGATTGCCATGAAGGACCTGCAGCGGGTCCTCAGCGAAGCCGGCTTCAGGCAGGTGGAGACGGTCCTCGCCTCGGGCAACGTCGTGCTGTGCGCAGAGACCGATGACCCAGGTGCGGTCAAGGAAAGGGTCGAAGCGAGCTTACGGACGGCATTCGGCTACGACGCGTGGGTCATCGTCAAGACGCCGCAGGAACTGGCCGCCATCGTCGACGGCTACCCGTACATCCCACCCGACGACGGTGTTCCCCGGCACGCCTACGCGGTGCTCACCACGGGTGCGGCGGTTGTGGAACGACTGCTCGGGGACTGCCCGGAACTTTCGCCCGAAGAACGTGCGACCCCAATTGGCGACGTCTTGTACTGGGAGGTGCCGAAAGGCAGCACGCTGGAGTCGAAGCTGTCCAAGCAAATGGCCAAAACCATGTACAAGCCGGTGACCACCACCAGGAACCTCAACACCCTGCATAAGGTACTGGCCAAGTTCCAGACGGAGGACTAAGGCCCCGGGCCCCTGCTACCGAGGGAGGAGCAAAACCGCTCCGAACTCATCCTCTCGGGGGATAGCCGCAGCACCGCTGCGATTCTAGACTCGTCATGTTGCGGTCTTTGGTGCGGGCCGGCGGCCGAGTACGGCCAAGGAGGGGGATCCTATGCTGTTCGACTCGGTCACGTGGATATCAGCTGTCGTCTGTGCCGGACCGTTTGCCCTTTTCCTGGCGGTCGGAGCGCTGGTCAGCATAGGGCGGAGCAAACGGCAGCGGCAGGCGAAAGCAGTCTGGTCGCTGGTGGTGCTCGTGTTGCCCATCCTTGGCCCCCTGGCATGGTTCCGGACCGCATCTCGCCGGGCCGCCGCTGCTGGGCCCCAGCCAGATCCCGGTCGGGCGACGCAGGCGGAATCCTCTGTCCGATGAGCCCGCTCCCGAAAAGGTGCAGGCCGTTCGGGGAATGTGATGGCCCATGTCCCGCGGGTATCGATCCATGCAATATCCGTGTTGGACGCGCTTTCGTGAAGGTCCCTACTCTTCTGGCATGACCAACCGCACAGCCGCGCCCGACGAGACCACCGCAGCCATCAACGGCAAGCAGATCCTTCAGGTTGGACCGGTGAACCCTGCTGTGGCAGCCGCCTTGGCCGATGAGTTCGGCGCCCTGTTGCTCCCGGACGGCCCGGAACGCGGGGAATTTTTGCAGCGGCACGCCCACGGTATTCGCGTGGCGGTGTGTTCCGGCCGCCGCGGGGTGGACTCCGACCTGATGCGCCAACTGCCGAGCCTCGAAGCTATCGTGAACTTTGGCGTCGGCTACGACGCAATCGACGTCGACCAGGCAAACGAACGCGGCATCCGCATCAGCAACACCCCGGATGTGCTCACCGATTGCGTGGCCGACACCGCACTGGCCCTCTACCTGGATGTACTGCGTCAAACCAGCGCGGCCGACCGGTTCGTCCGCCGCGGCGCCTGGGAATCAACCCCGTCATACCCGCTGACCACGCGCGCCTCGGGCAAACGGGTCGGCATCGTCGGCCTCGGCCGTATCGGCCAGGCCATCGCCAAGCGGTTGGAAGCCTTCGACTGCGAGATCCACTACCACAGCCGCCGCCCCCTCAAGGGCTCGGGCTACACGTTCCATTCCTCCCCCGCAAAACTGGCCGAAGCCGTCGAGGTGCTGATCGTCGCCGCGGCCGGAGGCCCGGAGACGGTCAACCTCGTCGACGCGGGGGTGCTGGCCAAACTCGGCCCTCGAGGCTATCTGGTCAACATCGCCCGCGGAACCGTTGTGGACGAGCACGCATTGGTCTCCGCCTTGGCCGAGGGCCTCCTGGCGGGCGCAGGGCTGGACGTGTTTGCCTCCGAACCGCATGTTCCTGCCGGACTGATGGAACTGGAGAACGTCGTGCTGTTGCCACATGTGGGCAGCGGAACCCGCGAGACGCGGGCCGACATGGCCGCTTTGACGCTGGAGAACCTGCGCGGCTTCCTGCGCGACGCCTCGCTGGTGACCCCGGTCTGCTAACCCGCCATGCCTACACTTGTATAACAAGTAGGCGGCTTGTACGATCAGTGCACCAGCACCTCCCGCGTAAGGACCGCCATGCCCTACACCCCCGATTCCATCCGGCACGTCAAACTCTCCACCGCAACGCTGCCGCTGGCCACCCCCATTTCCGACGCCAAGGTTTTCACCGGCCGTCAGAAGCCGATGACGGAAGTGGTCTTCCTGTTTGCCGAAATCGCCACCGCACAGGGACACGAGGGCTTGGGCTTCAGCTACTCGAAGCGGGCCGGCGGCCCGGCGCAATACGCCCATGCCAAGGAAGTCGCCGAGACGATGATCGGCGAGGACCCAAACGACATCGCCAAGCTGTACAACAAGCTGCTGTGGGCGGGCGCGTCGGTGGGTCGCTCCGGCGTCGCCACCCAGGCCCTGGCCGCACTGGACATAGCGCTCTACGACCTCAAGGCCAAGCGGGCCGCGCTGCCGCTGGCCAAGTTCCTGGGCGCCCACCGGGATTCCGTCCGCACCTACAACACCTCCGGCGGCTTCCTCAACGCCTCCATCGACGAGGTCAAGGACCGTGCCAGCCGATCGCTCGCCGAAGGCATTGGCGGAATCAAGATCAAGGTCGGCCTGCCTGACTCGGCCGAGGACCTGCGCCGGGTCGCCGCGGTCCGCGAGCACATTGGCGACGGCGTGCCGCTCATGGTGGACGCGAACCAGCAGTGGGACCGCGCCACCGCACTCCGGATGGGCCGCCGTCTGGAGCAGTTCGACCTGGGCTGGATCGAGGAACCGCTGGATGCCTACGACGCCGAAGGCCACGCCGCGCTGGCCGCCGCGCTGGACACGCCGATTGCCACCGGCGAAATGCTGGCCTCGGTGGCCGAGCACGAACGCCTGATCGCCGCCCGCGCGTGCGACATCATCCAGCCCGACGCTCCACGGGTCGGCGGCATCACCCAGTTCCTGCGCCTCGCCACGCTGGCGGACCAGGCCGGACTGGATCTGGCACCGCACTTCGCGATGGAGATCCACCTCCACCTGGCCGCGGCCTATCCGCGTGAGCCGTGGGTAGAGCATTTCGATTGGCTGGATCCGCTGTTCAACGAGCGCCTCGAGACCCGCGACGGCCGCATGATCGTGCCTGACCGCCCGGGCCTTGGGTTCACGTTCAGTGACCAGGCCCGCGCCTGGACGACGGACAGCGTCGAGTTCGGCCTCGCCTAGCCGCGCCGCGCATTTGGTCCCATGACGACGGCGGTGCCGCGCACCGCCGTCGTTCCCCCCTCCACCTGCCCCAGAGAAAACGGGAGCGATGAAACCGAACCTGACGGCCACCCTGGTTGACGACCTGCGCCGGCGCATTGTCGACGGCGATATCGCTCCCGGCGACAAGCTGCCCAGCGAGAACGCGCTGATCGCAGAGCACGGCGTGAGCCGCACCGTGGTGCGCGAGGCCATCACACGGCTGCAGGCCGAGGGACTGGTGCATACCCGGCGCGGCAGCGGGAGCTTTGCCCTCACCCCGCCGGCGGAAGCGGAGGCCCCCCGGGGCCTCCGGCCCGTGCGGACGCTCGAGGACCGGAGGGCGCTGGTGGAATTCCGCACCGGAGTCGAAAGTGAAGCCGCGGGCCTGGCCGCCGCGCGCCGAACCGACCGGCAGCTAATCGCCCTGCGTACTGCACTCGACGACTTCTCCCGCTCGGACGCCAACCCTGCCGCGGCCCTGGCCCACGACTTCGAGTTCCACCGCACCATCGCCGAAGCCAGCGGCAACCCGTTCCTGCTGGATGCGATTGCCGCCCTCGGCCCGGCCATGATCGCCATGCCGCGCTACCGGCTGGAGGCGAGCGGGGCAGCAGCCGAAACCTCCCGCCTCTCTGCCGTGGCGGCCGAACATGCGGCGGTGCTGGCTGCAGTGGAAACCGGCGATGCCATGGCCGCGGCCGCTGCCATGCGCACCCACCTGGTCAATTCGCGGCACCGGCTGGATCGCGAATCCGGCCACTGATCCGCAGCACCGCCCTTCGACACACCCTGCCATCACCCTCATCCGTCGCTGAAAGGCCGCCCTGGCGGCATCGTCCCGCTAAACAAAAAAGCGGCAGCAGACCGTGTCTGCTGCCGCTTCCATTCATGCGCGGTTAGATCTGCCGTGGTCGGCGGGCTCTACTCCGTTGCCTTGACGGCCAGCACCGGCCGGTCGGCCTGCAGCAGGATGCGCTGGGCGTGGGAGCCCATAATGAACTTGCCCACCTGCGTGCGCTGGCGAAGGCCGATGACAATCAGCGAGACCGCGCGTTCGCTGGCCAGTTCAAGAATCTCGTCGGCCAGGTCGTCGCGGTGCGTCGGCCGCAGCACCTCCGCGGTCACGCCTGCCTCATCGGCCGCCGATTTCAGGCGCAGGAGGTCGCCCTCGGACGCCACGGTCTTGTCCACCAGCGCCCCTTCGCGGGTGGAGTTGACGATCAGCAGGTCTTCACCGCGGAGCTTGGCCTCCGCGATGGCGGCGGACACGGCCGCTTCTCCCACGGGGGTGGGTACATAGCCGACGAGGATGCTCATGCGTTCTCCTTGGTTTCGGTAAGAGCTTCGGTACGGGAGTTTTTCCGGCGATCAATCCCAGACTTGACCATCGGCCAGACGGCGACCACCACGAAGATCACCAGCAACGTGGCGGAGATCGGTCGGGTCATGAATCCCGCGACGTCCCCTTGGAGCACCAGCAGCGAGCGGCGCAGACTTGATTCAAGCAGTGAACCCAGCACGAAGGCCAGCACCAGCGGTCCCGGCTCGAACCCGAACTTCTTCATCAAGTAGCCGACCGCGCCGAAGAGAACCACCAGCAGCACATCGAACATCGAGTTGCGGATGGTGTACGCGCCCAACAAGGTGATCAGCGCGGTGATGGGAGCCAGGATGGCGGCGCGCACCCGCAGGATGCGGACGAACAATCCCACCAGCGGGATCGACATGATCAACAGCAGGATGTTGCCGATGTACATGGAGTTGACCACGCCCCAGAACAGCTCGGGGTTTTCGGTCATCAGCTGCGGCCCCGGGGTCACGCCCTGGATGAGCAGGGCGCCGAAGATGATGGCCATGGTGGCGTTGGCGGGAATGCCCAGGGTCAGCAGCGGGATGAAGGAACTGGTTGCCGCCGCGTTGTTGGCTGTCTCCGGACCGGCGACGCCTTCAATGGCACCCCTGCCGAAGCGCTCCGGGTTCTTCGCACGCTTCTTCTCCACGGCGTAGGCGGCCAGGGAGGAAATCGTGGCGCCGCCGCCGGGCAAAATGCCGAGGAAAAAGCCGAGCACGGAGCCCCGTCCGATGGCACCGGACGACTGCTTAAGGTCCTTCTTGGACGGCCACACGTTGGCCACGGCTGCCGGCGCTTGGGCCGCCCGGTGCCGTTCTTCCAAGTTGTAGAGGATCTCGCCGACACCGAACAGGCCCATGGCCACCGGGACAAAGTCAATGCCGTCGGCCAGGCTCAGGTTGCCGAAGGTAAAGCGTTCCGCACCGGTGAAGATGTCGCGGCCCACGGTTGCGAGCAGCAGGCCGAACGCGGCTGCGATCAGGGCCTTGATCTTGGCACCGTTGCTGATGGTGGCCACCAGCAGGATTCCGACCAGGGCCAACGCCGTGTACTCCGGCGGGCCAAAGTCGAGGGCGAAGCCGGCCACGAGCGGCGCCAGGAAGGTCAGCCCGACGATGGCGACGGTGCCGCCGATGAATGAACCGATGGCCGCAATGCCCAGGGCGGTTCCGGCCTTGCCCCGCCTTGCGAGCTGGTAGCCGTCGAAGACGGTGACCACGGAACTGGCCTCGCCCGGCAGCCGCAGCAGCACCGATGTGATGGTGCCGCCGTACTGTGCACCGTAGAAGATGCCGGCCAGCATGATGATCGCCGTGACGGGCTCGATCCCATAGGTCAGCGGCAGCAGGATGGCGATGGTGGCTGCCGGGCCGAGGCCAGGCAAGACACCGATAAGCATGCCGATGACGACGCCCAGCAGGCAGTAGAGCAGGTTTGAAGGGTCAAGGACAACGCCGAAGCCGTTGATGACCGGTTGCAGGAAATCCATGCGGGAACCTTTGGATCAGTGGGCAAGGGTGGGGCGCGAGGCTCCCACGGTGGGGCGAAGCCGACTGTGGGAGCGCACAACCTGCTGGAACAGGTGGCTGCTAGAACAGGTGGGGAATCGAGGTTCCCAGGGCCAGGATGAAGATGCCGTAGAAGGCGGCAACAATCAGCAACGAGTAGAGGATGGCCCCGCGCCAGGATTCACCGCCGAGGAACTTCATCCAGACCAGGCACAGGAGCAGCGCGGGAACCTCAAAGCCGATCAGCGGCATCAGCCACACCATGACCAGCAGCGTCGCGAAACCGCTGGCGGCCAACAAGGAAAGCTTGGAGAACTTTTCGCCGTCCTTGCCCCCGCGCCGCCCAACGACAAGCTGGGCGAGCGCGAGGACAGCGATGATCAAGCTGACCAGGAACGGCCACATTCCGGGCCGGGGCTGAGAAGGTGTGCCCAGCCCCAGCCCGATCGAGAGGACGAGTCCGGTCACGCCCAGCACAAGCACCACGATGGATGATGCGAGGTTCGCTACCGGCCCGGCCGGTGGCGGAGCCTCGGCCTCCCATTGGGCAGCCAATTGCTCCGGCGTCAGATCGTCTTCGACGATGTCGACTGACTCGGGGCCCTCGGCGGGCGTGTCGCGGTGGGACGTCATGGTTTACTCGATTCGCTGTGACGGCCGAACGGGGCCGTGCGGGGGTGTTGCTACTCGCCGGCCAGGGAGATGTCGTACTTGTCGGTGAGCTCCTTGTACTTGGCGGCCAAGTCGTTCCATTGCTGGACGACTTCCTCACCGGAGATCTCCTTGGGGGTCAGCATGTTCTTCTCGTTGAAAGCCTTGTAGCTGTCGGCCGACTGGGCTGCCTCGACGGACGCCACGAGCTTGGCCTTCACGTCCTCGGGGAGGCCCTTCGGAGCGGCCAGGGCACGGTACTGGGAGACCGGAACCTCGTACCCTTCTTCGATGGCGGTGGGAACGTCCGGCAGGTAGGTGTTGCGCTCGTCGGAGAAGACGACGATCGGCTTGACGGTGCCGGCGTCGATCTGCGGCTTGGCCTCACCCAACTGGATGGTGGCCAGCTGCACCTGGTTGCCCATGACCGCGGTCAGCGCCGGCGAACCCGAGTCGAAGGGAACCTCGGTGCCCTTGATGTCGGCCTGGGCGAACAGGATGGCCTGGGCCAGCTGCGAGCCGGTGCCCACGCCGGTAGTGCCGAAGGTCAGCTTCTTGGAGCTGTCCTTGACGTCGTCCAGCGTTTCGATGCCGGAGTCGGCGCTGGCTACCAGGACGTAGTCGTCCTGGGACAGGCCCTTGATGACGTCCAAGTCGTCCAGGGTAACGGCTTCACCCTCGGAGACGGCGAGCGGAGTGATGGTGATCAGCGAGGCGTTCAGCAGGATGAGGTTCTGGCCATCGGGCTTCATGGCCGCGACTTCCTGGGTGGCCAGGGCGCCGTTGGCGCCCGGCTTGTTCACCACGGGAACAGCTACGCCGAGCTCGTCCGCCATGCCTTCGGCAGTGGTGCGTGCGATCAGGTCGGTCGAGCCGCCGGCGGCCTGCCCGACGGTGAGGGTGATGGGGCCGGCGGGGAAGGCTTCCCCTTCGGACGCGGTGCTGCCGACGTTGCCGCCGCAGGCGGTCAGCGCCAGGGCGGCGGAGGCGGCGGTCAGACCGATAATGGTCCGGCGGACGGGGAATGCTTTCACTTCGGGCTCCTTGCTCGATGAACAGCGGTGTTCGAACGGGTGGGCCGTGACCCGGTTCATATGAAGCAGATCACTCGTGGCTCGGTCACTGAGCTTAGAAACAGACTATGATGCATGTCCAAGCCCATTACTGCATTGAATGATACTTGGAAGGCATCATGTTCACTCTGGACCAGGCCCGCAGTTTCATCGCTGTGGCCGAGGAACTTCACTTCGGCCGCGCCGCGGAACGCCTGAGCATGACCCAGCCCCCGCTCAGCCGGCAGATCCAGAAACTGGAGCGCAGCATCGGGGTTGAACTTTTGGTTCGCGACAACCGCAAGGTGGCGCTGACCGCGGCAGGACATGCCTTTCTCGCCGAGGCGCGCAAACTGGTGGTCTCGGCCGACCGGGCGCCCCGGACGGCGCGCCGCATTGCCGCGGGACGGGCGGGTGAGATTCGGATCGGCTTCACCGCCACGTCCGCGTTCAGCCTGCTGGGTCCGCTGCTGACCGAGATCTCCCAAGAACTGCCGGATGTGGACGTCGACCTTCAGGAAATGGTGACCAGCGAGCAGGTGCAGGCCATCGTGGACGGCGATCTCGACCTGGGCCTGGCCCGCCCGCCCTTCGACACAGACCTGTTCGAGTCACATCTGCTGTTCTCCGAGAACCTGATGCTCGCTGTTCCGAGCGGGCACCCGCTGGATCGGCCGTCCCCGCCGCTTGCCATTGCCGACTTGAAGGACGTGCCGTTGATCATGCACTCGCCCATCAAGGCACGCTATTTTTACGATCTGGTGGTCCGCCAGATCCCGATCGAACACCGCAACGTCGTCCATACCGTCGACCAGATCCTGACGATGGTGGGACTGGTCGCCGCAAACCGCGGCGTCGCCTTCGTCCCGGAGTCGGCCCAATTGCTGGGAATCGACGGCGTCACCTACCTCCACCTGCCCGGGCTGGCGCCGGACTCGGTGGAACTCCATGCAATTTGGAACCGGAACTCGCATAATCCGGCGTTGCGCCGGATGCTGGACACCGTCTGGGCCAAAGCCGCCTAAATGCAGGCCAACCCTCTGCAGCAATACTCTTCGGGCATCAATCCATACAAAAGAGGGCTTGGACAGGCATCAACTGGCCTTCCTAGGGTGGAAGCAACGCATTCACCCCCGCCGCCCGCGGCACCATCGCAAAGGAAGACGCACGTGGCCCAGTACACGCCCCATGAACTCGCAGACAAGCTCAAGGACGGGCTGCTGTCCTTCCCGGTGACGGCGTTTGATGCGGAGTTGAACATCGATGAAGCCGCCTACCGCAACCACCTGGACTGGCAGTCCAGCTTCGAGGTCGCCGGCCTGTTCGCCGCCGGCGGCACCGGTGAAGGCTTCAGCCTGACCCCGGCCGAGTCCGCCCGCGTGGTGCGGATGGCCGTCGAGGAAGCCGGCAGCCGGGTTCCGGTACTTGCTTCGGCCGGCGGCTCCACCGCCCAGGCCATCCAGAACGCCAAGGACGCGGAGGCCGCGGGAGCCGAGGGCCTGCTGCTGCTGCCGCCGTACCTGACCGAATGCGACCAGGCCGGCCTGCTGGCGCACGTCTCGGCCGTGTGCGCCGCCACCAACATCGGCGTCATCGTCTATAACCGGGCGAACGCCATCTACGCCGCGGACACCGTGGCGGCACTGGCCGACCGGCACGCGAACTTCATCGGCTTCAAGGACGCCCTGGGCGACATCGAGCACCTCACCAAGGTCTACGCCAAGAACGGCGACCGGTTGTTCTACCTCGGGGGCCTGCCGACGGCGGAGACCTTTGCCCTGCCGCTGCTGCAGCTGGGCATGAGCACTTACTCCTCCGCCATGTACAACTTCGTGCCGGAGTTCGCCCTGGACTTCTACCGCGACGTCCGCAACCAGGACCGCGATGCCGTGACCGAGAAGCTCAACCGCTTCGTCCTCCCCTACCTGGACATCCGCGACCGGGTTAAGGGATACGGTGTTTCCATCGTCAAGGGCGGCCTGAAGGCCGTCGGCCGCGACGCAGGCTACGTCCGCCCGCCGCTGCAGGACCTGACCGAGAAGGACATCTCCGACCTGTCGGCCCTGATTGACGCCGCCGGCATCCGACCGGCGGACGTCCGGCAGAACGCCTAGGTTCCACGCCCGGAAGCGGCCGCCCTGACAGGGGCGGCCGCTTTCCGCCCATCAGCCACAGCAGACCATCCGCAGTCCAGAAGGAGCATCCGATGCCCAGCACGCAGACAACTCTGACAGGCCACTCGATCATCGCCGGCGAAGCCGTGACCGGCACCGGCGGCACGGTCAACGGTTTCGATCCTGCGACCAACAACGTCCTCGAACCGGCCTACAGCCTGATCGACGCAGCCCAGCTGGCTACCGCCACCGCCGCCGCCGAGGAAGCTTTCGATTCCTTCAGCACGCTGGATCCGGAAGCGCACGCTGCCTTCCTGGAGAAGATTGCCGAGAACATCGAGGCGGTCGGTGAAGAGCTGGTGGAACGCGCGATGGCCGAAACCGGCCTGCCCGCCGCGCGGCTGAACGGCGAACGCGGCCGCACCACCGGCCAGCTCCGCCTGTTCGCCGCGGTGGTGCGCCAGGGCGACCACCGCGGCGTCCGCATCGACCCGGCGCAGCCGGGCCGCCAGCCGATGCCCCGGGCCGACATCCGTCAGCGCAAGGTTCCGCTGGGTCCGGTCGCCGTGTTCGGCGCCAGCAACTTCCCGCTGGCTTTCTCCACCGCCGGCGGAGACACCGCCTCCGCGCTGGCCGCGGGCTGCCCGGTGGTGTTCAAGGCCCACAACGCCCACCCGGGCACCAGCGAAATCGTCGGCCACGCGATCGCCCGCGCGGTGGCCGAGGCCGGCCTGCACCCGGGCGTGTTCTCGCTGGTCTACGGCCCCGGCGCCAGCATCGGGCAGGCGCTGGTCGCCGATCCGGCCATCAAGGCCGTCGGCTTCACCGGTTCCCGCTCCGGCGGCACCGCCCTGGTGGCCACGGCCGCGGCACGGCCGGAACCCATTCCGGTCTACGCCGAAATGAGCTCCATCAACCCGGTCTTCTTCTTCGACGGCGCGCTCAAGGGCGACCTGGACGCCCTGGCCGCGGCCTACGTCGGCTCGGTCACCGGTTCCAGCGGCCAGCTCTGCACCGCCCCCGGGCTTGCCTTCGTGCCGGCCGGCGAGGCCGGGGACGCGTTCGCGGCCGCCGTGGGCCGTGCCCTGGCTCCGGCCGCCGGCCAGACCATGCTGACCCGCGGCATCGCCGACTCCTGGACCGCCGGCGTCGATTCCCTCGGCCGGCAGGACGGGGTGGAGCTGGTGGCCCGCGGCCAGGAAGGCAGCACGCAGAACGCCCCCGCCCCGGCGGTGTTCGGCACCGATGTCCGCACCTTCCTGACCAATGACGTGCTGCACGAGGAAATTTTCGGCGCCGCTTCGCTGCTGGTCCGCTACACCTCCGCCGAGGACCTGGTCACCGCCGCCAAGCGGCTCGAAGGGCAGCTGACCGCCACCCTGCACATGAGCGACGAGGACCACGCCACCGTGGCCCCGCTGCTGCCCGTCCTGGAGCGCAAGGCAGGCCGCATCCTGGCCAACGGCTGGCCGACCGGCGTCGAGGTCGGACACGCGATGGTCCACGGCGGGCCCTTCCCGGCCACCTCGGATACCCGCACCACGTCGGTGGGCACGCTGGCGATCGAGCGGTTCCTGCGCCCGGTGGCCTACCAGAACATCCCCGACTCCCTGCTGCCGGCACCGCTGCAGCAGGACAACCCCTGGAAGCTGAACCGCCGCATCGACGGCGCGCTGGAACTCGCAGGAGAGTAACGCATGAGCAACCAACCCACCATTGCCGCCGTCGAGGTGGTCCCGGTCGCCGGGCACGACTCGATGCTGCTGAACCTCTCCGGCGCGCACGGGCCGTTCTTCACCCGCAACGTGGCCATCGTGACCGATTCCGACGGCCGCACCGGCCTGGGCGAGGTCCCCGGCGGGGAGAAAATCCGCACCACCATCGAGGACGCCGGCGCCTTGGTCATCGGCCGCCCGGTGGCACGCTTCCGCAGCCTGCTGCGGGAGATCGCCGCCGCGTTCGCCGACCGCGACGCCGGCGGCCGCGGGCTGCAGACCTTCGACCTGCGCACCACCGTGCATGCCGTGACCGCCATCGAGTCGGCGTTGCTGGACCTGCACGGCCAGTTCCTGGGTGTTCCCGTGGCCGAACTGCTGGGCGACGGCCAGCAGCGCGAAGCGGTGCCGATGCTCGGCTACCTCTTCTACGTGGGCAACCCGGACGCCACCGACCTGGCGTACCTGCGCGAGCCCAACGGCGCGGACGACTGGGAGCGCGTGCGCCGGGAAGAAGCCATGACGCCCGAGGCCGTGGTCCGCCTGGCCGAAGCCGCGCAGGCCCGCTACGGCTTCCAGGACTTCAAGCTCAAGGGCGGGGTGCAGGCCGGCGACCTGGAAGTCGACGCCGTGACCGCACTCAAAAAGCGCTTCCCCAACGCCCGCATCACCCTGGACCCGAACGGCGGCTGGCTGCTGCAGGACGCCATCCGGCTGGGCCAGCGCATGCAGGGCGTGGTCGCGTATGCCGAGGACCCCTGCGGCGCCGAAGGCAAGTTCTCCGGCCGCGAGGTGATGTCCGAGTTCCGCCGCGCCACCGGACTGCAGACCGCCACCAACATGATCGCCACCGACTGGCGCGAGATGGCGCACGCCGTCCGCACCAACGCCGTCGACATCCCGCTGGCCGATCCGCACTTCTGGACCATGGCCGGTTCCGTCCGCGTGGCGCAACTGTGCAACGAGTTCGGGCTGACCTGGGGCTCGCACTCGAACAACCACTTCGACATCTCGCTGGCCATGTTCACCCAGGTCGGCGCGGCCGCTCCCGGCGAGATCACCGCCCTGGACACGCACTGGATCTGGCAGGACGGCCAGGGCCTGACCAAGGAACCGCTGCTGATCCGCGACGGCGAGATCAAGGTCCCGCAGGCCCCCGGCCTCGGCGTTGAACTGGACCGCGAGCGACTGGCCGAGGCCAACGCCCTGTACCTGGAACACGGCCTCGGCGCCCGCGACGACGCCGTCTCCATGCAGTACCTGGTGCCCGGCTGGGAATTCGATCCCAAACGCCCCTGCCTGGTCCGCTAGGACCTCCCGCCCGCCCCGCATCCTGCGGGGCGGGCGGTTTTTCTGTTCCGCCGTTTGACTCTGTTCGGCCGCCCGTCCCGGGCCGGCCGGACAGAGCCGTGACTTCTGGAGGTCCCGTGGAAGGTGTGCTGCTCGGCTTCGGCGTGGTGCTGGTGATCGTTGCCGTCGGTTTTGCCGCCGCAGCCATCGTGCCGCAGAAGGCGCCGGAGATGCAGAGCGGACTCACGCCGGTGATCTACTACATCACCAACCCGGCGCTGATGCTGGTGCTGCTGTCCGGCACGGATCTCGCGTCGGTCGTCGGCGTCTACACGCCGATCGCCTTGATTACCGCCGCCCTCGCGGGTGCTGTTTACGCGCTGTTCAGCCGCTTCGTGCTGCGCCGCCCGGCAGCACAAACGGCCGGCGGCGCAATGGCCTCCACCTATGTCAACGCGGGAAACATCGGGGTGCCGATCGCCCTCTACGCCGTGGGCAGCGCCGACCCGGTGGTGTCGGTGCTGCTGGCGCAGCTCCTGATCATCGCGCCCGTGTACCTGACCGTCTTCGCCTGGTGCCAGCGGAAGGCGGCGGCGGGAAAGCCCTTGAAGCACGACGGCGGTGCTGCCGCGGCTGTCCCGTTGTGGCGCACCGTGGTGAAGTCCATCCTCAATCCGGTCACCGTCGCTACCGCCGTCGGCGCGCTCATCTCCGTGACCGGGCTGCACCTGCCGGAGGTGGTCTGGACGCCGGTGGAAATGCTCGGCAACGCGTCCATTCCGCTGCTGCTGATGCTGTTCGGCATGAGCCTGCACGGGCAGAAACCGCTGACCCAACGCGCCCTGCGGGCCGACGTCGCGCTGGGCTCCGTGGTGAAGCTGGCCCTGATGCCGGCCATCGCCTGGGCGGTGGCGCACTTCGTGTTCAATGTGGGCGGCATCCCGCTGCTGGGCGTGGTGGTCATGGCGGCCTTGCCGACGGCGCAGAACGTCTTCCTGTTCACCAGCCAGTTCCGGATGCAGTCCACGCTGGTGCGGGACATCATCTTCCTGAGTTCGCTGCTCTCGCTGCCCGCCGTCCTGCTGGTCGCCCTGCTGCTGGGCTAGGTCGGGCCTGCAGACGTGTTGCTGCCGGCGGTGCCCGCGACGCTGGTCCCGGCGTTCACCGGCGGGACCTGTGACAGAATCGACTGCTGTTGACGTGGGTGACCGTGTTGCCTGTGCAGCAGTGCCGTGGCGTGAGCAGGACTTGGCAATGATTGGATGGCAGGCATGACGTTCGCGTTGATACTGGACCTCTTCGGCACCTTCTTTTTTGCCATGTCCGGCTGCATCCTGGCGGCCCGACGGAAGTTCGACATCATCGGCTCGCTGTTCCTGGGTTCGCTGGCCGGGCTGGGCGGCGGAGTCATCCGCGATTTGATCCTGGACACCGTCCCCAGCGCTTTCAATAATCCGCTGTATTTTGTCCCGCCCGTCCTGGCCGCCCTGGTGGTCTTCTTCCTGTTCCGCAGCGTGGAACGGTTCCAGCGTCCGCTGCTGATCTTCGACGCCGGCGGGCTGGCATTGTTCTGCATCACCGGGACGGTCAAGGCCTTGAGCCTTGGCATGAACCCTGTTGCCTCGGCGCTGCTGGGCCTGACCACGGCCGTAGGGGGCGGAATACTGCGCGACGTCGTGGCCAACCGGGTTCCCCAACTGTTTAGCCCGGACGATCTGTATGCCGTGCCTGCCATGTTGGGTTCTGCCTTGGTGGTCGTGCTGTGGTTTGCCGGCGTCTACGGGACGCTGGCCGCCGTGGGCGTGGCCGCTGTGGTGTTCGGACTGCGGGTGGTCTCGCTGCACTTTGGCTGGCACATTCCGCACGCCGCCCCGGTGTCGCGCCTGCCGCAGGACGAGGACTGACGGGGAACGCCGCGCCCGGACGGCCCGCGGCTGGCGGCCCCGCGTCGCCAGGGGCAGCTTCTGTGAGCGCGCTGCCGGCCCTTATGCCCGGTTTTGCCGGTGGATTTCCTCGATGATGCGGATGGCCGCCACCGCGTCCCCGGGCTCCACGGGAACCGGGGCGCCGTCGATGATGGCCGCGGCCAGCTGCCGGTAGAACTCCGGGTAGGCTCCGGCCAGGGAGGGAACCTTGCGGACATGGCCCGGCGTGCCGAGGGTCCCCCACCGCTCTGCGGGTTCCTCGCCGTATCCGGCTGCCCCGGGAACTGCACCGGCCCCGAGCGCGGCCTCCTGGCGGTCCGTCCCCCAGGAGGTGAAGGCGGCGGCCGAGCCGAGCACATGGAAGCGCGGCGCGGGCAGCGCGGAGATAAGGTTCATCGACAGCCGGGAACGCACGCCTGACTCGTGCAGCAGGGAGACGAAGGCGTCCTCGTCGGCGGCGGATGCTTCGGGGACGGTGTGGCGGGCGGTCTCGCCGTAGACCGTGGCGGCCGGCCCGAAGAGCGTGAGCGCCTGGTCGATCAGGTGCACGCCGAGGTCGAAGAGGATGCCGCCGCCCCCGGTGGCGCCGGCCGTCGCTTTCCACGCCCGCAGTCCCTCCGGCTTCCAGCGCTCGAAGCGTGACTCGAAGGTGTGCACCCGGCCGAGTTCGCCGTCCTCGATCAGCTTCTGCAGGGTCAGGAAATCCGAATCCCAGCGGCGGTTATGGAAGACGGAGAGCACCACGCCGGCCCGCCCGGCCTTGGCCATCAAGGCCTCGCCGTGGGCGGAGTCCGGGACGAAGGGCTTGTCCACCACCACGTGCAGGGCGCGGTCGATCGCGGCGTCGGCGAGCGCGTAGTGGCTGGCCGGCGGGGTGCCCACCACCACGAGGTCGAGAGACTCCGGCGCCGCAAAGAGTTCGTCCGCGGATGCCACGATCCTGGCGCGGGGGTGCGCGGCCGCTGCTTGTGCCGCCCGCTCGGGGTTGGCCGTCACGATGGCGTCCAGCGAATAGTCGTTCGAGGCCTCCAGCAACGGCGTGTGAAAGACCCGCCCGGAGAGTCCGTAGCCGATCACGGCGGTGCGCAACGGGTGGTGCCCGGCCATGGTTGCTCCTAGCGTGCTCTGGTGCCGGCCGGAGGTGGCGGCTGCCCCGAGCTTACCGGCGGTTCTGCGGTTGCTCGCGCAGCTGCTGCGTGAGTAGGTGAGCTTCCTCCAGCAGCAGCTTGCCCAGGAACTCCTGCCGGTCGGGCCGGAACCGCTGCTCGATGCCGGTCAGTGACAGCGCCCAGGCCGGCTGGCCCTGCCGGTCGAAGACGGCCGCGCCCATCCCCCAACTGCCCTCCAGGATCAGCCCGGGGTTGACCGTATAGCCCCGCTCCCGGGTTTCGGCCAGGTTGGCGCGGATCTTGTCCGGCGTATGGGCCGGGCCGAAGCGCTCGACCCGGGCACCGCCGTCGTCGAGCAGCCGGTCAATTTCTGCAGGCTCCAAAAAGGCCATGATGGCCAGCCCGGCGGAAGCGATGCCCAGCGGGAAGCGGACCCCTTCGTGCAGCACGAAGGAGCGCACCGGGAAGCTGCCTTCCACCCGGACCAGGCAGACGGTTTCGTCGCCCCGCCGAATGGACAGAAAGGCGCTCTCGCCGGTCTCGTCCGCCAACCGCTGCAGGCGCGGCCGGGCCAGGTCCTCAATCGCGAAGCGGCCTGCGGCCACCGAGCCGAGTACGTAGAGCTCCGGGCCCAAATGCCAGGTGCCGGTCTCGGCATGCTGGTCCAGCAGGCCCTCGGCAGCCAGCGAATTCAGCAGCCGGTAGACCGTTGGCCGCGTCAGGCCCGACGCCCGTACGATGTCGGCCAGGGCCGCGCCGGCCTCCGGTGCTCGCCCGACGATCCGCAGCAGCCGGGCCACCCGGCCGACCACTTGGGCACCCTGCACCTGTTTGTCCGGCAACTGTCCTCCTGGCGGGTCCTGGCCGGCGGACGGCTCAGTTTCGCCGCCAACCGATCCACAATGTGGACAGTCTACCTCCCGCTGTCCACAGTGTGAATGCTGCATCTGACCTGCCGTTGACGATTCCGCTGAAACGGCACTAGTCTGCCGGATAACAGCTGTCCACAAGATGGACAAATTCCCCGCGCCCCCCTGTGCAGACGAGCGGGTGGGGACGGCACTCAACGAGGAGGAAGCAATGTCCAAACTGACGGCAGGACCCGCCGCCGCACTGGCCGGCGTGCTGCATGACGGCATGACGATCGCGGTGGGTGGATTCGGGCTCTCCGGCATCCCCGCGGACCTGATCGACGCCGTGCGCGATTCCGGCGTCAAGGACCTGACGGTGGTCTCCAACAACATGGGCGTGGACGGCAAAGGCCTGGGCGTGCTGATCGAGGCCGGGCAGGTCCGCAAGGTGCTGGCCTCCTACGTGGGCGAGAACAAGCTGTTCGCCCAGCAGTTCCTGGCCGGCACGCTGGAGGTCGAATTCAACCCGCAGGGCACGCTCGCCGAGCGCCTCCGCGCCGGTGGGGCGGGCATCGCGGCCTTCTATACGAAGACCGGGGTGGGCACCGTCATCGCCGAGGGCAAGCCGCACGAGGAGTTCGACGGCGAGCTCTACGTGCAGGAGCGCGGGATCGTGGCCGACCTGGCCCTCGTCCACGCGCACACCGCTGACACGGACGGCAACCTGATCTACCGCTACACGGCCCGCAACTTCAACCCGGTGGTGGCAACCGCCGGCCGCGTCACCATCGCCGAGGCCGAGGTGATCGTGGAGCCGGGCCAGCTGGACCCGAACCACATCGTCACCCCGGGCGTGTACGTCCAGCGCCTCGTGCAGGCCTCGGACCGTGCCAAGGACATCGAGCAGCGTACCGTCCGCCCCCGCCCCGCCGCCGTCGGCGCCTGAGATTTTAGACCAGAAGGAGTACATCATGGCTTGGACCCGAGACGAGATGGCGGCCATCGCGGCCGCCGAACTGAACGACGGCGACTACGTCAACCTGGGCATCGGCATCCCCACGCTGGTGGCCAACAACCTGCCGGACGGCGTGCGCGTGGTGCTGCAGAGCGAAAACGGCCTGCTGGGCATGGGCCCGTTCCCGTACGACGGCGACGAAGACGCCGACCTGATCAACGCCGGCAAGCAGACCGTGACGGTGCTGCCCGGCGGGTCCATCTTCGATTCGGCCACCAGTTTCGGCATGATCCGCGGCGGCCACGTGAAGACCGCCGTCCTGGGCGCCATGCAGGTCTCCGCCGCGGGCGACCTGGCCAACTGGACCATCCCCGGGAAGATGGTCAAGGGCATGGGCGGTGCGATGGACCTGGTGGCCGGCACCCCGCGCGTGGTGGTGCTGACCGAGCACGTGGCCAAGGACGGCACACCCAAGATCGTCAACGAATGCTCGCTGCCGCTGACCGGCGTGAAGGTGGTCAACCGGATCATCACGGATCTCGCCGTCTTCGACATTGACGACGACGGCGGCGCCCTCCCGCTGCGGCTGGTCCGCCTGGCGCCGGGGGTCACCGTGGCCGAGGTGCGGGAGAAGACCGAGCCGGACTTCGCGGTCGCCCCTGAACTGGACGAAGACGCCGCCGCACCGGCCGGCGCACGGGAAACAGCCCTGGAAGGAACTCACTGATGAGCCTGAAGCAACATTTCGGCCGGGACATCCTGCTGACCGGCTGGGGGCATTCCCCGTTCGGCAAGCTGGCCGACGAGACGCTGGAGTCGCTGATTGTCGGGGTGGCCCGTGACGCCATCTCGAATGCCGGGCTGGAGCCCGGACAGATCGACGAGGTCTACCTGGGCCAGTTCAACTCGGGCATGGTGCCGCTGGGCTTCGCGTCCTCGCTGGCCCTGCAGGTCTCCGACGACCTGGCAAACGTGCCGGCCACCCGGGTGGAGAACGCCTGCGCCTCCGGTTCGGCCGCCGTGCAGCAGGGGGCCAAATCGCTGCTGGCCGGCACGGCGCGGAACGTGCTGGTGATCGGCGCGGAGAAGATGACCCATGCCGGCGCGGACGTGGTCGGTGCTGCCCTGCTCGGCGCCGACTATGAGGCCGCCGGCAAGCCGAGCTCCACCGGGTTCGCCGGCCTCTTTGCGGAAACGGCCAAGCACTACCAGAAGCGATACGGCGAGGTGGGCGACGTCCTCGGCTCGATCGCGGCGAAGAACCACCGCAACGGGGTGGCCAATCCCTACGCGCAGCTGCGCAAGGATCTGGGCGAGGAGTTCTGCCGGACGGTCTCGGACAAGAACCCGGTAGTTGCCGACCCGCTGCGCCGCACGGACTGCTCGCCGGTCTCCGACGGTGCCGCCGCGGTGGTGCTCAGCACGGAGGCGCCGCGCCCCGGTGCCGCCGCCGCAGTCCGGCTGGCAGGCTTCGGCCACGCCAACGACTTCATGCCGGCCGAAAAGCGCGATCCCACCGCCTTCGCGGGCAGCCGTGCCGCCTGGCAGCGCGCCCTGGACATGGCCGGGGTGGGGCTGGATGACCTGGACCTGGCGGAGGTGCACGACTGCTTCACCATTGCCGAGCTGATCATGTACGAGGTCATGGGGCTGGTGCCGGCCGGCGAGGGCCGCCGGGCCATCGAGGAAGGCTGGGTGTACCGCGACGGCAAGCTGCCGGTGAACCTGTCCGGCGGGCTGAAGGCCAAGGGCCACCCCGTCGGCGCCACCGGCGTCTCGCAGCACGTGGTGGCCGCCATGCAGCTGTCCGGCACGGCCGGTGACATGCAACTCGCGGGCGCCCGGCGCGCGGCCGTGCACAACATGGGCGGCCTGGCGATCGCCAACTACGTCAGCGTGCTCGAAGCGGTGTAGTTCGCTTGCGTCCTCGCGGCAACGGGCGCCCGTTCGCGTCCCTGCCCCTGCCGAACTACGTCGCCGCGGACTGGTTGATGCCGGCCTCCAGCAACTCCTGCAGTCCCCGGCGGAACAGCTCCTTGCCGCCATGGGCCGGGTGGCGGACCTTCGGCACGTTGAGCCCGGCTGCAGCGACGCTTCGGTGCCCTATGTTCCCCACGGCAACAACCGTGCCGATGCCGAAAATCCGGGCCAACTCCTGCCAGAGCGGCAATCCGTCTTGGATTTCGGCGCTTGAGGGTGTCCGGTTGGAGTGCAGCCGGCCGGGCTGGTGTGGGTGGAACGGGTACGCGCTCCAGAGCAGCGGCAGGAAGTCCAGGTCGGCCAGCACGTTCCACATGACCGTTGCCGTCGGCTCGGCCGGGACGGTGAGGACTTCCGGCGGAACCACGTAACCGTTGTCCGGGCCGAACATACCGAACGGGTCACTCCCCGAAATCAGCGCCTTGTTGGTGAAGGGGACTCCGGTCACGGTCATGCCGCGGTAGCCGGGGGCCTCCCCGACCAGCAAGACCTGTGGCCGGCATTCCAACATCTGTTCAAAGTATCTGGTGATATTGTGCCGGCGCGCAGCGTTCTCCGGCGCCGCCGCCGAGAAGAAGTTGCGGCTCGCCGGGCCCGTCTCGAACTCCCCCAGCCGCACCACAAAGTCCCTGATTTCCTGCTGCGCCGTCACCATCCCAACCTATGCGATCTGTGCGGCAGACGGCGGAACCTGAACCCCCGAACCCCTGCCACCGAATTGCTAACAATCCAGTGGCGGGAAGATGCAGCGAAAGGGCCCTGTTCGCTGCCTCTTCTCTCCACTCGAGTGGCGCAGGGGAACACATGTCAGTGAACTGCTTGGGGGAACAGGAAGGCGCCGGGGAGCCAACCCGGGGCTGCGTCCAACCGGCCCACAGACAACGACGCCGGCGCCCGGGTGGGGAACGAATCCCCAGCCGGGCACCGGCGTCGTGCTATGAAGTTGTCCGGCTGCGGCGGGCGCGAAGCCTGCCGCCCCACACGCTAGGCGCGGGCAGAGTCCTTGGGCAGGCGGGCCGCCAGCTTCCACGCAGCCGGCATGGCGGCTGCCGCGATCAGCGACTTCACGATGCCGCCGATGATGAACGGGTACAGGCCCCACTCGAGGGTCTGCTGCAGGTCGGCGCCCAGCGAAATGGCCAGCCAGGCCATGCCGAAGACGAAGGTGACCACGGTGCCCGCGAGGAAGGAGACGGTGGCGCCCAGGAACTTTTTGTCCCAGTTGCGCTTGGCCAGCCATCCGGTCAGCCCCGCGGCGGCGATGAAGCCCACCAGGTAGCCGCCGGTCGGGCCAACGGCGGCGGCCAGGCCGGAGGATGCGTCGCTGAACACCGGCATGCCGGCCACGCCCGCCACCCAGTACAGTGCCATCGACAGCATGCCGCGGACCGGGCCCAGGGTGCTGCCGACCAGCAGGACGGCCAGGGTCTGGCCGGTGATCGGAACCGGCCACAGCGGCACGGCCAGCTGCGCCATCACAGCGGTCAGGCCGGCCCCGCCGACAACCAGTGCGGTGTTGGCCAGGGCGGTGCTGGGGACGAGGGCGTCGGCCAGTACACCCTGGCGCGCGACGGCGGCTGAACTCATGATTGCTCCTTCTCGGGGACATTTCCCTGCGGAAACTGTGGTCCGGTTTCGGCACCACTGTACCGGCTGCCCTCCGCGGCGGAACCGTTTATGGCGATGATTACGCGGTTCCCTGCAGGCTGCAGGAGGACTACCCTGAAATGCAGGAGCGCTATGGAGCCAATCGAAACACTGCTGGCTACTGCACGCGATGCCTACGCGCGCGGAGAATGGCGCCCAGCCTATGACGGATTCGAGAAGGCCCGTAGCCTCTCGCCGCTGGACGTGGAGGATCTGGCCCGGCTGGGCGATGCCGCCTGGTGGGTGGGGGATGTCCGCGAATCGGTAGTGGACTCCGAGGAGGTCTTCCACCGCTACGAGAACGACGGCGAGAAGCTCGCCGCCGCCATGAAGGCCCTGGATCTGGGGCTGCTGTGGACACTGCGCGGGGACCTGATGATCGCCTCCGGCTGGATCAACCGGGCCAGGCGCATGCTGCTGGATGCCCCGGAGAGCCCGGTCCACGGCTACCTGCTGTATCTGGACACCGTCAACGCGCTGCTGTTTGCCGAAGACCCGGAGCCGGCCTTGGCCGCGGTCGCTGAACTGCAGCAGATGGGGCGGAGGTTCAACGCACCCGTGCTGCATTCCTTCAGTCTCACCCTGGTAGGGCTGGCCGATCTGCGAGCGGGGCGGACAACTTCGGGGTTCGCGGCGTTGGACGAGGCGATGCTCCCGGTCCTGGCAGGGCAGGTGCCACCCACCTGGGCGGGAGACATCTACTGCACAGTACTCCACGCCTGCTACCAGCTGGCCGACCTGCCGCGGATGCGGGCATGGACGGAAGCCACCGAGCGCTGGTGCGAGCAACTGGCGGGCGGCATGGTCTATTCCGGCGTGTGCCATATCCACCGGCTCCAAATCCGCAGCATAGAAGGCAATTGGGACGGAGTGGAACGCGAGATAGCCCAAAGCAGCCTGGAGTTGGCAGACCGAAACGTGTGGGCCGCCGGGGAAGGTTACTACCAACTCGGCGAGCTGCGCCGACTGCGCGGCGACCTGCAAGGTGCCACCGAGTCCTACGCCAAGGCGCGCGACCTGGGTGTTGAACCACAGCCCGGCGAGGCCAAAATGCTGGCGGCTCGCGGACATGTCGACGCCGCGTGGGCCGGCCTGGCAGCGGCTCTGGAATCCAGTGATCGGCTGACCCGGGCGCCGATGCTGCTCCCCGCCGTAGAACTCGCGGTGCAGATGCATTCGCTGGCGGAAGCCGAGGAATACTGCCGCGAACTGGAGCAATCGGCCAGTGACTTCAACAGCCCCGGTTTCCTGGCCTGGGCGCGGCATGCCCGCGGCGTCCTGCTGTTTTCCGGCGGCCAGGCCGCGCAGGCCCTCTCGGTGCTGAGGTCGGCGCTGCAGGGTTATCGTTCCCTGCACCACCGGCACGACACCGCCCGCGTCTACGAACTGCTCGCTGCCGTACGCCGGGAACTGAACCAGCCGGACGCCGCCGCCTCCGAGGCAGCCATTGCCCTGGCCATCTACCGGGAGCTCGGCGCGGAACCCGATGTGCGCCGCTTGGACGGGCAAAAGTCCCCGGGCGGATTGACCGACCGCGAAGCCGAGGTGCTGGCCTGCATCGCCCGCGGCGCCACCAACAAGGAAACCGCGGCGGAGCTGTTCATCAGCCAAAAGACGGTCGGCCGGCACCTGGCCAACATCTTCCTCAAGATCGGTGTCTCGTCGCGCACCGCGGCCGCCGCGTGGGCCCACGAGCACGGCATTACGGCCCGCCTGGTGCGGCACTGACGCCTACACCCTCGGCGCGGCACCGACGCCTGCATCTTTTGCCCCATCCGCGCCGCCCGGACCCACAGAACTTGCCCGATGTTCCGGGTGCCGCCAGCTCCCTACCGTGGGATTCAGCAGGCAACAGGTGCCTGCTCCCAGACCGCAGGAGAAGCCATGACCACCATCCATGAAACTGCCGGGCACCTCGACACCCAGGCCGCCGAAGCCTTTGCGCAGCGCTGCCTGACCATCCTGAACGACGGCGCACTGGCCATGCTGGCCAGCATCGGACACCAGACCGGACTGTTCGACACCCTGGCGGCGTTGCCGCCGACCACCAGCCAGCAGATCGCGGACGCCGCGGAGCTGGACGAACGCTACGTGCGCGAATGGCTCAACGGCCTGGCCGCGTCGCAAGTGGTGGTCTACGACCCGGTTGCCCGCACCTACCGGCTGCCGGCCGAACACGCCGCCTCGCTGACCAGGGCCGCCGGCCCGGACAACCTGGCGCGGCTGCTTCAGTACATCCCGCTGCTCGGCGGCGTGGAGGAAGGGGTCGTCGCCGCATTCCGCCAGGGCGGCGGGCTGTCCTATGCCGACTATCCGCGCTTCCACCAGCTGATGTCGGAGGAAAGCTCGGCGGTGTTCGACGCCGGCCTGATCGAGGAAATCCTGCCGCTGGCCGACGGGCTGGTTGAACGCCTGCGCGAGGGCATCGGCGTGGCCGACGTAGGCTGCGGCAGCGGGCACGCCATCAACCTGATGGCGCAGGCGTTTCCCGCCAGCCGGTTCACCGGCTACGACTTCTCGTCAGAGGGAATCGCCCGGGCACGGCAGGAAGCGGCGCGCATGGGCCTGCAGAATGCCTCGTTCGAGGTCCGGGACGTCGCCGAGCTGAATGAACCGGGACGGTTCGACCTGGTCACCGCCTTCGACACCATCCACGACCAGGCCCAGCCGGCGCGCGTGCTCGGCGAAGTCCACGCGGCCCTGCGGCCCGGCGGAACCTTCCTGATGGTGGACATGAAGGCCTCCAGCAATGTGGAGGACAACGTGTCGCTGCCCTGGGCGGGCTTCCTCTACACCATTTCGGTCATGCACTGCATGAGCGTTTCGCTGGGCCAGGGTGGCGCGGGACTCGGCACCGTCTGGGGCCAGCAGCTCGCCCTGTCCATGCTGGCGGATGCGGGCTTTTCCGGGACGGTCGTCAAGGACGTCGAGCAGGACCCGTTCAATGCCTATTACGTCGCGTCCAAGTAGCCGCGACCGTGCGGAGAGCGGCTAGAGCGGGCGGGCGGAACTCAGCCCGCAGCCCGCGCGGCTCAGGCAGCCAGCTCGGCGGCTTGGGCCGTCAGCTCCAGCGAGCGCAGCCGCTCCGCAACGGTCGGCGACTGGAAAGCCACGATCAATTCGTCCGCGCCGGCATGCTTGGCGAAGCCTTCCAGGTACTCCGCGACGGCCTCGGGCGTCCCGACGGCCGAGTACTTGACCATCTGTTCCACGTGCTGGCCCTGCGGCGAGTCCAGGATGAGGTCCGCTTCCTCGTCGGTGAACGTCCGGTCGCGCCCGAACAGCAGCGAGACCCGGCTGCGCCGGACAATCCGGAACTGCTCCTGCGCTTCCTCGTTGCTGTCCGCGGCGATCGCGTTCACGCCGGCGATCACGTAGGGCTCCGCGAGTTGTTCCGAGGGCTGGAACTCGCGGCGGTAGACGGACACGGCGTCCTGCAGCGCATTGGGCGCGAAGTGCGAGGCGAACGAGTACGGCAGCCCCAGCGCCGCGGCCAGCTTGGCACCAAACAGCGAGGAGCCCAGGATGTACAGCGGCACGTTGGTGCCCTTGCCCGGTGTCGCATCCACGCCCTTGATGCGCGTCTGCCCGGTCAGGTAGCCCTGCAGCTCCAGCACGTCCTGCGGGAAGGACTCGGCGCTCATCGGATCACGGCGCAGCGCCCGCAGGGTGTTCTGGTCGCTGCCCGGCGCGCGGCCCAGGCCAAGATCGATCCGTCCCGGGTGGAGCGCCTCCAGCGTTCCGAACTGCTCGGCGATGGTCAGCGGGGCATGGTTTGGAAGCATGATGCCGCCGGCGCCGAGCCGGATGCTGTTGGTGTGCGCTGCCACGTGGGCAATCAGCACGCTGGTGGCCGAGGACGCGATCGACGCCATGTTGTGGTGCTCGGCGTACCACACGCGCCGGTAGCCCAGTTCCTCCGCCCGCTGCGCCAGGGACACGCTGCCGGCAAGGCTTTCACCCACGGTTTCATTGCTGCCGATGGTTGCCAGGTCAAGGATGGACAGGGGTACGTTCACGTCGGCGGAGCCTTTCGTTGCGGGACGCCCACGGTGGTTGCCGCGGGCACACATCCTGCACAACGACGGCGGTGCCCATCTTTATTTCTTCCCTCCCGGCCTGCGGGGGCTGGCTACCAGCCCGTCGCCGCCGTTATACCGCCGTCGGCACCGGCTCCTGCTCCTGCTCCTGCTCTTGGTGAAGCACGTCAGGACTTCTGCGCCGAAACCGCACGGGCGTAGAGTCTGCAGGCATGGAGCATCATCACGACCGCCTGGAAGAGCCCGACCAGTTCTGGGAGTCCTTCTACAGTCAACGGGACCAGGTCTGGAGCGGCCGGCCCAACGCCATGCTGGTCCGCGAGGTCTCCGGCCTGCGGCCCGGCACCGCCCTGGAACTGGGTTGCGGGGAGGGCGCGGACGCCATCTGGCTCGCCGGCAAGGGGTGGGTGGTCACCGGCCTCGACATGTCCGGGCTCGCGCTGCAACGGGCGGCCAAGCACGCCGAGGAAGCCGGAGTTGCGGACCGCATCCGGTGGCTCCGGCAGGACCTGGCCCGCTGGGAACCGCAGGAGAACTACGATCTGGTCTGCGCCCAGTTCCTGCACTCGCCGGTCGAGCTGCCCCGGAACGCCATTCTCACCACGGCGGCCCGCGCGGTAGCACCCGGCGGCACGTTGCTGGTCGTCGGCCACGAATCGTTTCCGCCCTGGTCGGGACATCCGGAGCCCGAGGAACCGCTGCCAACCGCCGGGGAGCTGGCCGATGGGCTGGGCCTAGGTTCCCCGGCCTGGGCCCTCGACACCCTCGACTCCGTCCCCCGCGAGGTCACGGGCCCGGACGGGCAGACCGCCACGATCACGGACAGCGTCCTGCGCGCCCGGCGGCTGGCGGGCTAACCTGCAGCCGGCTCGATGCTGCAGTCGGTGCCCGGGAAGACGATACTTTCATGGCCGTCGTCGAACCTCACGAAGTAGGGCGGGGCACCGTCGTCGCCCCTGACCTCGATGACTTCACCGTGACGGTCCGCCGTTTCCACGGTCCTGCCCCTGATGACGATGCGGTCTCCGGGTGCTGCGATCATGACCGCTCACCTCCTTTCCCATAGCCTAGGGGAACGGGCTGTCGCCGACCAGAGTCAGCGGACCCAGCGGTGCGGGGCGGGACGGCGGGTGCTGGGCAGGGCGTTGTTCTCCCGCCACTCATGCAGCCATTCGGGCAGGACCAGGTCGGCCGTCGGCCGCTGGCCGACGGCCGCGAAGATCTCTTCATTGGCGACCGGCCCCAGCTTCGAAACCAGCCTGGTGGCGATATAGGCGCGGGCATAGATCTCGCCGGCGGACACCATGCGCTGCTCGAAGAAGATGGCGCGGTCGTCGAAACCGATGATCCGGGTTTCTATGCTGTACCGCTGGCCGAGCGTGAGCGATTTACGGAAGGCAATGGTCTCCGCGCCGACCACCGGCGACCAGCCGCTGCGGCGGAAGATGTTCCACACCCCGGCGCGCACCATCAGCTCAAAGCGGCCCAGGTCCATCAGCGAGAAATACATCCCGTTGTTGACGTGCATGGCGATGTCGATGTCGGTGGGCAGCACGCGGAGGGACAGCGTGGCTGAATCCCAGATGCCGAGGGCGGGCCGGCGGCGGGCCGTCAACAGCAGCAGGAGGGTCCGGAAGATCAGGTGCATGCCGCCATGTTACCCGCAGGTAACATGGCGGCGCCGCAACTCAGCCCGTCAGGCCGCGACGCTGCTGACAATGACGCCCACGGCGCCCACGGTTCGGCACCCCACATCTGGCCTAAGCTTCTGCTGTGCAGAACATGAGCATTGTGAAGAGGCCCGGATACGCCGTCGATTCCGTGGACCGGGCCCTGCAGCTGATCATCTTGCTGCAGGAGCGCGAGTGGCTGCGGATAGCCGAGGCGGCCAGGGCACTGAACGTCGCACCATCCACGGCCCACCGGCTCATGTCCATGCTGGTCTACCGGGGCTTCGCCCTGCAGGATGACCAGCGGCGCTATTGCGCCGGCCCCCTCCTGCGTGGCGAGGCCTCCGCGGGCCCCAGGCGTACCCTCGTCGCCGTTGCCCGCCCCCACCTTGAGGCCTTGGCCCTCGCGGTCCGCGAAACGGTGAACCTCGTGGAACGGGTGGGTGTCACCGCCCGCTACCTGTTCACCGCCGAGGGGCCGCAGTTGCTGCGCGTGGGCAACCGCACCGGCACTGTCCTGCCCGCCCATATCTCCTCCGCGGGCAAGGCCGCCCTGGCCACGCTGCCCGAGCCGGCCGTCGCGCAGTTGTACAGCGGCAGGCAAGCGCAGCAGAAAGGCAGCAGCCTCGGGGCCACGGAACTGCGGGCGCTGCAGCACGAACTTGCGGAAGCACGGGCGAGGGGTTTCGCGATCAACCTCGGACGCAGCGAGGCCGACCTCGCGGCCGTCGGGGCGCCCCTGGCGCGCGCGGGCGGGCCGGCAACACTGGCGTTGTCCGTCAGTTCACCCCTGTCCCGCGCCGGCGACATCCAACGCCCCTCGGTCATCGGCGCCCTCCACGCCACCTGTGACGCGGTGCTGAAGGATCTGGAGAGCGAGGGGCTCCTGCCGGCTTCCTGACATTCTGTGCAGCAGAATGCCTTGGCCGAAGCGTGGCGCCGGTCACTACGATGTGATGCACCGCGACCACTTCCTTCAGCCCGGGCTGCCGCCCGGCGGACGACCAGGAGCATCATGCAGTTTTATCTCGACGGCTACCACCCCGGCGATCCGGAGCTCCGCCCGGCGGCTCCCGGCCGGCCCGACGAACAGGGCAACCTGCCGGAAGAGGTCGATGTCCTGGTCGTCGGCACCGGCCCGGCCGGGGTCGTACTGGCAGCACAGTTGGCCGAGTTCCCGGGAATCACCACCCGCGTGGTGGAGCGCCGGGAGGGCCCGTTGGCCCAGGGGCAGGCCGACGGCGTGGCCTGCCGCACCGTCGAAATGTTCAACGCGTTTGGCCTCGCCGAGCGTTTGGTCCGCGAGGGCTACTGGGTCAACGAAACCGTGTTCTGGCGTCCGGACGAGCAGGACCGTTCCAGCATCGTGCGCAGCGGGCGGGTCCAGGACGTTGCCGATGGGCTGTCCGAGTATCCGCACGTGATCGTCAACCAGGCCCGGATGCAGGGCTACCTGCTCGAGCACATGCGCAAGTCCCCCAGTCGGCTCGAGCCGGACTACGGCCTGGAGGTCGCTCACGTCGAGGTTGAGTCCTCCGGCGATTATCCCGTCCGGGTGACGATGCGCCGCACCGGCGCCGAAGCCGGTGCCGAAGAAGTGACCGTCCGCGCGAAATACGTGGTGGGATGTGACGGCGCCCGCAGCGCGGTGCGCAGGTCGATCGGCGCCGAACTGCGCGGCGACGCGCGCAACCACGCCTGGGGTGTCATGGACGTTTTGGCGGTCACGGATTTCCCGGATGTCCGCTTCAAGGCGGCCATCCAGTCCGCCCACGACGGCAACATTCTGCTGATCCCGCGGGAAGGCGGCTACCTGATCCGGCTCTATGTCGACCTGGGCGACCTGGACCCGGCCGACCGCGAGGCCCGGAAGCGGTTCACGTCCGAGATGATCATCGAGGCGGCCCAGCGGATCCTGCACCCGTACACGCTGGACGTGAAGGACATTGCCTGGTGGTCGGTCTACGAAGTGGGCCAGCGCATCGCCGACCATTTCGACGACGTGCTGCCGGAGGAACGTGGTCAGCGCACGCCCCGCGTCTTCATCGCGGGCGACGCCTGCCATACGCACAGCGCGAAGGCCGGCCAGGGGATGAACGTCTCCATGCAGGACGGCTTCAATCTCGGCTGGAAGCTCGCGGCGGTCCTGGAGGGCCGCAGCCCGGAGGCCCTGCTGGATACGTACTCCGGCGAGCGCCGGGCCGTGGCCCAGGAGTTGATCGATTTCGACACCCGCTGGTCCAAGACCGTGAGCGCCCGCCCGAAAGACCCGAACCAGCCCGGCGGCGAAGGCCTGGACCCGGAGGAAGTGGAACGGCAGTTCGTTGCGGCGGGGCGCTTTACCGCCGGCTTCGCCACCGACTATGCGCCGTCGATGATTACCGGGCGCGATACCTACGAGCATCTGGCCAAGGGCTTCCCCATCGGCGAGAGGTTCCATTCCGCCCCGGTCGTCCGCCTGGCCGATGCGAAGCCGGTCGGCCTGGGCCATGCGGCGCGGGCGGACGGCCGCTGGCGGATTTACGTCTTCGCCGATTCCGCGCATCCGAAGGCCGCAGATTCCCGCCTTGCCGGCCTGTGCCGCTTCCTGGCCGGTTCGGAAGATTCGCCGGTCCGCCGCTACACACCGGCCGGAGCCGACGCCGACGCCGTCTTCGACGTCCGCGCCGTCGTCCAGCAGGGCCACCGGGATCTGGACACCAACGCCGTGCCGGCCTTCCTGTTTCCGCGGAAAGGGCCGTTCGGCCTGAAGGACTACGAAAAGGTCTTCTCGCCCGACCTGGCGTCCGGGGAAGACATCTTCGACCTGCGCGGGATCGACCGGCAGCAGGGCGCCATGGTGGTGGTCCGCCCGGACCAGTATGTGGCCCATGTGCTGCCACTGGACGCTTACGGCGAACTGTCGGAATTCTTCGCCGGCATCATGGTCTAGTTCTCACGGGCCGCACGGAACAAAGCAGGGGGCGGGACCGGCGTCGCTGCGCCGGTCCCGCATCCTGGCTTGTTCGGCTACGCGTGGTGTCCGTGTTTCTTGCCGTCGCCGAGGTCCTCCGGCAGTCCCCCCGCGGGATGGTCGGGGCCGCCGGAACCATTGATGCGCTCCGGCTGTCCCGCCTGGACGACCGGCGTCTCGGACGTCACAGGCACCGCGAACGGCACGTTGCTGGGAACGCTGACGGCTCCGCGCACCGGGCCCATGCGCCGCTGCCGCAGCGGATCCCGGCGCAAGTCCACGTACAGCGAGAGGCAAAGCCCGACCATGATCAGCACGAAGGGCGTTGACGCCAGGATGGTGAACGTCTGCAGCGCGTCAAGCCCGCCGACGAACAACAGCACGGCCGCGACGGTACCGGTGAGAACGCCCCAGAGGATGACCAGCGGTTTCCACGGTTCCTTGCGGCCACGGGAGGAAAGCGTTCCCAGCACGACGGCGCCGGCGTCGGCGCCGCTGACGAAAAACACCGCAGTCAGCACCATCACCACGATGGCTGCGCCGATAAAGAACGGATAGTTCTGCAGGGTTGCGAAGAAGCCGGCCGCCTCGTTTCCGGCCCCGGCAATGTCTTCACCGCCCAGCTGCAGGTGGATACCCGCACCGCCGAACACGGAAAACCAGACCACGCTCACCGCGGTGGGGACCAGCAGCACGCCCAGGACGAACTCCTTGATCGTCCGCCCGCGGGAAATCTTGGCGATGAACGTGCCCACGAAGGGGGTCCAGGAGATCCACCAGGCCCAGTAGAAGATGGTCCAGTTGGCCAGCCACTCGGTGCCGCCGAAGACGGCCGAGTGGAAGCTCATGGGGACGAGGTTGGCCAGGTAGTCGCCGATCGCGGCTGGGACCAGGTCAAGGATGAAGACGGTGGGGCCCAGCACGAAGACGAACAGCAGCAGCACCGCGGCCAGCACCATGTTCGTGTTGCTCAGCCACTTGATGCCGCGGGCAACGCCGCTGGCCGCCGAAATCACCACGCCCACGGTCAGCACGCAGATGATCAGGATCGGAGCCGCGACTCCGGGGTTCTCCTCGAACTGGCCGGTCCGCAGCAGGGCCAGCCCGGCGGCAATCTGCAGCGCCCCCAGGCCCAGCGAGGTGGCTGAGCCGAATTTGGTACAGATGATCGCCAGGATGTCGATCGGCTTGCCCCAGCCCTTTTTCTCGATCCGTTCCTTGCCGAAGATCGCCTGGAAGGGCGAACTCATCAGGTTGCCGCGGCCCATCCGGTACGTCGAATAGGCCAGTGCCAGGCCAACCACCGAGTAGATGGCCCACGGGTGCAGGCCCCAGTGGAAGAGCGTGTAGGCCATCGCGCTGTTCGCAGCCTCCGGGGATCCCGGTGCGGCATCCACGAAGGGTGGCGGCGAGGCCAGATGGGTGACCGGTTCATAGACGCCGAAGAACATCAGGCCGATGCCCATGCCTGCGCTGAACATCATGGCGATCCACGACAACGTGGAGAATTCGGTCGTCTCGCCCTCCCGCGCGAGCGGAATGTTGCCATACCGGCCGAAAGCCAGCACCAGCGAAAAAACCACGAAGCCGGTGGCGCCGAGTATGAACAACCAGCCGAAGGAGTTGGTCACCCAGCCAAGAATGGATCCGGTTACTTCGGTCACCTGCTCGGTAAAGAAAACGCCCAGCAGGCAGATGGCAACAATAATGCCGCCCGAAACGAAGAAAACCGTCTTGTCGACGGTATTCCAGCCCCGCTGCCCGTCGTCACCCGTATCCTGGGCGACCGTCGGCAAGGGGCCGGTAAATTCGCTGCTCATCATGATCCTCACTGTTGTCACCGGCTGTGCGCATGCTGCGCCCCGGGCTTCCTGCGGCTCTTCGATGTCAAACGTCCCGTCAGTATGATGGCAGGCATGAGTGGAGATCGCGACTTTCAAAGGGATGACCAAACCCGGATGGACCACTATGGAGACACCGGGTATACCGACTTCGGCAGCCACGGCGAGGTGTCCAAGAACGACCCGAGGGTTGTCGGGCATGCCGAAGTGGATGCCGCCAACGCCGCGGTGGCCGTGGCCATGGCGAGCGGCGGGGTGTCCCCGGAGGTCAGCGCCATGCTGGTCAGCGTCCAGAACGATTTGTTCGACCTGATGGCGGACCTGCTGGTGCCGTATCGTGGCAATTATCCTGCGGACGCCCGCATCATCCCCGAGCATGTGGAGCGGCTGGAACGCGCCATCGAGCACTTCAAGCAGGAAGCCCAAGACCTCAGCGGCATGCTGCTGCCGGGCGGAACCCTCTCCGCGGCGCTGCTGTACCAGGCCCGCACGGCCGTGCGCCGCGCCGAACGCGCGGTCTGGGCAGCACTGGACGAGTACGGCGACGTGGTTAATTCCGAGGCCGGCCGTTACCTCAACCGGCTCTCCGGACTGCTCTTCGTGATGGCCCGGGTGGCCAACGCCGAGCACGGGGACGTGATGTGGGTCCCGGAATCCTCCGTTCGCGGCGTCCTCGAGGACCAGTCCGGCACCGAGTAGCGCTACGCGGGGTGTAGCCGCCGTCGCGAGGCACGGGCCCGGGGGTATCCTCGACGGTGATGAGCATCACCTCCGCCCAGCCCGCAACCGGGGCCAAGACCGGGCCGTCCGTGCGTGCGTTGGCGCGCGGCCTGTCCGTCTTGAGTGTCTTCGATGACGGGCATCCGCAGATGCGGGCCGCCGAGATTGCAGCCCGTGCCGGCCTCAACCGGGCCGCTACCGCGCGAGTGCTGCGGACACTGGTCTACCTCGGTTATTTGCGCTGCCGCGACGACCGGTACTCGTTGACCCATCAAGCGCTGGAGCTGGGCCACGGCTACCTCTCCGGTTCTCCGCTGGTCCGCGCCTCCCGGAGGGCCGTCCAGTGGCTGACGGAGGAATTTAACGAGCCGTGCACTGCGGGCGTGCTGGCCGGCGGCGACGTCATCTGCATCGCGGCCACCCGCGTTCCCGGAATGATCCGCGCCGGGCTGACGGTCGGCATCCAAATTCCCGCACACGCCTCTTCAATGGGCAAGGTGCTGGTGGCCGGACTGCGCGGGGAAGACTTCCGGTCCGCCGTCGACGGCAGCCTCAGCAGGCTGACCGAGCAGACCATCGACAGCACCTGGCGTTTCCGGCAGGAGATTGAGCGGGTCCGGCGGCAGGGCTACGCGGTCAACGACAGCGAGCTGCAGCCGGGCCACCGCACCGTGTCCGTGCCCATCCGCGACACCGCCGGAGCGGTGGTCGCCGCCGTCGGGGTCAACATGCTGGCCACCCCGGACACCCTGGAGACGGCTACCGCCACCCACCTCCCGCTGCTGCGCCGTGCCGCGGAGCAGATCACCGAAAGCCTCACGCGCTAAAATCCCGACGGCGGGGGCCCGCGCGCGGTGCCGATCCGCCCGAACGGGCACCGCCGTCGTCGTCCTCCGGTTCAGGGGATCAGGACACCGGGTCCGCGGCCGCCGCGAACTGCGACATGTACAGCCGGTAGTACGGGCCTTCGGCCGCCAGCAGCGCCGTGTGGTTGCCCTGCTCCACGATCTTTCCGTCCTCCATCACCAGGATCACGTCGGCGTCCCGGATGGTGGAGAGCCGGTGCGCGATGACAAAGCTGGTGCGGTCCGTGCGCAGCGCGGCCATGGCGTGCTGGACGAGCAGTTCGGTGCGGGTGTCCACCGAGCTGGTGGCTTCATCCAGGATCAGCAGCGACGGGTTCGCCAGGAACGCGCGCGCGATGGTGATCAGCTGCTTCTCACCGGCGGAGACGTTGTTGCCCTCTTCGTCGATCACCGTGTCGTAGCCGTCCGGGAGCGCCCGCACGAAGCGGTCCACGTAGGTGGCCTTGGCCGCCGCCATCACTTCTTCCTCGGTGGCGTCCAGGTTGCCGTAGCGGATGTTCTCGTAGATGGAGCCGCCGAACAGCCAGGCGTCCTGCAGCACCATGCCCACCTTGGAGCGCAGTTCGGCGCGGCTGAGGGCGGTGATGTCCACCCCGTCGAGGGTGATGCGGCCGGCATCCAGTTCGTAGAAGCGCATCACCAGGTTCACCAACGTGGTCTTGCCCGCGCCCGTCGGCCCCACGATCGCCACCGTTTCGCCCGGCCGCGCGGCGAAGGAGAGGTCCTCGATCAGCGGCTTGTCCGGGCTGTAGCTGAAGCTGACGTTGTGGAACTGGACCTGCCCTTCGGTTTGGGCAGGCAGCGATGCGGTGGCCGTGTCCGGGGCCTGCTCATCGGCGTCGAGCAGCTCGAAGACGCGCTCGGCCGAGGCGACGCCGGACTGCAGCATGTTGGCCATGCCCGCCATCTGGCTCAGCGGCTGATTGAATTCACGCGAGTACTGGATGAACGCCGTGGCATCGCCCAGGGTCATGGAACCGGACGCCACGCGCAGGCCGCCCACCACGGCGATGCCCACGTAGCTCAGGTAGGAGATGAACTGCATGACCGGCATGATCATGCCGGAGACGAACTGCGCGCCGAACGAGGCCTTGTAGAGTTCCTCGTTCTTCTCGTCGAACTGTTCCACCGACTGCTGCTCGCGGCCGAAGGCGCGGACCAGATCATGGCCGCTGAACGATTCCTCGATGTGTCCGTTGAGCGCTCCGGTGTTCTTCCACTGCGCGGTGAACAGCTTCTGGCTGCGGGTGCCGATGAGGCCGGCCCCCACGGCGGAAAGCGGCAGGGCGATCAGGGCGATCAGGGCCAGCTGCCAGGAGACAATGAACATCATGATCGTGATGCCGAGCAGGCTCAGCGCGGACATGATCAGCTGCGCGAAAGCCTGCTGCAGCGCCTGCTGGATGTTGTCGACGTCGTTGGTCACCCGGGAGAGCATGTCGCCGCGCTGGCGTGTGTCGAAGTAGTTCAGCGGCAGCCGGTTCAGCTTGGCTTCCACGTCGCGGCGGAGCCCGAAGACCACCCGCATGACGATTTGGTTCAGCAGCCAACCCTGCAGCCACATGAACAGCGACGCGACGACGTACATGCCCAGCACCAGCAGGATCAGGTTGCCCAGCAGCTGGAAGTCGATGCCCACGCCGGGGATCAGTTCCATGCCGCTGAGCATGTCGGCAAACTGGTCCTGGCCCTGCGCGCGGAGCCCGGTGATGACTTCTGCCTGGCTGGCGCCGGCGGGCAGGTTCGCGCCGATCGCGCCGCTGAAAATGACGTCCATCGCGTTGCCCAGCACCTTGGGCGCAATCACGTTGAGCACAACGGCCACCAGCACCATCGCCAGCACCAGGATGATCCCGGCCTTCTCCGGCCTCAGCAGCCCGAACAGGCGCTTGGCGGACGGCCAGAAGTGCTGGGCCTTGCGGGCCGGCGTCCCGGTCATAAAATCCTGGTCGGCCTCGCCCGGCTGGAACTGTTCTTCCAGGACTTCTGCCTCGGCTTCAGCGGCGGCTCCCGGCGTTGGCGCCGTCACGGGGTCCGGCCCGGTGGCGACCTCGGCCGGGCTTTCCTTATCCGGCGTCATGCCGCTTCCTCCACCGCAGTCTGGGAATGAACAATTTCCTGGTACGTTTCCGAGCTTTCCAGCAGCTGCTCGTGGGTGCCGCGGGCCACGATTTGTCCGTGCTCCATCACCAGGATCTGGTCCGCGTCGATGATGGTGGCCACGCGCTGGGCGACGATGATGACCGTCGCATCCCTGGTGGTACCCTTCAGCGCCGCCCGCAGCCTGGCGTCGGTTGCCACATCGAGCGCGGAGAACGAGTCGTCGAACAGGTAGACCTTGGGCTTGGCCACGAGCGCGCGGGCAATGCACAGCCGCTGGCGCTGGCCGCCCGAAACGTTGGTGCCGCCCTGCGAGAGCGCGGACTCCAGGCCCTTGTCCTTGGCGCGGACGAAGTCCTCTCCCTGGGCAACCCGCAGCGCCTCCCAGAGTTCTTCATCCGTGGCGTGCGGGTCGCCGAAGCGCAGGTTGTGCGCCACCGTGCCGGAGAACAGGTACGGCCGCTGCGGCACCAGTGCCACGCGGTCCGTGATGTCGGTGCGCTCCATCGAGGTGACCGGAACGCCGTCGATGAGCACCTCACCGCTGTCGGCGTCGAACAGCCGCGGCAGCATGCTGATCAGCGTGGTCTTGCCCGCGCCGGTGCTGCCGATGATCGCCGTGGTCTGCCCCGGCCGGGCGGTGAAGCTGACGTTGCGCAACACCGGCTCTTCGGCGCCCGGATAGGCGTAGGTGACGTCGCGGAACTCGACGACGCCGGCCGGTTCCCGGGCTTTCTGCGGCTCGTCGGGTTCATGCACGGAGGGCTCGACGTCGAGCACTTCGCCAATGCGTTCGGCACAGACCGAGGCCCGCGGGATCATCATCGCCATGAAGGTGCCCATCATTACCGCCATGAGGATCTGCAGCAGGTACTGCAGGAAAGCGGTCAGGGCGCCCACCTGCATCTCGCCCGCGTCCACGCGCAGGCCGCCGAACCACAGGACCGCCGCCGTGGCCAGGTGCAGGATCATGCCGATCGAGGGGAACATCAGCACGAACAGGTTGCCGACCGAGAGCGAGACATCGGTCAGTTCGCGGTTGGCCTTCTCGAAGCGCTTGGCCTCGTAGGGCTCGCGGACAAACGCCCGGACCACGCGGATGCCGGTAATCTGCTCGCGGAGCACGCCGTTGATGTTGTCGATCTTCGTTTGCATCATGCGGAAGAGCGGCATCAGCTTCCATACCAGCACACCGACGACGACGAACAGCAGCGGCACCGACGCCCACACCAACCAGGACAGCTGGAGGTCCTCGCGCAGCGCCATGATGATGCCGCCGACGCACATGATGGGTGCCATCACCATGAAGTTCAGGCCCATCAGCACGAGCATCTGCACCTGCTGCACGTCGTTGGTGCCGCGAGTGATCAGGCTCGGCGCGCCGAATCGTCCTACCTCGCGGGCGGAGAACCCGGTCACCTTATGGAAAATGCCGCGGCGGAGGTCACGGCCCATGGCCATTGCTGCCTTGGAGCCGAAATAGACCCCGGCGATCGCGGCGGCCACCTGGATAAAGCTGACGACCAGCATGAGGCCGCCGGTGCCCCAGATGTAGTCGGTGTCGCCGCGGGCCACGCCCTCATCAATGATCTGGGCGTTCAAGCTGGGCAGGTACAGCGCGGCGATGGTCGCTATCAGCTGCAGCACCACCACGGCGAACACGTAGGGAAGGTAGGGGCGGCCGTAATGGCGGATGAGGCGGAGCAGCATCGGGACGTGACGCAACTTTCGGCGAAAAGGGTGGATTGAGGCCAGATAGAGGCTACACCTTGGCCGGAGCGGCTGTAACCCACCGCGAGCCTTGGTGCCCGACGGGACCGCACAGGTGCCCTTCCCGACGTCGGGAAGGGCACCTTTTGCCTGGTGGACCACGCGCGCCGGGCCGCGCACCCTCCCCCGCCAGCGCCCATTCTCGGCCGGTACCGGACGACGAACGTCGGCCAAAATCGCCCGCCTCAAACCATCGACATAACTATCTCCATAGGTATAGAGTCTGAGTATCTTGGAAATGTGCACTGCGTCACACTCCGGCCCGCCATCGAGGAGGACAAGAACCCATGAGCGCCAAGAATCTTCAGGAAGTTTTGGACCAATCCGGCAACACCGTCGAGATGCTGCGCAACTCGCAGATCGGCGCCTACATTTACCCCGTCGTCGCCCCTGAATTCACCAACTGGCGCAGCGAGCAGCGCGCCTGGCGCGAATCCGCGGTGCTGTTCGACCAGTCGCACCACATGGACAATCTCTTCATTAGGGGCAAGGACGCCCTGAAGCTGATTTCGGATACCGCCATCAACTCGGTCGCCAGCTTCCCCGTGAACAAGGCCAAGCAGTACGTTCCCACCACCCCGGCCGGGCACGTCATTGGCGACGGCATCCTGTTCCACGAAACCGAGGACCAGTACGTCTACGTGGGCCGCTCCCCCGCCGCCAACTGGCTGATCTACCACGGTGAAACCGGTGGCTACGATGTGGACATCGAGGTGGACCGGCGCTCCCCGTCGCGGCCCATGGGGCAGCCGGTGAAGCGCAAGTACTGGCGCTTCCAGATCCAGGGCCCGAACGCCTGGAAGATCATCGAAAAGGTCAACGGCGGTCAGGTTGAACAGCTGAAGTTCTTCAACATGGACCAGATGCAGGTCGCCGGCCAGCAGGTCCAGACCCTGCGCCACGGCATGGCCGGCGCACCGGGGCTGGAGATCTGGGGGCCGTACGAGACGTATGACCAGGTGCGGGACACCATCCTGGAAGCCGGCCAGGAGTACGGCCTGCTGGCCGTCGGTTCGCGCGCCTACCCGTCCAACACCCTGGAATCGGGCTGGATCCCCTCCCCGCTGCCGGCCATCTACACCGGCGAGGAGCTGCGCCCCTACCGCGAATGGCTCGGCGCCGACAGTTACGAGGCGGTCAACGCGGTCGCCGGCAGCTTCGTCTCCGACAAGATCGAGGACTACTACCTCAACCCCTGGGAGCTTGGGTACGGCCACATGGTGAAGTTCGACCACGACTTCATCGGCCGGGAGGCCCTGGAGAAGATCGACCCTGCCGCCCAGCGGAAGAAGGTCACCCTCGAGTGGCATGCCGAGGACATGGCGAAGCTCTTCGCCTCGCTCTTCGATACCGAGGGCACGCCGTACAAGTATTTCGATCTGCCGCTGGCCAACTACGGTTCGTCCAACTACGACGCGGTGCTCGACGCCGCCGGTGAGACGATCGGCTTGTCCATGTTCACCGGCTACTCCGCCAACGAGAACCGGGCGCTGTCCCTGGCCACGGTGGACGCCGATGTACCGGAAGGCACGGAGGTCACGGTGGTCTGGGGCGAGCCGGACGGCGGGACCCGCAAGACCACCGTGGAGCCGCACCAGCAGTTGAACGTGCGGGCCATTGTCAGTCCCGTGCCGTACTCCCAGGCAGTGCGCCAGGAGTACCCCGGCGGCTGGCGCTCCGGCCAGAAGGCCTGAGCCACGCCGCGTTAGGCAGCACGACGACGGACGGCGGGGAAAGTGCCTGTGGCACTTTCCCCGCCGCTTGCGTTGCTGTGCCGATGCCGACTGGACGCCGGCCTGCGAACCCGCCCGGAGGCCGACCCGCTTCAGGCGTCCATCTGCCTCAGGCACGGACCGACGTCGGCCGCCGTTTTCCGGTGCTGCTCAGGCGGGACCTGCCTCAGGTGCCGTTGTCCTGGCCGCCGGTCTCTTCGATGTACCGCTCGCCCGATTCGGTCTCCCCGACGCGGTAGTGCTGTTCCATGTGCTCGATGGCTGCGGCGTCTTCGGGGCCGGGCGCACTGACTGGATCGTCAATAGCCGTCCGGTCGGCATCGCCGTAGACGTTCGCCAGGCCCTTCTTGGCGTCCGCGGGCAACTCGCCCGGCGGGAGCAACTCCTCGTCCCGGGAGGTTTCGCTGCCCTGGCTCTCCCGGCGATCCGTACGGTCGTAGCGGTCCGGGTTGTTGATTTCCTCGCTCATGAATCTCCTTCCCTCAAGCGCTGGTGCGCCCTGCCTTCACCTAATCACAGAGCGGCGGCACGCAACAGGGCCGGGAACTGCGCACCACGCCCTCTGGAGCTCGATCAGCCGACCTGGGCGGGGCCATGGGGTGGCCCAATCCAGCCCTGACTCCGGCAAGCGCCGCTTAGAGCGGCGCTGTCCAAGTAATAAAGGCTGCTCAAGCATCGTCCCTTGTCAGGGCGCCATGGCGCACCAAGAGATGGACAATTCCGTCTGAACGTGGACAGCGCAGCCCCAGGAAGCCCGCTACCATCGCCGCGGCGCGGAGTCACCGTCCCCGATGAGCTTCCGTTCGCGCGCCGCTACCGTCCGGCCCGGAAGTCCTTGACCCAGTCGGCCGTGGCCTTCATCCCGCCAAAGGTGTAGAAGTGCAGCTTCACGGTGCCGTGCACAGCGGGGTCATAACGGTTGGCGAATTCCTCCAGGAACTTGTCCGGCCCGGCGGTCCCCAGCAGGTTGGTCAGGGAGAACCCGTACTTGTGCACGATCCCGGCCGACGACGCCACTCCGAACCGCTTGGCATAGTTCAGCAGCCTCTTGACTCCGGCCGGCCCGGGAATGCCGATGCGCACCGGCGCGTGGATCCCACGCCGGCGAGCCTCGGCCAGCCACTCGAAAACGGGATCGGCGTCAAAGCCGAATTGGGTGATGATGACCGCTTCAAGGTTTTGCCGCTGCAGTTCGGCGTGCTTGTCTTCCAGCGCCTTCCACAACACCTCGCCGGAAATGTCCGGATGCCCCTCCGGGTAGCCGCTGATGCCGACCCGGCGGATTCCGTACCGGGGCAGGAGCCCGCTGCGGATGACCTCCAGCGAGTCCGGATAGGGCCCCATCGGCTCGACCGGGTCGCCGCCGACCACGAAGACGTCCTCGGGTGCCGCGTCGGCGGACAACGCCCGCAGGAAGTCTTCCAGCTCGGCCCGTGACGCCAGCCGGCGGGCGGAGACATGCGGCACCGGGACGAAGCCGTGCCGCTTGACGGCGGCGGCCGCCGCCACCCGCGTCGGCAGGTCCTCGTTCCCCAGGAAGGTGACGTTGATCCGCGTCCCCGCCGGGATGGTGCCGGCGGCGTCTTCCAGCGCGGGGACATCCTTGCCGGTCATCTCGAGCGAGAAGTCGTCAAGCAAGGTCCGGGCTGCCTGCGACGGTGCGTGTTTGGGGTCGGCCATAGTCGGAAGTCCTTCCACGTGTGGTGCCGGTCACCCTTGACCGACCTGCAGCGAGTCTAGCCGTAAAACCACTACGGATATAGGGGTTTGCGAGTGATTTGCTTTTCTCAATCACTGGGTGGATACTATGGGAGCCTTCCCTTCTAATCCCAGGAACCACATGTCCACGCCCCGCGCGCTGCGGCCGTTCGCCCATCGCAACTATCGGATCCTCATCTCGGCCCTGGCCATCTCGGTCTTTGGCGCCGGCATGTGGGCCGTGGCCATGGTCTATCAGGTCATCGCCCTGGGCGGCGGTCCCATCCAACTCTCGCTCGTCGCAACCTGCGCCAGCATCGGTTTGTTGGCGTTCGTACTGCTCGGCGGCATCGCGGCCGACCGGCTTCCGCGGCGCCGCCTGATCGTCAGCGTGGAGGCGGCCAATCTGGTAGCCATCGGCTCTGTGGCCCTGCTGGCCATGACCGGGCTGCTGCAGCTGTGGCACCTGGCCGCTGCCGCTTTCCTGCTGGGGGTGGGAGCCGCGTTCTTCTTCCCTGCCTACTCGGCCATCCTGCCGAGGATCCTGCCAGCCGAGGACCTGCTGGCGGCCAACGGCATGGAGGGCACCATGCGGCCGCTGCTGCAGCAGGCCGCCGGCCCGGCGGCAGCCGGCATGATCGTCGCCTCCTTCTCCCCCGGTGCGGCCATCGGGTGGATCACGCTGTGCCATCTGGCCGCGCTGATCATCCTGAACTTCCTCGGCCAGGAACTGGTTTCGGATGCAGGGACGACGGCGTCGGTAGCCGCTGCAGACGAGCCCACGGCCAAGCGGGGCTCCGTGCTGGCGGATTTGCGCGAGGGCGTGGCCTACACGCTGAAGACTCCCTGGTTGCTCTGGACGCTGCTGTGGGCCGTCGTGAGCGTACTCATCTTCATCGGCCCCATCGAGGTACTGCTGCCGTTTGCGGTTGCGGACCAGCTGGGCGGGGACTCACGCACGTTCGGCTTCCTGCTGGGCATCTTCGGCATCGGCGGCGCCACGGGGGCGATGGTCACCGCATCGCTGCGGCTGCCACGGCGCTACCTGACGGTGATGCTGCTGTTCTGGGGTGCCGGCGCCCTGCCGATCGCCGTCATCGGCTTCACCGGCAGCTTTTGGGCGATGGCCGCCGCGCTGTTCGTGGTCGGTGCGACCGGCAGCGCGGGCCAGGTCATCTGGGGCACGCTGCTGCAGCGCCGGGTGCCGCCGCACCTGCTCGGCCGGATCTCCAGCCTGGACTTCTTCGTTTCGCTGGCCCTGATGCCGGTCTCCATGGCGCTGGCCGGCCCGCTGGGCGAAGTGGTGCCCATCTGGCTGATCTTCCTGCTGATCGGCCTCGCCCTGCCGCTTCTGGCGGTGCTGGCGCTCATTTTCGGCGGAATGCTGAAGGACGAGCTTGAGCACCCGCTGGACCGGACCCTCGAACCGACGGGACAGGCGCGCACTTAGCCCGGCCGGCCGCAGTGCCCGGAGGGGGCACATCCCGAAAACGGCCCGATTCGAAGCGGCCGTCTCAGGATCCACATCGATTTTTGCGTGGCCATCCGACTATCGATGGATATAGTGATTGGCAACACAACACTGAAAAGGAAGTTGAATCAGTGAGTCTCCGCTATGCCTTATTGGCGCTGCTCAGCGTCGAACCAATGACCGGTTACGACCTCTACAAGGAATTCGAGGCGTCCGTCGGGAATGTGTGGCACGCGCCCGACTCCCAGATCTATCCGGAGCTGCGACGGATGGAGCAGGAAGGCCTGCTCGACGGGGAGGAGGTCGTCTGGGGCCAGCGCGGCAAGAAGCGCCGCTACCACATCACTACCGCCGGCCTGCAGGCCTTCCGGGACTGGATGAACACCACCCTGGACTACACCCGGGTGCGGGATCCCGCCCACCTGAAGGCGGCCTACCTGGAGTGGGCCGAACCGGACGCTGCGCGGGAGCAGATGCGCGCGCACATTGAGCACCACACCGCGCTCCGGCAGCAATGGGAGCAGCGGATCCGCGAGATCGACGGCGACAGCAGCGAGATGCTCAATCGCCGGCTGGCCGGCACCCCGGACAGCGAACGGACGCGGGTGAAGGCCTTCAAGCGCTTCACCTATGAAGGGCTGGTTGACCGCGCGGAACAGGAAATTACCTGGGCCCGCCGCGGCCTCGCCCTCATCGACCGCCTTTACGTCGACCAGCCGGACGCCGGTCAGCCGAAGGCCCCGCAGCCGGCCGGCGCCCGCAAGTAGGCCCGCTCAAGAGGGAAGCCGGGGGCTAGTTCGAGTATTCCTTCCGCAGGTCGGCCTTGCGGATCTTTCCGCTGGCCGTCCGCGGCAGGTCCTGAACGAACACCACGGACTTGGGAATCTTGTAGCGGGCCAGCCGCCCGTCCAGGTGCTGCTGGATCTCCTCGGCGGACACCGAGAAACCGTCACGGACCGTGACCACCGCGCGTGGCACCTCCCCCCACTTCTCGTCCGGGATGCCGATGACGGCGGCACTGCTGACGGCTTCCAGCTCCAGGATGACCTGCTCCACCTCGGCCGGGTAGATGTTCTCGCCGCCGGAGATGATCATGTCCTTGAGCCGGTCGGAGATGAACAGGAAACCGTCGTCGTCCACATAACCCATGTCGCCGGACTTGAACCAGACGCCGTCGGCATAGCTCTCGGCCGTGGCATCGGGCCGGTTCCAGTACTCGCGGATGACGTTGGGACCCGAAATCTGGATTTCGCCGACCTCGCGCGCCGGGAGGACCTCGCCCATCGGATCGGTGATCCGGATGTCGGTGAAAAAGTGCGGAAGCCCGGCCGATCCGGCCTTCGGGCGGGACTTTTCCGCCGCCAGCGTGGTGGCGCCGGGCGCTGTTTCGGTCATCCCGTAGCCGTTGGTGAAGGAGAGCCCGCGGGCCTCGTAGGCCTCCAGCACCCGCATGGGCACGGCCGATCCGCCGCAGGTCAGCTTGTTCAGCGAGCTGATGTCCGTCCTGTCCCAGTCCGGGTGCTCGCACAGCAGCTGGTAGGTGGTCGGCACGCCGCTGATGCTGGTCGCCTTGTACTTCTCGATCAGCATCAGGGTCCGCCCCGGATCGAACTTCGGCTCCAGCACCACGGTGGCGCCCTTGAGCAGGGCCGGCAGCACGCCCATGCCCAGGGATGCCACGTGGAACATCGGGGCGATCATCAGGGCGACGTCGGTGCTGGCCATGTCGAAGTCCACCAGCACATTAATGCTGTTCCAGGTCATGTTGCCGTGCGTGAGCAGCGCGCCCTTGGGCCGGCCCGTGGTGCCGGACGTGTAGAGGATCATGGCCGGGTCATCCAGCGACACTGCTTCATCGCGACGTTCCGCACTGCCGGAGGCTATGACCTCCTCCAGAAGTTCGACGGCGGTGTCCCGCTCCCCTGCCTCGGCAACGGTTCCCGCCGGGGCGTCTTCCACCACTATCCGGTGGCTCAACCCCAGGAGCGAACTGCCCCGGGCAGCCAGCGCTTCCAGGCTGCGTGCGTGCACCAGGATGCGGCTGCCGGAATCCTGCAGGGCGAACTGGACCTCGGGCGGCGCCAGCCGGGTGTTCAGCGGGACAAAAATGGCGCCCAGGGTCCCGCAGGCAAAGAAGGTTTCAAGGAACGCCGGGTGATTCTCCCCCAGGTAGGCCACCCGCTCGCCGCGGGTGACGCCGCGGTCCGCCAGGGCGTTGGCCAGCCGGTCCACCCGCTCGGCGAACGCGCCGTAGCTCAGTCCGCCCGCACCGCTGATGATCGCGGTCTTCTCCGCAGACTTCATGCGGCGCTTGTGGATCCAGGCACCGAGCCCTTGGTTCTGCATCGTGACACACCCTTCCGACGTACCCGGCGAGCTGGTCTGGGCAGCCCCGGCACGCCCAACTCATAGCCCGCCGGGGCCGAACTCACGGCTCCGCGGTGAACCACATCACAGCGGACACCTCCAACCTAGGGCTTATTAGTTGAGAAAGTCAATAGTTGAGGATGCAGGGCTAATAGCGGGTTCGGCCCGCCCCGGGAACAGTGAAACGCCCCTCCGCTAGCGCGGAGAGGCGTTTCTGCTCAGGGCCCGCCCGTAGCCCCACCGCCAGGCCCCTCAGCAACACGTCGGCCAACGCAGGCCGGTGGACGCTTATTGCTGCGGCAGGAGCGCCTCCATGTCCGGGATCTCCTCGATCAGGCCGTTCTTCAGCGAGATGTCGGCGATCTCCTGGATGGATTCGGCATTGACCTCCTGCGGGAATTTCGGCAGGGTCAGCTGCTCAATGACCGCCGGGTCCAGCTGGGTGTACTCGGGCAGGATCTCGCGCACCCGGTCCGGGTTCTCGTCGGCGAACGCCAACGACTTCTTCATCGCCCGAACGAAGGCCTGGGTGACATCCGGCTTCTCCCCGGCGATGTCGTCCGAGGTGAAGTAGGTCGCCACGGTGAGATTTTCCACGGGATAGGCGTAGTTGGAGAACACCGGCACCGCACCATCACCTTCGACGATCGTCACGAACGGCTCGACCGCGGCGATTGCGTCAACGTTGCCGTTGGCAAGTGCCGCGGGCATGTCCGGGAAGGGCATCTCAACGAAATTCAAGTCGGACGAGTCCGCACCGGCCTGCTCCACCGCCTCACGGATCGTGGAGTCACTGATGTTGTTCAGCGTATTGACGCCGATGCGCTTGCCGGTCAGGTCCCCAATCTCCTTGATCCCGCTGTCCGGCTTGACCATCACGGCAGCAAAATCCTCATCCTGGTTGCCGGTGGTCGAAGCGCCGTTGGCCACCATCTGCATGTTCAGCCCCTTGGAGCGGGCAATCACCAGTGACGTGACATTGCTGAAGCCGAAATCCATCTGGCCGCTGGTGATGGCAGGAATGATGGCCGCGCCGCCCTGGGCCGGAACAAGCTCGAGATCCAGCCCCTCCTCTTCGAAGAATCCCTCCTGGTCGCCCAGGTAGATGGGAGCCACGTCAACGATCGGGATGACCCCAACGCTGATCGGAGTCAGTCCACCGCCGGGCTCGGTGCCGCCGGTCGGCGCCGCACCGCCGTCACCGGATGGACTGCCGCCACCGCAGGCTGTTGCCGCCAGCACTGCCGCCAGCGCGGCTACCGTTCTGATTCTCTTCATGGGTCCCTCTCCCACTCACCGCCCCATGCAGCAAGAGTGTGCCTTAGGTCACAGTATCTACGGACATAGTGGAGGCAGTCAACGATCCTGGGCCGCCGCGCTTCCGCCCGGGCGACGGCCGGCCGCCGGGCCGCCCCGAGGCGCCACGACACGTGGGCCGAAGAACCTTGCGGCCCGGCGCCCGCCCGGAACGGGCACAGACACGGTGCAGGGCGGCTGCCGCATCACCGGAAACCGCCCTGCCGCTCGCGAAGAACGAAGTTACTGCACGATCATGGCCGGCACGTCGGGCGCCTTGTCCACGTACTCGTACTTGACCATCAGCTCGCCCATGTCACTGAGCACCTGGGTGCGGACCTCGCCGTCGAAGACCTCCATCTTCAGGTTCTTGGCGACCTCCTCCGGCATGCCCATGAATTCCGGCAGCACCGCGCGGACGCCGTCGGTGTCACCCTCGGCGGCCTCCAGGGTTTCCGTCACCGCGGCCTTGAAGTCGGCCACAATGTCCGGGTTCTGCTCGGCGTAGCTGCCGCTGGTGAACGTAACCATGGTGGGCAGGCCCGGCAGCGTCTTCTGGTTCGGGTAGCCCAGCAGCTTGTAGGCGTCATTGGAGAGCGCCTTGGACTGGAACGGCTCCGGCACCCAGATGGCGTCCACGTTGCCGCGCTCCAACTGCGCTTCCATGTCCGGGAACGGCATTTCGCTGAACTTCAGCGCGGAGGGGTCGGCCCCGTCCATCTCCGCAGATTCCATGATGGTCAGGTCGCCCTGGGTTTTGAGCGTATTGACGGCAGTCGTCTTGCCGGCCAGGTCGGCAAAGGTCTCGATTCCCGAGTCGGCCTTGACGATGACGGCATTGTTATCCTCGCCCTCGGCGCGCGAGGCGCTGAAGCCGGAGACAATCTTCATGTCCAGGCCCTTGTCCACCGCCGTCATCACCGACAGCGGGTTGCCGACGGCGAAGTTCATGGTGCCGGTGGAAACGGCGGGCAGCATGGCAGCGCCGCCCTGCCCGGTCTGCAACTCCAGCTCCAGGCCGTGCTTCTCGAAGATGCCCTCATCGATGCCGTACTGCATGGCTCCCGACGGGGCGATCGGCAGCACGCCCACGGTGAGTTTGGTGAGCCCGGAGCCGGCGGCGCCGGACTGTTCTGCCGGCGCTTCGTTCGTCCCGGAGGGGGAGCCGGAGCCGCAGCCGGTCAATGCCATCGCTGCAATCGCGCCACCGGCCAGTAACTTCGCCAAGTGCTTCTTCATGAATTGCTCCTCGCGGTCCTCGGCGCCGCCGCCCCCGCCGTCGGGAGACCGACTGTGATCGGCGCCACACCTAAATACAATGTAGATACAATAGTTGAATAAATCAACAGTTAGGCAGGATTAGTAGAACTGCCTTCCATTGCGACCGGGAGCGGCCCGGCGTCAGGCGTAAAAACGGGCCAAGAACTCCGCGATGACCGCGGGGCGCTCCTCGCCTTCGATTTCGATGGTGTTGTTGGTCTTGATCTGGACGCCGCCTTTGACCTCGGTGACCTCGGATATCACCGAATGCATGCGGACCTTGGAGCCGACTTTCACCGGGCTGGTGAAGCGGACGCGGTCCAGGCCGTAGTTGACCTTGGTCGTGACGCCTTCCACGTCGAACAGTTCACTCCAGAGCGGAATGATCAGCGACAGGGTCAGGAAGCCGTGGGCGATCGGTGCGCCGAACGGGCCTTCCTTGGCCTTTTCCGGGTCGGTGTGGATCCACTGGTGGTCATCGGTGGCATCGGCAAAGGTGTTGACCTGGTCCTGCGTGATTTCACGGTAGTCCGTGTAGCCCAGGTCCTTGCCGACCAGGTTGGGCAGTTCTTCGAGGCTGACGACGGTGTTGCTCATGGGTGCTCCTTGGGGAATGTGGTGCGGAATGGTTCTAGCGGAATGCGCCGGTGCCGGTGATGGCCCGGCCGACTATCAGGGCGTTGATCTCATGGGTGCCTTCATAGGAATAGACGGCTTCGGCGTCGGCGTGGAAGCGCGCGACGTCGGTGTCCAGGGTGATGCCGTTGCCGCCAACGACTTCCCGGGCCAGCGCAACGGTCTCGCGCATGCGGGCGCTGCAGAACATCTTGGCCAAAGCCGAGTTCTCGTCCTTGTAGATGCCCTCCTCCTGCTGCTGGGTCAGCCGCACCGCCATGCCGAGCGAGGCCGTGAGGTTGCCGAGCATGGTGGCCAGCTTCTCCTGAACCAGCTGGAATCCGGCCAGCGGCTTGCCGAACTGCCGGCGCTCCTTGACGTAGCGCAGCGCGGCTTCGTAGGCGCCGGCCTGAACGCCGGCGGCGATCCAGGCGACGTCGGAGCGCATGTTGCGCAGCAGCGAGGCCACGTCCGCGAACGAATTGACGTTCTGCAGGCGCGCGGACTCCGGTACGCGGACCCCCGCCAGTGTGATGTCCGCGTTCTGCATCATCCGCAGCGAGGTCTTGCGCAGGATCTTGGCGATGCCGACGCCGGGGGCATCGGTGGGGACGAGGAAGCACTTCACCTGTCCGTCCGCCTGGTCGCGGGCAAAAATGGCGAGCACGTCAGCGGTGACGGCCCCGCCGATCCAGCGTTTGGAGCCGTCGATAATCCATTCGTCCCCCTCGCGGCGGGCGCTGGTCTCGAGCCCGCCGGCAATATCAGATCCGTGTTCCGGTTCGGTCAGCGCAAAGACGCCCTTGAGCTCGAAGCTGCGGATCTTCGGGTCCAGCTCTGCAGCCTGCTCGGCGCTGCCGCCCAGGTTGACGGCCGTGCGGAACAGGCCGGACTGGGCGTTGTAGAAGGTGGCGACGGAGGCATCGGTCCGAGCGAGCTCGAAGTTGCGGAAACCCTCGTAGAGTCCGGAGGGCTTCGCGCCGCCGTCGGTCAGTTCGGCCGGCGCCATCAGGTTCAGGCCATAGAGCGGCTGGGCAATCTGGTACGGGAACTCGCCCTGTTCCCAGTAGTCCGCCAGCAGCGGCTGAACCTGCTCCTCAAGCACGCTGCGCAGCCGGCCGAGCACGCTCCGCTCGGCGTCGGTCAGCAGCGTGGCGTAGCCGTACTGGTCGGAGGGATAGAACGGCCCGGCCGCGGTGCCTGCCTTCTCTTCGGCCACGGCGCTCATGCCTGCCCACCGCCCAGCCCGAGCAGGCGCACTGCGTTGTCCTTGAGAATCTTCGGCCGGACCTCGTCCTTCAAGGGCAGGTCCGCGAAGGCGCCCAGCCACTTCTGCGGGGTGATCAGCGGGTAGTCGGTGCCGAACAGCACCTTGTCCTGCAGGACCGAATTGGAGAGTTTAACCAGGGATTCCGGGAAGTACTTCGGAGACCAGCCGGACAGGTCGATGAACACGTTCGACTTGTGCGTGGCAATCGAGTTGGCCTCGTCCTGCCAGGGCACCGAGGGGTGCGCCATAATGATCTGGAATTCCGGGAAGTCAGCGGCGATCTCGTCCAGCAGGAGCGGGTTTGAGTAGCCAAGCTTGATCCCGGAGCCGCCGGGAGTGCCTGCACCCATGCCGTTCTGGCCGGTGTGGAACACCGCAGGCAGGCCCAGCGACTGCAGGGCTTCCCACAGGGGGTAGAACCGCTCGTCGGACGGATTGAAGCCCTGCAGGCTCGGATGGAACTTGAATCCCCGCACCCCGTAGTCCTCGACCAGGGACTTGGCCCGGTCGATGGCCGCCGGACCCGTCAGCGGATCGACGGAGCCGAACGGGATCAGCACGTCGTTGTTGCGGGCGGCGCCCTCGGCGATGTCCTCGATGCTGTTCGGCTCGTGCTTCAGGCGGGTCCGGGCGTCCACGGTGAACACCACGGCCGCCATCTTCAGTTCCCGATACGTTGCGGCAATCGCGTCCAGCGACGGCGTCCGCTCCTCCGCCTTGAAGTACTTGCTCGAGGCGTCCATCAGCTCCTGCGGCAGCGAGACGTGCCCATGGCCGTCGATCTCGATGTGCACATGCATGTCGATCGCGGCCAGCGACGCGACGTCGAGCCCGGGTTCGTAGCGCGTGGGAGCCATGGCTACTTGGCCGCCGGTTCGGGCTGCAGCTCGGCCGGCAGCTCGGGGAACTCCTCGCCCACGCTCTGCAGCCGACCGCCGAACAGGTCGTCGAAGCGCTCGGTCAGCGCCTCGTAGGTCCAGCCGCCGTCCATGAACTCGGTGGCGACGGCCTCCGGGTGGGACCACAGCTGCAGCCGGTCGCCGCCCACGCCGATCGCCTGTCCGGTCACGATGGCTGCCGCGTCCGAGGCGAGGTAGGCAACCAGGCCGGCGACGTCGTCGGCCGTTCCGAAGCCCAGCTCCTTGCGGAAGAACTCCGGCATGGCCTCGCCGCGTTCGTCCGCCTCCACGGCCTTCTGGAAGAACGGCACGGTCTTCGTCATCGCGGTAGCTGCGACCGGGATGACGGCGTTGGCGGTGACGCCGGCCTTCTTCATTTCCAGTGCCCAGGTGCGGACCATGCCGACGATGCCGGCCTTTGCCGCGGCGTAGTTGGTCTGGCCGAAGTTGCCGCGCTGGCCGGTGGGCGAACCGATCGTGATGATCCGGCCCGCGACACCGTTCTCCTTGAAGTAGGCGTAAGCCTCGCGCACGCAGGTGAAGGTGCCGCGCAGGTGCACGTTGATCACCAGGTCGAAGTCCTCGTCGGTCATCTTCAGCAGCGACTTGTCCCGCAGCACCCCGGCATTGGTCACCAGGATGTCGACGCGGCCGAAAGTCTCCACGGCGGCGCCCACCAGCTGCTTGGCTGTTTCGGTGGACCCCACCGGAGCAACGACGGCCGTAGCCTTGCCGCCGGCGGCGGTGATACTGGCAACGGCTTCCTCCGCGACCTGCGCGTCCACATCATTGACTACAACGGAGGCGCCCTGCCGGGCAAGCTCCTGTGCGTAGGCCAGGCCGAGGCCCCGGCCGCTTCCGGTGACGATCGCTACTTTTCCGGCCAAAGACATCTGTTGCTCCTTCGTCCCGCACCGTGGAGGTGCGTTGCGGTTTATGCTGGTCTAAAACCAATGACAACCCATATGATTGAAAAAGTCAATCATTTTTGGCAGCACCGACTTCGAGCGAGGGAACATGTCCGCACCAACCACGGCCGTCCGCCCGTCGGCAACCAACGGCCTCGAACGGCTGTACGGTACCGATCTGGCCAACGAGATCGAGTTCCTCACGGCGCGGGCGCGTTCGCTGGGGTCAGGCCTGGCCAACACCATGCTGGCCGAGCTGGACCTGAAGGTGCGGTCCTACTCGGTGCTGTCGCTGGCGTGCAGCGGGGAGAACCCGTCGCAGCGCGAACTCGCCGACTTCCTGAGCCTGGATCCCAGCCAGATCGTGGCCCTGGTGGACCAGTTGGAGCGGCGCGGTGCCGTCACCCGCGAAGCCGACCCGCGCGACCGCCGCTCCAAGGTCATCGTTGCGACGGCGCCCGGCCGAAAGCTGTACAAGCAGGCCGAAGCAATCATCCGCCAGGCGTCGGACGAGTCCCTGGCCCAGCTGAACGAACAGGAACGGGAGACGCTGCGCGACTTGCTGCGGCGCATGGCCTTCTGAGCGGCGGCACCGGGCCCTGAGCTGCACCGGGCCCTGACCAGCCGATTAAACAGCGGAGCCGGCCGCACCCTCGCGAGGATGCGGCCGGCTCCTGCCTGCCTGGCCTGCTAACTTGCGCTTCCGGCCTGGGTGGCGGCTGCCGGCCGGTGGCCCTGCTTGGCCAGCTGGATTTGTTCGTAGACGTGGTGGCGCAGTTCGGTGAACCGCGGCAGCGCGCGGGTGTTGAGCTGGTCGCGCTCGTCGGGCAGGTCGATCTGGAGGTCTTCCTGGATGACGGTCGGCGAGGAGGACAGGATGATCACGCGCTGGCCCAGGTAGACCGACTCGTCGATGTCGTGGGTGACGAACAGGACGGTGACGCCCAGTTTCTTCCAGACCGTGCGGATCAGGTCCTCCAGGTCGGCGCGGGTCTGCGCGTCGACGGCGGCGAACGGCTCGTCCATCAGCAGCACCTCGGGCTGGTAGGCCACGGCACGGGCGATGGCCACGCGCTGCTGCATGCCGCCGGAGAGCTGCCACGGGTAGGACTGCGGCACGTGGTCCAAGCCCACGGCCTCCAGGGCGTCGTCCACCAGCTTGTCGCGCTCGGCCTTGCCCATGCCGGCGTTCTTCAGCGGCAGCTCCACGTTTTCGCGCACCCGCATCCAGGGGAACAGCGAGCGGCCGTACTCCTGGAACACCACGGCCATCTTCTTCGGCGGGCCGGTCACCCGGGCGCCGTCCAGCAGCACCTCGCCCTCGGTGGGTGCCAGCAGGCCGGAGATGCATTTGAGCAAGGTGGTCTTGCCGGATCCGGACGGACCGACCAGGCAGGCCAGCTCCCCTGCCCTCAGGTCGAAGGTAAGGTTGCGCACCGCCTCGATGTCGCCGCCGTCGGTGTGGTAGACCTTCTTGACGCCGCGGACCGAGAGCATGGCCTGGCCTTCGGGCAGGGTTTTGCCGGTCGGAACCGGGGTGGTTTCAGGCTGCATTTTCTACCTCTCGCAGGCCGTGGTACCAGCGCAGGATCTTGCGCTCGGTCCATTGGAAGATGAATGACATGGCAACACCGATCAGGCCCAGCACCACGATGCCGGACCACATTTCCGGAATCGCGAAGGAGCGCTGGAACTGCACGATGGTAAAGCCCAGCCCCGACGACGAGGCGAACATTTCGGAGATGACCATCAGGATCAGGCCGATGGACAGGCACTGGCGGACACCGGCCATGATCTGCGGCCCCGCCGAGGGCAGCACGAGGTGGCGCACGCGGGCCACACCGCCGATACCGTAAGTGTGCGCCGAGTCCGAAAGCACCGAGTCGATGGCGCGGACGCCTTCGATGGTGTTCAGCAGAACCGGCCAGATACAGCCGGAGATGATGACCACAATCTTCATCGTGTCGGTGATGCCCATCAGCAGCATCAGTACCGGAATCAGCACCGGCGGCGGGATGGCGCGGAAGAACTCCAGCACCGGCTCGGTGAAATCGCGCAGCCACTTGATCGAGCCGATCAGCAGGCCGGCGACGATGCCCAGGATGATCGCCGCGGCCACCCCGATGAGCAGCCGGCCGATCGAGGGCAGCACGTCGGACAGGAGCCGTTCGCCAAACCAGGTCTCGGCGAACGCGTCGACGAGCAGTGCCGGCGTGGGCACGAAGAAGTTTGCCTCGCCCAGCGTTGAGGCCCACCAGATCAGCACCAGGATGACCGGCAGTGCCAGCGCGTAGGCAATGCTTTTCAGGACTTTCACGCGATCACCTCGGAACGGATCGATTCATGCCAGGACAGGGTCTTGCGCTCAATGAAGCGCATCACCAGGTTGACCAGCACGCCGATCAGCCCGGTGGCCAGCACCAGCGCGTACATGCCAGCGATCGCGCCGCCGGACTGCGCCAGTGCGATTTCCCGGCCCAGGCCCGGCGATCCGATCACCAGTTCGGCCGTGATGGCCAGAATCAGGGCGACCGCTGCGGCCAACCGCACCCCGGTCATCAGGTACGGCAGGGCGGTGGGGAACACCACGTGGCGGACCCGGGCGAACCGGCCCAGGCCGTAGGACTTCGCCGTCTGCATGGCCACGTTGTCCACGTCGGCCACTCCGTAAAGCACCTGGATGAAGACCTGCCAGAAGGATGCGTAGACAATCAGCATCAGCGAGGACTCGATCTTCACGCCGAACAGCAGCACGGCCAGCGGAATAAGCGCCACCGACGGGATGGGCCGCAGGAACTCCACCGTGGAGTTGGTGAACTTCCGCAGGAAGTTCGACGAACCGATAATGAAGCCAAGGACCACGGCCAGCAGTACCGCCATCAGCAGGCCAAGGAACCACGCGAGCATGGTCTCGCCCACCGCCAGCCAGAACGCCGCCAAACCAAAGTCGTTGAAGAGCACGGCCAGCACCTCGGACGCAGGCGGCAGGAAGCGCGCCTCCACAATCCCCACCCGCGGAACCAGTTCCCACACCAGCAGGAACGCAAGGATCCCTGCAAGCCCCAGCAGCTGCTTGGCGGGACGCTTCTTCGACGGGCGCCGGCGGGATCGGCTGGGCGCCGGACCCTTGCTGTCCGTGGTCACCGCGGGGGCGCTCATGAGAGCATCTCCGCCAAGTGCGGCGCCCTATACAGCGCACATTTCATTTCCACTCCTTCTGCCCCGAGGAGAACGGGGATCCAGACCGCCCTGTTCGCTAGCCGAACAAGCGTTCACTAGCTCAAGTGTGGTCGACGCCACTTGGTGACGTCAAACACTCTAGGCCATCGTTACGCAGGCAACACTGCGCGACGGTGTTTAACGCCGGTGAATTGAAATGATCAACGGTTTGTGCTTGGCGGTTCAGCGCTTTCGGCCGAGCAGAAAGTAGGCCAACGGGCCGACGAAATTGAGGAAGGACGCCGCGAACCACACCGGCTTCGGCCCGTTGACCAGGGCGGCCGGGCGCTTCTTTAGGTCCTTGAGTGCGGCCGTCTGCAAAACAAGCTGCAGTCCGGCCATGAGGGCAACGCGTAGCCGTTGTGCCCCGCTCAAATCCTTCAAGGACTTCGTCTTCATGGCTTTCTTCATGGCGGCCTCCCGGTCTGTTCTGGCAGCAGGTGCCTCAAGTGTAGGCGTGCACCGGCCGACCGCGTAGGGGCTCAGCGGTCCCGTTCGTACCGCCACGGCAGCGACCCGGTGGAGAGCCGGTGCCGGGCCCCGGCGGAAGCCGCCGGCCCGGGACCGGGGTAGGCGTCATCGCCCGCCCACACGATGACTTGTCCGCCCGCCGGGCCGTCAATCACGTGGCTCTCATAGTTGAAAGGCTCCGTCGTCCGGGCGGCTTCCAGCGCGTCCGCCACGGTGCCGTAGCGGCCCAGTTCATGCAGTGTCACCCAGGTCGGCGGGACCAGCCGCATCCGGCCGGACTCATGCCGGCGGAGCGCTTCCTGGGGCGGCATCCAGGCGAAGCCGGCCAGCTCGCCGTCGTTGAGCACGATCTCCCCTGCCGGCGCCGCTGCCGCAAAAAACCACGTTTGGAAGCGGCGGACCAAGCTGTGCCGCGGCACCCAGTTCGACAGGTGCACCAGTTCCTGCCCGGCGATCCGCAGTCCGGTCTCTTCGAAGGTTTCGCGCACCCCTGCAACTTTCGCCGCCGCCAGCTGCCTGCCGTGTTCACCCTCGAAGCTGCCGATCCCCGTGCCGCCGGGCGCTTCCGCTTCCGCCGCCAGGTAGTCCCCCGGATCCACCTTTCCGCCGGGGAATACCCATGCCCCGGCAAAGGATCCCCTGCCGGGGCGTTCCAGCATCAGGACTTCCAGTCCCTCCGGGCTATCGCGCAGCAGGATGACTGTTGCCGCCAGCTCCGCTTGGTTCGCCTGCTTGTCCTCCGCTTTATCCACGCCCTTAGCTTAGGACGATGGCTGAAACGTTGGTTTTCGGGCCAACCCTGTCGTGCCTACTTCCGTGACAGCAGCCGCTCAACCCGCGGCTTGACCTCCGTGGCCAGCAGCGTGATGGATTCGATCAGGTGCTCGTGCGGCAGCCCGCCGATGTCGGTCTGCAGGAAGTGGCGCACATGTCCCAGGTATCCGTGCAGGTGGGCAATCCGCTCGGCCACGTCGTCCGGATCGCCGACGTAGTAGGCGCCCGGGGCTTCGGCCTGGGCCAGGAAAGCGCGCTTGTCCGGCGCGGGCCAGCCGCGCAGCCGGCCCATTTCCACGTTGAGGTTGTGCCAGCCGGGGTAAAACCGGTCGAGGGCCTCCTGCTTGCTCGGCGCCACCAACCCGAGGGCGGCTACGGAAACCTTGATCTGCGGACCGCTGTGGCCGGCCTGGGCCGCGGTGCGCCGGTAGAGCTCGGCCAGCGGCGCGAACCGGTGCGGGGCCCCGCCGATAATCCCGTAGGAAACAGGCAGTCCGAGCTGCCCGGCCCGGGCCGAAGACCCGGCGTTGCCGCCGGTGGCCAGCCAGATCGGCAGCGGCCCCGCGGCGGGCCGCGGGACGACGGCCAGGTCCGCGATGGCAGGCCGCCGGGATCCGCTCCACGACACTTCCGGTGCGCGGCTGTTGTTGATGGTCATCAGCAAATCCAGCTTCTGCGCATATAACTCGTCGTAGTCGCCCAGGTCGTAGCCGAACAGCGGAAAGGTCTCCACCGACGAACCGCGGCCGGCGGTGATCTCCACACGGCCGCCGCCGGAGATCGCGTCGGCCGTGGAGAACTGCTGGAACACGCGAACGGGATCATCCGTGGAAATGATGCTGGCGGCGCTCCCGAGCCGGATCTGCTTCGTGGCGGCCGCGGCCGCGGCGACGATCGCGCCCGGCGAGGACGCGGGCATGCTGGTGGTGTGGTGCTCGCCGATCCCGAAGTAATCCAGGCCGGCCTTATCGGCGTGGACGATCGCGTCGAAGAGGTTGCGGATGGCCTCGGACGTCGCCCGCTGGGTGCCGTCCGGATTCAGTTGCGTGTCGCCGAAGCTGTAGGCACCGATTTCCATGTCTTGTCCTGTCCTGCCTGTCGACGCCGTCATGGACGTGCGGGTTCGTTGGCCTCCGCCAAAAGGCCGCGGAGCTGCCCGGCGGTATGGGCCTCGATGAAAATGCGGGTGCCCGGTTGGAAGACGCGGCCGGCGGACAGCGGGCCGGCATCGACCGGGTCATAGCCGAGGCGGTCGATGAATCGGGCGACCAGGGATTTGGCGTCGTCATCGTCGCCGGCAAGAGCCAAGGCCCGACGGTCGGCAGAACCTGGATCGCGGCCGTCCTCTTCGAGTTCCCGGTAGCCGATATGGTTCAGCGTTTTGACCAGGCGCGCGCCCGCCAGGAAATCCTGGATGACTTCGCTGCTGCCGCGCGGGTCGTTCTCGAAGTCGTCGATCACGCCGTCGGTGGGTGCCCAATAGTTCATCGCATCGATCACGGTCTGTCCGGCCAGTATGCCCGGATCCAGGGTGCGGTATCTGTGCAGCGGCACCGCGGCGAGGACCAGGCCCGCCGTCACAACCTCGGCGGCATCCACCGGTTCCGCCCCCGGCGTGATGATTTCCGTCAGCAAGGCGATTTCCGCGGCCGGCTTGGACGTTGCGATCTTCACCCGGTAGCCGGCTTTGAGTGCTTGACGGGCCACGGCGGTGCCCACCCGACCGGCACCCAGGATGCCAATGGTGCCCAGCTCCATACCAACTCCAGTCTGCAAATATGTTGTCTGACAGACTATATTGTGCGCAGATTATCTGTGCAACTTCGCTTGGATGGATATCATGTGAGGCATGACAGGAGAACGAGCCGCCACAGCGGACAGGACGCACAGCCCGGTTCCTGGCGATCTCGGCTGGAACCTCGGCATGGTCCTGCGCGGGTACCAGGAAAAATTCGAGGAGGCCGTCACCGGCATGCCGGAAGGCATCCGCGGCTACCAAATCCTCTCCGCCGTCGTTCATCGGGACCCGCCGAACCAGCAGGCCCTCGGGGCTCACTTGGTCATCGACCGAACCGTGCTGACCTACATCCTGGATAAGCTCGTGGCCGCCCGGCTGGTGGAGCGCGTACCCGCCGCCAACGACCGGCGTGCCCGGAAAATCGTCCCCACCGCGCAAGGACGCGAAGCGCTCGCTGACCTCGAGGTCCGCGTCGCACGTGCCGAGCAGGCCCTGCTCTCCGGCTTGTCGCCGGAGGACGTGCGCCGGCTCTCCACCCTGGTCGAGGTGTTGGCCATGGAGATCCACCGCGCCCAGCCGAACTCCAGCCCGTGCGAGGCGATGGACCACCTGCCCTAAACTCGTCAGCATGTGGATCGGCTGGATTGAGTTCGACCTGCTCCTGGGCGACGTGCATTCACTCAAGGAAAAGCGATCCGTGCTGCGGCCGATCGTCGCCGAGGTACGGAAGCGGTTCGATGTTTCCGTGGCGGAAGTCGGCCAACAGAACCTCTACCGCCGGGCCGAACTGGGCATCGGGCTGGTAGGCGGCGACCGGGCCCATGTGGTCCAGGTGCTGGACGCGGCCGAGAACTACATTGCCTACCGCCCCGGCGTGGACCTGCTCAGCACGCGGCGGAGAATCCACTCCAGCGACGACTGAGTCCGGCAGCGGACCGCTGCATACCTGTCCTGCAGGCAGCTGGTGCGCATCGACCGGCGCGGATATTGGTAGCGTTGGTCACGCCCATGATCCATGCCACATCCGGAGGCTCTGTTGACCACCCCCGCCACCGACGCGCAGTTTTCTACCGTTGAGGAGCTTGTCCGCCACCGCTATGCCTCGGACAAAGCGTCGCAGCATCTTGGCATCGAGGTGCTCGAGGCCGAAGAAGGCCGCGTGGTGATGGCCATGGGCGTGCAGGACTACATGCTGAACGGCCACCACATCCTGCACGGCGGCTACCTGTTTACCCTCGGCGATACGTGCTTCGCGTTCGTTTGTGAGTCGCTGGGCCGGCCGTCGGTCTCCCGTCAGGCCGAGATAACGTACATTGCGCCCGGCGCGGCGGAAGCCCGCCTGGTGGCCACCGGCGTCGAACGCACCCGCTATGGCCGCAACAACATCGTGGATATTTCCATTCACGACCAAGACGGCCAGCACTTGGCCGAAATGCGCGTCTACGGCGTGCTGGTCCCGAAGAAGTAGTTCCGCCCCCGCACCGAAGGAGCATTCCCGATGGCCGTAGTGCCCGCGATGGATCTCAATAACGGCGTCAGCATTCCGCAACTGGGCTTCGGCGTTTTCCAAGTGCCGCCGGCCGAAACCCAGCAGGCGGTCGAAGCTGCCCTTGAAGCAGGCTACCGCCACATCGACACGGCTGCCGCGTACCGGAACGAGTCCGGCGTCGGCGCCGCCATCTCCTCCAGCGGGATCCCGCGCGAGGAACTGTTCATCACCACCAAGCTCCGCAACGGCGAACAGGCCGACGCCCGCCGGGCTTTTGATAACAGCCTGCGCGAACTCGGCTTGGATTTCGTGGACCTGTACTTGATCCACTGGCCGGTGCCCTCGCAGAACCTGTACGTGCAGTCGTGGCAGGCGCTCGAAGAGCTCTACGCCGAAGGCCTCAGCCGGGCCATCGGCGTCTCCAACTTCCTGTCCGAGCATCTGGAGACCCTGCTGGCCGCCGGAGGCATGGTGCCGGCGGTCAACCAGATCGAGATCCACCCGACCTTCCAGCAGCGCGAAGTGGCGGCGCTCAGCCGCCGGCACGGCATCGCCGTCGAAGCCTACAGCCCTCTGGGCCAGGGCGCCGATTTGGAGAGCCGGACGGTCACCGCCATCGCGGCAAAGTATCTGGCGACCCCGGCCCAAGTGGTGCTCGCCTGGCATCTGGCCAACGGCAACATCGTGATCCCCAAGTCCGCCAACCCGGACCGGATAGCGAAAAACCTGACCGCGGCACGGCTCACGCTCGATGCGGAGGACCTGGCCGCGATCACGGCGCTTGACGCCGGCGGTCGCATCGGCGCGGACCCGGCCACGGCCGCCTTCACGCAGCTCTAGAAACGACGGTTGCCGGTGTCCGCGTTGGACACCGGCAACCGTAGGGAACCTGCTGAGCGCTAGAGGCGGAGCGCTAGAGCCGGCGGTACTCGGCCACCATCGGGCAGTCGAAGGGATCCCGGGCCGACAGGCCAACCTTGTTCAGGTACTGGACCACGATGCCGTAGGACTTGGGCAGCGACGTTTCGGTGTACGGGATGCTGTGGTTGGCGCAGTATTCGCGCACGATCTGGGCCGCCTTAGCCAGGTTGGGCCGGGGCATGCTCGGGAACAGGTGGTGCTCCACCTGGTAGTTGAGTCCGCCCATGAGTGCGTTGATGGCGCCGCTTCCCGTGGGGGTGCGGCCAACGATGTTGCGGCTGGTCAGGACCTGGCGGCTGAGGAAGTCCACCTTCGAGTCCTTGGGGATCAGCGGCATGCCCTTGTGGTTCGGCGCGAAGGACGCGCCCATGTAGACGCCGAAAACGGCCAGCTGGACGCCGAGGAACGCGAAGGCGATGCCGGTCGGCAGGAAGACGAAGATGGCCGCGACGTAGAGAGTCAGCCGGGCGAACAGCACGGAGATTTCCCGCTTGCGGCCCTTGACGGGCCCGCGGGCAAACAGCGACTTAATGGAGGTGATGTGCAGGTTGATGCCCTCGAGCATCAGCAGCGGGAAGAACAGGTAGCCCTGCCTGCGGGTGAACCAGGCCATCAGGCCCCGGCGTTCGGCAGCCTGTTCGGGCAGGAAGGAGACGGTGTCCTGCTCGATGTCCGGGTCTTTGCCGATCGTGTTCGGGTTGCCGTGGTGCCGGGTGTGCTTGTTCATCCACCACTGGTAGCTGATCCCCACCACGGCGTTGGCCAGAAACCTTCCGGCACGGTCGTTGGCCGGACCGGTTTCGAAGACCTGCCGGTGGGCGGCCTCATGGGCCAGGAACGCCAGCTGCGTGAACAGGATGCCCAGGGCGCCGGCAATCAACAGCTGGAACCAGCTGTCGCCGAGCAGTACGAATCCGGTGACCGCGCCGGCCAGCCCCAGCACCAGCGCAACAAAGAGGCTGATGTAAAATCCCCTGCGCTTTCGCAGCAGACCTGCATCCCGCACCGTACTCAACAGCTGGGAGTAGCCGCTGGCGGCGGAAGAACCGCGCTTGCTACGGGTAGAAGTTGTCGGGGGAGATACAGATATGCTCATGCAGCCTTCAGTGGATCGGGTCCGGCTTCCCAGCCGTGGTGTAGGGCGAGTGCCCCGTAGATGAAGATCACTTTACGGTAGCAACCTGAACGAGTCCTGAACAGAGGGTGCCGTGGTAGCGCCATTCGGATTCCCGGAAAATGTCCTGTACAGTAGTTCTTGTAGTTGTTGTGTTGCGCATTTGATTTTGAGCAACAGGCCCTTCACCGAAGGGCTTGTGCTTCTCTGAACGGCGGACGAAAAACACCGCTGCAAACGACCCGTGAAGTCCGCGGGGCGTGAAAATACTCGGAGGAGTACAAGAATGGCAACTGGAACCGTCAAGTGGTTTAACTCTGAAAAGGGCTTCGGCTTCATCGCTCCGGACGACGGCTCGGCCGACGTCTTCGCTCACTACTCGGCTATCGAGAACAGTGGCGGATACCGCGAACTGCGTGAAGACCAGAAGGTCGAATTCGAAACCGTGCAGGGCCCCAAGGGCCTGCAGGCTGCCAACATCCGCGGCCTCTAAGACGGCAGCGGCAACGCCGCTCTAGTCTTTCCAATGGAGCCGGTTCCCGTAAGGGAGCCGGCTCCATTGTTTTGCCCGCTGTCTTGCCCTGGCGTTTTGCCCGGCGTTTTGCCCGGCGATTCACTCCCACTGGCAGGAATCGATCATCCGGGGGCAAACTTGAGGCATGCCCTTGACACCAGTGCCCGCCAGTACCGGAACCTTTTTGGCCGACATGCTCCTGCAGATCCTGATGTTCACCGGCATCGCCGTGCTGTGCGTCGGGACGGCGGCGGCCGTGACCGTGTGGCTGGCGATCCGCAGGATCCGGCGCTCCCGCCGGCTCCGGAACGGGCTGCGCCGGGGATCCCTCACCGTCCGCAGTTTCAGCAAGGACGCCGCCGGCCGCCGCCTTGCGCGCCAGCGGCTCGGGTTGCAGCGCTCGACGGAAGCGACGGAGCGGACACTCGCCGCCGCCCGGGCGGAGGGCCGCCCCGTCGGGGAACTTCCGCTGGTGGCGGCCAGGCTTGAGACGGCTTCCCGGTCCCTGGACGAACAACTGAAGTTGGCGGAAGGCGAGCCGGTGCCGGAGGTCAAGCGCTCCCTCGCCGCCAGCTTGGGCGGACGGACCGAACAGCTCACCCGGCTGTCGGGCCAACTGCGGCAACACCTGGTGGAAGCCGGGTACTCTGCCGACGCCGAGCAGCTGGAACTGGCCGGGCGGCATTTGTCCCGGGAGATCGAGGCGCTGCACGCTTGGTCCTCGGCCTACCGCGGTGTCCGCGATGGGCACAGCACTGCTGTCCCGCCACACTCCCGGTCCAGCTTCCCGCCGCGCCGCCAGCCCGCCCCGGCGCAGCGTCGGCCCGATCCCATGAGGAGCTAGCGTGTCCATCAAGCACCGCCTTGGACGCATTATCCGCGCCAACCGCGCGGCCAAAGAGACTCCGGTCGATCCCCTGGCGGCCATCGAGGCCAGCCAGCAGCAACAGTCCGAAGCGGTGGACCAGGCCCGCCGCAGCGTCGCGGACATCGCGGCCGATTGCCGCCGCATCGGGCTGCTGCTGGATGAGGCCAAAGCAGAGCAGGCGTACTGCGACCGCCAAGCCGAAGAGTGCGTGGCCCGCGGCGACGACGACGGGGCCCGCGAGTTCCTGCACCGGAGCATCACAGCGTCGAAGCGGGTGGAAACCCTCGCCCGGCAATATGAGCGCATGGCCGATCAGTGGCGCCGGCTGGACGGGGAGCTCGCCCGCTTGTCCTCGCGGATAGACGAGAGCCGCCTGCGCTACCAAACCCTCCAAGCCCGCCGCAACGTCGCCCAGGCCACGCTCGGCATGCAGCAGGCCGCCTCGGCGGCAGCCGGCAGCGCAACCGGAATGCAGTCCGCTGCCCGGGATGCCGAGCGGGAGACCCGTCGCATCGAGGCCGAGGCGTCCGCCCGCAACGAAATCGCGTGGTCGGACCCGGACTCGCCGCAAGTGCAGGAGGCCTTCGAATGGCTGGAGGCCAGCACGGAAGTTGACGACCAGCTGGGCGCGCTGAAGTCGCGGCGCAACAAGGCGCCGGAAGCCTGATGGCCGCAGCCGCCAGACCCGTCGTCACCGTCCTGTACAAAGACCATCTGCCGCCGGGCATGGAGGACGTGGAGGCCGCCGCGGAGGTGCGTTATGCCACCGCGGACCAACTCGCCGAGGCCTTGGACGGCGCCCACGTGCTGTTCCTCTGGGACTTTTTCTCCCCCGCGCTGGAGGATGCCTGGCATGCCGCCGGCTCGCTGGAATGGATCCACGTGGCCGCCGCCGGCGTGGACAAGCTTTTGTTCCAGGACCTGCGGGATTCAGGCGTGGTGGTTACCAACGCTCGCGGCATTTTCGACCGGCCGATCGCCGAATTCGTCCTCGCCGGAATGCTGGCCTTCGCCAAGGACCTGCCCGGCCTGCTGTCCCTGCAGCGGGGGCGGACCTGGCAGCACCGCGAGACCGAACGCCTGGAGTCCGGCCGAGCGCTCATCGTCGGCGCCGGGGCCATCGGACGCGAAATCGCCCGCGTGCTCAAGGCCCTCGGCCTGCGGGTTGCCGGGGCTGGGCGCACTGCCCGCAGCGGTGACGCCGATTTCGGCGAGGTTTACGCTTCGTCCGAGCTTGCCGCCGTCGTCGGAGACTTCGACTGGGTGGTGATGGTGGCACCGCTGACCGAAGAGACCCGGCACCTCGTCGACGCACCCGTGCTGGAGGCCATGAAGCCGACCGCCCGGCTGGTCAACGTGGGCCGCGGGGCCTGCGTGGACACCGACGCGCTGGTGGCAGCGCTGCAGTCCGGCGCCATCGCCGGAGCCGCCCTGGACGTGTTCGAAACCGAGCCGCTGCCGGCCGACCACGCGCTCTGGACGATGGACAACGTGATCGTCTCGCCGCACCTCAGCGGTGACGCGCGTGGTTGGCTGCCCCAGCTGGCCGGCCAGTTCGCGGACAATTTCGCGCGCTACATCCGGCAGCAACCGCTGGAGAACATGATCGACAAGAAGCTGGGTTTCGCCGCTCCCGCAGGATCATGAACGAACACGCGGGCATCTCCCTCTAGCGCATCTGCTCACCGGTTATGCCGTCAATCAGCACATCAATGCTGGAACCGTCTTCGCGGTCGATTTCGATCTCCCACACCGGCAGGCCGCCCTCATTCCCCAGCGTCACTTCGTCCACGTTGCCTGGTTCTGCCTCCGCCGCGGTCGCAAGGGCCTCGGGCATGGAAACCCTGGTCTGCTCCAACTCTCGGGCATGCTCCGGTTCGGCACCCCCGGATTCCCGCTGCTCAAGCACTTCGCTGCCGTCCGGCGAGACCTGTACCTCGACCTCAGCATCGACGTCGAAGACGTCCACTTCCCAGGCCTGAAGCCGGTCGCTGTAGTCGAGTTCGATCGCGGAACTGCCGTGGACGGCAGTCACCGCGGTTTCGACAGCGGCTATCGCATTGCGTTCACTGGGCATGGCAGATCCGGTGCCGGCAGGGCTGGGGCTGCCGGCCCCGGCTGGGGTTTCGGCCGGCTGGGCCTGGCCCGGTTCGGGCTGGGATATGTCGTCTCCGGTGGCGTCACAGGCCGACACTGTAACGGCCAGCCCGGCAGCCATCGAAAGGGCAGTCAAAGTCTTCCTCAGCTGTTCCATACACCGATTCTCCGCCCCGACAACCGGCTTGGCCATGCCCCGGAGCCTCCGCCGTCGCCCCACCGGTAACCCCGACAACATCGGCTGCTGTCCTAGACTGACATGGAATGCCCCCGAGTGATCAGGAGTACGACCTTGGCCAACAACCCGACGTACCAGAACGTCACGTTCGAATCCGCAGGCACCCAGGCCCACGGCTATCTGGCCGTACCTGAGTCCGGGTCCGGCCCCGGCGTCATCGTCATTCAGGAGTGGTGGGGCCTGGTGGACCACATCCGGGATGTTGCCGACCGCCTGGCCGCCGAAGGTTTCGTCGCGCTGGCACCCGACCTCTACGGCGGACGCATTGCCCACGACGGCAAGGAAGCCGCGGCGATGATGTCCAAGCTGCCGGAACAGGAAGGTGCCCGGCTGCTGGCCGGCGCCGTGGACTACCTGCTGGCCCACGAGGCGGTCACCAGTACCACCGTAGGCGCCATCGGTTTCTGCATGGGCGGCGGCTTTGTGCTGGCGCTGGCCGCACAGCAGGGCGAGCGCATCAGCGCAGCCGTGCCGTTCTACGGCGTCGGCCAGGGCGTGCCCAAATCGTACGAAGGGGTCCGCGCCGCCATCCAGGGCCACTACGGCGAACAGGACTCGTCCTACCCGGTGCAGAAGGCCAAGGCGCAGGAGGAGCAGATCCGCCGCGAGTCCGGCGCGGAAGTGACCTACTACTTCTACGACGCCCCGCACGCCTTCCACAACGACGAGAACCCGCAGGGCAACTACCGTCCCGAGGAGGCCAAGCTGGCTTGGAGCCGCTCCGTGCAGTTCCTCAAGGACAAGGTTAAGTAGCCTCCACAAGTCATAGGACGACGTCGGTGCCCACCTTGGCACCGACGTCGTCCTTTGTGTTGGTGATCGAGTGCCGGAGCGGCTTCCGCCGGCCCGGCCACGGCCCCCGCACGCGGAAGTAGCCCCTCCCCCGGCGGCGTGGCGGTTCGGCCATGTTGTTCTTCCACAGAGGCCGCTACTCTGTTGACCATGAAGCCCGAGGCGGCGTTGGTCGACTGGCTGCTCGACTCCGATCCGGCACTGCGCTGGCAGGTCGAACGGGACCTCGCACACGCGCCCCCTGAACAGTGGACCGCGACCAAGGCGCGCGTGGCTACGGAGGGTTTCGGCGCGCGGCTGCTCGCACACCAGGACCCCGACGGCCAGTGGGCCGGCGGGGCGTACTTCCCCAGCGACTTCGACTTCCAAGGGCCGGAAGCAGCCGAGGGTGCGGGACAGCCGTGGACGGCCACCACGTGGTCGCTCAATTCCCTCCGGGACTGGGGCCTCGACGCCGCCGTGCTGGCCGGCACAGCCGACCTGCTCGCCGCCAACAGCCGCTGGGAATACGAGAACCTGCCGTACTGGGACGGCGAAGTGGACTGCTGCATCAACGCCTTCACCCTGGCCAACGGCGCATGGCTGGGTGCGGAGGTGGGCGGGATCGCCACCTGGTTCATCGAGCACCAATTGCCCGACGGCGGCTGGAACTGCGAGTGGATCGAAGGTTCCACCCGTTCATCGTTCCACTCCACGCTCAACACCTTGAAAGGGCTGCTGTACTACGAGTCCGCCACCGGCGGTTCCGCCGAACTCCGCGCCGCCCGCCACGCCGGCGAGGAGTACCTGCTCGAACGCCGGCTGCTGTACACCCGGTCGACCGGCGAACTCGTCGCCCCGTGGGCCACGCACTTCGCCTATCCGTTCCGCTGGCTGTACAGCGCACTGAATGCCGTGGACTACTTCAGGTCGGCGACCCTCCATGACGGCGCGGCACCCGATCCCCGGCTGGCCGACGCCATGGAGCTCATCGAATCCGCGCGCCAGCCCGACGGAACCTGGCTGCAGGAACGCCGCCACCCCGGCCGCGCCTGGTTCGAGGTCGACGTAGCCCCTGGCGAGCCGTCCAAGTGGCTCACGTTCCACGGCCTGCGCGCCCTGGCGTGGTGGGACGAGGCGGGCGCCCTCCCGCCTGCGTCGGGTTACAGGTCCGAGACCGTGTGGCGCTGATCGCGGCCCCTTCAGACAGACGGAGCGAAGCGAGTGACACCTGGAAGCTCGAGCTCAAGCAATTGCGAGGCGGTGATGCCACCGGATTCCCACCAAGTTGCCGGGTGCAATCACTGTGGCTATCCTTGCCTTATCCACGGGCCTCCCGGTCTAGTCTCTGACCGGTTGTAGATAACGGGTGGACACTTCTTTTTGTTAAGGACTAGGGAGTTCTACATGCATTTAACGCCCCGTGAGCACGAAAAACTCATGATTGTGGTCGCCGCCGACCTGGCCCGAAGGCGCCAGCAGCGCGGCCTTAAACTCAACCATCCCGAAGCGGTCGCCCTGATCACGTACGAGCTGATCGAGGGGGCCCGCGACGGCCGGACGGTCGCGGACCTGATGAGCTACGGGTCCACGATCCTCTCCCGCAGCGACGTTATGGACGGCGTCGCAGAGATGATCGCCGACGTGCAGGTCGAGGCCACCTTCCCCGACGGCACCAAGCTGGTCACCGTCCATAACCCGATCCGCTGAGCCTGAGGAGGAGTACCTATGAAACCGGGAGAATACATCCTGCGCGACGAGCCCATCATCTGCAATGAGGGCGTCGCGACCCGAATCATGAACGTGACCAACCGAGGCGACCGGCCGGTCCAGGTCGGGTCGCACTACCACTTCGCCGAGGTTAATCCGGCGCTGGACATGGACCGGGTCGCGGCGCGCGGCTTCCGGCTGGACATTCCGGCAGGCACGGCCGTGCGTTTCGAACCGGGCGATGCTCGCAGCGTGCACCTGGTGGAAATCGCCGGGAACCGCGAGGTCCATGGCTTCCGAAACCACGTGAACGGGTCGCTGGGCGCCAGCGTCCCCCCGGGCTACACCGAAGCCATCGGAGGCACCGCCGGCATCAACGCGGAGGCCGAGCCCGAACTGGCGGCCGAATACGCCATTGATCTGCCCAACGTTGGCTTCGAGGGGGCCGGCTTCCACACCACGTACGGCCTGGACCCGGTCGACGAATCGCGCGGACCGAAGGCCCGCGGCGCCGGCAAGAAGCCGGGCCGTGGCGAGGCCGCCGAGAAGACCGACGACGGTGCTGCCATCGGGAAGACCAACGGCGGCGGGGAGGAGCAGCGATGAGTTTCGAGATGAAACGCAGGCACTATGCCGAGATGTACGGGCCGACCACCGGCGATGCGATCCGGCTCGCAGACACCGACCTGCTGCTGGAGATCGAGCACGACTACACCCGCTACGGAGAGGAAGTGGTCTTCGGCGGCGGGAAAGTGATCCGGGACGGCATGGGCCAGAATGGACAGCGGACGCGCGACCAGGACATTCCGGACACGGTCATCACGAACGTCGTGGTGCTGGACTACAGCGGGATCTACAAGGCCGACGTCGCGCTGCGCGACGGACACATCTTCAAGATCGGCAAGGCCGGCAACCCGGACATCTCCGCCGGCGTCGACATCACCATCGGTGCCGCGACGGACGTGATCGCCGGGGAGCACAAGATCCTCACCGCGGGCGGCATCGACACCCACGTGCACTTCATCAGCCCCGACCAGGTGCCGGTTGCCCTGGCGAACGGCGTCACCACACTGATCGGCGGCGGCGCCGGGCCGTCGGATGCCTCCAAGGCGACGACCGTGACGCCGGGACCGTGGCACATCGGCCGGATGTTGCAGGCGGTCGACGATCTGCCGGTCAACATCGGGCTGCTTGCCAAGGGCCACGCCAGCGCGCGCGGTCCGCTGGCCGAACAGATCCGGGCCGGTGCCATCGGCTTCAAGGTGCACGAGGACTGGGGCGCCACCACCTCCTCCATTGACATGTCGCTGCGGATCGCCGACGAGTTCGATGTGCAGGTCGCCATCCACGCGGACACGCTCAACGAGTGCGGTTTCGTGGAGGACACCATCCGCGTCATCGACGGTCGGGTGATCCACACCTTCCACACCGAAGGCGCCGGCGGCGGGCACGCCCCGGACATTATCCGCGTCGCCGGGCTGCCGAACGTCCTGCCCGCTTCGACCAACCCGACCCTGCCCTACACCACCAACACGCTCGACGAGCATCTGGACATGCTCATGGTCGCCCACCACCTGAACCCGGACATCCCCGAGGACGTAGCCTTCGCCGACTCCAGGATCCGCAAGGAGACCATCGCCGCCGAAGACGTGCTGCACGATCTCGGCGTCTTCTCGATCACCAGCTCGGACGCCCAGGCCATGGGCCGCGTCGGCGAGATGGTGCTGCGGACCTGGCAGGTGGCGGATGCGATGAAGCGCCAGCGCGGCAAGTTTGAGCAAGACCCGGAAATTGGCGACAACTTCCGGCTCAAGCGCTACGTCGCCAAGTACACCATCAACCCCGCGCTGGCCCACGGCATCGCCGACTCCGTCGGCAGCGTCGAGGTGGGCAAATTCGCCGACCTGGTGCTTTGGGATCCGGCCTTCTTCGGCGTCAAACCGGAGATGGTGATCAAGGGCGGACAGATCGTCCAGTCGATCATGGGCGACGCCAACGGTTCAATTCCCACCCCGCAACCACGGGCCCTGCGGCGGAACTTCGGGGCGTTGGGCAACGCAGTGCACTCATCCTCGATCACGTTCATGCCGAAGATCGCCATCGACGAAGGCATCCCGGACCGGTTGAATCTGCGCCGGACCATCCGGGCAGCGCACGGCATCCGCACCCTGACCAAGGCCGACCTGAAGTACAACGGGGAGACCCCGGATATCCAGGTCGACCCGCAAACCTACACCGTCACGGTGAACGGTGAGGTAGCGACCTGCGAGCCCTCGAGCGTGCTGCCGATGGCCCAGCGCTACTTCCTGTTCTAGACCGAGCCATACCCGAAAGGACGTAGTCAATGATTGTTGAGCGCGTCATCGCCAACCGGCACGATCTTCCCAACACGGAGCTTGCCGGCCTGCACGAGGAGAAGGTAGCGCTTCCCAGCAGCGAACTGGTCAAGCGCGTCCAGCGCGTCACCACCGATCACGGCCGCGAAATCGGCATCCGGCTGGCCACGCCGGGCGACCTGCGCGACGGCGACATCCTGTTCCGCGACGAGTCGAACGTCATCGTCGTCAGCGTCCTGCCCACGGACGTCCTGGTCATCGCCCCGCGCACCATCCGGGAGATGGGCGTGGTGGCCCACAGCCTGGGCAACCGGCACCTGCAGGCGCAATTTTTCGACGCCGGAAGCGACTACCGCGCGGAGGTCATGGTGGTGCAGTACGACCACACCGTCGAAGACTACCTGCAGCACATGCGGGTGCCCTACTCCCGGCAGGAACGGGTCATGCCCGTGCCGTTTCGACATGCCGAACACACGCACTGAGGCACCCGGCCGCCACCCGTCGTCGTACCTGTTGCCCCTGCTGCAGCTGGCCGACTCTGCCCTGCCCACCGGCGCCTTCAGCCACTCGTTCGGGCTCGAGACGTTTCTGGAACGCGGGCTGGTCCGCGACGAGAAGACCTTCGCGGTCTGGCTCGGCCAGTTCATCCACAGCCAGCTGACCTACAGCGACGGCCTCGCCATCCGGCTGGCCCTGGAAGCCCGCTCGACGGCTGAACTGCGTGAGCTGGACGCGATGCTGGCAGCGCAGGCCCTGCCGCGGCAGGTGCGCGAGGCCGGCGTGAAGATGGGCGCGCGGATGCTCCAGATCGCCTCGGTGATCCTCGATAGCGACGAGATCGAGCAGTACCGCGAGGACGTCGCGAGCGGCGCCTGCAGCGGACACCCGGCGCTGGCGTTCGCCCTCGCCGGGCGAAGCCTGCAGGTTCCGCTGCCGGAGCTGCTGGGCACCTACCTGTTTTCGACGGCGACCTCGCTGACGCAGAACGCCATCCGCGGCATCCCGATCGGCCAGGACGCCGGCCAGCGGGTGCTGCGCCAGATCCATCCGGAGATCACCGCGGCCACGGCCAGGATCTCCGGACTGGACCGCAGCGACTTCGGCGCCGCCGCACCTGGGCTGGAGATCGCCCAAATGCGCCACGAGCGGCAGCGGGCCCGCATGTTCATGTCCTGACCCGCCGTCGCGCACCGCAAGACCCGGCCGCCCAGCGGCCGGCCCACGGAACAAGGAGTAAGACAATGGAACCCATCAAGATTGGTATCGGCGGCCCCGTCGGTGCCGGCAAGACCCAGCTGGTCGAACGCCTGACCCGGCACCTGTCCGGCGAGATCTCCATGGCCGCCATCACCAACGACATCTACACAATCGAGGACGCCAAGATCCTGGCCGCAAACGGCGTGCTGCCGCTGGACCGGATCATCGGCATCGAAACCGGCGGCTGCCCGCACACAGCCATCCGCGAGGACACCTCAATGAACTCCGCCGCCGTGGAGGAATTGAAGAACCGGCACCCGGACCTGCAGGTCGTGTTCATCGAAAGCGGGGGCGACAACCTCTCGGCGACGTTTAGCCCGGAACTGGTGGACTTCTCCATCTACATCATCGACGTGGCGCAGGGCGAGAAGATTCCCCGCAAGGCCGGCCAGGGCATGATCAAGTCGGACCTGTTCATCATCAACAAGACCGACTTGGCGCCGCACGTGGGTGCCGACCTGTCGGTGATGGAGTCCGACTCGAAGGAATTCCGCGGAGACAAGCCGTTCTGCTTCACCAACCTGAAGACGGACGAGGGCCTGGATAAGGTCATCGAATGGCTCCGCCGCGACGTGTTGATGCAGGACCTGGCGCAATGAGCGCGGCCCGGCCGGTGGGCGTGCAGCTGCCGACCGGTGAGCTGCGCCTGACCGTTGGCCAGCGCGGCGGCCGCGGCGTCGCCACCTCGCAATACCACCAGGGCGCGCTGCGCGTCATCCGCCCGCACTACCTGGACGCCTCCGCGCAGGTCGCCTACACGATCGTCAACCCGGGCGGCGGCTATCTGGGAGGGGACGTCTACGACGTCGACATTAAGGTCGAGGACCAAGCCCGTCTGTTGCTGACCACCCAGTCCGCCACCAAGATCTACCGGACGCCGGGCGATCCGGCCGTGCAGCACACCCGGTTCCGGCTCGGCCCCGGCGCCAGCCTGGAGTACCTGCCGGACCAGCTCATCGCGTACCGGGAGGCTACCTACCGCCAGGAGACCGTCGTCGAACTCGCCGCGGACTCCTCCCTGGTGATGTGCGATGTGGTCACTCCCGGCTGGTCCCCGGACGGCCGGCCCTTCCGGTACGAGGAGGTGCGCATCCGCAACGACATCTACCGCGACGGCCGCCTGCTCGCGCTGGACAACCTGCTGATCCGCCCCGGCGATCCGGACGCGCCGCTGTCCAGCATGCTCTTCCTTGAGGACTACTCGCACCTGGGCTCGATGCTCGCGGTCGACCCCCGGGTGGACGGTGACCTGGTCCGCGAGTTGCAGGACCTGTTGGCCCCCATGGATCCCGGCGGACAGCTCGGCCTGTCGCTGCTGAACGGCCCCGGCTTCGCCCTGCGCGCCCTGTCCCGCAGCACCGACACGCTGAACGCCATGCTGCACGCAGCCGTCGACCTGCTCCGCCACCGCTGGTTCGGCCAGCAACCACTGAATCTTCGCAAGTACTGACCCGGCGCCGGACGCCAGCCACCCTGAATCCGGCCCGGCCCCAAAGGAGACAAAGTATGAACGCACAGCCGTTCCCCCTCGCTTCCAGCTACCTTGAGCGGGAAAAACTGCCGGCCTCGCGCCGGATCGCCGCCACCTTCGGCGCCGTCGCCCTGCTGCACGTGCTCTGCCTCGGCCTGCTCGCCTACTCGTTCGCAACCGACACGCACCCGCTGGCCATCGGCCTGTTCTTCACCGCTTACCTGGCCGGCGTCAAGCACAGCTACGACTGTGACCACATCGCCGCCATCGACAACTCCAGCCGCAAATTCGCCGCCCAGGGCCGCTCGCCGGTCAGCGTCGGCTTCGCCTTCAGCCTCGGGCACAGCACCATCGTGCTGCTGGCCGGCATTCTCGTGGTCAGCGGCGCCACCATCATGGCCTCGGCTTTGGAGGAAGGCTCCACCGTCAACACCGTGCTCGGCCTGATCGGCGCAGCCGTCTCGGCCACCTTCCTGCTTGTTATCGGCGTCTTCAACGGCGCCGCCTTCCGCCGCACCGCCCGGCTCTACCGGCACGTGCGCGACGGCGGACACGTCACCGCGCAGGAGCTGCGCCCGCAGGGCCTGGTCGCCCGGCTGCTGGACAAGCCGCTGTCCCGGATCAACCGCCCGCGGGACATCTACGTGCTTGGCTTCCTGTTCGGCCTCGGCTTCGACACCGCCACCACCATCGCCTTCCTGCTCCTGACCGCCTCCGCCGCCCTCGCCGGCGTCTCGCCCCTGGCCCTGATGGCCCTGCCCCTGGGCTTCACCGCCGCCATGACGCTGTGCGATACAGCCAACGGCATGGCCATGATGAAGATGTACCGCACCGCCATCCTGGACCCGCAGAAGAAGATCGGCTTCAACATGGTCATCACCGGCCTCTCCTCCTGCTCCGCGCTCTTCATCGCCGTGCTGACCGTCGGCGGCATCCTGCATGAAGCCGGCCTGAAGGATCCGATAACCCGTTGGCTGGGCGCGCTCGACCTCGGCCACGCCGGCCTGCTGCTGGTCGCCGTCTTCCTCGCCACCTGGGGCATCGCCACCCTCGGCTGGCGCCGCCGGGCCGTGCCGGCCTGACCAAGGCGGCCTGGAAGCGGCCCCAGCCGGCGTAAAACTCCGTTGTTGTCCCTGCCGGGTCAGGCAGGGCGCAAGGGCCTCTTGATGCCGAATCTGTCGTTACCGAGGTCCCGGATGACGCCGATGAGCCGCGTCTTGAGCTGCTCGACCTCGCCGTCCTCGCCCAGAAGCTCCTGTCCCAGTTTCACCACCTGTTGGAAGGTTTCCTCGCCCCGCTCCGAGATGTTGACCCGTTGCTCGCGCCGGTCGCTCTTGCTGCGAGCGCGGGATATGTAACCGGTTGCTTCCAGCCGTGCCAGGGTCTTGCCCACGGTCTGTGGTTGCACCCGCACCCGCTTTGCCAGCTGTGCCTGGGCCATCGGCCCCTCCACGGCCAGGATTTCCAGGACAGTTGCCCCGGCATGGGTCAGGCCGAGGGAAGCCAGCTGCTCGTTCCACTCGTATTCGACAAGCCTCGCGGCTGTGGACAGGAGCCGGGGCATGGGCCACTTGGAAAGATCAGGCATGCAGGATTATAAGCAAACTGACCGTTGAGAGGTCAATGGTTTATCCCAGCATCACAGCAACTTACGCCGATCTTTTGCACGCCGGGACGCTTGGCGCCCCCGACCCGTCGCGGCGCTGGCGGATGAACCTCCGGGCGCCCACCTGGAGGCGAATGCCGGGGAAAGTGTCGTCCTTGGCACAGCGCGACCGAACCGACAATCCCGCTGCCTTCCGTGTTTGACCGTGCGGTAGGCTTCGACTCAGTAGGCAGGCCTGTCTGTCTACAACACGCAGCAAGCGCTCTCTCACCAGAGGAAGAAGCGCTGCACTTTCCCTTGAAAGGGACATTGATGGATCCCGTGAACGAAACCAACACGCTGCCCCTGTCCATCGCGGAGTTGGACTCCACGATCTATACCGGACGGCCAGCTGCGACAGACACACTCCCTGAGGGACGGGCGCAGACAGTTTCCGACCTGACCCCGGGGCAGAAGAAAGCACTGGAGGCCGTCACCGTCCGGGCAGGGCAAGTCGAGGCGGCGGAATGGGCCCTGGACCAGGCGAAGGCCGTCTTCCAGGAGCAGACATCCGCCGCATTGGCCTCCGGTGTACCTGCCGAACTGGTTGCCGCAGCCGCCGGAACGTGCGCCTCTGCACTCCCCGCACCGACCGGTGGGGCTGCCGCGAACCCGCTGGATTTGGTGGCCATCAGCTGACCCGCCCTGCCGGCATGGCGGTCCGGCCGCAGGCGCGCCGCGCCGGGTCCTCTACGAAGCCGCTACGAAGGTGACCCACGAAGCCCGGGGCATGCGGGTCAGCCTCTGCCGCCGGGCGTCGAAGCGTCGGTGTGGTGGGGACGTTGCCGGCTATGGTCAGCCGGGTCTGTTTCGTTGGCTGAGAGATCACGCAGGTGCTGCCGGTCGGCAGGATGCAGCCTGGAGTTTCCGTCGATCGCTTCCGTCAGTATCGTCAGGTGCTTGCGGAGCACCGGGACGTGCTGGGGACGACCCGACTCTTGTGACAACTGGATGAGCATGCGGAGTGTTCTCAAGATTGCGGCAGCCACCTGCGGCTGTTCGGTTGCGGCATGCCGCAGCTGGTCAAAAGCATGGTCAATGTATTCATCCATGTTTAGCTCCCAGGGCCGCAGCAGGAGCCGGCCTTGGCGCCCGGCGATCCTTTCCGGAGGCAACTCCGATAGCACCAGTTTTCGCAGGAGGCTTCCGAGCCGCAACACCACTTCGACGGCGGTGTTCGGATCGTTAATCGCCGAGCTCAGCGCCCGCAGGCCGATGTCGACCAACTGCCGAATGGAAAAGTCGATGTCCTGCTGGGCAGTGCGCGCGTTGCTGACCCTGATCACGCCCCTCAAGCGGCGGGCGACGGCCGCGTCGCCATCAGGCCAGACGGTGGCCAGCGGTTCGCCCTGGTGGATGTAAGCCCCGACGCGGGTCTCGAGCCGGACGGTGGTGCGGGCGGGAACGGCAGCAAGAATATTCTTGCTCAGGGCTTGGGTAACCCAACCGTCCCGGTGCGCGCGGACAACAAATCCTGGCTGCGTTTCCGGCGGTACCGGTGATCCTGTGGGACTTGTTTCGTTTCCGCTGCCGTGCAGGACGGTAGCCGCAATTCTTTGGCCTTCGTTGGCGATGGTCCGGACAATTTCCCCCACCTGGAGCCGGTGGGCGAGGTGGTTGAGGTGCGCAATAATGAGCAGCACCGTCCCCACCGTCAGCAGCACCGCAATGGTCATCGATAAGCGGGGCGCAGGGTCGCTGGATTCGGCATTGATGTTCCGCATCACCAGGACGCAGTAAACGAACGTGGCCACGAGCAGTCCCACCACGCATTGGCTCAAGCGGTCGCGGACAAAAGAGCGCATTACTCGGGGCGAGAACTGGCTGCTGGCCAGCTGCAGGCTCACGACCGTCAGGGAGAAAACAACGCCTGCGGTCGTGATTGTCGCACCCGAAACAACGCTCAATAACCAGACCGCGGCGTTGCTCGACATTCCGAACGTGAAGCCAAGCAGCGGAGTTTCTGTGCCCGCCGCGTCAATCGCTGCGGCAACCTCCGCCAACCCGGCACCGCACACGACGATGATCGCCGGAAGAAGAAACAGGCTCTCCCGGAAGGAATATGCCGCCGCACTGGCCCTGATCCCGAACCTTGTCCACATCATGGGCTGAGACTATGGAGGAGCGCGAGGCCAGTCAAAACACCGGCATCCATACTTCAAGACTGCTCTGTTAGCCCCGCCTCACCAGCTACGTCATCGCTGCCCACAGCTGCGCCCCATGCGATGCCGCTTTGAACATGTTCATTCATGTTCCGCTATTGACGGTCTTTCTTGATCGACACTATGCTCAACGAAGCGGTGTGATCAGCGTCGCATTCTTCAACGGCACGGCGGCTGCCACGGTGAGTGGCAGCTAGCTTCTTCGGCTCCTCTTATCGCCTGCGGATGTGCGCGCTCCGTCCGTTGAACGAGACGGAGCAAAGCGAGGATTAGAGTCAATGACACCTGAAACCATGATGGCAGCCAGTTCGCCTCTGGCACCGAAATGGCTAGCAGTTCCTTCCGGCCGCAACGCACTGACGTCCAAGATTTGGCCGAGCGGGGTTGGTCGGGCAGCAACGGGTGAACTGGTCGTGGAGGGTGTGGGCGTCTCAGAGTTGGCCCGAAAGTTTGGCACCCCCGCCTTTATTGTTTCGGAGAACGATTTCCGGAGGCGTGCCCGCGCGTTCCGCGCCGCGTTCAATGAAGCGTTCGAACCGCTGTGTGGCGGCGTAGACATCTACTATGCCGGCAAGTCATTTCTCTGCGTCGAGGTCGCTAAATGGGCGGTCGAGGAAGGCATGCACCTCGACACCTGCTCCGGCGGCGAACTAGCGTTGGCAGCCCGGGCAGGCATTGAGGGTTCGAAGCTGGGTTTGCATGGCAACAACAAGTCCGATGCCGAGCTGATCCGCGCACTGGATATGGGCGTTGGACGGATCATCGTTGACAGCCTTCAAGAACTCGCGCGCGTAGGAGAGCTCGCCCGAAGCCGTGGCACGGCGGCCCCTGTTCTGTTGCGCCTGACTCCTGGTGTCTATGCTGACACCCACGAATTCATTGCAACAGCTCACGAAGATCAGAAATTTGGCCTATCCATGGCCTCAGTCAAAGGGCGGCTTTCCGCGGCGGAGGCTGCCGTGGCGGCAGCCCTGCAGGACAAAGGCGTGCTGCTTCTAGGGGTTCACTGCCACCTTGGTTCCCAGATCTTTTCGCCCGACGGGTTCGCTCTCGCAGCCGAGCGACTCTTGAAATTCGTCGCCGACATGCGGAGATTCTACGGCGCGGCACTGGAGGAATTGGATCTCGGCGGCGGCTATGGCATTGCGTATACGGCAGCCGATAACCCGCACGAGCCGAAACAAGTTGCCCCGGCCATTGCCCGCGCCGTCCAAAATGCATGCGAGCGCTTCGGCATCGACATACCGAGGATTTCTATCGAGCCTGGTCGGGCCATCGTTGGAAGTTCGACCTTTACCCTGTATTCAGTGGGGACGCTTAAGACGAATTACATCGAGCATGGCTCCGAGATCTTTCCGCGACGATATGTTTCCGTCGACGGAGGGATGAGTGACAACCCGCGCCCCGTCTTGTACGGCGCCGACTACTCAGCGGCCCTCGCTTCGCGAAGCTCACAGGCGGACTACGCGTTGTCCCGCGTAGTCGGACGACACTGTGAGAGTGGCGATATCGTTGTCCGCGATGTCTACCTCCCCTCGGACCTGCAGCCAGGGGATCTCCTCGCCGTGCCGGGCACAGGGGCATACTGCTGGGTGCTCGCCAGCAACTACAACTACACGCCGCGCCCGCCGGTTGTTGCTGTCTCCGACGGGCTTGCCCGGATCATCGTTAGAGGAGAGACCGAGGACGACCTGTTCCGCAGGGATGTGTGGTGCTAACAGGAACCGAGCCACTGTTCCTCCTGCTTGCGGGTTGAGTTTCAAGGCCTGTCTACAAACGATGAGCCGGCAGTAACATCAGGAAAGTACAAACCCATTCACAATCGGGCGGCGAAGTTCGATCTCGGATGGGTGCAATGACGGAGGTACACGAATGTCCGATCGCCAGGCGTCCAGAGATCTCCCCGTTTTTGAGGTTATTCGCCGCCAGCTGTCCGAGATGTCTGTCGCGGAGCGTAAAGTGGCGCGCACCCTGCTTGGAGGGCCAGCGACGATCGGCCTCGAATCATCGACAAAGCTGGCTCGGCATGCCCAAGTGAGCGGACCAACTGTGATCCGCTTCGTGAACCACCTGGGTTTCGCTACGTATATGGAGTTCCAAGAGGCTGTTAAAGACGACGTGATTGCGCGTGTGACGTCGCCGGTCGAGCTGTTTCCCGAGGCGCAAAACACGGCGGGAAATGAACTTCAGGACTACTCCGACGCCCTAAGCTCCGCCATATCCGCAACGATGAGTCGACTGTCCACCGAGGACATTTCTGCTGCGGCCGATCTGCTGGCCGACCCGAGGCGGAAGGTCCTTATTTTTGGCGGGTGGTTCAGTTCAGCCCTCGCTCGTTATCTGTCCGCCATGCTTCAGGAACTGCGTCCGGGAGTCGAGTTTCTGGACGATGAACCCACACGACGCGTAGCCGCACTCTGCGATGCAGACAGGCGCACTACCGCGGTTGCTTTCGACTTTCGGCGCTATGAAGCCAGGACGGAAAAGCTGGGGAGGGCTCTCGTCGAACAAGGCGGGAAGCTCATACTCTTCACGGACCCTTGGTTGTCGCCTCTGGCGGACGTGGCAACTGCGGTACTGCCCGCTTCGGTAGGAACGCCGAGGCCGTTCGAGTCATACGTGTCCAGCTTGGCAGTCGTTGAAACCCTAACAGCACGAGTGGTTGATATGACGTCGAACTCCGCTCGGGCTCGATTCGAACGTTACGGGTCCTTCACCGAAGCACTTGTACCACACTGGGAATACCGGCGGCAGCTCGACGCGGAGGAGCCGGCAGGCAAGGCTGCACCATAGGTTGGGCTCAAGACGGGCAACGCATACATACTCTCGCTCGTCCATGCCCTCTTGCCCGCGATACCCCTCCCACGCCGTTCGAGGGGAATCAAGCGTCTATCGAACTGAGGTCGAGGCGTCTCGTCGCCCGCATCAGGAACACCACATCTGGTACCGCTCGGCCAGCTAAGCAGATATGCCTGAATCAAGTAATTCTTGCAGGGCCTGTTGCGGTATCTGGCAAATGACTTCATACTTGATTTCGGTGTGGCCCAGCCCACACTGTCCAGCGGGGCGGCTTAGGCCGAGCGGCTCGGGAGCGGCAGCGGCCACACTCGAAAACGCTCCTACGGTGCTTTGCATCATAGGCTCCTGCTGTCTGCCACTCGTCGAGCCCGGGCCGAGCCCTTCTGGCCCCGCCACATAAGGAGACGCCCTTGCCGTCATACAAAAGGCTTGCGACCACAGCACTCATTGCGATCTGCGCGGTTGCACTGTCCGCCTGCGGTAACGAACCGTCCGCTGCCGTCGATCCCTCCGCCGGCTCGGCTGACGGTGTGACTCTCATTTCGCCAGGCAAGCTCACGGTCTGCACCCATCTTCCGTACGCACCGTTTCAGGCCAACGACGACTCCGGGCAGGTAGTCGGCTTCGACGTCGACATTACCGAGCTCGTTGCGGAGCGCTTGGGCGCCCAGCAGGCGATCATCGATACGCCCTTCGAGGGCATCAAATCCGGGGAGGACATGGCAACCGGAAAATGTGATATTGCTGCGGCCGGAATGACGATCACGGACGCCCGCAAGGAAGCCATTCTGTTCTCGGAGCCGTATTTCGATGCGACTCAGGCATTGCTGGTACCAACCGACTCGGCGGTGAAGAGCATGGCCGATTTGAAGGGCAAAAAGCTGGGCGCCGCGACGGCAACTACCGGCTTGGAGTACGCGAAGGAGCATCAGGACGAGTGCGCATGCGAGATCGTTGAGTTCCAAGACCTTGCGTCGCAGTCACAGGCCCTGTTCACCGGTCAAGTCGACGCAGCAATCAATGACCTGCCTGTGTGGACGGAGGCCTTGAAAGACAATGCCGGCAAGGCGTTTATCTCAGCTCAGTTCGACACCGGCGAGCAGTACGGTCTCGGCATGAAGCTCGGCAACACGGCACTCAAGAAGGTCGTCGATGAAGTTCTTGCAGAGGCCAAGAACGACGGAACGTATGACGAGATTTACAAGAAATGGATTGGGGATCTGCCGCAAACCTGACCGGTCAGCCCAACCGCCGGCGGACAGTCGGCGGTTGGGCCAAAGGCGTCCCGGTGAAATGCAGCGCACCAGTTAGGAAATCATGAGCACACAAACCCAGCAGGCCCCTCCTGAGGTTGCCACACCACGATTGACACGGCGGCAGCGGGCACGCGTCATACGCGGTATTCAATACCTGATCGGGATCGCTGTCCTTGCCTTCGTGGTGGCGAAGACCGACTGGACAACTTTCAGCGAAGCCTTCCTGCGGCCAGACATCTTCCTGCGGATGTTGCCCCGGCTAATCACGGTGGGTCTCGTAAACACCATCATCTACGCCCTCTTGGCATTCGTCTTTGCCTTCATCGTGGGACTGCTGCTGGCCATGATGAGGCTGAGTTCGGTCAAGCCGTACAGATGGTTTGCCACTGCTTATGTTGAGTTCTTCCGCGGAGTTCCTGCCCTCGTCGTCCTCTTCATGGTCGCCTATGGCGTCCCCAGCGCATTTCCGGGTTTCCAGTTTCCCGGAGATAAGTACGGCATGGTCATGGTAGGCCTGGGCATCACGGCCGCCGCCTACATGGCCGAAACTTTTCGTGCAGGCATCCAAGCCGTACCGAAGGGACAGTTGGAGGCTGCTCGCACCCTTGGGATGGGCCATGGCCGAACCATGGCGACGATCGTCATACCCCAGGCATTTCGGATCGTGGTCCCACCGCTCACGAACGAAATGATCCTTTTGGTCAAAGACTCGTCCTTGGTTTACGTCGTTGGAGTCACCGCCGCGCAGTATGAGCTCACGAAGTTTGCACAGGACTTCCTGAATCGTTCCGTCAACGCGACCCCCCTGATTGTTGGGGCACTTTGCTACCTTGCGATCACCCTTCCTCTGTCCATGCTCGTGCGTAAACTCGAGCGCCGCTACGCGAAAGCACTCTGACAATGCCTACCGCACCGATTCCAGCACCTCCGGGCACCGCAGCAAGTCCTGCCATCTCGATCCAAAACTTGAAGAAGAGTTTCGGCCAAAATGAAGTGCTTAAGGACGTCTCGATTGAGATCGGTTTGGGCGAAGTCGTTTGCGTTATTGGCCCCTCTGGATCTGGGAAGTCCACCCTGCTGCGCTGCATTAATCTGCTCGAGATCCCCACCTCAGGGACGATCTCTGTAGGTCCTGACGAGGTCACCCACCCGGATGCCGATTTGGATCGCATTCGCCGCCGGATCGGTATGGTCTTCCAGTCTTTCAACCTGTTCCCACATCTGACAGTGCTGGAAAACCTCGCTGTTGCGCAGGTCAAGGTGCTCAAGCGGCGGAAGGAAGAGGCGCTCAAAATAGCCCGACTCAACCTCAACAGAGTCGGATTATCCCACAAGGAGGCCGCATACCCTGCGCAGCTCTCCGGCGGCCAGCAGCAGCGAGTGGCAATTGCCCGCTCGCTTTCGATGGAGCCGCAGCTCATGTTGTTTGATGAACCGACGTCAGCGCTTGACCCCGAGCTCGTCGGAGAGGTGCTGTCAGTGATGAAGTCTCTCGCCGCCGACGGCATGACCATGGTGATCGTCACCCATGAAATGGCTTTTGCACGCGCAGTGGCAGACCGAGTGGTCTTTATGGACGGTGGCTACATCGTCGAGCAGGGCCGCCCTCAGGACGTTATCGGCAACCCGCAGGAGGAAAGGACAAAGTCCTTCCTCCACCGGGTCCTCAATCCGATGGTCGTCGATGCGGAAGAGATGATCGACGAGGAGAAGCTCGGCGCAGCTTTGTGACCTGGCCCCTTCGGGGCGATCCCGGCCCACCTTACGTAGACGCAAAAAAGGAAATAATAGCTATTAGCCCTGCGAGTCGGTTCAGACCCGAGATGCCTCGCAGGGTCTGAACCGCGTACGTGGTATGTACGCGGGGGCTTGCGGCTCTGGCCTCATGCGGACGATGCGTCCGCGGATCCGGGAGGATAGGACCGGCCCTGCAACGACCCGTTCTGCGGGCTGCCACTCCCTCAGCCCGGAGTGGGGTTTCCGGCGCAGGCCATCCTGAGAATACTTGTCCCATGAGCCTCTTTCGGACCAAGTCCATCGAGCAGTCCATGGCGGACATGACGGAGCCGGGGCGGGAGCTGAAACGCACGCTGAGCACCTTCGACCTGATGGTGCTCGGTGTGGCTGTCGCCGTCGGGGCGGGCATCTTTTCCGTCGGTGCGAAGGCCGCCGGCAGCTATGCCGGCCCGGCCGTGACGGTGTCCTTCGTGTTGGCGGCCATCACCTGCGCCCTGGCCATCATGTGTTATGCCGAGTTCGCCTCCGCTATTCCAGTGGCCGGCAGCGCCTACACGTATACCTACGCGACCCTGGGCGAACTGCTGGCCTGGATCATCGGCTGGGACCTGATTCTGGAGTTGTTCACGGCCGGGGCCGTCATCGCGAAATATTGGGGGATCTACCTCAGCAACGTCTTCCTGCTCTTCGACGTCAATGTCCCCACCACGGTGAATGTCTTCGGCCTGGAGCTCACCTGGGGCCCGCTGCTGATCGTTGCCGTCTTCACGACTCTGCTGGTGCTCGGCACCGAGCTGTCGGCCCGCGTGAACAACGTCTTCACCATCATCAAGGTGGCCATTGTCCTGTTCGTGATCGTTGTCGGCTTCACGTACGTGCGGGCGGAAAACTACACACCGTTCGTGCCGGCTCCGGTCGCCACCTCAGGCGCCGGAGGAAACGTCTGGTCCCAGTCGCTGTTCTCCTTCCTTAGCGGTGCGGAGCCCCAGCAGTACGGCGTGGTGGGCATCCTGGCGGGTGCCGCGCTGGTGTTCTTTGCCTTCATCGGATTCGACGTCGTGGCGACGAGCGCGGAAGAAGTGCGCAACCCGCAAAAGACGCTTCCGCGGGGTATCTTCGGCGGCCTGGCGATCGTGACCGTGCTGTACATCCTGGTCACCCTGGCCCTGACGGGCATGGTTTCCTACCGGGAGCTGGCGGCAGCCGATGAGGCCTCACTGGCCACAGCCTTCATTGGCGTCGGGGCGGACTGGGCTGCGCAAGTCATTTCGGTCGGCATCCTGATCGGACTCACTACCGTCATCATGGTCCTCCTGATGGGCCTCGCCCGCGTTGCCTTCGCGATGAGCCGTGACGGCCTGCTGCCGCGGTGGCTGAGCCACACCACCGAGCATCAAAAAACCCCGGCGCGGGTGCAGATTTTGGCCGGAGCCCTGGTTGCCCTGGTGGCGGGCTTCACCAACGTGGACGTTCTGGAAGAAATGATCAACATCGGCACCCTCTCAGCCTTCGTGCTGGTGAGCATCGGCGTCGTCGTGCTGCGCAACAAGCGGCCGGATCTGCCCCGCGCCTACCGCGTCCCGGGCTCGCCCGTGGTGCCGATCCTGTCCGCGGTGCTGTGCTTCTGGCTGATGCTGAACCTGACCACGCTCACGTGGGTGCGCTTCGCAGTCTGGCTGGCCATCGGCTTCGCCATCTACTTCCTGTACGGCCGCCAACATTCGCGGCTGAACCATCCGGAGCTGATAGCACTGGAGCACGAGCGCGAGGAGCACCGCCGGCTGGAGCACGAGCAGCGTGTCCGCGACCGCAAGAACCACCGTCACAACCCGGAGCCGTAGCCCCTCTGTTGCCGGAGCAGGGACTGGCCGCTGCCGCCGTGCCGGCCGCGTCCCGACGTGTTTGTGCTCCACCCCGGCCGGCCGTGGCTATGATGCGATGAGTCCGCATTCCGGAGAATGGAGCAACACATGCAACTCGGTGCTTTTTCGCTCAGCCTCGCTGTTAAGGACATTGCGGCTTCTGCCGCGTTCTACGAGAAGCTCGGGTTCAGCCAGCACGGCGGTGACATCACGCAGAACTGGTTGATCCTGAAAAACGGCGCGGCCGTCATCGGACTCTTCCAGGGAATGTTCGAGAAAAACGCCTTGACCTTCAACCCGGGCTGGAACCAGGACGCCCAGGCCCTTGGCTCATTCGCTGATGTGCGCGATCTCCAGCGGCAGCTAAAAGCGGAGGGCGTGCAATTCCTGTCCGAAGCAGACGAGGCAACCACCGGTCCTGCCAGCTTTGTTCTGCAGGACCCCGACGGCAACCCGATCATCGTGGACCAGCACATTTAATGGCCGCTGGCTCTGACCCCCGAACGGGGAGGGCCGATGTCGGGACGCTCATGGCGCTGCACCCGGAAATGCAACCAGCATAGGAAACGCCCCCGAACCACAAGGATCCGGGGGCGGAATTCAAAGCCGTCAGAGCGGGCGGATGTTCTCAGCCTGCAGCCCGTTAGGCCCCTGGGCGACATCGAACTCGACCCCTGGGTTGTCTTCCAGGGAGCGGTAGCCGCTGGGAGATTGCCTAAAGTGCGCGAACACGTCCGGTCCTTCGCCATCCTGGCCGATGAAGCCAAAACCCTTTTCGGCGTTGCACCACTTGACGGTGCCTGTTGCCAGTTCGGGATGGCACGGGGCGCAGCTTTCGGGCGGCTACCGGTTGGTGATGGCGGACGCCTGCGCGAAGTATTCTGAGTCGACCATGACGGCGTAGCGCTCGGCTTCAAGGGACTTTACCGACTTGAAGTCCCGTCGTCCGCCGCTGCTCCAGTGCCCGATGAAACCGAACAAGGCACCCCACACGGCGGCGATGAGCACGCTGCCCAACAGCACGCTCAGCCATACGATGCCGGGGACGAACAGCCCGAACAGCAGCCCGATGAGCAGGCCGAACCAGGCGCCGCCGGCAGCTCCGGCCAGCGCGGCCTTGCCCTTGGTCATTCGGCCCGTGACTTGCTCCACGCTGCTGATGCCTAGGCCGACAATGCGCACGTGCTCCACCGGGAACTTCTCATCCGAGAGCCGGTCCACCAGGCGCTGCGCCTGCAGGTAATCACCAAATTCGGCCAACACGGCCGTGGCGCGCGGAGCGGAAAGAGTTGACTGGTTTTCGATCGTCTCGCTGGTCATATTCCTCCTCTAGTTGTACTCGGTCATCTATCTGAGGACGCTTCCACCGTACCAGCTTTAGTTCGGTTAGGCGAACCGAACCTTATTGGTAGACTCCTTCCATGACCGATCCTCATTCGACCAAAGCCGGCGATGTGCCGACGCCCGGGGAACAAGTGCGCCACGGCTTCGCCCTGTTGCTCCGGTGGTCCAGCCGGAGAAAAATCCGCAGCTACATCCTCGGGCCCGCCGCCGCGAACCTCTCGCCCACCGATACCGCGCTGCTGGAATATCTGACCAGGAACGGGCCGATGCGGCTTTCGCATCTGGCAGCACAGTGGGGCGTCAACAAGTCCACCATGAACCCGCAGGTCCGCCGCCTCGAGGCCAAGGGGCTGATCGACCGCCAACCCGATCCGGCCGATCGCCGTGCCACCCTGTTGGGGACTTCCGCCAGCGGAATCGAACTGCAACACCAGATCGGCGTGGCCGGCGCTTCAGCGTTCGACGAAATACTCTCCACTTGGTCCCCGGAAGATCGGGAAGTCCTCGGCGCCATGCTGGTCCGCTTCGCCAACGAACTCTCGGCCGCCACACCCGAACTCCTCCACAAAGGTGCCGCCAAGGCCTCCCTGCCCGGTTCCAGCTGAGCGCCCGCACAGCAAAAGCGCGATCCGACCGACGGCCGGCCGCTGCATATGCCGATGCCTAACGACCGTCCTCCCGCGGAACCAGACCAGCAATCGTCGTCCCGATGTCCCGGACGCACCGGAATCCAATGTGCGTGGTGGCGGAGTCGCGGTCCTGGGGCTGTCGGGCGGCGGGCCGGTAGCGCAGGCAGTATTCGGGGGCGCAAAGGTGGGAGCCGCCCTTGACCACGAAGGCGTCGCGCGGATTTTCCGGGCCGGCGTGCTCCCGGCGCGGATCCGTCGGGACGCAGCAAGGGGAGGCCGCGGCCTGCGGGTGACGGGGCGACCACCGGTCGGCCGTCCACTCCCAGACGTTTCCGATCAGGTCCACGGCTCCGTAGGCGTTGGCAGCGTAGGCGCCCACGGGAGAGGTCGCGGGCCAGCCGTCCTCGGCGGAGTTCCGGTAGGGGAACGCCCCTTGCCAGGTGTTGGCCAGGTGGTGACCGCCCGGGCAGCGCTGGTCGCCCCAGGCGTAAGGAGTTGGCGCGGTACCCCCGCGGGAGGCGAACTCGTGTTCCGCCTCGGATGGAAGCCTTCGCCCGGCCCATCTGGCGTAGGCCGCGGCATCCTCCAGCGACACCTGCGTGACGGGGTGGTCCGGCCGGTCATCCAGTGCCCGCGAGCCGGGCCCCTCCGGGAAACGCCACGACGCGCCGGGCACCCAGGACCACCAGAGTGACGGGTCGCTCAGTGGAACCGACCCGGAGGTTCCGGTGAACACCAGCGCCCCTGGAACCAGCAGTCGCGGGTCCACGCCGGGGTAATCCCCCGGGTCGGGGGCTCGCTCGGCCACGGTCAGGTAGCCGGTGTCGGCGGCGAATCGAGCGAACTGCGTCACCGTCACGGGCGTGCGGTCCATTAGGAACGGGGACACACGCACCGGGTGGACGGGCCGTTCTTCGGGATAGAAGTTCTCTGAGCCCATCGGGAATGTCCCGCCGGGTACGAGAACCATTCCAGCCGGAACCTCAGCCTCCGGGACAACACCCTGGCTCACGGCTCTTGCTCTTGCCGCGCTGCGGTTGCGGGACCGGGTTCGGCCGGCAGCCCGCCGCCCGGGGCACCGGCCTCGATGTCCTCCAGCCGGTAACGGACCTCCCGCGTGCCGAAGAGGTCCAGGTCGAAGGGCGGTTCGTCCTCGCCCAGCTCGGTGTCGATAAGGTTGACAAGCTTTTTGAGCATCGACTCCATCAAGTGCCCGTCATAATCGGGATGGGAGGGATCCCCGACGTTACGTGTCTCGCCGGGGTCATCCAAAAGATCATAGAGCGCCACCTCGGAGACTGCGTGCAACTCCTCGACCGTACGGGGTACGCCGTACTGGGTGGGAGAAAACCACCGGACCAACTTGTATCGGCCGTCGGAGACCGATCGAAAGAACGTGCGCTTGTCCAGGTCCGGGGCCCCAAACTTTTTCCCGGCCGCACGGCAGTCCTCCAGTGTTTTCTCCGGGCCTTCGTGCAACTGGGCCAGTTCGCCCAAGGCGCCCTGGATAGCCCACTCCGGGTCCTGCATGTTGAGGCCGTCCCAGCTTATTAACGCGCCATCGCCGGGCTCGGAGGACGAGCCGCGAGGCGGCTTCGCCTGTCCGGGGCTTTCAAACACGGGCCGCAGGTTCCGGCCTTTCAACGCCGGGTACAGGCGACCTATCTCCGTCTCCTCCAGCCCCGCCCATGACAGGAAAGTAGTGGCGAGGTCCAGATGCGATCCGACGGCGTCGGACTGCACCCCCTTGGGGCTGCGCGGCGCGACGACGGTCATGTTGACGATCGAGGCCTCCTGGAAGGGAATTGCTCCCTTCTGTGTCATGCCGTGCCCGCCGTTCATCTCGCCGTGGTCGGAGGTGAGGATCACCACGGTGTTCCGCCACAGGTCCTGCCGGTCGAGCTCGTTCAGGATTTGCTGGAACTGTGCGTCGACCATCCGCAGGCAGTTGATCAGGTAATTCCGCCGGGCCTTCCACAAATCTTCCCTGCCCTCCGGAATCCGGCCGTAGTTCCATTCGGTGCTCCGCTTGTAGGACCGCACCCCGTACGGCTGGGCGTCAAGGTCGTCGTGGAAGTTCACCGGGAGTTCCACGTCGTAGTCGCGCATGAACCCCAGGTCCTGCGCCGGATGGGTCAAGGCGGCCATCACCCCGTTCGCGTGGGCCTGCTCCTCTTGGCCGGAGCGCAGGAACATGACGTCGTGGGGGTTGACCATCGAAGAGATCAGCAACCATGGGCGATCCTGCGGCCGCTTGTGGCGCAGCCAGTCCACGGTTTCGAAGGCCACCGCGCCGTCCAGGGTCTCGCCGTGGAACGGGGCGCCCCAGTTGTCGCCCCAGGACTGGTAATCCGAGAAGCCATAGCCTTCGAGTGCGTCCGAAGATTGCCCTGGGTGCGACAAGTGCCACTTGCCCTTGAACGCGGAGTAATATCCCTGCTCCCGCATCATCGTGCCGATCGTGGGGACGTCCTCGTCCAGCACGTCTATCCACGCGAAGTTGGTGTTGTCCCACAGACCAACGTTCTTGGCGTGCTGGCCGGTCCACATCGTGGCCCGGGAGGGAGTGCACTGTGGGACCGTGCAGTACTGGTTGCTCAAGCTGACACCCGCCCCCACCAAGCGCTGGATGGCAGGCAGTTCCACACCGGGCGGCAGGTCCATGTGCACGTCCCACTGGTCCATGCACAGCACCAGGATGTTCGGTCGTTGATCGCGGGCAGCGCACATTGTCGTCAGCCTCCTCCGTCGTCGTGGTCGTTCTTCCCCGGCATGTCGGCCGCCGTCGGGATCAGAAATTGGAAACTGTTGTCCCTGCTCATCAACTTCGCCGCGACGATCAGCAGCAGCACGCCGAAGGTGTTGAGCAGCGTGATAACGACCAGTACGCGCGGATCGTTGAAATTGGTCTGGGCGACGATCAGGGCTGCGGCGATGCCCCGCTGGGCCGTACTCAACCCGCCCACGTCCTGGAGGTGGTCGTGGCCATCGCCCATGGTCCAGCCCAAGAACAGCGCGAGCAGCAGCACCGCCGTGCCCACTCCGATGGCCGCCCACAGCCCGGGATCGGCCATTGCCGGTAGATACCCGATCGGGATCGCGACGATCAGCACGTACAGCGAGATGTTGGAGATTATCGCCACCCACGGCTGCACGGCGGCCACCACGTTCTCGGTGAACTGCCGGACGAGCATCCCAACCACCAAGGGCAGGACCATCTGCGTGAGCAGCCCCTGGACCACTGCCCAAGTGTCCACCGTCACACCTTCCAGTACCTGGGGAAGCAGGAGCGGGAGCCAGAGGACGGTGCCGACAATCAGGACGAGCATCACGGTCGCGCCCAGAGCGATGTCCGAATCGGAGACCCCGGTGAGCTTGATGGAAAACGGAGCCCCGGCGGACAAGGAGAACAGCAACAAACCAGCCGAGTAGGCAGGGGCCAGTTCAACGAGGTCCGTTGCAGCCATCATCAGGGCCGGCACCACAATGAAATTCAGCAACAGCATCCGCAGCAAAAACGCCCGGTTGGACAGGTGCGTGAGCAACCGTGAGGGTTTTTGGGTCAACCCCACGTTGAGCATCGAGGCGACCACGAAGACGGTCACCCCCCATGAGCCCAGAGCCTGGAAAAATTCGTACACGCGCGGATCCATCGTTGGGGAACTTCCGCCCCCGAACGGAACCGGTGCCGCTGGTTTCGTCCCGGGTTGTCTAACCATCCAATCACGGATGTACGTTAGATAGGGAGTAACGGCTTAGCAAAAGCGCTTCCGCTACAGGAAAAACCTTTGCATAAAGGGGCAAGCCCCCCAAAGAATCCACACAGCCGGGAGGGACCGTGCCACAGGACAGTGAGAAGGCGTCGGGGTTCCTACCGCGGATGAAAAACCTACCCGGGGATGCACTGGCCGGGCTCGTCAACGCCGTGGTCAGCGTGCCCTCCGGCATGGCCACCGCCGCACTGGCCGGGGTCAACCCCGTCTACGGCCTCTACGCCACCGTCGTCGCCCCGACCGTGGGCGGGTTCTTCGCCAGCTCCCAGCTGATGCAAATCGCCACCACCAGTGTCTCTGCCATCACCGCAGGCCAGGCGATCGCGGCATTTCCCGCCGAACAGCGCGCGCCGGCCCTGTTCTTCCTCGTGGGGCTCAGCGGGCTGTTCCTGGTGGCCTTCGGCCTGCTCGGTGCCGGCAAGCTGGTCCGCTACATCTCCTACCCGGTGATGACCGCCTTCCTCTCCGGGGTGGGAGCGGTGCTGGTGATGGACCAGGCGGCACAGCTCGCCGGATACACATCCCAGGCCAGCACCAGCCTCGGGGCGTTCGTGGACCTGATCCTGCACGTCGGGCAGTTCAGCTGGAACTCAGTGCTGGTCGGATCCATCGCGCTGATCATCATGATCTTGCTGGGGCGCACGCGGCTGGCCAACGCTGCTTCGCTCCTCGCCCTCGTCATACCCAGTCTCATCGCCATCTGGTGGCAACCTGAAGGTGTGAAGATCGTTCAGGACGTCAGCGACATCCCCACGGGCCTGCCGCCCTTCGCGATTCCCAACCTCACCCTTTTCACCCCGGGCCTGGTAGCCTCGGCCTTCGCCGTCGCGGCAGTCATTGCTATCCAGGGCGCCGGGGTGAGCCAAAGCGTGCGGAACCCGGACGGCTCCCGGCCCGACATCTCCCGGGACATGGTTGCCCAGGGCCTGGGCAACACGGCCGCCAGCTTCTTCCACGGCATGCCCACCGGCGCCTCCGTGAGCCAGAGCGCGCTGAACACACAAGCCGGAGCAAAGAGCCGCTACGCCATGGTGTTCCACGGGTTGGTCATGCTCGCGATCATCCTAGTCGCCTCGACCCTGATCGGTCAGGTACCCATGACCGTGCTCGCCGCGATCGCAATCGTCGCCGGCTTCCAAGTCATCAAGATCACCGAGATGCGCTCAATCTGGCGCGTGGGCGGAACCGCACGATGGGCGATGGTCATCACCTTCCTCGCCACCCTGCTGACCTCCATCCCGGTGGCCGTCGGCCTAGGCGTGCTGCTGACCTTGGTCTTGTTCATCTACCAGGCCGGGCAACTAACCGAGGTGCATGAACTGGTCCGCGAGGATGACGGCAAGATCCACGTCAAGGACGCCCCGACCCGATTGCGTTCGGGTCAGGTCACGGTCCTGGACGTCTACGGCCCGCTCTACTTCGCCGCAGCCCGCACGCTGCGGGAACGGCTTCCGGCGCCGGACTCCGCCGAGAGCGCCGCACTCGTGCTGCGGATCCGCGGCAACAGCCAGATCGGAGCCACCTTCATCGAAGAGATCAACGACTACGCCCACGAGCTCGCCCAGCACGGGGGCCGGGTCTACCTGTGCGGCATGACCCCCGACCTCGCCGACAAGCTATACCGCGCGGACCGTTTCGCGCTCGACGACGAAGTCGTCCTGGTTCCGGGAACCGAGATACTCGGCTCCTCCCTTCAGGACGCAGTACGGCAGGCCCAGTCCTGGCTCGACAATCGCGGTGAAGAGGGGGACCCGTCGGCCTAGCCCGCACCACCTGGCCGGCGTTTGCGCTAGCTGGCGTCGCCGGTACGGGAACCGAGCTGCTCGTCCAGGCGCAGCAGGCCGGGCCCGTCGTCGTTGACCAGCTTGACCCGGCCGATGATCTCGCCGACCGTGGCTTCTTCTTCCAACTGCTCGTCGATGAACCAGTTGAGCAGCGGAATGGAGTCGATGTCGCCCTCCTGCTGCGCGAGCCGGTACAGGTCGCGGATCGACTCGGAGACCTTCTTCTCGTGTGCCAGCGAGGCTTCGAACGCCTGCAAGACGGTCCCGGCGAAAATTGTCGGAGCGGTGATCGCCTGGATCTTCGGGTGGGCGCCGCGGTCCATCATGTGCTCGATGAACTTGTTCGCGTGGACCACCTCTTCCTCGGCCTGGGCGCGGAACCAGCCGGCGATCCCGGGCAGGTCGATGGCATCCATTTCGATGGCGAGCTGGCGGTAGACCACGGAGGCCTGGAGTTCCAGCGTGACCTGGTCGTTAAACGCTTCTGCGAGTTTTCCTGTGAGTCCCATGGCTCCAGATTATGCGCCGGCCTGTATCCCCGCCAGCAAGGTAAGGCAAGCCAAGATTAGGGAAGCCTGTGCTATCCGTCCCCTGGACTGTCGGTGGCGTTGAGCGGCACGGCGGGTTTCGCCAGCCCTTCGATCACGACGGCGCGGGGCAGCTTGGCCAGCTCCCCGGGCCTGAGCAGCAGTTTGCTGGACCGGTTGCCGCCGCCCATCACCACGCGTTCCTGGTCCATCACGGCGGCGTCGATGTAGATGGGGTGACCGGAGGTCCCGATGGCGGTCACTCCCCCGATCTCCATGCCGGTCACGGCTTGGGCGGTCTCCGCGTCGGCGAAGGACGCGCGCTTCACGCCCAGGAGTTCGCGGACCGTCTTGTTCACGTCCAGCCGGGCGGTCCCCAGCACCACGCACACCGCGTACCTGGCCGGTTCCACCTTCTTCGACGCCACCAGAATGGTGTTGGCCGACTGCTCCAGGGCGAAGCCGTAGTGTGCGCAAAACGCCGCCGTGTCCGCCAGGTCCGGGTCGCAGCCGAGGACTTCGTAAGCGAGACCGTGCCCGGCGAGCGCTGCCTCGACGGCGGGCAACAGTTTGGCTGCGCTCACTGCGCCCCGGTTGCCTCAACGGTCTTGGTGACGGCGGCCAGGATGGCTTCGCCGAGCTCGGCCGGTTTGGTGAACTGCGGCCAGTGCCCCGTGGGCAGGTGCACGTACTCGACGTCCCGGATCCTGGCCAGTTCGACCACCTGGGGTGCGCCGGCGTCGATCCAGCCCTGCAGTTGTTCGGGCGTGAACTCGCACGTGACCACCGTGACCGGAACGTTGAAACGCCGCTCGTCGGACAGGTGCTGCGGATCGGAGGCCACACCCCTCGGTTGCGGGATGGCCCGGGCACGGAACGCGGCGCGGAGCCCCTCGTCGAGGTCCACCAGGTCTTCTTCCTCGAAGAGGCTCCAGTCCGGCAGCGGCACCTCGTCGCCTTCGGCGGGCAGTTCGTCGTTGATCACGCCACCTTCGCCCAGCGGGCCGCTGTCCACGTAGACGGCACGGGCGATCCTGTCCGGGCGCTGGTCTACCACGCCATGGATGATGGCCCCGCCGCCGGAATGGCCCACCAGGACCACCGGCCCGTCCAAACCGTCCACCGCTTTGACGGTTGCGTCGATGTGGTCGCGCAGGCCGATCCCCGCCCGCGGCGCATCAGGCGCTTCCAGCCCGGGCAGCGTCAACGGGTGCACTCGGTGCCCGGCGGCGGCCAACGGTGGGGTCACCTCGGCCCACGACGACGCGTCCAGCCAGAATCCGGGTACCAGGATGATGTCCATGTCAGGTGACTCTAGTGCCCGACCGTGACCCGGAACACCCTTGCGGCGAAATTCAGGACAACCACGGTCCCTTAGGTGGTTCCGGAGGAGAACAACGGCCGGGTCCACCGGCCGAAGAGCCATAGGCTGGTTTCGGCGAACTTATTGGCCCCGACCCGGAGGACCGTATGGGAATCATGAACGACCTGCTGGGGCCGGCCGACGTCGAGCAACTGCAAAGTTCCCTGGCCGCAGCCGGTGGCCAATCTGCATGGCCGGCGCTCCGCGAAGCAGGGAGTCGGCTCGAGCCGCTGGCCCTGCGCGCCCGCGCCGACTTGCTGGCGGAAGCGCTCCTCGCCGACCTGGCTGGCGGCTACGAACCAGCCGCCGCCATGATCCGCGCGGCGCTGGCCGACGGCGCCTTCACCGGCTGGATGCTCTGGCCGGTCGGCGAGGCGGCCGTAACCCGCGCCTTGGAAGACGGGAGCCAGCGGGCCTTCGACGATGCTCTGGCCCTGCTCGCGGAACTGACTCCGCGGATGAGCAGCGAGTTCGCCATCCGCCGGCTGTTGATCCAGGACCTGGACCGGGCGCTGGGAATCATCCGGGACTGGACGGCCCACCCGGATGAACAGGTGCGGCGGCTGGCCAGCGAAGGGACGCGGCCGTACCTGCCGTGGGCCGTTCGGGTACCCGGCATCGTCGACCGGCCGGCGGGCACCTTGCCGATCCTCGACGAGCTGTTCCAGGACGACAGCGACGCCGTCCGCCGCTCGGTGGCCAACCATCTGAATGACGTCTCGCGCCACGCCCCGGACGACGTGGTGGCGACCGCGGCCCGGTGGAACGCTGCGCCGGGTGGCCACACCGCCTGGGTGGTACGGCACGGGCTGCGCACACTGGTGAAAAAGGCCCACCCCGGCGCCCTCGCGACGCTTGGCTTCACAGCCGACGCCGTCACGGTGACCGTCCCGCAACTTGACCGGAACATTGTCCACCTGCCCGGGGAGCTCGGCTTCGCCGTCGAGATCCGCAACGAAACGGACGCCCCGGCTCGCGTGGCGGTGGACTACGTGGTCCACTACGTCAAGGCAAGCGGTTCGCTGGCTCCAAAGGTCTTTAAGCTGGCGGTCGCCGACCTCGCCCCGGGCGAGGCCCGGCAGTTCCACAAAACGCACGCCTTCCGCCAGATGACCACGCGCGCGCATTACCCGGGCCGGCACCTCGTCCAAGTGCAGGCCAACGGAACCCTGTCGCCCGAGGCGGGCTTCGACGTCGTGCTCTGACACATGCACCGTGCGCAAACGTCTGGAATTCGCTCTCGGCATGGTGCGCCCGCATCTACCCGTTTGGGCCGGTAGCATCCGGTAATCTTGCTCCAACCTTTATCCGGGGTGCCGACCCTGACGGCACACCCGGAGGCTCCGACCCGTCCCACAAGGAAAAGTGCATGAAGTTTGACTTGCCCTTGCCGCAAAGCACGTGCAGCGCGGCGCGCATCCGTCCAGGCGGACTCCTCCAGCAGACAGGACTCCTATGAACCCGTTGGCCGAGCAGGAACGCAAGCTCCATGTTTCGCACCACGACGCTGAAGACATCGGCGCGCTGGCCGCCGACATAGTGGCCGACCTCGTCGGAGAGCTGCCCCGTGCCGTCATCGGGCTGGCCACCGGGTCCTCGCCGCTGCCGCTGTATCAGTCCTTGGCACGGCGCAGCCTGGATCTGTCCGGGGTCCGCTGGTTCGCGCTGGACGAATACGTGGGACTTCCGGCCGGGCACCCGGAGAGCTACGCGCAGGTGATTGACCGGGAAGTGATCCGGCCGCTGGGGCTCGACCGGGCGTCGGTCCTGCTGCCGGACGCCGACCGGACCGATGTGGACCGGGCGGCTGCGGACTATGAAGCGGCCATCGCGTCGGCGGGCGGAATCGACCTGCAGATCCTGGGCATCGGCCACAACGGCCACCTGGCCTTTAACGAGCCCGGCTCGGCCCTGGATTCCAGAACCCGGGTCGAGGAGCTGACGATGACGACGCGCCGAGCCAATGCCCGGTTCTTCCCGTCGCTCGACGACGTCCCCACCCGCTGCATCACGCAGGGCCTGGGGACCATCCTGGATGCCAGGCGGCTGCTGTTGATGGTGCAGGGTCGGGACAAGGCCGACATCCTTCACCGCGCGTTGACCGGGCCCATTGACCCCGACTGCCCGGCCTCGGTGCTCCAACTGCACCCGGACGTCACCGTCCTCACGGATGTCGAGGCGGGCTCCCGGTTTCCCCCCGGATAGGCCTCGATTCCGCCATGACATGCCAAGGCGCGGGCAGCACCGACGGCTCCCCCGTCCCGTTCCGCGAAGCGGAACGGGCTCCGCTGCCGGGCGGCCGGACCATCCTCAGGGGCAGAATCCACACCGGCGAGGGTGAACTGCGGGACGGAGCCGTTGCGGTGTCCGGCGCGAAAATCAGCTTCGTCGGTCCGTCGGAGGCCCTGCCGCCCGGCGAGGCGGACACCGTCGTCGACGTCCCTGCCGGCCAGAGGGTGATCCCCGGGCTGGTTGATCTGCACTGCCACGGCGCCTTCGGCGTCGACTTCCCCACCGCCCAGGAAACGGACGCACGCCGCGCGGCGGCCGGCATCCATGCTTCGGGCACCACCACCCTGCTGGCGAGCCTAGTGACAGCACCGCCCCAGGATCTGCTCGGCGGACTCGACGTCCTCGCGCGCATAGCCGCCGACGGCGAGGTAGCCGGCATCCACGCGGAGGGGCCATTCCTGTCACCTGCCCGATGCGGCGCGCAGGACCCGCGATGGCTGCTGGAACCGGACCTCGACCTCACACGCGAGATGCTCGCAAGCGGTCGCGGCTTCCTGCGCACCATGACGTACGCGCCCGAGCTGGCCGGCGCCGACGAACTCGTGGAACTGCTCGCCGGCCACGGCGTTGTCCCCTCGCTGGGCCACACGGCCGCGGAAACCGCGGTCGCGGCCGACTCCCTGCGCCACGCACGGGATGCCCTCGCCCGGCGGTTCGGTGAGGGGTCAGCGGTGCCCACGGTGACGCATTTGTTCAACGGGATGGAACCGCTGCACCACCGGTCCCCCGGCGCCGTGAGCGCCTGCCTCCGGGCCGCCCGCGCCGGCGAGGCCGTCGTGGAGCTCATCGCGGACAACACCCACCTGCACCCCGACCTCGTCGTGACCATGTTCGAGCTGCTGGGTGCCGACAACATCGCCTTGGTCACCGACTCGATGGCAGCAGCCGGGCTAAGCGACGGCGTGTACCCCCTGGGCCCGGCGGAGGTGCGGGTGCAATCGGGAGTGGCCCGCCTGGCATCCGGGGCCATCGCCGGAGGCACCGCCAGCATGATGGACCTGCTGCGGAACGCCCTCGAGGCGGGAGTCCCTTTCGACCAGGCCCTCCGGTCGGCCACTGTGGTCCCGGCCCGGATCATGGGCCTGGCCGACAGCGTAGGCACCTTGGCTCGCGGCAAGTTCGCCGACCTCGTGATCATCGATGAAGCCCTGGCAATCACCGGCGTCATGCGCCGGGGCCGGTGGCTGGCCCGGCGCTGAGCGCGAGCAGGACCTCCGCCGGGATGGAATACCAGCCTGCCGGCCACGTTGTGACTGGTATGCACCGTGCCTCCATCCCCGTCTCCATCCTGGACCGCGCCAACGCCCGCGAGGGCACCTCGGCGTCGGCGGCCCTGGACGCCACCATCCGCCGGGCGCGGCAGGCCGAGCAGCTGGGCTACCGCCGGTTCTGGGTGGCCGAGCACCACGGTGTGCCGGGGATCGCCGGTTCAGCTCCGACGGTACTGATGGCCGCGGTGGCTGCCCAGACAAAACGGATCCGCGTCGGCTCCGGCGGCGTGATGCTGCCCAACCACCAACCGCTGGTGGTGGCCGAACAGGCCGCCACCCTGCAGGCGCTCTTTCCCGGCCGGATCGATCTCGGGGTCGGACGCTCCGTCGGATTCACGCCGGCGGTACGGTCGGCGCTGCGGCAGGACAAGGACGCCGCGGACCGCTTCGGCGAGGACCTGGCGGAACTGATGTCCTATCTCGACGGCAGCGCCGCCGTCACTGCCCGGCCGCACGACGGCGGTGCGACGCCGCTTTTCGTGCTGGCTACCGGCAAGGGGGTGGACATCGCCGCCAAGGCGGGCCTCGCCGTCGTGGTTGGCGGTCCTGCCTTTACCGGACGCAATGCGGAACCGGCCCGCGGAGTTCTGGGGCGCTACCGGCAGAATTTTCGGCCGTCCGCCTATTACGCCGAGCCGTACGTGATCGCCTCCGCGACCGTGGCCGTTGCTGAAACCGCCGAAAAGGCGCGGGAGCTGCTGCTGCCCGAGGCCTGGGCAATGGCGCAGTCCCGCACCCGCGGGGAATTCCCGCCGCTCGCGCCCGTCGGCTCCATCCGATCAGCTCCCATGACCTCCAGGCAGGAGCGCCTGGTAGCCGAGTCCCTTGCCGCTGCCGTGCACGGAACGGCGGACCAGGTGGGCCAGCGGCTCGGACGCTTGCTGGAGGTGACCGGTGCCGACGAACTCTTGGTCACCACCAACACCTTCGACACGGACGCCCTCGCCGACGCCGACCGGCGGCTTGCCGCGCTCCTCGGCCTCGGATGACCGCGCCGCTGAGCCACCTGGCGGCGGCCGTGGTGCGCGTCAGGCCTTAGACACGGATTCGACTTCCATGCCGACGACGTCGAGGAATTTCTGGATGCCCGGTTCTTCCACTGGAAAGTGTCCGCATCCCTCGAGCTCAACCAATCGATGTTTTCCGGCAAGCCGGCTCAGGTACCGGCTACTGATCTCTGTGGGGGTCCACCGGTCGTTGCCCGGATGGACCAGCAGGACCGGCGGTCCGCCGTATGACTCCGGCGGCACGGCGGGGCCGGCCTCCAGGAACGACCGGAACCAACCCAGCGGCATCGAACCTCCCCCGCCGCGCGAATCGCGCAGGACCTGGGCGGATAGTTCCGGGTCGTTGGAAATCTTCCGCATCGGGGCGACCCACCGCAGCGGAAGGGGTATCCGCTGAGCCGGCCCGCTGATGGTCTTGAGGAAGGGCGCCGCAAGACGGGCCATCCACGGGGCACGCACGATGGCCGCCCGAACGTCAGGGTCGGTGGCGTCGAGCAGGCACGTCACGATGACCCGGTCACCCCTGCCGCTCAAAGCAGCAGCATCCAGCGCCAGCATGCCGCCCATACTGGCGCCCAGGAGCAGCAGCGGCCGCTGGTCAGCGATGCGCGCCGCAAGGTCCGCCAGAAGCCGCTGCCAATCCTGATACGAAATGCGCGCGCTTCCGCGGGGACGGGTACGCCCATAGCCCGGAAGGTCAACGAGCGTGACGAGGCCTCCGAGCCGCGACAGATGTGCGGCAAAGGGCCACATGGCCGCAGCGTTCCCTCCCCCGCCGTGCACCAGAAGCATCCGCACCGGCGCCTCAAGGGACCCGACGTGTTCCACGTGCACGTCCCACCCGTGCCAGGTCCAGGTTTCAGCGCGGCGTCCAACCGACGGGTCGATAGGACGGACGTAGGGCTCGTACCTGCGGTCGGCCGCTGTGAACCTCGCGCCCTGATCCCTCCCGATGCCGCTCATTTACGGCTGCCCGCTAAACCCGGAGCCCGGGCGGAGGGCTTCGGCCGGTGTAGGCGTCAGGGACAGGTAGTCGATTCCGGGCAGCGCCTCGCGTAGCCCGGCGGTCAGGCGTCGCCGGAGAAGGTGGTAACCGTCGACGGTCATGGCCGGGTCCACCAGAAGCGTGGCGGAGACATTGAGCCGATGACCATTCCAGCGAAGCCGCACCTCCGACAGTCCCTTGACTTCGCTCTCAGCCAGCAGGATCTGTTCGGCACGATCGACGAGTTCGGGTTCGACACCGTCCAGCAGGCGGCGGCCGATGTCCCGGGCGGTGCCCCAGAGCAGGACGAGGATCGCGGCGGTGATGACCAGGCCGACGATGGGGTCGGCCAGCGGGAAACCGAGCCAGACCCCCATGACACCCAGAACCACGGCCAGGGAGGTGAACCCGTCCGTGCGGGCATGGATGCCGTCGGCCACCAAGGCGGCCGAGCCGATGCTCCGCCCGACCCTGATCCGGTAGATCGCCACCAGCTCGTTGCCGGCAAAACCGACGAGTCCTGCCGCGAGGACCCAGCCCAGGTTCTGCAGGGGCTGCGGGTTTAGCAGCCGGTCGATGGACTGCCAGCCGGCGCCCAGGGCCGACAGCGCGATCATGGCCACGATGAACAGGCCGGCAAGGTCCTCGGCCCGGCCGAAGCCAAACGTATAGCGGCGGGTGGGCTGCCGCGTCCCCAGGATGAAGGCGATCCACAGCGGAATGGCTGTCAGCGCATCGGAAAAATTATGGATCGTATCGGCCAGCAGGGCGACCGAGCCGCTGATGACCACAACCACCAGCTGCAGCACTGCCGTGGCGCCGAGCCCTGCCAGGCTCAGCTTTACCGCGCGGATGCCCTTTGCGCTGGATTCCAGTACATCGTCGATGGAGTCGGCGGTGTCGTGGCTGTGCGGGACAAAAAGCTCGTGGAGAAACCCTTTCAGCCCCGTCGGATGATCGTGGCCGTGGTCGCCGTGGCTGTGGTCATGGTCATCGTGGCTGTGGCTGTGGTCGCCGAGGCTGTGACCGTGCTCGTCCCCGGCCTCCCCGGCTGCAGAACGTCCGGCCTGCGGATGCGCGCTCATGATGCCTGCGGCCGGGGGTTGCTGTGATGTGCCGGAAGGCCGCCGAGCGAATGCTCCGCCTGGAAAACAGCATCGGCAACCAGCTGCCGGGCATGTTCGTTCTCCAGCCGGTAGTACACCTTGGTGCCTTCCTGCCGCGTCGCCACGATGCGTCCCAGCCGCAGTTTCGCCAGATGCTGCGATACCGCGGCCGGGGACTTTCCCACCGTCTCAGCCAGTTCGTTCACCGGCAGTTCGGTATCCCGCAGAGCCAGGATGATGCGCACGCGTGTGGCGTCTGCCAGCATCGCAAAGACCTCAACGGCCAGCTCAACATACTGGCTGTCTACGTCGAGGCTGCAACCCTTCTTACCTGCATTCATACGCAGATAATTGCACACGTCGGCCCGGGCGGCAATGGTTCACCGCGGGAGCGGTCAAAGGCTGCCGAGGAGGTCCTGCATTTCCTGGATTTCCCCTTCCTGGTCTTCGATGATGGTCTGTGCCAGTTCCTTGGCCTGCGGGTTGGAACCCTGTTCGACTTCCTGCTCGGCCATCTTCACGGCGCCCTCATGGTGGGCGATCATCTGGGTCAAAAACAACTTGGCCGCCTCGGGCCCCTGCGCGGACTCCAGCCGTGCCAGATCTTCCTCCGACATCATGCCTTCCATGGCACCCATGCCGGCCTCCCCGGATTCTGCGCCGTGCATGTCGTGGCCTTCCATGCCGCCGGTGCCCGCGGACATACCGACCTGTTCTCCCCAGGCTTCAAGCATGGCGGTCATCCGGTCGATTTCCGGGCCCTGTGCTTCCTTGATGCGGGTCGCCAGCTCGGTGATCCGCGCGTCCAGGCCTTCCTTGGACAACATGGTCCCGCTCATCTCCACGGCCTGCCGATGATGCGGGATCATCATCTGCGCGAACATCGTGTCGGCGTCGTTGTGCTCGGTGCCGGTTTCCGCGCCGGCCTGAGGCGCCGTCCCCGTGGTCGCGGCGGTCGGTGCAGGGGCGGTTTGGCCGCCGGAGTCTCCGGTTGCACAGCCGGCGAGCGCGAGTACGACGGCGAGGGCGGCAGCGGACAGGGTCAGGTCATGCTTCATGATTTTGTTCCTTCGAAATAGCTTGCTCGTGCGGGTGTGGCTCCGCACTGCTACTGGATTCGTTCCGGGTCCAGGTCAATCCGCCGCAGCAACTGGGCGTTGAGGGCGACCACGATGGTAGAAACGGACATCAGGATCGCCGCAATGGCCGGGGAGATGGCGACCCCGGCGAAGGCAAGCACACCGGCGGCCAGCGGCACGGCGATGATGTTATAGCCGGTGGCCCAGATCAGATTCTGAACCATCTTCCGGTAGCTGGCCCGGGACAGGTCGATCATCGACAGCACGGACCGGGGGTCGTTGCCCGCCAACACGACGCCGGCAGATTCCATCGCCACGTCGGTGCCGGCTCCGATGGCGATGCCGACTTCGGAGCGGGCCAGGGCTGGCGAGTCGTTGACGCCGTCGCCGACCATCGCCACTTTCAGGCCGCGTTGCTGCAGTTCGGTGACCTTCTTGTCCTTGTCCTGCGGCAGGACCTCGGCGAAGACCTCGTCGATGCCCAGGTCGCGGCCCACGGAGTTGGCGACTTGCCGGGCGTCCCCGGTGATCATGGCGACCTTGAGCCCGCGCGCCTGCAAGGCCCTGACCGCCGCCCGCGACTCGGGGCGGACCTTGTCTTCCAGGGCCAGCGCCCCAATCATCTTGCCGTCGCGGACCACGTGCAGCACACCGGCGCCCCGATCCATCCAGGCCGAGGTTTCTTGGGCTACCTCCGCCGCCTCAGCCAGGTTCAACTCCCGGAGCATGTTCGGCCCGCCCACGGAGATGTCGGCCCCGTTAACCACGGCACGCACGCCCCGGCCGGTGCTGGAGGTGAAGTTGCGTCCGGTCAGGCCCAGTCGTGCCGCCTCGGAATGCTCGGCGGCAGCCCGGACGATCGCACGGGCGACGGGGTGTTCGCTGTCGGATTCGGCGGCGGCAGCCAGGGCCAGCAGCTCGCCTTCGGTCACGCCCTCCGCTGCGGCGACGGCGGTAACCGCGTGTTCGCCTTCGGTCAGCGTGCCGGTCTTGTCGAACAGGACGACGTCGATGGTGCGCATCCGCTCCAGGGCGATGCGGTTCTTGATCAGCACGCCAGAGCGGGCTGCTCGTTCGGTGGAGATGGCGATGACCAGTGGGATGGCCAGGCCCAGCGCATGGGGGCAGGCGATGACCAGGACGGTCACGGTGCGGACGACGGCCTCATCGGGACTTCCGAGCAGCAGCCAGGCCCCGAAGGTGATGATGCCGGCCACCAGCGCGAAGTAGAACAGCAGGGCCGCAGCCCGGTCCGCCAGGGCCTGGGCCCGGGACGACGATGCCTGGGCCTCGGCCACGAGGCGCTGGATGCCCGCCAGCGCCGTGTCGGAGCCCACCGCAGTGATCTGGACCCGCACCGAGTTGTCCGTGGCGACCGTACCGGCAACTACCGTATCGCCGGTCGCCCGGGCGACGGCTTTGGATTCCCCGGTGATCATCGATTCGTCGAACTCGGCGCCGCCGTCGACGATCTGCCCGTCTGCCGGCACGCGGGCGCCGGAGCGCACCAACACGATATCGCCAATGGCGAGGGACCCGACCGGCACGGTTCGGACACTTCCATCGCTGTTGACCACGTCCGCCTCATCCGGCAGCAGGGCGGCCAGCGCGTCGAGTGCTCCCTGCGCGGAGCCCAGGGCACGCATTTCCATCCAGTGGCCCAACAGCATGATCACAATCAGCAGCGCCAGTTCCCACCAGAAGTCCAGATCGAACCCGCCGATGCCGAGCGTCGTGATCCACGAGGCGGCGAAGGCAACCGTGATGGCCATTCCTATCAGCAGCATCATGCCCGGCTGCCGGGACCGCAGTTCCTTCATCGCGCCCTTCAGGAAGGGGGTGCCGCCGTAGAAGAAAATGATGGTGCCAAGTACCGGCGGGATCCACGCCGCCCCGGGGAACTCCGGGACGGTGTAGCCCAGGAGCATGGCGAACATCGGGCTGAAGAAGACCACCGGGACCGACAGGACCAGGGACAGCCAGAACTTGTTCTTGAACATCGCCGTACTGTGCCCGGCGTGCTGGCCATGCGTATGGACGGCATGTTCTTCGTCCACCGCCGAATGGACGGGTCCGTCCGGCATGGCCTGCCCGTGCGATTCGTGGTCGGTCACCATCGGGCCCTGGCCCGGATGGCGGTGCTCAGGGCCAGGGCTTTGGGTCTGCTGGCCGGAATTGTAGAGGTGCTGCGAATGCTCGCTTTTCATGACTCTTCTTTCGCGGGCGCCCCTGCCTTTGGAAGCGGGGCGGCCCTTAGCGGGGAACCTGATCTTCAGGAGGCAATAAGTTCGTAGCCGGCGTCGGCGATGGCCGACCGGACGGCGGACTCGCTGACCGGCGATACGGCCAGAAGGGTGACAGTGGAAATGCCGCCGGGCACGAGGGCGACCTGCACGTCGCTCACGTCGTCGAGAGCACCCAGTGCATCCGTAACGCTGGAGGCGCAGTGTCCGCAGGTCATGCCGGCAACCCGGTACTCTGCCTGAACGGCCGGCCACATCGACGAAGCCTTCGGCTCGCGGCGCTCGGTTCGTTTTCCGGAGGCGCCGGTCGGGGCGCAGCAGGTGCATCCTTGTGCGGACTTGGCGGTCAGGGACAGGGATTCGGCCATGGTGTTCTCCTCACACATCGTGGTGCTGGCTGCGGGAAGTGGGAACGCCAGACCAGGGGAATGACGCTCCGCCGCCGAAGCCGGTGAGGACCTTCACTGCGTTGAAGCCTTGGCGGGCTCGTGACGCTTGTTCCGGTGAGTCTGAACTTATACCCCCCGGGGGTATAAGTCAAGGGGCGGGCAGGGTCTGGAGATGCTGCTGCGGCAGTGGCCACAATCCCAGCGTAGGGGTACGGTGCTTGAGAGGCGGCCGACCGCCGCCGGCCAGAAACCGGACGACAGGAGCAGATTATGACGCACATCAGCTCGATGCTCGATACCTACCCCAAGGACCTGGGCGGCGTGGACCGCCAGAAGCTGGCGGAGTGTATTGCCGCCTGCTTCGAATGCGCGCAGACGTGCACCGCGTGCGCCGACGCGTGCCTCTCGGAGGACATGGTTGCCGACCTCACCAAGTGCATCCGCACGAATCTGGACTGCGCCGACATCTGCGCAACCACCGGCCGCATCCTCTCGCGCCACACGGGCTATGACGCCAACATCACCAGGGCAATCCTGGAGGCCTGCCGGACTGCCTGCAGGGCCTGCGCCGACGAATGCGGGCAGCACGCGGAGATGCACGAACACTGCAAGGTTTGCGCGGAGGCCTGCCGTCGGTGTGAACGCGCCTGTGCCGAACTCTTGGCCTCGCTGGGAAGCGGCGCTTCCGAATAGGCCGGCCCACCTCTTGTCTCGCTGCGGTGGCGCGCAGCCTCCTGCCGCGGGCCCGGGACCCCGGGGCCCGCGGCAGGTCCGGCTAGGAGCCGATCTTCAGTCCGTTCCAGCCGCCGACACCTACAGTGATGCGCTTTTGGATCTTTTTCGAGGCGACCGGGTAAAAGTGCAGGTTGCCTTTCTTGTCGCGAGCGAGGATGCCGGGCTGGCCAGCGGTCACATGGTCGTCGGCAGCAGACAGGTGCGTCATGGCATTCCAACCTGACTTGGCGATCACCTTCCGGGTCTCGCTGATGATCTCGCCTTTGCCGTTGGAGCGGTAGAGCTTCAGTTGCCCGGCCTCGGTGCGGGCGACCAAGTCCATTTTCTGGTCCGCGTCGAAGTCCAGGGCCATCACGTCCATGCCCTTCCAATTGCCGGAGCTCAGCAGCTTCCGCGCCTCAGGCTTTAAGCCGGCCGGGTTCGCATAGGAGTACAGCTTGCCGTCACGATTTTTGGCGATGATGCCCGGGTACTTGTCGGTGGCCCTCCACCTGGTGACGAGGATGGTGTTGTGCTGCCATCCGCTCGTGCCCAGAGTGGAGCGTTTGAAGCCGCCGTTCTTTTGCCCGTAGTCGACGGTGAGCCGTCCGTCCTTCCAGTTGGCGATCAGGTCCTGGGTGCCGTCGCCGTTCCAGTCGGCGATCTCCACCGCTCGCGCTGCTCCCCATCCGGCCGAAACGTAGGAGCGCTTGTTCAAGTCCCTCCCCTTGGCTGACGGGTATAGGTAGAGCTTGTCTGCGGAGTCCACGGCTGCAACATCGCCGGACTTGGCCTTGGCCGGGGCGACGGCGGCCGGCAGTGCCTTCAAGTCGTTGGCGATCAGCTTCGGCATGTCATAGGTGTAGTGCGTGACACCCGGGAGGATGGTCATCTTCGTGTTGGTGAACCCGAGGCTCTTGTATTTTTTCTCAGCGCTCTTGGCGCTGCCTAGGGCTGACCAAGTTTTCAAGCTGGTGCCGCCGCGTCCGTCGCGGCTGCCGCAGATCCAGTGCAGCTTCATCTTCTTCACCGCCGCGGGACCGGCTGTCTCCATGCCCGTGTATCCGCCGCCGCCGACGATGGTGGCCCCGCCGCCCTTCATCCAATCCTGTCGGTCTGCGAGGAGTTCATAGGTGATGAACTCGGCTCCGCCGGAGTAGCCGTGGAACCAGATGCGGCGGGCGTCGAGCTTGTATTTGGCGATCAGTGTTCCGGCCAGGGCCCGGAAGTAGTCACCGTTGCGGTCAGCATCCTCCCACCAGGTGATGCCGCCTTTCTTGTCCGGGGTGATGACGGGAACCATGATCATGTTCTTCTTGGCCGCCTCGGCCGCCATCTTCTTCATGATGGACCCGTTGGGGTGGTGGACGTACGACTGCGCCGGGTAGGAGTAGTCGCCGTGGAAGACGAATAGGACGCCGACCGGCTTCTTCGTATCGATGCCGTTGGTGTAGACGTGGTATTTGCTGCTGACACCGTTGGGAGCGGTGTAGGTCTGGTAGGTCGCGTTTCGCGGTGCCGTGGCCTGGGCCGGGGTGCTGACAGCCAGGGCTGACGCGAGCATGGTCGTCCCTAGGACTGCTCCCAGGAGCGCGCGGATGAGGGCCTTCATCAAGCTGGTTCCGTTCATAGTGCTGCCGCACTGCGCGAATGCGGGCACGGGTGCTAAGGGATGCAATCGGACGTAAGGGATCTGAGGAAACCGCGCCAGTTCCCCCCCTCGAAGTAGGGGTGCCAAATCGTGGGACGGGAGCCGCATTTGCCTTTGGACAGGAACAGCCGGTTCCTGCATGCGGGGAGGACTCATATGTCGCTGGCGGTTTGGGACGCCGCAGGAATCAAGGGTCTTCCGCGGGCAGCGGTTGTGCTGGGCATGGCTCCGGGAGGAGCGGGCAGTTGGGCGGCAACGATCGCCGTCAGGGACAAGCCGAAGCCCACGACCTGCCACGAACCCAGCACCTGCCCCAGCAGCAGCGCCCCCAAGGCCGCGGCTACCAGCGGGGACAGCAGGCCCAGCACCGCCACCGCGGAGACCGGGATGCGTCCGATGCCCCAGAACCAGATCACGTAAGCAGCGAGCCCGCCGACAGTCCCCAGCCACGCATAGCCAGCAACCGCCGGGAGGTCCAGGTGTGGCGGGATGCCTTCCAGCAACAACGTCACCGGCAGCAGGAACAGGCCGCCGGCAGTCAGTTGCCAGCCTGCCAGCGCAACAGGCCCAACCCCCGGAGGCCGGCCCCATCGTTTGGTGAGAGTGACGCCGGCAGCCATTGCGGCCGCACTGGCCAGTCCGGCTGCAACTCCGGTGGCATCCAGCACCGCGGTGGAGCGGAGAACTACGAGGGAGACGCCGGCCAGACCGATGAAGCCCCAGCCCAGCCGCCAGCCCGACAAGCGCTCCCGGAGCACGATCACGGCTAGCAGGGCAACGATCAACGGCTGGGTCGCCCCGAGGGCGGAGGCCACCCCGCCTGGCAGCCGGTAGGCGGCCGCGAACAGCAACGGGAAGAACGCCCCGATGTTCAACATGCCCAGCACTACCGCCTTCCACCACCACCCTCCCCTCGGCAGCCGGCGGGTGAAAACCAGCCCGATGATCCCGGCGGGCAGTGCCCGGATCATCGCGGAGAACAACGGGTAGTCCTCCGGCAACAGCTCGGAGGTCACCACATAGGTGGTCCCCCAGGCAAGTGGCGCGATGGCAGTAAGCAGGATGACGGCGGCGCCGGCCATGCTTCCCCCTAACGGATGTGCTTGAGCTGCTGCCGTAGGCCGGCCTGTCGCCGCACGGCGGACCGACAGGTGGAGCGCCTCATCTTGGAGCTACTCAAGGAGTGAGATATCTAAGTGCTTAGGTATAATACCTAAGCACTTAGATATTTGCAATGGTCTCTTCGACGTTCGGGAGTTGATGTACAGACCGGCCATCTGTTCAACGCCATCTGGCCCGGCGCGGCATCAGCCGTTCCCGAGCATCTGAATGGGTTTGAACCGGCACATGAAAACCAGATTCATCAGCACATAATAGGTTGGAGCGTATGAACGACCATTTGGAATCGATCCTGGGCCAGTGGGCTGCCGAACGTCCCGACCTGGATGTTTCTCCCATGGCGGTGATCGGGCGCATTTCACGCATCTCCAGAATGATCGACACCAGCCTCGCACGCACCTTCGCTGATCACGGGCTGGACTCCGCATCGTTTGACGTTCTTGCAACCCTTCGGAGGTCCGGAGCCCCCTACACGCTGAGCCCTAGTGAACTGACCAGCAGTGCCATGGTTACCTCTGCCGCCATCGCCCAGAGACTAAACCGGCTTGAAGAAAAGGGGCTGGTCACCCGCTCAAAAAACGAAGCGGACGGCCGGGGCAAACAGGTCACACTAACATCCAGGGGTCTCGGCCTTATCGAGCAGGCGCTGCCAGACCACGTCCGAACCGAGCACGATTTGCTTAGCTCACTCAGCAAAGCCGAGAGAGACTCCCTGGCCTCGCTCCTGGCGAAGCTCGAATCGGGCTTCAGCTAGCGGGACCCCCGTTACTGCTTGAAGAGCATTCGTCGAAGATGCGGCTCGACGTCAACAGTGCCGAACTCAACAGGATCTAGCCTCACACCTTGCTTCATGCCGACCAGGGATACAGCCGGCCCTCTTTTCCAAGGAACACGAGCAAGATGACGAGACGCTCAGGCCCGTCCCTTCAGGATCAGGTGCCAGTAGATCTGCGGGAGGATCCGCCGGTCCATCACCCACTGCCAGCGCCGTTCCTTGGCCATCCTGAGGACCGGGTAGCTCGGTTGGGGGCGGTATTGGTCGTCGAACTCGGCAAAGAACGCGGTGCGGCGGCTCAGCGTGAACGGGCAGACTGAGTAGCCGTTGTAACGCGCATCAGGCGCACGCCCGGCCAGAACAGCGGTGAGGTTCTTCGCCAGTACCGTGGTCTGTTTGCGGAGCGCCCCGCCGGACTTGGAGTTCCGCGTTCCGGCGGCGTCGCCGAGGGACCAGACGTTGGGAAATCGCGGGTGGCGCAGAATCTCTGAATCTACCTCGACAAAGCCGCCGCTGCTCCCCCTCGGCGGCAGTGAAGTGGCTTTTAACCAGTCCGGCGCCGACTGCGGCGGCACCGCGTGCAGCAGGTCGTACCGGACCTCCCGGTCCCCCGAGGAGCCGTGCAGCACCAGTGTCTGTGCCTCAGGATTGACCGAGGCTACGGTGGTGGAGGTCCACAGCGTGATCCCGTACTCGCTGATCTTGCGCTCCAGCTCCCGGTCCACCTCCGGCATCCCGAAGACGGTAGGCGTGGGCACCACCATGTGCACGTTGATGTCCTGCAGCACGCCCTGTTCGCGCCAGTAGTCGCAGGCCATGTACGCAATTTTTTGGGCGGCACCTGCGCACTTTGCGGGCCCGGGCGGCTGAGTGAATACGGCGGTGCCGGCGCGCAGCCCTCGCACCAAATCCCAGGTCTTGGGGGCCAGCGCGGCGTCGTAATTGGACGAGCCGTGCGGCGAGGCTATCGCCTCGGCAAGCCCGGGAACGGCGCCCCAGTCCAACTGCAGGCCCGGGCAGACCACCAAGTGCTCGTAACCAACGCGATCGCCTCCGGCCAGGACGACGACGTTCTCCTCCGGCCGCACGTCGGCCGCCGCCCCGCGGATCCAGTCAACCCCCTGCGGCATGACATCCGCCTGGGGGCGGACTGCTTCGGCCATCCGTGCAGCCCCGGCTCCTATGTGGGAGAACAGCGGTTGGAAGTAGTGCTGGTCCCGGGGTTCGATGATTGCGATGTCCTTAACCTTCCACCGGCGAAGCCGCGCGGCCAGCGAGATTCCCGCATTGCCGCCGCCGACAACCACTACCTGATGGTGCTTGTCCATGTTTCGGCCTTCCGCCATTGGCGGCCGCGCCCCAGCCGCTCCCGCATCCGCCCAGTCCACAACGCCCAGGGCCTTCCGTCAAGGCCGGAGCGAGCCAGGACCGGGTCGTGAAACGTCGGCCTCAATCTCCAAATGCAGCGGTGCGCGCAGGATGGGGCTGGGACGTTACGGCGGCGGTCCGGGATGAGGCGGTCGGGTTCCGGCACATGCGGTCGTGATTGGCGGCTGCGAGCACCAGCGCGACCGATGAGTAGCAACGTTGGCCTCGATGCCCTTAGTACTGCCAAAGTCTGTGGAAAGTGTGTTCTTTGGGAGGCGGAACACAGAAGTCGCGCGTCTTCAGTGGAGCTTAGGGGAATCGAACCCCTGACCTTTTCATTGCGAACGAAACGCTCTACCAACTGAGCTAAAGCCCCGGATGCGCAGGTTACCCGCGCTATCACACGTGTGTAAGGGTAGCGCATCGACCCGCGTGTGCACCAAATGAACTCCGGCTTTCTGATGTGCAGCTTCGAGGGTGCTATTCCCTATTCAACGCCCACGGCCGTTCGGGATCCCACGCTCGGTCGGACCGCTGGGAGCTCACCAGCTAGCTCGGATGGTGGCGTCCGGGCGACCTCCGACTACTTCTCCTGCAAGACCGACAGCACGTTCCCGGACGGATCTTTGAACCATGCGATGTAGGGGCCTTCGTCGCGAAAGATGCCATGTTTATCCTGGGCAAAACCCTCATAGCGCTCGAAATGCACTCCCTGCGAGGCCAGTCCGGTCACGGCAGCATCGATGTCATCCACTTGAAAGTTGAGGATCGTGAAGCTCGCCGGAACGGCGTCGGGCTGTTCGTAGACAAGCGTGTCCCGGCCGCCTGCCAGATGCAGCCACATCAGCCCATACTCGTCGGACGTTCTCAGGCCAAGAGTTTCGCCGTAAAAGCGTTGCGCCTCCTGCAGATCACGAACGGCGATGCCGCTGTATGCCTTGCTGTTGGTGAGCTTCATCGCAACCCCTCCAGGGTGGACCCAAGCGTGAATGTGCAGGGCCTGCCTTCAACGTTTCCAGCCGCCAGCTCTTGCCCGGTGGTGATCTGTCACAGCGAAAGATCCTGCTCAACAGTGTCGCAGTTCGAGGGAGTTCGGGGAAGACGCTTGCTCGCTCAGGGAATGTAAGCCAGTCGCAACGAACCCGCAGCTGGGAGGTTCTGCTTAGTTTGAACCACAGGTGCGCCTTCGCCGTCGTGGGCGATTCATCGATGAGGACCAATTCCCCGACCGTATGTCCTCGGGCTTACCTATAGTAGGTGCACCCGCCCATCCGGCTGAAGGCGGGAGAGACAGGAGCAGCAATGCAGCAGGTACCGCAGTAGAAAATCACCACTTTCCTCATGTTTGATGGTCAAGCCGAGGACGCGATGAACTTCTACGTCTCCCTGTTCCCCGACGGCGAGGTGCTGAGCCTCGTCCGCTACGGGGCCGATGGCCCCGGCGTTGAAGGAACAATCGAGCACGCGGCCTTCTCGATTGCCGGGCAGCAGTTCATGTGCAGCGACAGCAGCGTCAAACAAACCTTTGGCTTTACTCCGTCCATGTCGCTGTACATCGAATGTGAAGCCGAAGATGAAATCGGTCGGCTTTATGACGCAGTGGCCGTGGACGGGGAGCTCCTGATGCCCTTGGACTCCTACGGTTTCAGCACAAAATTCGCTTGGGTACAGGATCGGTACGGGGTGTCTTGGCAGCTGAACCTGAAATAGGCGCAAACCTCTCACGGAGCACGCCGCGGGCGACGCTTGGAGCGCCTGCGCTACAGGATTGCTAGAACAAACGCAGCAAGACCCCTGGCGGTCCGGCATCCGGACTGGCAGGGGTCTTCAGCTGTGTGAACAACAAGGTCGGGGCTTTGCGGGCCCGCAGACACTGCTCCGGCTTCGTGGGCCTGAACGGTGCACCTCAACGGGCTGGCAGCTTGTGACTTCGCCCGATCTGATAAGTATCAGAGCACTCTGCCTACAATCCGTGCAAGCGCTTTCCTTACAATTGATCAGACTGTTCAAGCAGTAGTGCGGCACTCGACAGGAAGTGGTCATTTTGCAGCAACTTGATGCGACGGACCGGCGGATCCTGCTGGCGCTGGATGAGGATCCGCGGATCCCGGTGATGATGTTGGCCCAGCGGCTGGGTCTGGCCCGCGGCACGGTCCATTCGCGGCTTGAGCGCTTGGCTGCCTCTGGTTGCCTGCGCACACACTCCGCGCGGGTGCTGCCGGAAGCCTTGAACCGCGGGGTGATGGCCATGGTGAGTGCGGAACTGGACCAGAGCAAGCTCAACGACGCGGTGGAAGCGCTCAGGAAGATTCCGGAAGTGCTGGAATGCCACGCCCCGGCGGGCGATACAGACTTGCTGATCCGGGTGGTGGCCAGCAGCCCGGACGATCTGTATCGGGTGAGCGAGGAGATCCGTTTCTGTCCCGGCATCACCCGCACCTCCACGCAGATGTTCCTCCGCGAGGTCATCCCCTACCGCACCACGGGGCTTTTAGAGCAGGACTGATCATCGCGGAGCCACGGCCGGCAGCGCCGCGCTGGTCTGAAAAGCCGCTCGTTGGGATGGCCGGTTCCGGGGCCAGCCGCTAGAAGAAGAACTGCGCCAGCACGCCGATCACCCAGACGGCGCCGGCGGCGAACGCGCAGCCGAGCTCAACCAGCATCCCCAGGCCCACTGCCTTGAGCGCCGCCCAACTGGCCCCGACCGCCTGGCCGAAGTCCCGCCGTCGTGCGTATTCGCTGAGCAGTAGCCCGGCGGCAAATCCGATGAACAGCCCGACGACGGGAATCACGAACATTCCGACCACACCGACCAGCACGCCCGCCAGGATTGACCAGTTGGGCACCTGCCGCTGTTTCAGCCTGCGCCCGGTGAGCACCAGGCTGGCCAACATGCCGGCGGCCACGAACACCATGCCAATCGCGAAGACCACCCAGCCCAGGGTGTTCTGCAGGACGATGGCCCAGACCAGCAGGCTGATGCCGATGGTGATGGTGCCGGGCAGGACGGGGACGACGATGCCGGCAATGCCGACAGCGATGAGCAGACCGCAAAAGACGGTCGCGAGTATCTGGGCTTCCACCCACTCAGCCTACTGGGATGCATCGCGGCCGGCGGGAAGGGGTGTGTCACCAGAACGTGGCGCGCACCTCGTTTCCCCTTCGGTCCCCGTTCATTCCCGCGGGCAACAGTTGAGGGGTCGGCCACCTCCAACGGCCGGCCATCACTCAACCGGAGGTCCCATTCGTGTACGCGTCCCCAACTTCGAAATCAGCCTGGTTGTCCCGACCTTTGCGCCTGACCGGCGGCGCTCTGGTCCTGCTGGCTGCCGGCGCAATGCTCGGCCCCGCCGCCACCGCCGCTCCCACCCCGGTCGACACCGATTGGGCAGCCTCGGCCTACCGCGGAGGCATCGACGTCGTTGATGCTCCTGATGCCGACCAGCAGACCCTCGACGGTTCCGTCTTTGATGACAAGAACAAGAACTCAAAGCAGGACGTCAACGAACCGGGCCTGCGCGGTGTCACCGTCTCCAACGGCCGCGACGTCGTCACCACGGACAGCCATGGCCGCTACGAACTGCCGGCGTTCGACAACATGACCGTCTTCGTTACCCAGCCCCGCGGTTACCAGGTGCCGGTGGACGAAGACAACGTCGCCCAGTTCTTCTACCACCACCTGCCGGAGGGGTCCCCCGACCTGAAGTTCGGCGGCATCGCCCCGACCGGAGCGCTGCCTGACAAGGTGAACTTCCCGCTGGCCAAGAGCAAGCTCACCCAGTCCCCGGAGCAACACTGCGCAATCGGCGCCGACGTCCAGACCTACAACCAAAAAGAGATGGAGTTCGCGCACAACGGCGCCTTCGCCGACCTGGCCGCCCGCTCCGACTATGCCGGCTGCGGCGCGCTCTTCATCGGCGACATCGTGGGCGATGACCTGTCCCTCTTCGGGCAGACCCGGGAACTGACCGCCAAGCTCAACGGTCCGGCCCGGTTCCTGCCCGGCAACCACGACCTCGACTTCGACGCCCTTGACGGCGAGCACGAGTTCGACACTTACCGCAGCCAGTTCGGACCGGAATATTACTCGTACGACGCCGGCAAGGCCCACATCGTCGCCCTGAGCAACATCGAATATCCGACCGCGATCCCCGCGAAGAAGAGCAATTACACTTACGCACTGGGCGAACGCCAACTCGAGTGGCTCCGCCAGGACATCGCGAAGGTGCCCAAGGACCGGGTGATCGTGCTGGCCGGCCACAGCCCGCTGCTCGAGTTCTACTACAGCGACTCTCACACCACGAAGCAGCTGCAGGCGATTTACGGGATACTCGAGGGCCGCGAAGTCGTTTCCCTGGGCGGGCACACCCACATGTCGGAGAACCTGCGGGAGGGCGACCTCATGGCCGGCTGGCGCGACGAGCTCGGCGACGCGGGCTTGCCGTTCACCCATTTGACTGTCCCGGCAGTGTCCGGCCAGTGGTACAACGGCCGGGTGCTCGAGGAGGGCTTCCCCACCGCCATCCAGCGTGACGGGACCCCTCCCGGCGTCCTGACCCTGGACATCAAGAACACGGAGGTTCGCGAGCGTTTCACGGCCACCGGCGACGACGGCTCCGACCAAATGGCTCTGGGCATCAACTCCCCCGCGTACCGTGCCTGGTTCGACGAATACAAGAACCAGCGCGGCAAGGCCCCGTCCCCGGAGAACCCGAACGCGGTGGCACAGGGCGAACTCGGTGAGACCTGGCTGACGACCAACTTCTGGATGGGCTCCACCGGCTCCACCGTGAAGGTATCCATTGACGGCGGCGAAAGCGCCGAAGCCGCGCGTACCCAGTCGATGACCGCCGACGACGTCCCGCTGATTGGTGCCGAGTACACCGATCCGACCGCCACCATCGAACAGTTGGTGCACGGCGGCGGCCTACACGACCGCACCTCCCACCTGTGGCGACTCGAGCTGCCGGCCGGCCTGACCGTCGGCGAGCACACGGCCACGGTCACCGCGACCGACGTGCACGGCCGCGAGTTCACCGAGACCATCACCTTTGAGGTCGTCAAGTAACCCTGCCTGATATCCGACGGCGGTTGGTTGCGTTCCGCAGCCACCCGCCGTCGCTGGTCTCACCTCAGCTCGGCCAGGATCTCCCCAAGGTGCCGGGGACTGCGGCCGGTGGGGGCACCTAGGCTATCGCGGCCTTGACGAGCGCCTCGACCTTCTCCTCCACCGCGGGGGTCCACTCCACTATCGCGAACGAGACCGGCCACATCGGCCCGTCGTCAAGCGTGGCCGCGTCGTTGAATCCGAAGGTGGCGTAGCGGGCCTGGAACTTGGCTGCGCCCTGAAAAAAGCAGACGACCTTGCCGTCCGTGTTGGCGTACGCAGGCATCCCGTACCAGGTCTTGGGCAGAAGCTCCGGCGCGTTCGCGGTGACGAGTGCGTGAATGCGTTCGGCGAGGACGCGGTCTGCGTCGGGCATTTCGGCGATCGCGTTGAGCACGGCGCGCTCGTTGTCGGCCTTCTTCTGGCCGCTGCGGCCCTGTGCCTTCAGCTCCTGGGCACGCTCCTTCATGGCGGCATGCTCGGCCTCCGAGAAGCCGCCCGCATCTGACTTCTTAGTGGTCATCTCGATCTCCCTTGTACGAATCACGACCGACAGTAGCAGCCACGCGGGGCGCGGGCTTCTCGAATCCTGCTCGGTTCGCGAAAAAACGTAGCCGTCGGCGGGCAATCTGATATACGGTGCAGCGATACCTCGCGGCTACAGGGCGGGGGCTATTTACCGGAAGGCGCGGGGACATCATGGACGACGCACAGAGCCGCCAGGACCTGACCCTACAAATCGACCAGCGCCGTGATGACATCAGGGCCTTTCTTCGCCGCGCCCGTCCCAAGCGCAACCGCCTGACCAATGTCAGCATCGTCGGGAGCTCAGTCGTCGCCGCATTGACGGCGGGGCCCGGCTTCGGCCAAAACAACTTCAACTCGGCCGTCGCAGGCGCTTTCTCGCTGTCCAGCACTTCGGTCGTCTGGCAGGTCATCTGCATCCTGGCCTCGCTCCTCTCCCTTGCCGCCGCGATCGCGTCCGGCCTTGCCAACTCACGCAACAGCGCGGAGCAGATCTCGACGGCAGAGTCCGCCAGCGCGCAGCTCGACGGGCTGCTGACGGCACTGAAGTACGGCCAACTGCCGGTGGGCGATGCTGCGCGGCTCTATCAGGAATACAGCTCTAAAGCAGCCTTCATCGACTAGCCGGTGCAGCGACCAGGCCAACCTTGGCTTGAAGAGGCCTCGAAACCGGGCTGCTGTTGGCTACCGGACGCCCTTGATCTTGACTACGAAGACCGCGCCGAGCAGCCCGATCACAGCGGACAGTACGAACAGCGCCGTGTAACCGCCGAGGTAGAGGACGGTGGGGGCGGCGATCAACGGGGCGATGACCTGCGGCGACGAGGCCGCGATATTGATGACGCCCATGTCCTTGCCCCGGTCCGCGGCGCTCGGCAGCACTTCCGTGAGCAGGGCGAAGTCGACGGCCAGGAACATGCCGAAGCCCGCGCCGAGGACCATTGCCGCCCCGACCACGGCCAGCCACGCGGGCGTGATGGCCACGATGATCGAGGCCGTTGCGATGGTGACCGAGGACGCGATAACGAACGGCTTGCGGCGCCCCACCCGGTCGCTGAGTGGTCCCCCCACGACCGCCATCACCACCACCATGGCCGCATAGACGCCGGTCAGCAGCAGCACGCCGGCGGCCGGGTCCGGATGCCCCACGGCGTCCTGGAGGAAGAAGAACAGATAGAGGGTGAAGATGTTGTTGCCCAGATTGACCAGGAACCGGGTCAGCCACGCCCAGCCGAAGTCGGGGTGCTTGGCCGGGGAGATCCAGAAGCCCTTGAGGAAGCCGGGCCAGGCGAAGGGCGGGCGGTCGGCCTTCCGCAACGGGGTGTCCCGGCCGGCAATCACGAAAGGGATGATGCTGGCCAGCAGGAAGACGGCACAGTAGAGGTAACCGAGGACGAAGCCGCCGGCCAGATTGGCCAGTACCGCGCCCATCACAATGCCAAGCGTCTGCCCGATGGCCGCCAGTCCGCCGATCTGGCCGCGCTGCCGCCGCGGCACGCGGTCCGGGATGCTGGCCGTCACGGCTGCGTAGGCGCCATTGCACCCTGCCTGCACCAGGCACCAGCCGATCACCATCACCGCGATGTTGGGGGCGCCGGAAAGCAGCAGCAGCGCGGCGAACCCCAGGATGCCGCCGGTCAGCGCCCACGGCACGCGGCGTCCGAACCGTGAGGTGGTGCGGTCGCTCAGCGCCCCGAAGACCGGATTGGCGACGAGGGACACCGCGGCGCCGAAGCCCGTGGCCATCGCCAGTACGGCTTCCTTGTTCACGGCATCGAACGCCTGCGACTGCTGGGCCAGCAGCACCTGCAAGGGGCCGAAGAACGCCGCGTTGATGCCAAGGTTGGTCAGCAGGACGGCGGTGACCCAGCCGGCCCGGACCTTGGTGGTGGGTTCCCGGAACGCCGCGGGAAGGTCGAGCGCCGGCACGGGCTCGCGCGGTTCCTGGACGGACATGGCGACAACCCTCCTCACCGACGGCGCGGCATGGCCGCGGTCCCCTGTTGTTGCAACAGCGTACAGCCGCAGCCGCGCAGGCCGGTAAGGCCATGCGCCGGCTGCCGGTGGTGTCGCTGAACGGCAGTGTTGCCGCGGTGACGGGCATGCCCGTCGCGGTGACCGGCTGGCTTAACGCAGGCGTGCGGGACGTTATCTGCGGGGCGTCGCCCCGGCGGCCGGCCGACGGGGCTCTGCGGGACGTCAGCCTGCGGAAGCGGCAGCCCGCTGCCTGGCCAGCTTTTTCAGCCCGTGCGAGACCCGGACTGGCTCGGGCCAGCGTGGCGTCAGGTTGTCCCCCAGCGTGACGCCCTTGAGCTTGCGGCCGAACATCGGGACCACCCATTCCTGCAGCCAGTCGCGCTCGCGCCGGAGCGCTTCGCGCCAGCCCGCCCGCACCGGAGCCTCCAACCGCTTCAGCCTGAGTGTGTGATCCACGCCGAGGGCCTCGAGGACCCTGGCCGCCATGTACTTGTGCCCCAGCGCGGACATATGCAGCCGGTCCGTGTCCCACATCCGCCGGTCCTGATAGAGGTCGAACGCCCAGTGGTCCACCAGCACGGCGTCGTATCGCCGGGACAAGTCACGGACGGCCTCGTTGAACACCCAGTTGCGCCGCCGCATCGGCTCAAGGACCGGCGGGAGCATGACCTCAAAGCCGGTGAAAAGGATCAACTGCGCACCCGTTTGGGCCAGCCGGCTGACGGCGGATTCGTACTCGGCCAAGAGCTCGGGCATGCTGCGCTTGAGCTCCAGGATGTCGTTTCCGCCGGCATAGAAGGAGACCAGTGTGGGCTGCATAGCCACGGCCGGTTCCAACTGGTCAGCGACGATCTGGTGCAGCCGCTTGCTGCGCACCGCCAGGTTTGCGTAGCGGAAGTCCGGGTCCTGCTTGCCCAACTGCTTGGCCACCCGGTCGGCCCAGCCGCGCACGCCATTGGGGAAGTTGGCGTTGTAGTCCCCCACGCCCTCGGTGAAGCTGTCGCCCAGCGCCACGAATAGTCCTCCCACCTGCGGAAGACTAGCTGCGCCGGGCGACGTACCGGCAAACATGCGGTGAAGTTCAGCGCCGTTGCGGCCGGGTGGTCCGCTGCGGGGTTATAAGACCCGGAGCCCGGCGGCATGCCCTGCTGCCGTCAGGTGGCGTCGGGAACCAGCTCCGGCGGGTCGAAGATCCACGGCTCACGCGGCAGGTCATCGGGCCGGAAGTCGGAGAGCAACTTGTGCAGCGGCACATCCGGCAAATCCAGCGATGCCAGCAACAGGCCGCGCACCGCGGCCGCGTCCAGCCCGGCCAGCTCAAGTGCCCCCAATGTCACCGCGCCGTCGCGCTTGGCCAGGCGCCGCCGTCGTTCATTGAGGACCAACGGCACGTGGACGTATTCGACCGGCGGCAGCCCCAGCAGCACGGCGAGGTACGCCTGCCGCGGTGCGGAGGACAGCAGGTCATCGCCGCGCACTACTTGGTCCACGCCTTGGGCGGCGTCATCCACCACCACCGCCAGGTTGTAGGCGGGGACGCCGTCGTTGCGCCGCAGCACGAAGTCGTCAACGATGCCGGTGTAGTCGCCGTGCAGCCGGTCGGTGACCGTGTGGCTGGTGGTGGAAGCGCGCAGCCGCAGCGCTGCGGGGCGGAACTGGCGGCGCTCCTCGCGTTCGGCGTCGGTCAGGTTGCGGCAGGTTCCCGGGTAGGCGCCCTCCGGGGCATGCGGGGCGCTGGGCGCCACGGCAATCTCGCGCCGCGTGCAGAAGCATTCGTAGATCAAGCTGGCCTCCGCCAACTGCCCGAGGGCCTGCCGGTAGACCGCGGCGCGGTCGGTCTGGCGCACGACCTCGCCGTCCCAGTCCAAACCGATGGCCGCCAGATCCGTCAGCTGCCGGGCCTCGAACCCGGCTCGCGCACGGTCCAGGTCCTCGACCCGAACGAGGAAGCGGCGGCCGGTGCTGCGGGCGAAGAGCCAAGCGAGCAGCGCCGTGCGCAGGTTGCCGACGTGCAGTTCACCCGAGGGGCTGGGCGCGAACCGACCGGCGGGACTCTGGGCTGCTGGCACGTCCCCACGGTAGCAGGCCGGTCCCCGCCCGCGGGGGTGTTGCCGCGGCCTACTAGGCTGGTGCTATGAGCACACCCGACTCCCCCAGGGAAACCCCGATTGCCGTCACCGGTGCCACCGGCGAGCTGGGCGGCATGGTCGCCAGGATGCTGGCGGAGCAGAACCTTCCACAGCGGCTGATTGTCCGCGACCCGTCGCGTGCACCGCAGCTGCCCGGAACGACGACGGCGCCTGCCGACTACGGCGACAAGGCCGCCGTCACCGCAGCGCTGCAAGGCATCGAGACAGTGCTCATGGTGTCCGCCGCCGAAGCCGAGGACCGGCTGCAGCAGCATTTCACCTTCATCGACGCCGCCATCGACGCCGGCGTGCAGCACATTGTCTACACCTCCTTCATCGGTGCGACCGAGGACGCCACGTTCACGCTGGCCAGGGACCACTACGCCACCGAGGAAAAACTGCGCGGAACCGGCCTGAAGCACACGCTGCTGCGCAACAACCTCTACGCAGACGTCCTGCCGTTGTTCGCCGACGAATCGGGCGTGATCCGCGGTCCGGCGGGGGACGGGAAGGCGGGATTCGTGGCCCGCGAGGACGTGGCCCGGGCGGCCGCGACCATCCTGGCCGAACCCATGCCCCATGCCGGCTTTACCTACGAGCTGACCGGCCCGGAGTCGGTGACCCTGGCCGAGGCTGCAGCGGCCATCGCGGAGGCAACAGGCCGCCCGACGTCGTTCCTTAACGAAACGGTGGAGGAGGCCTACGCGAGCCGGGCGCACTACGGCGCCCCCGACTGGCAGCTGGATGCCTGGGTCAGCACCTACACGGCGATTGCCGCCGGGGAGCTGGACCTGGTGACCCACGACGTGGACCTGCTGACCGGGCGGCCGGCGCTGAGCCTCCGGGAGCTGTTCGGCGGCCGGGAGTGATCCGGAGCCGGGCTGTTCGGCGGCCGGGAGTGATCCTGCGGGAGCAGGTCGGCGGCCGGGACTGATTCGAGGTCGGGCCAGCGCTTGACGCTGCCGGCCGGACGGAGCCCCGCGCCCGGAAAGTGGAACCTAGGCGTTCCAGAGTCCGTAGGAGTCCGCGAGCGAAGAGATTTTCTCGGCGCGGGCGAGGCGCGGCAGATAGGAGCCGTCGCCCACCACCGCGCCGGCCGCGTGCGCATCGAGCAGTTCGTGCGCCCACTTGATTTCCGACTCGCTGGGTGAGAGTCCCTTGTTGATGGTGTCGGCGGCGTCGGTGAGCAGGCAGAGCTTGCCCGTCATGCCCATGGACGCTGTCACCTTGCAGGCTTCCAGCAGTTCGTCGCCGAGCGCGCCGACGGTCGGACCGTCGATGGGGCCCGGCAGTTGGCCCACGCGGGAGGCGACTACCAGCCGGGAACGGGCATACGCCAGGGCCATCGGTGAATCGCTGGCCCCGGTGTCCCGGCGGAAGTCGCCCACGCCGAAGGCGAGGCGGAAGGTGCCCGGCGCGCGGGCGATGTCGGTGGCGTTCTCAATGCCGACGGCGGATTCGATCAGGGCGAGCACCGGGGTGCCGGCCTGCAGCCGCATGGCGGTGTGCGTGACCTGCTCGGGCTTTTCCGTCATGGCCAGCATGACGCCGCGCAGGCCCGGCGCCTTGGACAGGGCGGCCAGGTCGTCGGCCCAGTAGTCGGTTTCCATGCCGTTCACGCGGACCCAGGCGGTCATGCCGGTGGACAGGGCCTCCACCACCCGTTCGCGCGCGGCGGCCTTGCCCTCCGCCGGCACGGCATCTTCCATGTCGAAAATGACGGAGTCTGCTTCAGAGGCGAGTGCCGGCCCGAAATTCGCTTCGTCCGCCGCCGAGGCCAGAAGCCATGAGCGGGACAATTTTGCGGGAAGGGCGGCAGCACGGCGGTTTCTTAAAGCGGACATACCCCTAGCCTAATGTTTCCGCCGCCGGGGCTACCAATGCAGGGGCGAATGCCGATGAGGCATGCGCCACGTGCGTCCGCGGCGGAGGTAAACCGGCGTCAGAGAGATGCCGGGCGGCGGCGTTAGGTAACCCGGCGTCAGAGAGACGCCGGGCGGCGTCCGCGCCGCCGGCGGGCCACAACGATGGCGGCGACCACCACTGCTGCCAGCAGCACTACGACGGCGATGCCAAGCGGGGACCCGGCGGCCGCGGCCAGCCAGGCGTTGAGGGCAGCCAGGCCCACGGTGGCATACAGCACCGCCCACAACACCGAGCCGACCACGACGGCCGGCAGGTACCGGCGCAGCGGCATCCGGCCCAGGCCGGCCGTCGCGTTTACCGCAGTCTGGACGCCCACCGTCAGGAAGCAGAGCGCGACGGCGGGGGCTCCCCAGCGGGCGATGATAGCCTCCGCGCGGCGCATGGCCGGCGAATCCAACTGGCGGACCAGACGGGTGTGCCGCCCGCCGGCGGCCACTCCCCTGCCGGCCCAGTACGTGGCGTTGGCGCGCAGCATCACGATCACGAACAGTGCGCTGACCGCGTATCCGAAGGGGAGGCTGGCGATCTGCTCCATGTCAGACCGCGGGCTCCGGCCGATGCGGGGCGTTCGGAACACCCTTCAGTTCGGCGCAGAACGGTCTGCCCACGATGGTCTCCTCTGGAGTCGGCGGATATTCCCTTCCGCGGACGGAGCACGCTGTCCGTCGCGAACAGCAGTTTACGCTTACCTAACGCCGGGCCGTCAGGGAATGTCAATGCCGCCGCCGGGCACGTCCGCGGCAAGAACGACGACGCAGCACGCCTTCCCCGGTGCGGGCCGGGAAGTGTCTTACGCTGTCCCCATGGCCCAGCTGACTCCCCGCACCACCGATGCCCTCCCGGCCGCCCAGGCGCAGCGACTGCAGCGGGCGCTCGACGAGAGCGCCGATGTCACCGTTTTCGTGAACGGCACCACGGTGAAGCTGCCCGCCCAAGCCGCGGACGCCGTCGTCGATATGCTCCGCCGCTTTGCCCACGGCGATGCGGTGATGGTCAGCTCCGCAGTCGAACTGCTGAACACCTCTCAGGCGGCGGAGGTGGCCGGGGTGTCGCTGACCTACATGCGCCGCCTGACCGACGCGGGGACCATTCCGGTCCAGTACCGCGGGACCCACCGGCGGATCCTGCTCTCCGACGTGCTGGCCTGGCTGGAGACCCGGACCGCCGCACCCGACGCAGGTTCGGCGGACGCCGCCTCCGCTGCGGGTTAGCGGGCTCTTCCCGCCTGAGCCGGGGAACCCGCGCCCTACGGCATCCTCTTCCCGCCTGAGCTGGCAAACCCGCGCCCTACGGCGTCCTCTTCTCCGACTGTCGCCGGGCTGCGGCCGGCACCGGGGTGCACAGCCGGCGCTATCACCCCTAGGCTGGGTGCCACGGGCCCGGGACCGGGTCCTGAAGGACAACCAGAGGAGACTGTGACCGTGGCCGACCTGCTTGCTCCGCTCGTGACCCTCCGCAACGGGGCCAAGATGCCGCTGCTGGGACTGGGAACCTGGCCCCTGGACAATGCGGAAGCCGCCCGGACGGTCGAAACTGCACTCAACCTCGGCTACCGGCTGTTCGACACCGCGGAGAATTACCAGAACGAGGAAGGCGTCGGCGAGGGGTTGCGCCGCAGCGGGCTTGACCGCTCGGAAATCTTCATCACCACCAAGTTCAATAAGCAGTGGCACAGCGTCGACGGCGTACGGCAGGCTTTCGAGGCCAGCGCCCGGCGGCTGGGCGTCGACTACGTGGACCTGCTGCTGATCCACTGGCCCAACCCCGGGCAGGACGGCTACGTCGAGGCCTTCGAGGGGCTGACCCGCTTGCTGGAGGACGGGAGCGTGCGGGCCATCGGCACGTCAAACTTCAAACCAGCGCACCTGCATCGGCTGTTCGACGCCGGGCTGGTACCCGAGGTCAACCAGATCCAGCTGGATCCCCGGCACACCCGCGGGGATCTGGTGGAGATACACCGCCAACGCGGCATCGTCACGGAGTCCTGGAGTCCGCTCGGGAAAGGCGGCGACCTGCTGCGGGAGCCGGCGGTTCAGTCGCTGGCCGGCAAGTACGGCAAGAGCCCGGCCCAGATCGTGCTCCGCTGGCACACCCAGCTGGGGCATGTGCCCATCCCCAAGTCCGCCCGCCCGGACCGGCTGGCCGAAAACTTCGCCATCTTCGACTTCATGCTGGAGGCCGGCGAACTGGCCCGGCTCTCCACGCTGGACCGGGGCACCGGAGACATCACTGACGCCGACGCTTTCGGTCACTAGGCGGCGGACTGCGGGAACTGCTCCGGCTCCCTCCCGCTCTAGGCGCGCCAAGGTTCCAGTCCGGCTTCCCTCCCGCTCGAGGCGCGCCAAGGTTCCGGTCGGCTTTCCTCCCGCTCGAGGCGCGCCAAGGTTCCGGTCGGCATTCCTCCCTCCGGAAACCGCCGGCCCCGCCATGGCCGGCTTCCCACCGTCCCGACGCGAACCTCCGCCGTCTTGGTGGCACCGGCCACCAAGGCACAAATATGCAAAGGAATGAATGCTGGTGGGTTTGTGTTGCGCCTAGTGACACCGGTTTTAACTCAACGGTGTTCACCGCAGCCGCCGTGACGCTCGGATTAGCGCTACTGGCCGGCTGGAAGCAGTACAAAGGAGACAACAATGACTGTGCAGGACAAGGTCGCTCTCGTAACCGGCGCCGGCCAAGGCATCGGGCGGGCCATCGCTCTTCGCTTGGCTGAAGACGGCTTCAACGTCGCCATCGCCGATATCGAACCGCAGCGCGCCAAGGGCGAGGCTGTCGCGGCGGAGATCGAAGCCCTCGGGCGCAAGTCCATTTTTGTGGCAGCAGACGTCGCCAAGAGGGACGAGGTTGTTGCTGCTGTCGACACGGCCGCCGACCAGCTCGGCGGATTCGACGTCATCGTCAACAACGCAGGCATTGCCCAGATCAAGCCGGTTCTTGAAATCAGCGAGCAGGAACTCGACCAGATTTTCAATGTGAACGTCAACAGCGTGGTCTGGGGCATTCAGGCCGCGGCCGCCAAGTTTGAAGAGCTCGGCCACGGAGGCAAGATCATCTCGGCGGCCTCCATCGCAGCCATCCAGGGCTTCCCCATTCTCAGCGCCTACTCCGCCTCCAAGTTCGCCGTGCGCGGCTTCACGCAGGCCGCAGCCCAGGAGTTGGCACCCAAGGGGATCACGGTCAACGCGTATGCGCCCGGCATTGTGGGAACCGGAATGTGGGAGCTCATCGACAAGGAGCTCAGCAAGATCAACGGAAAGCCGATCGGCCAGAACCTCAAGGAGAACGTGGAGGGCATCGCCCTCGGCCGGATTGAGACGCCGGAAGACGTGGCAAAGATCGTGTCCTTCTTCGCCGGCCCCGACTCCGATTACGTCACCGGCCAGGTGCTGCTGGTGGACGGCGGCATGCTCTACAACTGACTAGGGCATGCGGGCTGTCCGCACCAGAGCTTGACGGGTGAAAACAGCCCCTGATGGGCAGGACACGCAAGGAAAGGATCAGGCCGGAGCGTTGGGGGTCGCTCCGGCCTGATCCTGTTGGGGGAGGTGTGGTTTTGGAGGCGGACGCCGGCGGGCTATTGCCACGCCTGGTCTGCCCAGGCGGCGTCGCGCGAGTAGTTGCTGCCGGTGAGGTTCCAGAGGTCGTCATCCTGGGCGTGCGCACCCAGCACACCAACCTGATCCAGGGATGATGATGTTCCTTCGTTCTGGACATCCGGACTCCTGATGGATTCTGGTCCAATCGACGAGAAACCGAACGGGCTCATTTTGTCCTCTTCTCCAACAGTGAGGATTCGACTTCGGGCGACCAGCCCCTGGCATAGACACCGAGTGCCGCTTCTTCCCACGTGGTGAACCCCAACCGGTTCATCAGCAAGTGGGCCTGGGAAAACGTCAATTGCTGCGCACTGCGGCTAACCCGCGCACGGTCCGCCCGGTACAGGTACGAGTCAAGGGTCCTGATCCAGCGGCGGCGCCAGTTCTGGACACTGCTTTCGTCCGCGGTCGCGGCCATCAAACGGTGCATCGGCGCGGTGCGGGCTACCAGTCCGGCGGTGAGGCTGTGGCGCGCCTTCGGGGCCGAACGGCCCAGCTCGGCCGTGGATACCCGCAGGTGGTTGTCCCAGCAGTACTCCCAGGACAGCCTGCCGCGGTCCGGCCACTGCTGCGCCTTCGGCCCGTACATCATGGCCCACGCTGCATCGCAGAGGAGCAGGGAAGCAAGCGCCGAACGTCCTTGGGCCTTGCTGAAACGCTGCGTGGCCCACATGGCCAGCTCGGAGGATAGTTCGAAGACCTCCTCCGCGAGTTCCAGCCCATCGGGTCCCCCAAAACGGTCCAAGTCCGCTTCGGGCACGGGGACGGCGGCATCAGCCGGCGAGAGGTGGATGGAATCCTCGCTGCCGGAAGGCAGCACGAAATTTTCCTGCGTGGTGATGCCGGGAAGGATGTCGAGGACCCGGTCCCGGGCCGCCAGCTCAAACCTTTGGAGGCTGTCGAGGATTGGACGGCGGCCCAGGAACCGGACCTTCACGTGAGGCCCCATCTGGTCGGCACTGTGGCTGAAGTACCAGCGGCCCACGCCTTCGCGGCGAGCGTGGGCGACCAGCGGTGTAACCAGTTCTCCTATGACTGCGTCGACTACGTCCTGCCTACCCGTGTAAATAGACAGAACCCACCAGTACGATTTGACGTTCACCGAACTTGTTGGGCGGATGGCTGTCAGCTGGCTCATGCGCTACTCCTGGTTCGATGTTCTGGTGGTTGGGGAGGGATAGCCGGCGTCATCCTGGTTACGGAATCAGCACAATGCCGATGAGATGGGGCGGCTTTTTACCAGTCCCAGATATAGGCGGAAGCGGTGGCGTTTTGAGAATGGGGAACCGGTCCTAGATCGGCCGCTACTGCCGGAGTGGCCGCAGAGACCGCCCCCAAGGCAACCAGCAGACCTGCCGCGATGCTTGCGATCTTCTTGAACATGTCATTCCCTTCACATGGCTTAGGTTCGTTCAGTGACAAATCCAGCCGGGTTGCTCGCCCCCGACATGTTCAAGAGTTCCGTGCTACTGCTACGCCTGTCCAGCCAATCCAGTTGCAACATCCGGACATGCCATGATCGTGCCTCATGGCTTGCGCTGTCACGTTCCGGACAGGTGGTCGAAACAGCCTGCTGCCCCGAGAACCCGGGGAAGGGAACGGCTCCACCGGATCAGCGGACAAACGTCGTGAGCCGGTGGCATAATGTGGCCATGGCAGGAAGTGGTCGGTAACAAAAGGCGCAAGATGCCCCAAAGAAGTGCTTTAGACTGACCACAGAGCGGCCGCACCGCATCGGAAATGGCAGGCCCTGCGTGATACATAATGGATCAACCGGAGGAGCGCCCTATGCTGAGCGGGACGGCATTCGAGGTCTATGAATTTGCTGTGGCCCACCCCGGCTGGACCAAAGAAACCATGTCCACGGCACTTGGCTACACCATCCGCGACCTCAACATCGCCATCGGCGAGCTGGTCAGCCGGCAACTGCTCCAGCAGCCGGCACCGGACGTCGAATGCTATGTCGCCATCTCCCCCGACGTTGCGCTGTCGCAGCTGGTGGACTCCGACGAACGGCTGCTGATCGACCTGCGCACCAAGATCAGCGGACACCGTGCGGACATGGCGGCCCTCGTGCCGACGTATTTGGCGGCCCGCAAACGGGTGTCGCTTGATTCCTCCGTGGAGGTCCTCGAAGACCCGGGAGTGATCCGCAAGCTGCTGGTGGACTATGGCCGGGACGTTTCCGAGCAAGTGCTGATCAGCCAGCCGGGTTCCGGCGCCTCCGCCGACGTCCACGAAGAGGGCATCCAAAAGGACATCGAACTACTCAACCGCGGGGTGGTCCGCAAGAACATCAGCCACGCCAGCACCCTGGACCACGTGCCCACGCGCAAAGCGGTCGCCGCGATTTCCCCGGCCGGCGGTGAGTACCGAACCTTGCCGTACGTGCCGCTGAAGATCATGATCTTCGACCGCAACCTCGCCCTGATCGGACGCCAACTGCATCCGGAAGACCGCGGCGCGCTGGTGGTGCGCGACTTCAACCTCATCCAGGTCTTCATCAACCTGTTCCACGTGGCCTGGGAGCTGGCCGACCCCTACATTTTGGACGGGCAGGACAACGCCGCCTCGGATCTCAACGGCATCCAACACTCCATCCTCAACGCCATGGCCGCCGGTTACTCCGATGAAGTGATTGCCCGGAGGCTGGACATCAGCGTCCGCACGTGCAGGCGCCACATTGCGTGGATGCTGGAGCAGCTCGGCGCGGAAAGCCGTTTCCAGGCCGCGCTCAAGGCCCGGGACGCGGGCTGGCTCTAGCTCGAGGCAGCACCAATAGAAAACTTCTGTTTCCTATCCCGTAACGTCTCGGGCTATCCTGTGTGAGTGACTTCACAGGATGCAGACCTTTCCGAGACCCTGCCCACCGAAACGGAAGTGGCGCTGGAGCGCGCCACTGCGGCGCACCGGCACGAGCACCTGTTCTCGCAGCGCGCCGCAAACATCAAACAATCAGCCGTCCGCGACGTCTTCGACATCTCGATGCGCCCCGGGCTGGTATCCCTGGCCGGTGGCAACCCCTACCTGCAGTCCCTGCCCTTGGAGAAGATTGCCGGCTTGGCGCAGCGGCTGATCGCCGAGCATGGGATGACCGCCCTGCAGTACGGCGGCGGCCAGGGCACCCCGGACCTGCGGCGCCAGATTTGCGACGTCATGGCACGGGAAGGGATCACCGGCGTGGATCCCGCGAACGTGGTCGTCACGGCGGGGTCCCAGTCCGCCCAGGATGTGGCCGCCAAGGTCTTCTGCAACCCCGGCGATGTGGTGCTGTGCGAGGATCCCACCTACGTGGGCGCGCTGAATACCTTCGAGGCCTACGAGGTCCAGGTGGAGCCGGTGTCGATGGACGAACACGGTCTGGTCCCCTCGGAACTCCAGCGCCGCATCGAAGAGCTGCAGGGCGAGGGCCGCAGCATCAAGTTCCTCTACACCATTCCCAGCTTCAACAATCCTTCGGGCATCACGCTGGCCGCCGAGCGCCGGCAGCACATCGTCGACATCTGCCGCGAGGCCGGCGTTTTGGTCCTTGAGGACAACCCCTACGGGCTGCTGCGCTTCGACGGCCAGCCCTTGCGGCCGCTGCGCGCCGATAATCCCGACGACGTGGTCTACCTGGGTTCGTTCTCAAAGATCCTGGCGCCGGGCCTGCGGATCGGCTGGGCCCTGCTGCCCGACCACCTGCAGCGGAGCTTCTACCTGGCCAACGAGGCGGTCACCCTGTGCCCGCCCACGCTCAACCAGATGCTGATTTCCGCCTACCTGGACGAGCACGACTGGGTGGGGCAGATCGATACCTACCGCCAGTTGTACGCCACGCGGTGTGCCGCCATGTTGTCGGCGTTGGACGAGTTCATGCCGGACGGGGCCACCTGGACCGAACCCGAGGGCGGCTTTTTCGTCTGGGTCACCCTCCCGGAGGGCGTTGACACCTACCCGCTGCTCTACGACGCGATCGAGGCCGGAGTTGTCTTCATCCCGGGAGCGGCGTTCAGCCCCTCCGAGGAGCCGTCCCGTCAGCTGCGGCTGGCTTTCAGCGCCGTGCCCGAAGAGGCCATTCGCGAGGGCGTGCGGCGGCTGGCGCCCGTCCTTGCAAAGGCTATGGCCGGCGCCGGTTCTTGAAATAGCGGTAGTACGCGTAGCGGCCGGCGAAATACAGGCCGATCACGATGATGATCCGCAGGATGGGGTGCAGGCCGGGCACCAGCCAGATCATGACGTAGCTGAGCAGGAAAACGGCCGCCATGGCCCAAAGGGTGCCCTTCCAGTCGATCCTGGGCACCCCGGAGTCGTTGCGCTGACCCGAGGGCCTGTTGTTACTCATGGCCCCAGTCTTTCACAGCCGGTACGCGGCCAACGGTCCGTCAGGGAATGAGGTCGTTGATCTGGCGCAGCGGATCCCAGACGCCGTCCTCCGAGTTGGACACCATGGCCAGGGTGAGGTCGTGTGCGGGAAAGTACTCCACGATGGCGCTGGCCCCGGTGTTGATTCCGTCCTTGGACAGCGTCCGCATCCTGCCGGCTGTAGACCTGAATTCGAGTCCGAACCCGTACTCCACCACGGTGTCGCCGTCCTTGTGGTGCTTCAACTGGGGGGTCAGGAAGGCCCGCGTGGATTCGGCCGACAGCAGTTTCCCTAACCTCGCCGCGTCCAGGAACACGGCGAGGTCGCGCGCCGTCGCGTGGGCGCCACCGTCCGGAGACCCGATGGGCGGATAACTGTAGATGTTCGACCGCCAGCCCGTCCCGTCCCGGGCCGGTTCCCAGCCTTCGGTTACATCCGGGACCGCCGCGCGCATATCGAAGAAACCGGCCGTCATCCCTGCCGGGGCAAAGACATGATCGACGACGTAGTCGCGGTAGGCACGGCCCGTCACCTTTTCCACAGCAAGGCCTGCCAGGACGTAGCCCACGTTGCAGTACCGGCATCCCTGCCCCGGCGCGAAGTTGGGCACCTTGTGCACGAACTGCGGCAGGAAGTCGGCGGTCTCCGTGACCGAGTAGTTGGGCCTGTCATGCCAGAGGGCCTCGTATGATTCGCCGCTTTCCTCATCCGCGTCGTCGGCGATGCCGGAGGTGTGGGTCAGCAAGTGCCTCAGGGTGACCGCGGCGGGGATCTGCGTGTCGGCCAAATCCACGTAGTCGTGGATCCGCGCGTCCAAAGCCAACGTCCCGGCATCGACCTGCTGCAGCACGGCGACGGCGGTGAATAGCTTGGTCACGGAGGCGACGTCGAACCGGGTGGCCGTGCTGACCGGCACGTTCCACCGCCGCGTGGCCACCCCGTAGGCTTCGTCGAGCAGGACCCGCCCGCCCTGCCGGACGTGGATGGCGCCGGAGAAGTTCCCGGCGGCCGCCGACTCCAATATCCCGGCGGCAGCGGCGGCACCGAAGGATGCAGTCATGAACCGACTCTAGCGCGCGGTCAGGCGCCTACCAGGATGCCGTCCAGGTCGGCGTGGACCGTGGCGCCCGGCCGGAACAGCACGCCACCGATCTCGACGGGAACGTCCGTTTCCCCGCTGCTGTTCTTGGCACTCTTCCGCGGGTTGCTGCCAAGCGCCTTGACGCCGAGCGGCAGCTGCGCAAGTGCCGCCCGGTCCCGGACCGCCCCGTTGATGATCACCCCGGACCAGCCGTTGGCCACGGCGGCCGCGGCGATCATGTCCCCCATCAGCGCCGTCTCCAGCGAACCGCCGCCGTCGACCACCAGCACGGCGCCGTGGCCCGGGGAGTTGAGGACGGATTTCACCAGCCCGTTGTCCTGGTAGCACCTGACGGTGCGGACGGGTCCGCTGAAGGCCGCCCGGCCGCCGAAGTCGCCGAACTGGAGCGACAGCGACGCCAGTTCGTCGCCGCGCTGGTCGTACAGATCCGCCGTGGGGATCACTGTAGGTTCTGCGCCGCGGGTCGCTGCGTTGCCAGCTGTCTCAATCACCTGATGGTGCTCCTCCTCGCCACACCGCGATCATAGCCAACCGCGGCCCGGCGGGCATCCGCGCGCCGCGCACCGCCCATTCAGCACGCGGCGGGCACCGCCCATCTGCGCGCGGTGCCAGCGCCCGGTCAGACCAGCATGACGCGGCGCCGCGCCCTCAATCCAGCAGCAGCGCCGGTTCTTCCATGATCGCCGCGACGTCTGCCATGAACCTGGCGGAAAGGTCGCCGTCCACCACGCGGTGGTCGAACGATCCGCCCAGCGTGGTGATCCAGCGCGGAATGACTTCGCCGGAGACCACCCACGGCTTCTGCCGGATGGTGCCGAACGCGACGATTGCGACTTCGCCCGGGTTGATGATCGGGGTGCCGATATCGATCCCCAGCGCGCCGATGTTGGTGATGGAGAGGGTGCCGTTCTGCATGTCTGCCGGCTTGGTCTTGCCGGCACGGGCGGTGGTGGCCAGGTCGTTGAGGGCGACCGCGAGCTCTTTGAGCGAGAGGTCCTGGGCGTCCTTGATGTTCGGGACCAGCAGGCCGCGCGGGGTGGCGGCGGCAATGCCCAGGTTCATGAAGTGCTTGACGTGGATCTCGTCGCCGGACTCCGTCTCCACCCAACTGGCGTTGACGTTCGGGTTGCGCGCGGCAGCCCAGATGACGGCCTTGGCCAGGATGAGCAGCGGCGACACCCTGACGCCTTCGAAGTCGCGGGACTTCTTCAGCCGCTGGACGAACTCCATGGTCCGCGAAGCATCCACGTCCACGAAGATGCTCACGTGCGGGGCGCTGAAGGCCGACTCGACCATGGCCTTGGCGGTCGCCTTGCGCACGCCCTTGACCGGGACCCGCTCGATCCGGTTGTCCAGCCCCTTGCGCGGCGTCCAGAACGTCGGGGCAGCTGCCTGCTCCGCCTCGCGCTGGGCCTGGTAGCTGAGCAGATCCTGCTTGGTGACCTCGCCGCCCTTGCCGGTGGGGGTGATGTCCGCCAGGTTGATGCCCAGGTCCTTGGCGGCCTTGCGCACCGGCGGCTTGGCGAGCACCCGGGTCAGCAGCCGCGTGACGGCCGCCTGGACGGCTTCGCCGCGGGCGGCCCCGGTCGCCGGGGCCGCCCCGGGAACCGCTGAGCCTTCGCCGGCGGGAACCGGCGGCACGTGCTGGGCCTGGCCGTGCGGCTCGGGCAGATGGATTTCCGCGGCGGTTGCGGCCCCGTCCCCGGACGGGACCGCGGAACGGCGCACCGCCGTCGTCGTTGTGGGAGAGGAAGCCGAGGCGCTGCCGCGGCGCGGGCGCCGCCGGACCGGATCCGCCTTGGGGCCGGAACCGACCAGCGGCCCGCCCTCGGCGGTGGCCTCGGGCACCGGCTGCTCCGGGACGGGAGCCGCGGCGCGCGGTGGGGCGGCGGGCTGCTCCGATGCGGCCGGCTGCTCCGGGGCGGCGGGCTGCCGGGCAGCGCCTTCGGCGGCGACGGCGAAGATCGGGGTGCCGACCTCTACGGTCTGCCCCTCCGGCACCAGCAGCTCCGACACCACGCCCGCGTAGGGGCTGGGCAGCTCGACCAGCGACTTGGCCGTCTCGATCTCCACGATGACGTCATTGACCGCCACGGTGTCCCCCGGCTTGACCTTCCAGGACACGATTTCGGCTTCGACCAGTCCCTCGCCGACATCCGGGAGGTTGAAAATCTGCGTGTTCGACATGGAAACTCCGATATCAGTAGGCGAGCGAACGGTCGAGGGCCTCGAGCAGGCGGTCGATGTCCGGCAGGTACTGTTCCTCCACCTTCGCCACCGGGTAGGGCATGTGGAAGCCGCCGACGCGAAGCACCGGCGCCTCCAGGCTCAGGAAGGCGCGTTCGCCGACGCGCGCGGCGATCTCCCCGCCGATGCCGCCAAAGGTCGGGGCTTCATGCGTGACGATCAGCCGTCCGGTCTTCTCCGCCGACGCCGTGATGGTGTCGAAGTCGATCGGCGAGATGGAGCGCAGGTCGATGACCTCCACGCTGTTGCCGTCCTCTTCCGCCGCCTTCGCCGCGGCCAGGGCCACCGGTACCAGCGGGCCGTAGGCGACGATCGTGGCATCGGTGCCTTCGCGGACCACCTGGGCGCTGAAGGCGTCGCGGCCGGCCGACTCGGTGTCCACCTCGCCCTTGAGCCAGTAGCGGCGTTTGGGTTCAAAGATGATGACCGGGTCCTGGCTGGCGACGGCCTGCTGGGTCATCCAGTAGGCGTCGTGCGGGTTCGAGGGGGTGATGATGCGCAGGCCGGGAGTGTGCGCGAAGAGGGCCTCCGGGGACTCCGAATGGTGCTCGATGGATCCAATGCCGCCGCCGTAGGGGATGCGGACGACGACGGGGGCCGACAGGAGTCCGGAGCTGCGGGTCCGGATCTTGGCCAGCTGGGTGGTGATCTGGTTGAACGCCGGAAAGACGAACCCGTCGAACTGGATCTCGCAGATCGGCCGGTAGCCGCGGAAGCACAGCCCGATGGCGGTGCCGAGGATGCCGGATTCGGCCAGCGGGGTGTCGACCACGCGCTCGGCGCCGAACTCGGCCAGCAGTCCTTCGGTGACCCTGTAGACCCCGCCGAGCTTGCCGATGTCCTCGCCCATGATCAGCGTCTTCGGATCATTGGCCAGGGCCTCGCGCAGCCCGCTGGTGATGGCCTTCGCTATCGTCATGGTGGTCATCAGCGGGCCTCCCCGGCGGCGTTGTCTTCGGTGGCGGAATCGGCGAAACCGGCCTGGTACTGCCGGTGCCACTCCAACTCCTCGCGGACCAACGGGTGCGGATCGGCATAGACGTTGGCGAAGTGGTCCTCGAAGTCCGGGGCCTCCATGGCCAGGACGTCGGCACGGGTGGTCGCCGCGAGCTTGTCGGCGTCTGCCGACACCTCGTCGAAGAATTCGTCGCCGGCCGTGTTGGTGCTGCGCAGGTACCGTTCCAGCCGCAACATCGGATCGCGCTCCCGCCAGCCCTCTTCCTCGGCAGCCTCGCGGTATTTGGTCGGGTCGTCGGCGGTGGTGTGGGCGCTCATCCGGTACGTGAATGCCTCGATCAGCACGGGCCCCTTGCCCGAGCGGGCGTGCTCCATGGCCCACCGGGTGACGGCGTGGACGGCGACGACGTCGTTGCCGTCCACGCGGATACCCGGGAAGCCGTAGCCGGTGGCACGGTTGGAGAGCGGAACGCGGGACTGGACTTCCGTGGGAACGGAGATGGCCCAGTGGTTGTTCTGGCAGAAGAACACCACCGGTGACTGGTTGGAGGCGGCGAAAACCATCGATTCGTGCACGTCGCCTTCGGAACTGGCACCGTCGCCGAAGTACGCGATGGCCACGGCGTCGTCGCCGTCGCGCTGGATGCCCATCGCGTAGCCCACCGCGTGCAGTGCCTGGGCGGCCAGCACCAGTGTGTAGAGATGAAAGTTCGCCTCCTGCGGGTTCCAGCCGCCCTGGCTGACACCCCGGAACAGCTTGAGCACGTGGGACAGGTCCAGCCCCCGGGTCAGGGCGACGCCGTGCTCCCGGTAGGTCGGGAACACGTAGTCCTGCGGTTGCATGGCCCGGCCTGAGCCGATCTGCGCCGCTTCCTGGCCGAGCAGGGGAGGCCAGAGCAGCAACTGCCCCTGCCGCTGCAACGCGGTGGCTTCCTGGTCGAACCGGCGGATCAGCGCCATGTCGCGGTACATCCCGCGAAGCGCCTCGCCGTCGAGGTGGGCTGCGTAGGGGCTGTACTTCGCATCGTCGCGGACGGTCCCGTCCGGGGCCATCAGCTGCACCAGCGCAGGCGCGTCCGAGGGGTCGCTGGACACCAGCGACTGCTCAAGTTCTTCGATGTCGAATTCCGAGGCGGGCAGGTGCTCAGCGCCCATACGAACTCCTCGCCGATCCGCTGCCTAAGCGGCAGAGATCTTCGCTGTTCATATATGCCGGGCCGGGAATACATTCCTGACCCGGCATATACCTGTCGTTTGTCTCGTCCTAGCCTAATGGCAGGTGCAGTGGGGGCCGGTGATATTACCGTCAGGAAACGCCCGGACCGTTTGTATAGTTCTCACAGACGGCCAGGAAGCGGGTGTTGGCTTCGACTTCGCCGATACTGACCCGCACGCCCTCCCCTGCAAAGGCCCGCACGGACAGTGCCTGCCGGCCGGCCAGCTCTGCGAACTCCTGCGCCCGGTCACCCAGCGGCAGCCAGACGAAGTTGCCCTGCGTCTCCGGGATCTTCCAGCCGAGCATGTTCAGTCCGGCGACCACGCGGTCCCGTTCGTCGACGAGGCTTTGTACCCTTTCTACAACTTCGTCGTAGTGGCGCAGAGAGGTGATGGCCGCATGTTCGGCCAGGCTCGACACCGCGAACGGGGTGGCCGCTACGCGCAGGTGCCGGGTGATCTCCGGCTGCGAAATGGAATAGCCCACCCGCAGGCCGGCCAGTCCATGCGCCTTGGAGAAGGTCCGGAGCACCACAACGTTGGGGTACTTCTTGTACATGGCTACGCCGTCCACCACCTCGGGGTCGCGGACGAATTCCGTGTAGGCCTCGTCGATCACCACGATGATGTCGTCCCGCACGCTGCGGACGAAACCTTCCACTTCCGCCGCAGTCAGCGCCGGTCCGGTGGGGTTGTTGGGCGTGCACAGCAGGATGACCTTGGTCCGGTCGGTCACGGCGTCCAGCATGGCGTCCAGATCATGCGAGCCGTCGGACCGGTTGGGGATCTGCACGCTGCGGGCACCGGAGAGTCCAACCATGATCGGGTAAGCCTCGAAGGACCGCCACGCGTAAATCACTTCGTCTTCGGTGCCGTCCTCGTGCTGCCCGGCAAACGTCTGCAGGATCTGCACCAGGGCACCCAGGCTGCCGGCGCCGGTGACCACGTCGTCAGCGGGGACATCCAGGAACCGGCCGAGTTCGGTCCGCAGCGCCGTGCACAACGGATCGGGGTAGCGCATGATGTCCGCCGTCTGCGCGTTCACGGCTTCCAGCACGGCGGGCAATGGAGGCAGCGGGTTTTCGTTGGAGGACAATTTGTAGGACTGCAGTCCTTGGATTGCAGCCGGCGGTTTGCCGGCAGCATATTTGGGCAGCCTGTCGAGCACCGGCCGGGGGTGGATCCGGACCGACGCACCTGCTGCCGGAACCGCAGCTTCCTTGATGGGGTTCTCAGGAGGAGTCATGCCTTAAAGGATACGTGCGCCGGTCACGGGCTTTTCCGCGCCCCGGCGCCGGATGTGGCAGCATACACGCATGGGAAAGTTCATTGTGCGGGTCGTCGTTAATGCGCTGGCGCTCTGGGTGGCAAGCTGGATCCTGCCCGGCCTGGCCATCGAGGCCTCCGCAGCGGCCGACGTCGCAGGCAACGAGTCCTTTGGCACGGTGCTGGCGTACCTGTTCATCGGCCTGATCTTCGGCCTGGTTAACGCCATTGTCCGGCCCATCATCTCCTTCCTCACGCTGCCCGTGACCATCCTGACGCTGGGCCTGTTCACCATCGTGATCAACGCCCTGATGCTCGTGCTGACGGCCTGGTTGTCAAGCTTCACGCCCGTCGAGTTCGTCGTCGATTCCTTCTTCTGGACGGCGATCCTCGGCTCGCTGATCATCAGCCTGGTCTCGCTGGTAGTGGGCACGCTGACCCGCACCCGCTGATGCCCGGCATCACTTACCCCTGCCCGCCCCGACCCGCCGCCGGCGGTGCCTTCCGGAGGCCCGGGCGGGGCGGCTTCGACCCGTCCGGCTGCGAACGGCGCAGGGTGAACAGATGCTGCCTGGCGGTGCCGCCGGCGAGCGCTGCGCCCAGGAATGCTGTCGCGTCGCGCACCGACGGATCCGGACTCGCGTCGATGTTTCCGGCCGCCCGCACATAATTCCCGAGATCATGCCCGGGTCCCAGCCCGGCCCCCGCGCCCTCAGGGGTGGCCACGGGGTCGGTCAGGGTCACGGTGACCTGATCGCGTCGGTCCGGATTCGGCCTGGCGTCGGCGCCCGGCACCCAGTCCTGGGCGTGCTCCAGGTGAACGCTCCGGACGCCCGGGCCGGCGTCGATGCCGGCCACCGGCGACCCGGCCGTGAGGACGAAGCCCACGTTGTGGTCGGCCAGGAAGGCCGGATCGGCGGCAAGGTTCATGGCGTGGATGCCGCCCTGGCTGTACCCGACCAGCACCACCAAATCCTCCGCGCCGGCGCCGGCTCTCTCGAGGGCCTGCGACACGGCGGCCGAGACGAACGGGCTCCCGCCGGCGACCGCTTCGGCGATGCCGGTCTCATCGAACGGGTTGGCTGTTGCCTCGGCCGAGCCTGCGGCCTGGGTGCCCGGCAAGGCGACCACCCACCCCTTCCGGCCGCCGGGGGCGGACACTTCGAGCACCTCTACCGTGCCGTCGCCGGCGCGGTCCGCGATAGCCGTCCGGTGGAGCAGCCCTGCCAGGGAAGCCGGTGCGGGATCGATGTCCACGGCCGCCGCGGCCACACGTTCAACCTGGATGTCTCTGGCCCGGAGCATTCCGGCTTGCCGCGCCGCGGAGACCAGCAGCGGGGCCACGTGTTCGGTGGCCGGGTTGTTCCACCGGCCGCCCTGCCGGCCATCCCGTAGCAGCATCCCCGCTGCCGGGCCTCCCAGCGCTCCTGCCGGCGCTGCCGGGAACTGCCCGAGCAGCCGTTCGCCTCCCGCCCGGGTCGGCCGGCCCTCGTTGGCGGCCATGCCGAGGGGAACCGTCAGCCACCAGGTGGCCGAGTCGACCGCCTGCAGCCCGGCGGAGACGGCCTGCTCGGTTGCCAGGTAGGTTCCGTGGGCCAACCGCACCTTTCCGGCCAAACCCCCAGCGCTGTCGGCAAGGGCGGCCAACGATCCCGCAGCGGTTGAGACGGCAGCTTCGGCCGCCAGCCTCTCCGGCAGCAATGTCCAGCGCGGATCGGCCAGCAGCATTTGCACCGACAGGAGCTGGCGCCACAGGTCGTCGATGGCATCGGCCGCCGACTCCAGTCGGATTGCTGCAGACGTCAGCTCCTGCCACTCAAACGCGACGCCGCCAATGCCCCCGGCAACCCGATAGCCGGCGTACCGGCGGTGCCCGGTGCCGCCTTCCCACCACCGGGCTCCTTCGGGCAGCCAGTCGGCGTCAGCCACCGGGCATCACCAGCACACTGCGTCCTGGCCCCGGCAGTCACGGCCGGGGGGCGCACAAAGCGGCGGCCGCCGTTTTTGCCGCGCCGGCAGCTGCTTCTGCCGCGCCGACCGCGGCTGCCGCGAGCCTTAGCAGTTCTGCAGCCTCCGCCATCCCGGTGCGGTACTCGTACAGCCGCGCCCTGAAGGCCTTGCCGGCCGGCGAGACCCATGCAGCAGCTGCGCCGGCCAGATCCGCCCGTACGGCCAGCAGTTCCTGCTCACAGGAAAGCAGCCGGCCCGGGGCCAGCCCCCATTCCGGGTCCGGCGGACCGCCCAACCCGGCCTCCGCCGTCGCCGTTTGCCAAAACATCACCGTAACCTCCTTTGCTCTCGACTTCCGACGCTAGGGCCGGCGCCGCCTGCGATGCCCGACGTAAAACGGCCATGTGCACGAGGGAGGACGCAGCGCCGCTGTGCAGGCGAAGTCACGCAGGAAGCGGCGGCAGGGGACATGAAAGAATGGGGCCATGGCTGAAACTTCCCGTGTCCCCCTGGCAGAAGTCACCCCCGCTATCGCACTCGGTCCGTTGGACGGGCGGTACCACCAGGCGGTTGCGCCCCTGGTCGATTACCTCTCCGAAGCCGCGCTGAACCGCGACCGCGTACACGTGGAAGTGGAGTGGCTGATCCACCTGGCCGGCCAGTCCGTCCTGCCGGGGGCGGGACCGCTGACCGAGGAGCAGCAGTCGTCGCTGCGCAAGATCGTCACCGACTTCGACGGCAATGCCGTGCGCGAACTGGCCGAGATCGAAGCCGTCACCGTCCACGATGTGAAGGCCGTGGAGTACTTCATCGGCCGCCGGCTCAGCCAGATGAGCATCGAGAACCTCACCGCCATGGTGCACTTCGGCTGCACCTCGGAGGACATTAACAACCTCTCCTACGCGGTGGGCGTCAAGGGAGCCGTGGAACAGGTCTGGCTGCCGGCCGCCCGCGCCCTGGTCGAGCAGTTCTCGGCTATGGCCCGGGAACACCGCGAAGTGCCGATGCTCTCCCGCACCCACGGACAGCCTGCCACCCCCACCACGCTCGGCAAGGAGTTGGCAGTCATTGCCCACCGCCTCACCCGCCAGCTGGACCGGATCGCCCGGACCGAGTACCTGGGCAAGATCAACGGGGCCACCGGCACATACGCTGCGCACTACGCTTCGGTTCCGTCGGCGGACTGGCAGGCCGTTGCGAAAACCTTCGTGGAGGGCCTGGGCCTGACCTGGAACCCGCTGACCACGCAGATCGAGTCGCACGACTGGCAGGCCGAGCTCTACTCCGACATGGCACGCTTCAACCGGATCCTGCACAACGCCTGCACGGACATTTGGAGCTACATCTCCATCGGCTATTTCGCGCAAATCCCGGTGGAAGGAGCCACCGGCTCGTCCACCATGCCGCACAAGGTCAACCCGATCCGCTTCGAAAACGCCGAAGCCAACCTGGAAATCTCCAACGGCCTGCTCGACACGCTGGCGGCCACCCTGGTCACCTCCCGCTGGCAGCGCGACCTCACCGACTCGTCCTCGCAGCGGAACATCGGTGTCGCCTTCGGGCACTCGTTGCTCGCCATCTCCAACGTTGCCAAGGGCCTGGACCGGCTCAGCGTGCCGGCAGACGTGCTGGCCGCGGACCTGGACCAGAACTGGGAGGTGCTCGGCGAGGCCATCCAGATGGTCATGCGCGCCGAGGCCATCGCCGGGGTCGAAGGCATGGAGAACCCCTACGAGCGGCTGAAGGAGCTCACCCGCGGCCACCGCGTCGACGCCGAGCGCATGAAGGAGTTTGTCTCCGGCCTCGGCCTGTCCCCGGATGCCGAGAACCGCCTGCTCGCGCTCACCCCGGCCAATTACAACGGCATCGCCGGCAAGCTGGTGGACCACCTGCGCTGACCCTCCGCCGGTTCTGCCAACGACGGCGCCGGTCGCCTTCCGCGGGGAAGGCGACCGGTCGCCGTCGGGCCGCAGGAGCACGGCCGATCCCCGGGATCAGTGATCCGTCTCACCAAATTCGTCGTTTGTTCACCGGGGGGTCTAGAGTCATTACTACGCCGCGGGGTGGAGCAGTTCGGTAGCTCGCCGGGCTCATAACCCGGAGGTCGTAGGTTCAAATCCTACCCCCGCAACGAATGAAGGCCCTCTGACTAGGGATTATCCCGGTCAGAGGGCCTTTCTTTTGATTGGACACTATTCGGCTCCGTTCTAGACTCCGGTCTAGGTTTGAGCCAGCAAGGCTCTGTATCAAAATGCTCGGCGATCTTGCGTATGAGGAGATGCAGCAATAAGAATCAGGCTCGGTTCCTAATGACGACGATCAGGTCTAGGAACAAGGCTGAGGGTGCGTGGGTGGCGGCCATGACCTACCACTCCGGCAGTTTTGTCTTCCAAGGGTGCCCCTCGGGCAGTCCTACTCTCGGGTCGACGGCGAGTTCGCGGGAACGTTCATGTGCCCGATCCAGGGCCGCGGCTGCCACATGATCCCTCGGGACGCTGAAGGTCCGGGGCGCCGCGGTCGGGACGTCCTGATCGAGCATGACCAGTGCGTACCACTCGTGCTGGGAGAGCGATGGCTGCTGCGAGTTCACACCGAGTGGCCATCGCTCACCGGCGGCCTTTGATCTGATCGACTTGACCTGCATCTCGATGGTCCGCCGCTCGGCCCTTCCGTCTGGACTGCGAGAATGTCGATCCGCTCCAGCCCGTCGCGGGTGAGCGCTGCCGCCCAGCCGTGCCGCGAGCACCGAGCAGACCCAATGCTCCCCCGCGCTCTTGGTCATCTTCTTGTCGCCCACATCCCGGAGCGTAACAGTCCGTTCCTGAAGGCCGTGGTTTACCAGCAGGCATGATGAGACGAACGGCGATACGGCGCATACGTCAGCTGATGCTGAGCGCCGCTTTCTTCATCAGGTTCGCTTTCCCAGGTTTGGTCCGGTCTTAGGAGCGGGTGATTGCCAGTATGCCGGCTGCATGTATTCAGCCGAGAATTGGTAGGGCCGACGGTGCGCTCTCGACCTTGACGAAGGTGCCGGCGTCTACGGACTTCACTTCCCCGTCGATCTGATAGGGCAGGGGCTTGAGCGTAGTGAACTCGTAGCTGCTTACGCTGGGCTGGTCCCCGAGCCCCTGGGTGGTGGCGCGCAGGGCCTTCAACAGGACCCGCCACTTGGACATATGCGGGAAAATGATCACTTCGAACTTTCCATCCGATGGCTCGTCGTCGGCCTCGCTGAGCGTGGCGTACTTCGCCATCTCGGCAATGTTAGCGAAGACGATGCTGTCGAACTTCCGGCGCTTGCCGTCGCTCTGGCGGATCGCGAAGGGCTGAAACTTCGAAAATGTCCGCACCACGGAGAACATCTCCTTGAGGGCGCCTTTGCTCCCCTTTTCCAGATCGATCGCCATCACCGGCGTCAGACCGAATCCGACATAGGAATGCGCGTATTCACCCGGAGCGTCCGGCCCTTGGCCGGTGTGGATGCGCAGCAGGTCGATATGCCGCACCCGGCCCTGGGCGATCGCTTCTGCCAGCGGCATCGTGCCCGTGGTCCGCCGGTGATCATTCGCGTTTCCAGCCGCCATCACAGCACACACCGCGTTCGGGTTGCCGGCCTGCATGACACCGTTGACCACTTCGTTGTACCCGCCGTCACCGCTGACGGACACGATAAGCACGTCGCGGCCTCCGGCAGCCGCCTCACGCGCCAGCGTGACGGCATGGCCGGCATGCCCGGTTGGCTGCAGCCTGATTTCCGGGGCATAGGACAACAGTTCCCTCAGCCCGTCGTGCAACTGCTCTGCCAGCTTCGGTGCATCACCGGTGCTGTTGGGATTAAAGATGATGACAATCGATTCAAAGCTCCGTGCAGAATCCATCACGCACTCCAGTAAAAACTAGTGGATGCCCACCGTGCACCGACCCCGTCGAAAACACAATGCCAGCCCCGGAATCCGCCTCGCCGCCCGGACAGCTGCCATGGACCCACTTCATCATGAACAGGCCACGCATGCCTAGAATCAGCACCCTTTAACCACCAGCCATGAGAACGTCGATAACAGCGCCTATGACTGCCGGAACAGGTTTGACCTACCTACAGGGATCCCCTCGTTTCGGCACGTCGATGTCCACGGCGACACGGATAGTGTGGGAAGGCTCCTGATCCGAGTCGCCCCACACCATCAAGAGGGTTCAGCCTTTGCCGAGTGTGGAACCTGCCTTAGATTTCGCCGTCTTGCTCGTGGAGTTGGAAGCCAATGTCTTTCCGGCCTTGGACAGAACGGCCTTCGAAGGCTTGGAACTCTTTCGCAATAGCCTCACCTCCTCTCCTGGGAGCAAATCAGGCTTCGTGACCGGCTAGGAGGCGGGCGATGCGCAGGACTGACATCATCACAGTGGTGTCCATGTTCGGGATCATCCTGGTTATCGCAGGCCTATTCCTCTCCGGCCATCCGGAGTGGGGCGGATATGTCATTCACAACCTCATGGTTGTCGCCCTCGTGCTGGTCATTGTCCGCACAGTAAAGGATCGCAAAGGCAGCGTATCCGGGCCGGTTGCGGATTCCGGCAGTGTCATCAACGACCTCTACTTGGGCACCACTTACACAGGACCAAGGCACGTCGCTCCCCTCTAGGGAAGCACACAGAATTGGTGCTCGACGACGAAGAGCGGCTGGCCTTTCTGCAGGCACTGGAAAAAGCCGACCCGCGTCCCGGCCGTAGCTCTTCTGAAAAACGATGACGCTGACTCAGCTGGTTGATAGTCAATCTGGGTGGGTGATGATTGCCACCCACAACATAACCGACATTATGTTATGGACTGGCGATGGTAGGAGGTCTTGGGCCAGAAACCTATGCAACTACCTGCCATAAGGTAGCTTATCGGCGTTCAAACAACGGGAGTTGAAGTGGATGCGGGAGCTCCTGGCAGATCGTCTTGCCCCGCACAGTCCGCGGTGGTTGTCCGAAATGCTCAATCGCTCGGGTTTGGCGCATCAGCACTTGCCGCCAGTGCTATTAAGGCGTCGATGTGAGCTCGAAATGCTGCGCGGCCCGTCTTGGTTAAGCTCACCCACGTGCGCGTGCGCTGATCAACCGTTCCCTTGCGCAACATCACGTAACCCGCGGACTGAAGAACCCGCAGGTGCTTACTGAGGGCTGAATCGCTCAGTCCCAGCGCCTCACGCACGACCCCAAATTCAGCCTCGGAGACCTCGGCAAGTACCGCACAGGCACGCAAGCGGGCCGATGCGTGAATTGTGTCGTTAAACCCTTCGGTCACGATGCCCTGCACGAATCGCGCGTTCGAGACGGTCATCCATGAGAGGGCCGAAGATAACGGTCAGTGCAAAGCCTGACACGGCGGCGAGATAAGCCACCCAGGCGTAGGCAACGCCGGCAACAGAAGGCACCAGAACGGCGGTCACCGCCAGCAGGACAAGCAATAGTAAGTAAATTGCGCCAACCCTACGACTGCCGCGATGTGTGTACACATCGAAGACTACCCGCGCCGGAGCCTGCTGAAGCAGCGGCAGCAAACAGAACAGGATGATGGCCGCGACGATGGCTGTCATCCCCCATGCGGAATCCGACTTGCTAAAAGCGATCCCGATAATAAGTGCGGCAACACCAATCCCTTGAGTGGGATAAAGCCACCAGGGCGAACGCACGTGCTCGGCCAGCCGTGCGCTGGGTTCTTCGACAGAAGCCAAAGCTTCCCGCGCTTGTGCCGGAGTTGGACGCTCAGGTCTACTTTCCATATCGGAAACGCTAGTCTTTCCTCGATGGAAAGCCAATAGGAAATACATGATTCCATCCCGTTTTCTCATTCTGAGGACTGATTCGAGACCAGCAGGGCGCGGGGCACAGGCGGCCAAGCGCTCTTCCTTGTCGGCGGCCGTTTCGACAGCGGTGGAGACTGGCTGATGGGGTCCAACCCGCGGCTGGATGAAAACCTCCCGGTGAGGTACATCCAGCAGACCCGCGCTCACGAGGTCCTGGTGCCGCTGATGCCTCGTGAACGACGTCCACACCGCGTGACGAAGCGTCCCTGCCCCGACACCGGACTGAAGCCTGTCGGGCGGCGGGAGAGACGGCCTATTGGGTAGCCAAAGACCGCTACGGCGCGTTCTCCGTCCGCCGCAGTGAGAACGTTGGGCCGATGCGGGTTGGCACCGACGCCGGGACGCCCGGATTGAACCGCCGCGAAGTGTCTGTTGAGGATGCTCAAGCAAGGAGCCTTGCGGCAACCGCACATCTCTTGCCGGATCGGAGTGATTCTGTAGCGCCTACGCATCCTCATGGACAAGGGCCCTTCCAGAAATGCGCCTACGTCGGACATAAAGCACCAAAGCCGGACAGGACGGGTCAGCCCAATAACTGATCCGGTTCCCCCCGGGAGGGACGGGAGGCAGCTCAAGTGAGACGTGTCCGGCTGCGGTAATATAACACGCTACAAGCCGGACATTCCGGTCACAACGCCGAGGAACCCAAGATCAGGCGCGACTGTACGTCGGGGCCAGTTCCATCGGAGGTTCTCGACGAAGAGTCGTTTTTCGCGGGTATGGTTCACGAAGCGCAATGACGACGAGGACTGAATGTCTGCTGACCTTGCTCGCGGCTCGGGTGTTCTAGAGGTCCCTGCAGTCGCGCTGCGTGGAGACGTTTCCTAGGGCGGTGACGCACGTGTTGGACATTTTAGCGGACAACGTATTCCTTACGCTGTTCCTGGTGATTGCGCTGGGCGCGGTCTTGGGTGCCGTTCCTTTCGGCCCCGTTAAATTCGGCGCGGCCGGTGCATTGTTCGTCGGACTCATCATCGGCGCGATCATCCCGGCACCCAACGCCGACCTGGTGATGCTCCAGGACCTCGGACTGGGGCTCTTCGTCTACCTGGTCGGCCTGGAAGCGGGTGAGACCTTCTTTAAGGAGTTCAGGAAGCAGTTCGGCATGATGCTCACGGCCATGGCGGCCGTGGGGATCGGTGCTGGCGCCGCGGTACTTGCCGGTGAACTCCTGAATGTCTCACGTGAATTCGCCGTGGGCGTCTTTGCGGGAGCGCTGACCAATACGCCCTCCCTGGCTCTGGCTCAGGCCCAGACCGGATCCAGTCTTCCGGCTGTGGGTTACTCCCTGGGTTACCCCACCGGTGTGGTCCTGGCGATCCTCATGGTCGCCCTCATCATGGGCCGCAACTGGAAAGCTCCTAAGGACCAGCTCAACCCGGACGATGCCGTCCTGGAAGTGGCCCGTATAAAAGTGCAGAAGCCTGTGAAGGCGCAAGACCTCATTGAGCTCGGAGGCGACCAGGCGCGGATTTCTACGGTGCGCCGCGACAACCGCACCTTGGTTCTCGGACACGATGACCAGCTCGATGTCGGTGATGTCCTCACCGTCTTCGCGACCAAGTCGGCTCTTCCAGAGGTGGTCCGCGCTGTGGGCAGGCGCGTTCCCCGCCGCCTCTTCCGCGATCAGCAGGTTGGCCTGCACCGCTTCACCCTCTCCAACCGGGATATCGCCGGCAATTCCGTAGGGGAGCTGCCGCTGTTCGACCACCACCATTCCCGCATCACGCGCATCCGCCGTGCTGACAGGGAATTCCTCGCTACCCCGGAGACCTATCTGGAAATGGGCGACGTCGTGGAGGTGGCACACCCGGTCGAACGCATCGACGAGCTCACCGGGTACTTCGGCAACTCGATCCGCACTGTGTCGGAGGTGGACCTGGTGGCCGCCGCGGGCGGTCTGGCGCTGGGTTACGCCGCGGCGCTGATCGTCGTTCCCCTCCCCGGCGGCTCCTCGTTCGCCCTGGGGTCGGCAGCGGGCCCGTTAATCATGGGCCTGATCCTCGGTGCGCTGAGGAGCACGAGTGGCATTTTATGGCAGCTTCCCCGACCGGCCAGCGTCACTCTGCGCCAGTTCGGCCTGATGGTGTTCCTGGCCGCCGTGGGCATCGCTTCCGGGCCGGCCTTCGCCTCGACGGCCTTAACATGGAACGGGCTGACCGCTGTGCTGATCGCCGTCATCGTCAGCGTTGCCGCATGCGGCTCGTTGTTCCTGATGACCTGGCTACGGGGCCAGTCTGCCACCCGGGCCAGCGGCGGGGTTGCCGGCCTGTTGGGTCAACCGGCGGTCCTGCAGTTCGCGCTTGGCCGCTCCTCGGACAGCCGCATCATGACCGGTTACAGCACCACGATCACCGTGTCCGTGCTCTTCAAGATCGTTGCCGTTCCATTAATGCTGGCCCTCTAGTACTACAGTCGGGTTTTGCAGGGTGTGCCCGCGGGCCCTGTAGTGGTGTTGTCGTGCGCGTTGTTGGTGTCTTCTGATGAGCGTGCCCCCCTATGCCGTTCCCCCATCAGTCGATGCGAACTGATGCAACGGCGGCCAACAGCGAAAGGAACGATCTTCTGACCCGAAGTACCCGGCCAAATGAGAACCAACGCCGTGCGGGACAGGACACCATCCATCAGCCCCATGAGTGCATTGCGACCGAACAGTTAATAGTCGACAGTGCAAGTCCCCACATCTGGTTGTAAAAGACCAATCGCCCAATCAGCCGGATCACCCGGACGCGCTGCTCATAAGCATCTTCAGGTAGAGGCTGTCCTGCAGATACGGCACGATGAAAGAGAAGTGGGGTGAGGCACGCTCCTGGTCCCTCACTTGGTCATAACGCCCAGTAACTGCCGGGCCGGACGGGTGACAGGACGTCCCCCTCCCTCCCCCGGTGCAGACCCGCGCCACGGTCAGGGTGCTTGCCGCCGGGGAGAAACAGTGCAAGCATTCTGCGGACCCGACGGTAATCTGGGCCATGGCGGTTTCGATCACACCAGAGCAGGATGTCCGCCGGGTTTGGCGCAGGTTTTTCTTGACCGCTTTCCTCCACCGGATCCGCGGCGCGGGGAACGCGCTCTCACTTCGCACGATGCCGGAGACAGGGTGACGGCGCGTGACGTAACGCTGGCCCGTTCAATATCGAAGCAGGCCCAAGCCACTGGCGTCACGCCCCTCCCGGAACTCTTGCGTACGGTGGAGATAGCCATAGACACAGATGCCCCGGAAGCCATCTCGGAAGTTTGGCGAACTGCACTGGGCTACAAGATGCAGGAAGACGGAAGCCTGATCGATCCCTATGGCAGGGGCCCGGCCATTTGGTTTCAGGAGTCCCAGAGTCCCAACATGAATCGTTTACACCTGGATGTCACCGTCCCCTTCAGCGAAAGCGCCCACTCTGGATGCCCTGGTAAGCGTTGGTGCAACACTCGATGATGAACATGCGCCCATGTGGGTAGTTGCCACTGATGCCCAAGGCAACCGGCTATGCATCAGTACTGAAGCCGGACGCGGCGACTAGTGCGGCGCTCTGCCGTTACGGGGGACTCGAGGCCGTCTATCAGCGGGGGGTCTCGTCAGGTTGAAGCCGCTAAGTGTGGGGAACGTGTCGGGAAATCGGCGCAGGGGTCAGTGGTGGCGTTCTGCGTTGCGGGAGATCCGTTGTAACAACGAGGCGAGCAGGAGTTGTTCGATTTCCTCCGGTCCGGCGAGCAGTTCGTGGTCGTGGTTCATGCAGCAGGAGAATTTGGTTGCGACGAGGTCGCAAACTTCCACGGGAACTGCAGCGGCACGACGCGGCCAGCGCGTCCCAGTCCTTGACGCTAAGCCGGTCCGATGTGTAGGTAGCGCCGATCCTAGGCTCGCTCGGCGCCGGTGTCGCGGACGGCTCTGCTACCGCCCGCGCCGTCGTCGTCCGTCGCACGGTCCCGGGACTCATCCATGGGCGTCGGCGCACCATCGTCGGAACGTGCCGTGTCATCGGCGGAGGGACTCGCCGGCGTGAATGAGATGTCGCGCACGTACCGCAGCACGACGATGCCGACCGCCGTGACCGGCGCAGCCAAGAGCGCGCCCGTGATACCGAACAAGGTGCCAGCCACGGTCACCGACGACAGCACGACGGCGGGATGGATATGGAGCGCGCGCCCCACCAGCATCGGCTGGAGAATATTGCTCTCCAATTGCTGGACCAGCAGCACAATGCCGAGCACGATGAGCGCCGTCGTCCAGCCGCCGGAGAGGAGAGCCACAAAGGCAGCCAGCGCACCGCTTGCGATGGCTCCGAGGATCGGGATGAAGGCCGAAAAGAAAATCAGCACCGATAGCGGCAGTGCCAACGGAACGTCCAGGATCCAGAGCCCCAGCCCGATGAACACCGCATCTACGAAGGCAACGGCAGCCTGAGCCAGAATATACCCCGACAACGTCTGCCATGCCTTCACCGAGACCGCCTTTATATGCCTATAAGCACGGGCATTGCTCCAGTGCGCGACCCACGGCAGGAATTTGTCTCCGTCCTTGAGGCTGAAGAAGACGAAGACAACGACCAGCAAAAAGATGATGATCCACGATGTCACCGTTCCCACACCGCTATAGATCCCGGAGGTAATGCCGGAAAGGATGGCCGAGAAGTTCTCCCGCACCTGCTGCAGTCCGGTGTCAATCAACCCGTTTAGATCCACGTTCTGCAGATTGAACGGAGGACCCGTGAAGAAGGCACTGATCTGGGTCAGCGTTTGCCGGGCCTGCTCCACCAGCCCGGAGGTCTCCGACAGCAGGGACGGAATCATCCACCGCATGATGCCGTAGATCACCGCGAACAGGGCCGCGATGATCACCAGCGCCGCCAGTGCGTTAGGCAGCGCTTTCCGCAGCAGCCGGTTGACAGGCCACAGGATACTGCTCAGCAGCAGCGCCAGCAGGATGGGAAAAACTACGGTCCACAAGTAGCCGGCAATATTCCAAAGAACTGCTGCTCCAAGAATGAGGACGATTCCCCCGGCCACCCATTTGACGGCCCCGGCGAATATTCTGGCGAATTCTCCCGATCCTCCCTGCCCTAAGGCTTGGCCGCCCTCGGCTTCGCCCTGCTGGTCGCGGTTTGCTTGCGGCGCCCGGCGCCCACGGTCCTGAGAGGAATCCATACTCTTTATCCTGCCGGAACGCTCCGCTCCGTAGTAGTCATCTGGTGCGGGGCTATTGTGCGGCCGGTCCTGACGCATGAACTGCGACACCACTACTGACGGCTAGAAGAAAGACAACGCCGCGGCTGCGAAACAGATCCGGGCAGCGGTGTGCCCCGTTGTTCTTCAGCTCCGCGAGTACCGCGGTGTCCTGGGCGCATCGGAACGCGATGTGCGTGGTGGCCGAGGCCCGGTCCGGGGCTGTCGGACGGCCGGCCGATAACGCAGGCATTACTCGGGCGCGCAGAGGTGGGATCCGCCCTTGACCACAAAGACATCGCGGGTGTCTGGGCCGATGTGCGGTCTGCCGGGATCGCCCGGCGTGCAGCACGAGGAGGCGGCGGCCTGCCGGGGGTGGCAGGAGCTCCACCGGTCGGCCGTCCGTTCCCATCGTTGCCAATCAGGTCCACGGCTTTCGCAGGCGTTGGCCGGGTAGGCGCCGACCGGGGAGGTCGCCGGCCAGCCATCCTCGGCCGTGTTCCGGTAGGGGAACGGTCCCTGCCAGGTGTTGGCGAGGGCCGGCCGCCCGGGCAGGAAGGACCGGAGCCTCCTCTGCCGTTACCGGTTGGCGATAACAGATGCCTCGGCGAAGTATTCGGCATCGACCATGACGGCGTAACGCTCGGCTTCAAGGGACTTGACCGACTTAAAGTCCCGGCGGCCGCCGGTGCTCCAGTGTCCGATAAAACCGAAGACAGCTCCCCACGCGGCCGCAATAAGCACGCTGCCCAGCAGCACGCTAAGCCAGACAATGCCGGGAATGAAGAGTCCGAACAGCAGGCCTATGAGCAGGCCGAACCAGGCGCCGCCGGCGGCGCCGGCCAACGCGGCCTTCCCCTTGGTCATCCGACCGGTGACCTGTTCCACGCTGCTGATCCCCAGACCGACAATGCGTACGTGTTCGACCGGGAACTTCTCATCCGAGAGCCGGTCCACCATGCGCTGCGCCTGCACATAGTCGCTGAACTCGGCCAGCACAGCCGAAGCGCCCGGCACGGATGTACGGGATTGGTGTTGGAATAATTCGCTGGTCATGTTCTTACCTCCGGTGGTTCTTACGTTTGCGGATAGTCCCAGCCTACCAAGGATAGTTCGGTTAGGCGAACCGAACTATCCTTGGTAGGGTGGCTCCATGGACGATTCTCCTAAAAACAATGAGACCGGCGGTGAACAGCCCACACCGGGGGTTCAGGTCCGCCACGGCTTCGCCTTGCTGCTCCAATGGGCCAGCAGGAAAAAGATCCGCCGATACGTCTTCGGCCCCGAAGCCGAGGACCTCTCGCCCACCGATACGGCACTGCTGGAATACCTGACCAGGAGCGGCCCGATGCGGCTATCCGACCTGGCCGCGCAGTGGGGAGTGAACAAATCCACCATGACCCCGCAAATCCGCCGCCTCGAAGCCAGGGAACTGATCGACCGCCGGCCGGACCCGGCCGACCGGCGCGCGACCCTCCTACAGACATCCGCCGCCGGAATTCAACTGCAACAGCAGATCGGCGCCGCCGGCGCGGCAGCGTTCGATGAAATACTCTCCAGCTGGTCACCGGAAGACAGGGAAATCCTCGGTGCCATGCTGGTCCGCTTCGCCAACGAACTCTCCGCCGCCACGCCCCGGCTCTTCCAAAGCACCGCGGCAGCCCCCAACGACATTCCTCCAGCCCACAACCCGGAAAGAAGCCCCGACCCCTAAACAACCCCCCCGGCCCGAGACTTCCGCGCCGTCTTCGACTCGCGACAGGGCGACGCTCTCCCCCATCCGCTGCCTTGCAATGGGAGATTCCTTTCTACGAAAACGGCCTCGGGGACCTGCCACCCGATGTGCTGGCGGCTGGGCAGTCCGGGGGCTGGCCATTGCCCCGTCCTCGGTGCCACGTCGCGACGCCGTATTGCCACGTGTGTCTCCCGCTCCCGAACTGCTGTCGTCGGGGAGGGCATCTGCGTGCTTGTCCGCCCCGAACCGCTCCCATGAAGCTTTGTGAAGGAATGACTGAATGAGTGAAAGCAACGAAATACGAGAAAGGGTGACGTCCAGCGGCGCGCTCAGGCGGCACACCCCCCTGATCGCGGCCGAGGCCCTTTTCGCGCTCTCTGCACTCAGCGCGCTCATCCGCGGCGAGTCCACCGCAGCCGTCATCCCCGTCGCACTGCTACTGGCCTCGTTCCCGGTTCTGCTGGTGGAGCGGTGGGCGCGCGTTGAGATCCCCGCACGCCTACAGGGGCTGTACGCCGTGCTGCTGCTCGGTGGCCCGTATCTGGGAAGCCAACTGGGTTTCTACGCCATATGGACACCGTGGGACACGGTTGTGCACTTCTACTCCGGATTCGTCGTCGCGCTCGGGATCGTTTTTGCCCTGGGCATCACCGGCCGCCGCCACGGGCTCTCGATGCCGCCCTGGCTCGCGGCGGCGATGATCGTCGCGTTCAGCGGTTTCGTCGCCCTGCTGTGGGAGATCGCGGAGTTCGCCTCCGATGCCGTGCTCGGCACCACCGCGCAGATCACCAACTTCGACACCATGACGGACCTGATCGCCGGAACCGCGTCGGCGATCATCGTGGCGGCCACGCTGTTCCTCGTCCAGCACAAGGGACCGTTCCCCTCCACCGAGGTCCTGACGCAGGGCCCACCACCTCGGCAGATACCCAATGCGCACACCCCGGCCGCGGGCACCCCCCGGAGTGCTCCGGTGACCGAGGGCGCCACACGATAAGACCCGAATCACCGGGCCTGGCAACGGCGGGCCCCGCTGACCGGCACCCCCCGGCACCACGGCGCGCCCGGGGAGGACGAGCACCGATCGCCGCTACATGTCGGGACCACGCACGGTTCATGAGGCCCACGGTCCCCCCGGTCCCTACGGGCAACTGGGCTCCCGAAAGTACATCCGCGCCTTCGCGACGAGTCGCTTGAGCGCATGGGCCGGCCTACGTCGACATCTTCTACTCACACCGCGCCGACGCCGACACTCCGCTCCAAGAGACCATCGGGGCACTGACACCCTGGTCCGGCAAGGCAATGCCCTCGTCGGCATCTCTTCCTACTCAGCAGAACGCACCGCTACAGCGACAGAAATTGCCAACAACCGGGGCACTCCCCTGCTGATCCACCAGCCCGCCTACTCGCTGTTCAACCTTCTCCGGCTCATGCTGCCGAGTCTCGCGCGGTCGTGGTTGGCTCTGCTTTAGTGACCGGCAGGAGACGTAGAAACTGGGAACTTGAGGTTACGGCGCGCAGCAGGGCTTGGGGGTTGTCGTACCTTCCGCTTCGAATGTAGTCGCAGAGCTGGTCCGTGGCTTCCGGGTGCTTTAGGACGAAATCGATCAGACCTGTGCCTTCCTCGACGATGCTGTATCGGGCGTCGTAGATGTCGGTGTATTCGCGGTAACAAGCTGTCAAACCGTGCTTGTCCCCCTCGGTCACAAGCAGTCGCGCCAGGGAGGCGCCGAGACTGGAAATGTTCCGCTGAGCGCCTATGCCGACCTGTCCGGGCCACGGTGAGTGAACGAGCCCGTTGATCAGGCTGATGGCGTCTCGGACTTCTTGTCGCACATTGTGTCCGGCGCTGTCGCGGTCGGTGATGCGGGCGGCCGTGATTTTTCCTGGATTTAACCGTGCCCTCCGGATGCCGCTGTTTGCAACGCGCGCCCGGGCGTGGAAGTAGGTCTGCTCGGCGGTGGTTACCCAAAGTGCGAGCTTGGCCGGGGATCGGCGGTAGTGCCGATACAGGTGCGCGCTGATTAGACCGCGTTCTGCAGGTGAACAGCGGCTGATCACCTCCACGAATGACATCAGGTTCACATGGTCCAGAACGCCGGCGACGGCAATGGCCATGGGGAAGGTCTTGGCGCCGGTCTGACCCCGAAAAGCTGTTGCGAGGAGCTGTCGCCTTTCCGCTGAGATTACAACCGGCGCCTCGTGTGCAATGTCATCGCCCGCGATGCGGCGAACCGGTGAGGAAAGGGCAGCGGATGTGAGCTCCACGACCGGTGCACGGAGGCCGTGCACCGCCTTATAGAAGCGGAATATGTTCCTGTGCCCCTTGTCGCCGGCGTTGTTGGAAACGTGACTCTGCCCGTTCTGCGGTGCGGGTACAGCAGCAGGAGTCGGCTTGTAACGCTCGCCTTTCAACCACTCCAAGGCCTGTACGTCTTTGGTGAAGTACGACACCGGGTAGGAAGGATCATGGACCGCTCGGAAGAACTGCGCGATCGTCCGCTCAACCGGCGAAGTACCCACGAGAGCCATGCGTGTGGCAGGGACGCGGCGCGCGAAGTTAGCCAATGCACGTGAATGGACCGACCTCATTCCGTGCATGTGCACCAAGATGGGCTTGGGCTGATCACTGCTCAGCTTTTCGACTTGCTTTATCGCCTCGAGCGCGTCCGCTTCCCTGATCACGGCGTCGACCGGCCACCGGACAAAAACGATGTCGTCCCGGAACAATTCGACTTGAGGACAGCACCTAGCGTCGGGAAGGCGCAATCGTTCACTGCTTGCCCGCTTGACGGGTGGGGATGGAGCGGGCATTTCTTGGCTTTCTGTCAGTATTTGGTAAAGGATTCCTCGCGAACTTGCAAAGCATAGTCCCTATATTTCGAATACTGCAAAGTTCAACTAATCAGTTTTCTTAGTAATATAGCGAGCATTTTCTTAGCAAGTCCGGCCGTTATAAGAGTGGCTGCAGGTGCGAAACGCGGCCTGTCTCTGTCCGCCTTCGCAGCATGGAAGAATCTGACCCCGCGCCCGCTACTACCGGGAACGACGTAAGCAACGGCAGGACCAAGCCCTGATCGCCCTCGCCAGACCCACTGGGACGCCTGGTCACGATGCGCTCCGCCAAAACTTTCTATCAAGCACCTGCAAGCCGTCAGGGCCAACCGTGCGGCGCCGACCAGCTCCAGCACGGTGGTGAAGATGAGAACGTGGGCGAGGCAGAACAGTCAACCGAGGCCGAGGGTCAGAAGAAAGGTCAGACGGACGGCGACAGTTGAAAAATCCATGTTTTGTCCTTCGAATTTTTCCTGGCAGCGATATTTGCACGGAACCTGGTCCGGGAACCAGCGCCCGCAGCAGTTACGAGGCGTTGGTCTGTTGTGTTTTCAGGCGCCCAGTAGACGGCGTTCGTGGGCGAACGCGACCAACTGGAGGCGGGTGCGGAGTTCGAGCCTCCAACGCACTGCGCAAGTGGGCTTGACGGTGGCTTCAGAGACGAACAGGCAGCGGCCTCGCAGAATGGCGGCCCGTTGTTCTCCCGACCCTGGGCCGAGATTCCTGATGGGACACCCGCGCTATTTCATTTGGAGTCATCCACCGTTACACGCCGTGCACGCCAAACGAACAGAAAGACAAGAGCCAAAAGGATTATCCCGGCCGTCACGCTGATCGGCATCCACGGTACGTCTGATTCGGGCTGTGCAGTAAATTGTTTCCCGGCCTCGGGAAACACCAGTTCTGCTGATGCATCTTCTTCAATGGTTCCGCTTTTCAGGCGAAGATGAGCCTCCCAAGGACCGTTTGGAAGTTCGTTAGCTAAAGGGAATATGACGTCTCCCGTGCTGCCCGGAGTGATGGTTGTTGCCCGCTCCAGAGCCAGGGGTCCTGCTGAGAGACCGCCCGGCCCTTTTTCGAGTTGCAATTCGCCTACGATGTCCACTGCTCGCCCACCGGTATTGGTGACCTCGGCTTTTACCTGCGGCCTCCCGGAGGCATCTCTTGTAGCGGTCAAGGTTCCAATGTCGAAGTCGGCAGGCTTACCGTTGCCCGCGCCGACCGAGAGGTAGATACGGACTCCGACCCGGCTGGCCTGTATGACATTTGTGTCATTGGCCTTCTCGCTTCTTATCTCGGCCCATACCGCGCCGTAGAGTTCCGCCTGGGGGGCATCGGCGGGAACATCGATGGTTACCATGACCATTTTCGATTCACCGGCAGACAGATCCATCTTGTTGCTTTCCAGGGAGATCCAGCTCGTCAACTCGTTTCGCGATGGCTCTTCTTCGCCTGTGAACGTCCCGTTTTCGATTCGGGCTGCGCCGGGGTAAATCCGGACCGATTGATCGGTATCCGAGTTGTTCTGCACTTCGATCCGGCGTTCGATGGTGGTGCCGGGTTTGACGTGGTCAACGATGTAGGAGCGGGCCCTTGGATCGTCCAGGGCGTGGGTGGGAACATCGACTAACCGCAAGCCGATTCCTGTTGGTGCCGGGCTAGGTGCAGTTGTGACGTCTGCGAAGGCGGCAGCGGGATATGCCAGTGCCGCGGCCATCCAGAGCACGAAGACGAGTGCGAGTGGGAAACGTTTCATAGGGGCCATTTCGATAGAGGTGGCAGCAGTCATGTGCCGAGAGTAATGAGGTGTGCTTTTCGTAGGGAGGGTGCGGCGCTTGTCCGGCGCCGCACCCTCCCAAAAATCACTTCCGTGTCGAGAAGCGTTTCTTACAGGACCGAGTGAGTTACGACGGCGGTGTAGGTGTCTGCAAGCGCGTCGGCGGGGACGGTAAGGGAGAGGGCGGCGTTCCAGACTGCGGCGTTGTTACCGTTCACAGCAGTGGTGGTCTGGACGTTCCTGGCCTGGGACAGATCCGACTGCGTACCGGAGGCGGTAACGGTCGCGGTTCCGTTCACAGTTGCATTCGACGCAGAATAGCTTGCATTCGCAGCCGAGATGACGTTGTCCGGAGTGTCGCCGACGAAATTAGTTGAGGCTACAGAGGCTACCCAACCGGCCGTGCCGGCGCGTTCGTCCGTGACCTGGATACCGGCCAACTCGACGGTAGCTGTGGTCCCCGGCTTGATGGCGCCGAAGGCTGTTGAGCCAGGGGCGGCGCTAACGGAGATGGTGCCGGAGGGAACTTCAGCGGTTGCGGTGGTGGTGTCTGCAGCCGAGGCGGGCAGGGCAACGGAACCAATCAGGGCTGCGGATCCGGCGATGACGAACGAGAGGCGAGTTGCTAAACGCACAAGAGTACTTTCTTTAGGGTTGATGTGATACTGCCGAGGCGCTGTGGCCGAGTGTCGGCTCTTAGAAGTTATCGCCCGGACCAGCCTGGAAAAGGGTTCCTGCAGCGATCCTGCGGGAAGCCTTTCGAAGTGCCTTCAATGCTGGCCAAAACCTGTGTCGACTGCGGCAATCAGGCTTTGCATGCCCCTGAAAACAGAACCTGCTTCCGCCTGCACTTCGGGAATGGCATCGTGCTAGATGCTTTCAGTTGCGGAATAGTTCACCGGCATCTATCCCGCGGCATCATCGCGTAGGTGGAGCGCGGGTTTCGGAGTATCGCCAACCAGTCGGCACCGAGGCTGACGACGGCAATCGTGGAACCATTGATGGTTCCCGCATGTTTGAGGGGTCTGCACTTCGGGTTCTTCGGCTCTTTGCAGGGCTGGCTGCCCTTTCGTTGAGCCTGACTCGGCCTAGGCTTCAGAGGGGAATCGATTAACCGGAAGGAGTAGAGAGATCCCTCCTTCTGCAGAGACCTAGACGCCCTCTGACATCGGCCTCGTTCAACTAGTTAAAAGGAGGAGATGCAGATGAGTGATCCGGGTACGGCCGTTGTCATCGAAGATGACGTTGATATCCGCAACCCTGTGCGACACCCCCCCAGCGATGCCGAACCTGCTAACGCGCCTGGAAGTCGAGGCGCTCCGCCGCTGTATCGCATGCCCGGTCTGTGCACCCTCCTTGCATCACCCCTACAAGCGCCCCGGTGTCCGCGGTTGGACGACCCTGAAGGCTGGCAGCCTCAAGAGCCATCATTTCGGGACGAGTTTCAGCATCGAGGACGGCACGCAACTGGGCGTCCGGGTCAGGATCGCCACCGTGGAGACCGTCGATGGACTCGACTTCACCGCAAAGTTTGACGGCAGGGACACTTCTATCACCGACCCGGTCGCTCTAGTCAGGTACAGGACCAAGACCAGGACGTATCAGCCCAAGTCGGCGTCCGTCGCCTTGTTGATCGCCTTTGTCGTCGAGGGCGTAGCTGATGATATGGCATGCGATGAGCGGGATGCACTCGCCACCACGACGGGCATGACTACACCTCTCCGCGAGGCAGAAGACCGTGTCCGACAAGGAGCGCGATGCGCCGTTCGATCTCGTCAGGCAGAGTCTTCATGGCGGCGACACCCACCAATGCCTCAGACAGCCCTGCTGCCGTCATTGCGTCGCCCCTGTTGAGCCGCTTAGGAATTTGATGCAAGTTCCCGCCGATGTGGGCGACTTGGTTCCGGATCGCCCCCTAGCTCGTAGCCGAGTCGGTCGGAGATCGCTAACGGGTTCCAGCCAGCCGAGGCGATGCCGCCACGCTCGATCACGAGTGCTTGCGCTTCAACCTCGGCGACGCCCGGCATGTCAATGATGAGCAGGCGTAAGGCTTGAGACCACTCCGAGGTCGCGACCGCTGGAGTCAGCCAAAGCTCGCCGTACGCCGCCCGGGAACGCTTTCCCATCGGCGCTGTCGTGCCTGCCGCACGTGGCCCGTTCGATTTGGTTCGCAGTGACGGTGTCAGGCGGAAATTTCCAGGGGAAGATCACCCATCGAGCCGCCGTCGGGCGTGGAGCCAGCGTCATGACGGGGAAGGGCAAGGTAGCTATACCTCCGGTCTAGACTCCGTTCCAGCTGCGGGATTCTGCGGTATAACTCCGGGCCACCAAACGCTCTGGTGCGCCGATAAATAGGCCTTGACCGCGGGCAAATTCGCTCGTTTCCGACGCGTTCGAACGCAACAGCTCCTACCCCGGGACACTACAACGGCCGCCGACGGCGGCCGTTGACCTGCCGTAGGAAAGGCGCCCGGCCGCCGTCGTGCTTGAATAACAGGCTTCCCTGAAGCATGCGGTGACGCCCCTCACCAAATTTGTCGTTTGTGAACTGGGGGGTTTACAGTCAGAAACGCCGCAGGGTGGAGCAGTTCGGCAGCTCGCCGGGCTCATAACCCGGAGGTCGTAGGTTCAAATCCTACCCCCGCAACTACTAGTGGGACCCTTGCCTGTTTCAGGCCGGGGTCCCACTTTTTTGGCCTACTCCCCTGCCGGAGCGCAGCCCGGAACCAGCCGGCAGCGCCCGAAGATGGACCCGATGGAGTACGGGCAGCAGCCCGGCCGCCGACATCGATGGCAGCAGCACCGCATGGCGGAGCCGCGCCGCGGGTTTGTCCCGGAAAGCGGCGTCCAGGCGGGGGCGGGGAGACGGAGTCGGGGACCGGAAAAATTGCTCCCCGCAGGTGGGCACGGACAGGCTTGGGAGGTCTACGCTGTTCACCGCCACGGTTTTTTGGGCGACGTGCCGCTGACGAGAGCGGCAGGCGCCGCCCGCGAGAGAAGGAGAATCCGATGGCTAACGCCGAAGACGACAGCATCTCGAACAATGAGGCGCTGAAGCCACTCGTCGAACGCAGTCGCTTCGGCGTGGCGGAACGGCGCAAACCCGCCGACGCCGATTCCGAGGCCAAGCGCCCGCCCATATCCAGCACGGAACTGAGCAAGGGGCCCGCCGAACTCACCGAGAACCGCGGCCCCCGGGTCAACTGGCGGGTCTTCATCATCTCGTCGGCGATCGTCCTGGCCTTCTCCATCTGGGCCATCATCGCCCCGGGCAACGCGGCCGGCACGATGCACACCATGGTCGGCTGGATCGCCACCAATCTGGGCTGGTTCTACGTCCTGACCGTCACCCTGGTCATTCTTTTCGTCCTGTGGGTGGCCCTCTCCAAGGAAGGCAGCGTCAGGCTCGGCCCCGACCATTCACGCCCCCAGTACAACCTGTTCACCTGGGTCGCTATGCTCTTCGCCGCCGGCGTGGGCATCGACATGCTCTTCTACTCCGTCACCGGCCCGATCACGCAATACATAAACCCTCCCACCGCCGCACCCGAATCGGCGGAAGCCGCGCAGGACGCCGTCGTGTGGACCATGTTCCACTACGGCGTGGCCGGCTGGTCGATGTATGCCCTTCTCGGCATGGCGATGGGGTATTTCGCCTACCGGTGGGGAATGCCGCTGTCCATCAGGGCCGCGCTCTACCCGCTGCTGGGTAAGCGGGTGCGCGGCGCGACCGGCGACGTGATCGACATTTTCGCCTTGGTGGGCACCGTCTTCGGCGTAGCCACGTCGATGGGCATCGGCGTCGTCCTGCTCAACGTCGGCTTCAGCTGGTTGTTCGGCCTGCCGGAGGGGCTGGCCCTCCAGATTGCCCTCGTGCTCGTCGCCGTCGTCATGACCGTAGCGGCCTGTACCTCCGGCGTGGACAAGGGGATCCGGTGGATTTCCGAACTGAACCTCTGGGCTGCCGGAGCGATGATGCTCTACATCCTGGTCACGGGCAAGACCTCGTTCCTGCTGAACGCGATGGTCGAGAACATCGGCCGTTTCATCTTCTCCCTGCCGGAGCGCACCCTGCAGACCCTGGCCTACGAGGAGGACGGTTCGGCGTGGATGGCCGGCTGGACCCTTTTCTTCTGGGCCTTCTGGCTGGCCTGGGGCCCGTTCGTCGGCCTTTTCCTGGCGCGGATCTCGCGCGGCCGGACCCTGCGGGAATTCGTCATCGCGGCCATCACCGCTCCGGTCCTCTGCGACTTCTTCATCGTCTCGATCTTCGGCAACAGCGCCATGAGCGAGGTGCTCGCCGGGAATACCGAATTCGCGCAGGAGGCCATCAACAGCCCCGAGCACGGATGGTATGCGCTGCTGGAAATGTTCCCGGGCGCGCCGTTCCTGATCGGTCTGGCCACCCTCTCGGGCCTGCTGTTCTACCTCACCAGCGCCAATTCCGGTGCGATGGTGATGTCGAACTTCTCCTCCATGATTCCCGATCCGGCGATGGACGGGGCCAAGTGGCTGCGCATCTTTTGGGCCCTGGTCACGGCGTTCCTCACGGTGGCCATGCTGGTGGCCGGCGGCGTCACGACCATGGAATACGCCACCCTGATCTTTGCGTTGCCGGTGACCGTCATCGCGTATCTGGTAATGGCTTCCTTCTCGAAGGTGCTCAGGATGGAACGGGCCGAGCGCGAGGGGCAGGTGCTGCGACGGCGCACTGCTGCCGCCCATGGCGGGCAGATACCGGAGAAGACCTGGCGGCAACGCCTGGCGCGGCTGCGGTCCTACCCGTCGAACAAGGCCGTGGCACAGTTCGCCGAGCGGGTCGTGCAGCCGGCGCTGCAGGACGTCGCCAAGGAATTCACCGAACTCGGCTACGAGGCGGAAATGACGACGACGCCGAACCCGAAGACCGGCATCGACGAGCACACCCTCATGGTGTACATGGAGGACCACCGCAACTTCCATTACCAGGTGGCCGCGGTCGAGGCCCCTGTGCCGACATTCGGCGGCCGCAGCATGCCCCGCGAGATCGACACGTACTATCGGCTCGAGGTGTTCACCCAGACCGGCAGCGAGGGCTATGACCTCATGGGTCTGACCCAGCAACAGGTCATCAACGATGTCCTCGACCGGTACGAGGCGCACCTGGCGTTCCTCAAGTACTCCAGCGAACACGCCTACGCCTCGGTGCTCACCCCCGTGGTCCCGCCGACGACGGAGTCGATTCCGCATGTGCCCAAGAAGGCCGACGACGTCGAGAGGCTCGACGAGTCCTAAAACCGCGGGACGGCGTCTCGGCGGGCTGACTGTTCCGAGACGCCCCGGCCGAGCCGCCGGCCCCGTTCCGATACAGTCGTCCCATGGGCACCGACGACATTTCCTTCCATACCCGCAAGTGGGTTCGCCCCGAAGATCTCAACGCCAACGGCACCCTTTTTGGTGGCAGCTTGCTGCGGTGGATCGACGAACAGGCGGCCATCTACGCCATCGTCCAACTGGGCAACGGCAAGGCAGTGACCAAGTACATGTCGGAGATCAACTTCGTCAGCTCGGCCCGCCAGGGCGATCTGATCGAGATGGGCCTGAAAGCCACGCATTTCGGCCGGACGTCCCTGACCATGCGGGCGGAGGTGCGGAACATGTTCACCCGCCAGTCGATCCTGACCATCGACAAGATCGTGTTCGTGAACCTGGGCGAGGACGGCAAGCCCGCACCGCACGGCTACACCGAGATCACCTACAGCCGCGACAGGGTCCCCCGGCAACATCTGGATCCCTCGGCGGTCCCGGACTAGCGGGCAGACCTCCCGCCGGCGGCGACGAGGGTGCCGGGAAGCGGCGCCGAAACAGGCGGCGTGCCGGATCCGAGGACCCGGCCCGCCGCCGTCGTTGTTGGCGGGAGGTTACTCCGTCGCCGCCAGCTGGCCGCAGGCGCCGTCGATCTCCTTGCCGCGGGTGTCGCGCAGCGTGGTGGGGACGCCGGCGTCGTTGAGCCGGGCCACGAACTCGCGGGTGACGTCCGGGTCGGACGAGGTCCAGATGGAACCCGGGGTGGGGTTCAGCGGGATGGGGTTGACGTGCACCCAGCCGCGGCCGCGCTTGTTAAGCTTCTTGGCCAGCAGGTCGGCCCGCCACGCGTGGTCGTTCATGTCCTTGATCAGCGCGTACTCGATGGAGACGCGCCGGCCGGTGCGCTGGTAGTAGCCGTAGGCGGCGTCGAGCGCCTCGTCGACCTTCCACCGGGAGTTCACCGGGATCAGCTCGTCGCGCAGCTCGTCGTCCGGGGCGTGCAGGCTGAGCGCGAACGTGAAGGGGAGGTTTTCATCCGCCAGTTTGTTGATCGCCGGCACCAGGCCCACGGTGGAGACAGTGATGCCGCGGGCGCTCATGCCCAGGCCCTCGGGCGCCTCGTCCACCATGCGGTGCACGGCATTCATCACGCGCTTGTAGTTGGCCAGCGGCTCACCCATGCCCATGAAGACGATGTTGGTGACCCGACCCGCGTCGTGGCCGGCGTCCTTGCGCTTGCCGCCGAGGCCGCCCTCGGCGATGACCCGGTTCGCCTGGACGATCTGGTCCAGAATCTCCGCGGTGGACATGTTGCGGGTCAGGCCGGCCTGGCCGGTGGCGCAGAACGGGCAGTTCATGCCGCAGCCGCACTGGCTGGAAACGCAAAGCGTGACCCGGCCCGGGTAGCGCATCAGCACCGATTCGACCAGCGAGCCGTCGAAGAGCCGCCACAGGAACTTGATCGTGTCGCCGTTGTCCGTGGTCAGGCGCTTGACCTCGGTGAGGAGGGTGGGGAAAAACGCCTCCGCCAGTTCCGCGCGCCGCTCCTTGGGCAGGTCGCTCATGCGCTCGGGGTCGGTGGTGTAGTGCTGGAAGTAATGCGTGGACAGCTGCTTGGCGCGGAACGCCGGCAGGCCCAGCTCCTTCATCTTTTCCTGCCGCTCGGCCAGCGTCATGTCGGCAAGGTGGACCGGCGGCTGCGTGACCCGCGGGGACTTGAACTGCAGCAGCGGCCGGCCCTCGCTGGTGACGGCCTGGTTCCAGCCCTCGGCGGCGGGACGCACCTGGGGCCGGTCGGAAGTTTTTTGGGGGGAAGAAATCTGCGAAGACATTGCCACCCATTGTCTCACAGGCACGATATAGTTCTCCCTTCGCCGCCGCCGGCTGCCCGGACCGCCGCTGCAGCCGGCTGCGGTGGTCGCTGCCCCAACCGCCGCGGTGTGCTTATTCTGGTCCAATGCGGATATGGAGCCTGCACCCCCGGCTGCTCGACCGCAGGGGCCTGGTGGCCTGCTGGCGGGAGGCCTTGCTGGCGCAGAAGGTTCTCGCGGGCGAAACCAAGGGCTACCGCAACCACCCGCAGCTGCAGCGTTTCCGTGCCGCGGAGGATCCGATGGCGGCCATCGGCGCTTATCTGGAGGGGCTGGCAGCCGAGGCAACGGCCCGCGGATATGGCTTCAACACCGGCCTAATCCGGTGCCCGGGAACCTCGGCCGCCGGCGCTGCCGCACGGGAACGACAGCCCCTCCTGCCGGTCCATTCGGAACAGCTCAGCTTCGAACTGAGGCATTTGATCGCCAAGATCACGGTCCGGGATCCGGACCACGCCGTGGTCCTGAACCGTGGGCTGGAGCAGCAAAACCCGGGCTGGGTCCCCGACCCGCATCCGCTGTTCACCATGGTCGAGGGACCGGTGGAGGATTGGGAACGGCCGGCGTGACCGCTTCCGGCTCGCCGGCGTAACCCGTTCCGGCGCAAGCGTGGGCTGTCCGGCGGCTAGCGGCTCCTTGAGAGCGCCTGGGCCCAAGCGTGAGCGGCCCGCGACCTAGGCGTTCCGGCCGTGGCTCTCCTGGAAGCGGACAATGCGCTCGATGGCCGAGGCCACGGCGTCCGCGCCGGCGGCAAAGGACAGCCGGACGGAGCGGGTGCCGTGGACGGCGTCGAAGTCGGCGCCGGGGACCAGGGCCACGCCCTCTTCCTCCAACAGCGCCCGGCAGTAATCGGCCGAATCGGCGAAGCCGTTCAGCTGTTGTCCGAGGTCGGCGTACAGGTAGAAGGCCCCGTCTGCCGGTGCCGCATTCCCCCACCGGAGCCGGCCCAGGTTCTGCAGCAACACCGCACGCACCTCGGCGAAGGCGGCCACCGCCGCATCCGCCTCCGTGTAGGAGTCCGCGCTGAACGCCGCCAGTGCCGCCAGCTGGGCCGGCGCCGGCGGGCACAGCGCCACGTTTCCGGCGAGCGCCTCGAAGGCCGGCGCCAGATCGCCGGGCATCAGCGCCCAGCCGAGCCGCCACCCCGTCATTCCCCAGTACTTGGAGAAGGAAGAGACAACGACGCCGGTGCGGTCCAGTTCCCAAGCGCAGGTTCCGCGGGAATCCGGTTCCGTGGGGTCGGCCGGATACGTGATGCCGTGGTAGATTTCGTCGCTGATGAGGCGGACCCCCTGCCCGGCGCACCAGGCCGTGAGCGCGGCGAGCTCGCCCCGCGACACCATGGTGCCGGTGGGGTTGGCCGGCGACGCCAGCACGAGGCCAGCCAACGGCCCGTGGTCCGACTCCGCTGCGGCCAGCAGTTCCGGCGTCGGCTGGTAGCGGACCTCGGGACCGCAGTCGATCTCCACTACCTCGCAACCGAGCGCCCGCAGAATGTTCCGGTAGGCCGGATAGCCGGGCCGTGCCAGCGCCACGCGGTCCCCCGGGTTGAAGGCGCTCAGGAACGCCAGCACGAAGGCTCCGGATGAACCCGTGGTCACGGCCACTTCTTCCGGGGCCACGTCCAGCCCGTACCAGCGTCCGTAATGACCGGCAATCGCTGTCCGCAGCTCCTGGACGCCCAGCGCGCTGGTGTAGGTCAGCGGCTGGCCGGAGGCATGGATCTCCGCGGCCCTCGCGGACACTGCACGCGGGGCGCCGCCCGACGGTTCCCCCGCGCACAACGAAATAACGTCCCGGCCGGCAGCGCGCATCTGCGCCACCCGGTCCAGGATGCTCATCACTTGGAACGGCGGAACCTGGGCACGGCCGGCCACCTGCAGTTCGTTCACGATCCCGGAATCAGCCGGCGGTCTTGGCGATGTACACGTCGCAGGCCGCCTTGTGGGTGACCGAACTGGCCACGCTGCCGAGCACCCGGCCGAGCCCCTGCATGCCCACGTTCCCGACCACGATCAGGCGGGCGTTGACGCGTTCCGCCTCTTCCACCAACGCGTCCTGGGGCTTGCCGAGCACCGCCGTGAAACTGGTCCGCAGGCCCTCCGCACCCAGTTCCGCTGCGACGTCCCTGGCTACCTTTTCGGCCCTTTCGGACTCGTGGATGTACCACTTGTCGTTTCCGATCGCCACTACTTCCGTCGCATCGGATTCGTGGGCCGTGACTACCCGGAGCTCGGCACCCATTGATGCGGCGAGTTTCGCTGCGGTGCGCGCCGCCTTCATGGCGGTTTCGCTGCCGTCGACTCCTACGATGATGATTCCGGCCATCGGGCCACCCCTTCGAGCACGTCGTCTGGCGGCCACGTGGGCCGTTTCACACCAACTTACCCGCCCCGGGCCCGACCGGCCGGGAGCGCCGCCCGCCGTCGGCGTCAGTCCACGAACTCCGACTGGGTCTCGATGAACTCCCAATCTTCTTCCGGCAGCGTGGCCTCCTTCAGGTCGGGCCCGCCGGCCTCATAGACCGCCGCCGCCGCATCTGCGTCCACCACGTCGGCCCGCAGGTTCTCCCGGAACCACTGCTTATGCCCGGTCGAAAGCTTCAGCCACCACTGTTCAATCCGCAATTCCGCCATCTCGCGCCTCCTTCGCCTCGCCGCTACTACTTCCACCGTAGGTCTGCGGTTTCCCGCGGACAAGGGAGGCCCGCCCGCAAAGACCCCGGCCGTGGCGGCAAAACTACCTCTGCCGATAGCTCTTGGCTCGTACCGGCCGCAGTGCCACAGTGGACCTCGTCCACACTCCCGTTGCGCCCCGCCGGCCGGCGGGCCCCTCCTGGAAGGATCAGCCAATGGACCGCATGGTTTTCATCAACTTGCCCGTCAGCGACCTTATAAAGGCCACCGATTTCTACACCGGGCTGGGTTACACGCTGAACCCGGACTTCTCCTCCCCCGATGCGTCCTCGGTGGTCATTTCCGACACGATCGTGGTGATGCTGCTGACGCAGGAGCATTTCGGCAAGTTCCTCCGCGACGGCGGTATCCCGCATCTGGGCTCGAACGCCAAGGAAGTGCTGGTGGCCCTCAGCGCGGACTCCACCGAGGAGGTCGACCAGTTCCTGGCCAAGGCCGAGGCCGGCGGCGGTGCTGTCTACCGGCCCGCTGAGGCCGAGATGCCGGGCATGTACGGGGCCGCCATCACCGATCCGGACGGACACGTCTGGGAGATCATGCACATGTCACAGGAGGCGATGCAGGCAGTCGCGGAGCAGAACGCTGCGGCGGGCAACCCCGCGGAGGCCCAGTAGCTTCAGCGCGGATCGGGTTTCCCTGCCGAACCAAGCCACATTCATGGAAAGCCTCAATCCACCGCGGGGAGGCGTCGTGTGCCCCGGGTTAGATGCGCTGTGTGCCCCGAATTATCGACCGGCCGGTTCCGGGTTCACTGGCCTGCAATTATTGCCCGCGCACCTATGGGTCTGCCCGAAGTTCTGGCACAGTGAGGAGAAGCAGCCGGCGCCGGCAGCGGGGCCGGGAGCCGAACGACGCGGAGGGCCGCCATGACTGCCTCAACAACGGGCACTACCCGTCCGACCGTCCTGTTCGTGGGCGTCCGGGATGCCGGCCGCTCACAGATGGCCGCGGCCTATCTCTCCCAGCTCGCCGAGGGCGGCATCGAGGCCCGCTCGGCCGGCACCCGGCCCGGAGGACGGCTCGACGCCGCCGTCGTGGAGGTTATGGCAGAAGAAGGCATCGACCTGTCCGCGGTGCGGCCCACGGCGGTCACCCACGAGTCGGTCAACAAGGCGCAGATGGTGGTCACCCTGGGTTCCGGCGACGAATGCCCCGTGGTCCCGGGCCGGCGCTACGAAGACTGGGAAGTCGATGACCCCGCCGGCCGGGACGCCGCCGGCGTCCGTGCGGTCCGTGACGACATCAAGCACCGGGTGCAGCAATTGCTGTCCGAGTTGCAGCCCGCGCTGCACCCGGACGCGCAGTGAGCCCTCGCGAGGGGCGCCACGGGCTGGATGCGGGAGCTGCCCGTGGCCGGAATCAGGTTCCCGACGCTCCGGTGGTCGCCTCCGCATACGAGGCCGAGACCCGGCGATAGACCGGGGTCAGGAAGGCCAGCAGTGCGGCGACGATCATGATGATCCCGGCGACCAGGAACACCAGGGCGATGCCCCGGGACGTCCCCTCGCCCAGGAGCGGTGCGAGCTGGGCCGAGCCCTCAACCGACCGGGCATATGGAATGATCCAGACTTGCGCGATCGGTGCGATGAGGAACGCGGTGATCGGCGCAGCCGCGGACTCGAGCGCCATGGCGAATCCGAACACCCGGCCCTGCCGTTGAAGAGGAACCACCTGCTGGATGACCGTCTGCTCGGCGGCCTCCACCACAGGCACCAGGACCAGATACAGCCAGATCCCTGCGACGTACAGCCAGGCCCACTCGCGGAGCGTGAACACCGCACCGAGGGCCCCCATCACGATCACCGCGATGAGCATGGTGCGCAACGGATTGCGCCCAAGTCCGAACTTGCCGATCATCGCGCCGCCCACGATGAATCCCGTGGAGCCGAGCGCAAGGTACGCGCCCCACAGCTCCACGGGGAACAGTTCCAGGCCATAGGGATCCATGAGCGCCATGTAGACCCCGCCGATGAAGTTGTTGAAGGTGGAAAACAGGATCAGCGCGAACAGTCCGGCAATGGCCAGCACGGCGGCCAGGGAACCGCGCAGGTCGAAGCTGCCGTGCGCGTCCGTGGCGGCCGCGCGCACTTCCTCCGGCATGCGCAGGGTCAGCAGGTGCGCGAACGCCAGGGCTGTGAGCACCAAGGCGACGACGATCGTCGCGCCCATGCCCAGCAGCCCGACCGAGAGGCCGGAGAGCACCGAGGTGACGATGAACATGAGTCCCTGGACCATTCCCACCAGTCCGTTGGCGTTGGCCCGCCGGTCCGGCTCGATCAGGATAGTGACGGTGGTGGAGAGGGCAATGTTGCGCATGTTCTCCACCACCGCGCCGATCAGAATGATCAGGGAGAAGACCCAGAACCACGGCCGGGTGAGGTCCAGCAGCCAGGCTTGGGGGGTCAACAAAAACATGGCCCCGGACAGAAGGAACATCACCAAGGTGAAGGCGGCGGCGAAGCGCATCACGACCAGCTTGCGGTAGCGGTCCACAAAGGTGCCGAAGCTGATGCTGGAAAGCGCTATCAACAGCATGTACGCGCCGCCGATCACCCCGGTGGCGATCACGTTGCGGGTCTCCAGGTACACCCAAAACGTCAGCGCGAACCACAAGTAGCTCGTGGTGATGTTGGCCAAGGCCGTATTCACCAGGATCCCCATGAACGTGCGGTACCGCTGTGCAGGGCTGCGCAAGGTCGTGTCGACTGCGTCCGGGGTGACCAGGCTCTGACCTTCGCCGGACCCGCCCTGCACCGGAACAGCGGCCGCCCCCGGGGTGAGACCCGCAACCTCTTGTTGAGCCGGGGGCCCGGTCGGGCCCGGTTCCTGCTCGGTCATGCGTCCCAGTGTAGTGATCAGGCTTCGGCACGGACACAGTTTCACCGATCGGGAATGCCTACAACTCTGTGCTGATCTTCGGCCGGCACGGGTGCCCTAACCGGCGTGCAAATCGCCAGAGACGGCGCCGCCCGTACGGGGACGGCCTGCCGGCTCCCTGCCCGGCACGTGGCTGGTTAGCCGCAGGTGACGGTGACGCCGTCCACGAGGTGGTTGCCCGGGCCCAGGTCGCCACAGACTTCCATCATGTAGCCGATGCCGGCGATCGTGATGATCGTGAACAGAATCAACAGCACCGTTCCCACGGCGCCGATGATGATGCCGGCGAGCGCAAAGCCGTTCTTCGCATGCGCGCGCTTGGACTGCACCGTGGCGATGATGCTGACGATCAGCCCGACCACCGTCAGCGGCCCGAGCAGGGACAGGACAAAACCGATGATCCCCATGGTCCTGCCGGGAACGGGTTGTCCGGGACCGGGCTGTCCCGGGTGGCCGTAAGGCGCGTTGGGTTGCTGGTATGTCTGGCCAGCGCCCTGTTGCGGATAGGCGGGGTAGGTCCCCTGCCTGGACTGCGGCTGTTGGGAAGCCGTTGGCTCGGGATGCTCGCCGTAGCCGTTGGGAGTAGACATGAGGTTCCTCTCGTCGGTGCGTAAACGATTTATCGTTCCCCACGAACCCTAAGCCCGGCGGCCGCGGATCAGCCCCGGCTCACCAGCGTGTCGACCTGTTCCAGCAAGGCATCCATCTCGCCGTCGGCCAATTGGTATTGCTGCGCATCCGGCGAGAAGAAGGTTGCGCTGTAGTAGAGGCCGTCGCCGATCAGCTTCACGGCCTGGGCCACCGGCCGGCTGCCCAGCGCCTGCTCCAAGGCATCCAGCCACAGCTCCTGGATTCCGGCAAAGGTCCTGGCGGCGGAGGGGTGGCCCTGCTGGACCAGGCGCGCCACGGCCACGATCGCCCGATCCAGCGGCGAACCGACGAACTTGGACGTGCGCACGTAGTAGCGGGCCGCTCCTTCCGGGGCACTGAGGATCTGCTCCGCGTCTGCTGCAGTCAGTGCGGACAGCCGCTCGCACAGGGCCTCGACCATGGCCTCCTTGGACGGAAAGTGGTACAGCAGCCCGCCCTTGGACACCCCGGCCGCCGCCGCGACGGCATCCATGGTGGCGGCTCGTTCGCCCTCTTTGATCAGGATGTCCTCGAAGTTATCGAGGATCCGGTCTCTCGCACTGGCCATCCATCCATCCTAGGACTACGCTCTCCGGCCGAAACGCCACCCCTTTTGCAGGTAAACCGTCCAGACGGTACAGTAACTCCTGCGTCCCCCGATTTCCGAAGGATCCACCATGCTCACCGTTACCCAGCGCGCCGGGCGCAAAGAATGGACCGCCCTGGCCGTCTTGATGCTTCCGGTCCTGCTGGTCGCCGTCGACAACACCGTGCTCAGCTTCGCGCTGCCCGCGATTTCCCTGGCCTTCAGCACCAGCGGCACCACCCTCCTGTGGATCATCGACATCTATCCGCTGGTACTCGCCGGCCTGCTGGTGGCAATGGGCAGCCTGGGCGACCGGTTCGGCAGGCGCCGGATGCTGATGATCGGCGCGGCCGGATTTGCCGCACTCTCCGCACTCGCCGCGTTCTCCCCCAGCGCCGAACTGCTGGTTGCCGCACGCGCCGGCCTGGGCGTCTTCGGCGCCATGCTGATGCCGGCCACCCTGTCCCTGATCCGGAACATCTTCACGGACCGGACGCAGCGGCGCTTGGCGATCGCCATCTGGGCCGCCGGGTTCTCCGCCGGCGCTGCGCTCGGCCCGCTGCTGGGCGGCCTGCTGCTGGAGCACTTCTGGTGGGGTTCGGTCTTCCTGCTCGCCGTGCCCATGCTGCTGCCGATGCTGGTGCTGACGCCGGCGTATGTGCCGGAGTCGCGCGACCCCGAGCCCGGGCCGGTCGATGCGGCCAGCATCCTGCTCTCGGTCGCAGCGCTGCTCCCTGTTGTTTACGCCATCAAGCAGCTGGCCGGCGGCGGGAATCCGGGCGTCGCAGCGGTAACGTTCGCCCTCGGCATCGCGGCCGGCTGGCTGTTCGTCCGCCGCCAGCTGCGCCGTGCGAATCCAATGCTGGATGTCCGGCTGTTCCGCCACCGCCCGTTCACTGGCGCCGTGCTGGTCAACCTGTTGGCCGTTTTCTCCCTGGTCGGCTTCCTGTACTTCGTGTCCCAGCATCTCCAATTGGTCCTCGGGCTCAGCCCGCTGCGGGCCGGCCTGGTGCTGCTGCCAGGTTTGGCGGTCACCATTGCGGCCGGGTTGCTCGCGGTGCCGCTGGTCCGCCGGATCGCGCCGCACCGGGTGGTGGCACTTGCGCTGTTGCTGTCGGCGGCGGCGTACGCGCTGGCGGCTTCGACCCCGGACGCGTCGGCGGTGACCCTGATGACGGCATTCGCGCTGCTCGGCGCGGGAGTCGGCGCTTCCGAGACGCTCTCCAACGACCTCATCCTCTCCAGCGTCCCGGCGGCCAAGGCGGGGGCCGCTTCCGCCGTGTCGGAGACGGCCTACGAAGTCGGCTCCGTCTTCGGGACCGCCGTGCTCGGCAGCATTCTGGTCGGCGCCTACCGGCGGAACATCGCCCTGCCCGCCGGGCTGACCGCGGAACAGCAACAAGCTGCCGGCGAGACTCTCGGCGGCGCCATCACCGTTGCCGGACAGTTGCCGGAACGCACCGGGACCGCCCTGCTCGATTCCGCAGTCCATGCCTTCGACAGCGGCGTGACCGTCACCGCCGGACTGGCCGCAGTCCTCATGGTGGCTGCAGCGTGGCTCGCCTTCCGGACGCTGCGCATCCCGCAGCACCAGTGAGCCGGAGCGCCGCGTGTCACATATCCTTGCGTCATACCCCTAGGGGGTATAGATTGGCTCTGTAGTCCACCGATCGAGGAAGCCATGAGCCACACAGCACTGCCCGCGGAAACCGAAGCCGTCACCTCCCCCGCCGACGAGCACATCGGCCACGCCTACACGTCGGACAAGGAAGCGTACCTGCGCCGGCTCAAGCGCGTCGAGGGCCAGGTCCGCGGCATCGCCCGCATGGTGGAGGACGACAAGTACTGCATCGACATCCTCACCCAGGTCGCCGCCGTCAACAAGGCCCTGCACGCGGTGAGCGTGGGCCTGCTCGAAGACCACATCGGACACTGCGTCGTCGGCGCCGCCAAGGAATCCGAACTCAGCGGCGACCCGCAGATCGTCCACGACAAAGTCCGGGAAGCATCGGACGCCATCGGCCGGCTGCTGCGCTAACCTTTCCGCCCCCGAATACCCCAACCCCCAGGAGACAAACATGAGCATCACCACCATCAGCATCGACGGCATGACCTGCGGCCACTGCGTGGACGCCGTTACTGAAGAACTGCAGGCCCTCGACGGCGTCCGGGACGTCAGCATCGAACTCAACAAGGGCGGAATCTCCACGGCGACGGTCGATTCCGAGGCGGATCTTGACCCGGCCCAGATTGGCGAGGCCGTCGCCGAAGCCGGGTACACCGTCGTCGCGCAGAACGCGTAGGGCCAGACCAACTTCCGCGAGTACGACGACGGCGCCCTCCCGCCGACGTCCGCCCCCCTTCGTGCCCCGGCAGACGCGCCGCCCCCGCACCGTCCCACGCAGAATCGAGATAACCAACCGATGGCCTCCCATCCCGGCACCATGGATCCTGTAGCTGAGCCGAACCCGACCAGAACTGTAGAACTGGCGATCGAGGGCATGACGTGCGCCTCCTGCGTGAACCGGGTGGAACGCAAGCTCGGCAAGATCGATGGCGTCCAGGCCAGCGTCAACCTGCCCTTGGAGTCCGCCGTCGTGAGCGTCCCGGACGGCGTCACCGACCAGCAGTTGGTGGATACGGTGAATGCCACCGGTTACAAGGCCCGGGTGAAGCAGCAACCGCATTCCGGGCCCGCAGCACGGCACGGGGATGGCGGGCACGGGCACGGCGGGAACCCGGAGGCGGACCACCACTCCGGCCCGATCCAAGACCGGCACGACCACCCCGGGCACGGCGAAGACGGCGAGCACGCCGATCACGTGGATGGTGAGGACCACATGGCCCATGGCGGAACCGCCGGCCAGCTGCGTCCGCGCCTCTGGACGGCCGCCGTCCTGACCTTGCCGATCTTCATCATGTCGATGATTCCCGGGGCCCAGTTCCCGCACTGGGGCTGGGTGGCCTTTGCCCTGAGCATTCCCGTGGTGTTCTGGTCGGCCTGGCCGTTCCACCGCGCCGCCGCGGTCAATGCCCGGCACCTGGCCTCCACCATGGACACCCTGGTGTCCATCGGCGTGCTGGCCGCCTTCTTCTTCTCCGCCTGGCAACTGGCGATGGATCCGATGATGACCCAACACGTGCACGGCGACATGACGGAGCACGCGTTGTACTTTGAGACCGCCGCCGTTGTGGTCACCTTCCTGCTGCTGGGCCGCTATCTGGAAGCCAACGCCAAGCAGAAGGCCGGCGACGCGCTGAAGTCGCTGCTGAACCTGGGCGCGAAGGAAGCCACCGTCCTGCGCGACGGCACCGAAGTGAAGGTACCGGCCGCCGGGCTGGTGCCCGGGGACATCATGGTGGTCCGTCCGGGTGAGAAGATCCCCACCGACGGCTACGTGGTCGACGGCCACTCGGCCATCGACGCGTCCCTGCTCACCGGCGAATCCGTGCCGGTTGAGGTGGATGTGGACGACGCGGTTATCGGCGCGACCATTAACACCTCCGGCCGGCTGCTGGTCCGCGCCACCCGGGTCGGATCGGACACCACGCTGGCCCAGATGGGCCGCCTGGTCAGCCAGGCGCAGGCCGGCAAGGCACCGGTTGCCCGGCTCGCGGACCGGATCAGTTCCGTGTTCGTGCCCATCGTGCTGGTCATCGCCGTCGCGACGTTCATCCTGTGGATGACCTTCAGCGGTGACCTGCGCTCCGCCTTCACGGCCGCCGTCACCGTGTTGGTCATCGCCTGCCCGTGCGCCCTGGGACTGGCAACGCCCACCGCGCTGCTCACCGGCACCGGCCGGGCCTCCCAGCTGGGCATCCTGATCAAGGGGCCGCAGATCCTCGAGGACACCCGGCACGTGGACACCATCGTGCTGGACAAGACCGGCACCGTGACCACCGGGCAGCAGGCGGTGGAGGGCGTGCTGGCCCTGGCGGACCGCAGTGAAGACGAGGTCCTGCTGCTGGCCGGCGCCGTCGAGGCCGGCTCCGAGCACCCGATCGCCCTGGCCATCGTTGAAGCAGCCCGCAAGGTGGCGGCGCGCACCGCCACGCCGTCCGGCGCGACCGCCGGCAAGGACGCCGCGCTGCCAGCCCTCTCCGATTTCCACAGCACGGCAGGCGGCGGCGTCCGCGGCACCATCATCGACCGCGACGGCCGCGGCAGCACCGTCGTCGTGGGCCGCAACAACTGGATGGACGAGAACGGCATCGTCCTCGCCGACACCCACCGCGAGGCCCTGCTGGAGCAGCAGCAGGCCGGATCCACGGCGGTCTGGGTCGCCGTCGACGGCGCCATCGCCGGAATCGTCAGCCTCCAGGACACCATGAAGGAGAACTCGGCGGCCGCCATCGCACGGTTTAAGGACCTCGGCCTGCACCCCATCCTGCTCACCGGCGACAACGCCGCGGTGGCCGCCGAGGTCGCCGCCGAGGTCGGCATCGCCCCCGGGGACGTCTTCGCCGATGTGCTCCCCGAGGAGAAGGTGGCCGCGATCAAGCGGCTGCAGGACGAGGGCAAGACGGTCGCCATGGTGGGCGACGGCGTGAACGACGCCGCCGCGCTGGCCCAGGCCGACCTGGGCATCGCCATGGGCGCCGGCACCGACGTGGCCATCGAGGCCGCGGACCTGACCGTGATGGGCAGCGACCTCGGCCAGGTGGTGCAGTCCATCGAGCTCAGCCGCCGGACGCTCTCCACCATCAAGTCGAACCTGTTCTGGGCCTTCGCCTACAACACGCTCGGGATCCCGGTGGCCGCGCTCGGGCTGCTCAACCCGATGATCGCCGGCGCCGCGATGGCCGCCAGCTCCGTGCTGGTGGTGGCCAACTCCCTGCGGCTGCGCCGCTTCGGGCGGTAGCGGGCGCCGGGCCTAGACGGTGGCCCCGTAGCGGACGGCGGCGCGGGCCCGGGCCTTCGCGGCTTCTTCCTCACGGTTCTTCGGGGGCGCAGCGGTCACCAGATCGTCGAGCAGGTGGGCGGTGATGTGCGCGATCTCGTGCACGGCCTGGTTGAATGCTTCCTCGTTGGCCTTGGACGGCTTGTTGCTGCCGCTGACCTTGCGCACGTACTGCAGCGCCGCCGCCTCGATTTCGGCATTCGTCGCGGCGGGTTCGAAGTTGTGGAGCTGGCGGATATTCCGGCACATGTCGGGCCTCCGGTTCGGATCGTGGATGCTGGCTGGTTCCAGTTTGCTCCCCCGCCGCGGCATCGCACCACCCCCGCACACAACGGCCGCGGGGGCCCCACACCCTCCCACGCACGACGGCGGGGCCCGGCACAGTGCCGGGCCCCGCCGTCGTTCCGGGGTTGTCAACCAAACTGCGGCCGGTTAGTGCTTGCCCACCGGTTCCCGCTCCCCGACCGCTTCGCCTTCCGGGGCGACCGAGGCCAGCACCGGCTTGCCCAGCATGGAAATCACCACGGCGCCGATCAGCATCGGGATGATGAACAGGAAGTACAGGTCGGTAGGCTTCCAACCGCCGTCCATCAGTGCGCCGGCAATGATCGGCGAGGCGATCGCACCCACGCGGCCCATGCCGATGACCAGGCCCAGCGCGGTGCCGCGCACGTCCGAGGTGTAGTACGTGGGGCTGATGGCCAGCATGCCGGCAATCGGGGCGTTGGAGCCGAAGCCGACCAGCGCCGCGGCAAACAGCGCGCCGGCCAGCGACCCGGTGGAGAGCGAGAACGCACCGAAGGTCAGGCCGCCGATCACGAAGAACACCGCGAGGACCTTGCGCATCGGGAAGCGGGCACCGAAGACGCCCAGCACCACGGCGCCGATGATCGCGCCGACGCTGAAGAGCACGCCGGCGGTGATGCCGTCCTGCTGGCTGAAGCCGCTGGCGGTGACCAGCTTGGGGGTCCAGGAGTTGGCGAAGTAGAAACTGGCCATCAGGATGAAGTAGGCCAGCGAAATCAGGATGGTGCGGCGCGCATTGACCCCGGTGAGCACGTCGGCAAAGCGGGACTTCTTCTTGGCCGGGGCCGCCGGCAGGGCCGGCAGTTCTTCCACGACCGGCTGGCCGATCCGGCGCAGCACCTTGTTGACGCGCTGCAGGGCATTCTCCGGGCGGCGGACCAGCAGGAAGTCGACGGACTCGGGGACCGCTTTCAGGATGAACGGGATCATGACCACGGTGATGACGGCGCCGAACAGGAAGGCGGAGCGCCAGCCGAACGCGGTGATCAGGGCGCCGGTGGCCATGCCGCCGAGCACACCGCCGATGGGCTGCCCGATGCTGACCAGGGCCAGCGCGGTGGAGCGGCGCTTGGCGTTGGAGAATTCGGAGGCCAATACGTTGGCCGTGGCCTGCAGGGTGCCCACCGCCAGGCCCGTGATGAAGCGCAGCACCACCAGCACGGCGTATCCGGGCGCAAACGCCGAGACAAGCATGCCCAAGGCGACGACGGCCGCACCGATCACCAGGGTTTTTTGGCGGCCGATGATGTCGGCGACGCTGGAGACGAAGATGGAGCCGATCGCCATGCCGATCAGCGCCGAGCTCAGGAGCACGCCCAGCTGGCTGCCGGTCAGGCCCCAGTCCTCCATCACGGCATTGGCACTGAACGCCATCACCAGGACATCGAAACCGTCGATCATGTAGAGCGCCATGCAGATGGCGATGACGCCAACCTGCGTGCGCTTCATGGGGGCCGCCTCGATGCGGGCTCTGATATCCATAGCGGGCCTAACTTGTTGCTGGTGCAGCCGCTCGGGAGCGGCTGCCGACTGAACGACCGGTAAGTTTGGTTGAGCAATCAACTCTATGACCCGCGCGACCCGCCCCTGTGCCACAGGCCATAGATATGTGAGCAAGCTCTCGTGGCGGGTGTTACAGCACCGGCCGGACTGGATCGCTCCCGGCGAAAGGAGCACAGTGAGTGGTGAGGGGAGTCACACTCGGCCCGGTAGCCCGCACTGAACAGGAAACCATCATGAAAACTGCAGTCCTCGGAACCGGCAGAGCCGGCCGAACCATCGCAGCACGCCTCGCCGAGCTCGGCCACACCGTCAGCATCGGAACCCGCGATCCCGAAACTACACTGTCCAGGACCGGGACTGACGCCATGGGCACCCCGCCCTTCGCCGCCTGGGCTGCCGACAACCCCGGCATCGGCGTCGCCCGCTTCGCCGACGCCGCGGCCGGCGCCGAGCTTATCGTCAACGCAACCAACGGCGGCGCCTCCCTGGACGCCCTGGCTCAGGCCGGGGCCGAAAACCTCGACGGCAAGGTCATACTCGACATCGCCAACCCCTTGGACCCCAGCAGCGGGATGCCCCCGACCCTCTTCGTCAAGGACACTGATTCCCTCGGCGAGCAGATACAGCGCGCCTTCCCGACCGCGCGCGTCGTGAAGTCGCTGAACACGCTCACCGCCGACCTCCAGGCCCGCCCCGCACTGCTCTCCGACTCCGGAACGGTCTTCGTTTCCGGCAACGACGCCGATGCCAAGATCACGGTCACCGAGCTACTGAAGGATTTCGGCCATCGGGATGTCATCGACCTCGGCGACATCACTACCGCCCGTGGTGCCGAAATGATCCTGCCCATCTGGCTCCGCCTCTGGGGCGCGCTCGGCACGCCCCAGTTCAACTTCAAGATCGTCCGCTAGCCCTCTGGAGATGCTTCCGCTTTAACGCCGGCTTGGGGCCGCGCAATTCGTCGGCGCGGACCAGCACCACGCCCGTCACGATCAACACGCCGCCAACCAGTTGGATGGCCGCGGGCAGCTCGCCCAGCAGCAGCCAGGCCCAGATGACGGCGAAGAGCACTTCGGTCAGCGAGACGAAGGAAGCCACCTTGGTGCCCAGCGCCCTGGCCGCCATGATGCCGGTGACATAGGACAGCACGGTGGACAGCAGCACCAGTCCAACCAGCGGCACCCACCACTGGGTCTGCCAGCCGGCCAGCTCAACGCCGGCCGTGCTGAAGGCCATCGGCAAGATCTGCACCGCGCCCAGGGCGACGATGGCGGCACCGCCCACCAGCAGGCCGCCGGCGGCCAGCACCAGCGGCGGCAGCGAGTCGTTCTGCTTGGCGGTGATGAAGAAGTAGACCACCAGGCACACGGCGGCACCGAGCCCCCACAGCACGCCGGCAACGTCCAGCTTGACCGGCCCGAAGACGTCGAGGACGAGCATGAGGCCGGCCATGGCCAGCACGGTACCGGCGATGGTCGCTGGCCGCGGCAACCGGCGGCTGGTCAGCCAGAGCCACAGCACGATCAGCACGGGCGCCAGGAACTCCAGCAGAAGCGCCACCCCCACGGAGAGGGTTGCAACGGCATTGAAGTAGAAAAGCTGGCAGCCGGCCACGCCGATCAGCCCGAACAACACGATGGTCTTCCAGTTTTGCCGCAGCTGGCCCCACCGGCCGCGCAGCAGGAAGGCGGCCGGCAGGAACAGCACCAGCGCCGCGCACACCATCCGCACCGCCACCGCAGATCCAGGCGTCCAGCCGGCCTCAAGCAGCGACTTGGCGAAGGGCCCCGAGAGTCCGAAGATCGCCGAGGAGGCCAAGGCGATGCCGACGCCGGCCACGGCGGAACCCGGGTGCGGCGGGGCTGTCTGGGTGCGCTGTTCGGCGGCGGTGGTGGCCATGACGGATCCTTGGGGAAGTGCGGGTTCGCTCCCGGCGCAGAACGGGTCTGTCAGGAGTCATGAGAGGTATACTCCTGACAATAACGCTGCCACTGTTCAGGAGTCAATGTGGTCTTTGCTCATGACACGGAGTACTCGCTGGTGGACGCGGCCCGGCTGATCAATACGGCCGAGGTCCACCCGGACACCCTCGCCAGCGTGGCGGATCTCGATGCTCTCGTGGACGACTTCGGTTTCACCGGCTCGCGGACGCATACGACGGCGGAGCTCGAGGCGGTCCGCGCCCTGCGCCCCGTACTCAAGGAGGTCTGGTCCGCGACGGAGGACCGCGCCGTCGTCGTTGTCAATACAATCCTGGCCGACGCCGGCGCCATCCCGCAGCTGGTCAAGCACGACCAGTGGGACTACCACTTGCATGCCACCCGCCCGGATGCGCCGCTGGAGGTGCGCATGGCCGTGGAGGCGGCGATGGCGCTGGTGGACGTGATCCGCGAGAAGCAGCTGGAACGGCTGCGGATCTGCGCCGCGGACGACTGCACCGCGGTGCTGGTGGACCTGTCGAAGAACCGGTCGAAGCGCTTCTGCGATACCGGCAATTGCGCCAACCGTACGCACGTGGCCGCCTACCGGGCGCGCAAGTCGGCTGCCGCCCGCTGACCGACGGGCCGCCGGGCCTGGGGTGGTTGAGCGCCCGCCGCGGCCCTAGCGTCTGCCGGCCGGCCTCACGCCCCGCCGTGGCCCTGGCGGCTGCCGGCCGAGTAGGGCGGGCCTGGATCCAGGTCGATGACCGTCCGCAGCGGCGGCAGCAGCGAATCTTCCCAGCCGGCGGTGAACCTCATGCCCTCCGGACCGTTCAGCTGGCTCTTGGACTCGATGACGGGCCCGTATTCGTAGAGGTAGGCGGCCACGTTGAAGGCCAGTTCCACCATCTGGTTCGGATCCTTGTCGCGGAAGTGCACCTGCACGTCCGGCAAGCCCAGCTGGTACATGCCCAGGCTGTCCACCACCATGGCGCCCTCGTCGTTGCTGACCAAGAAGAACCGCATATTCACCGGGCCCGCCAGCGGGTGTGCCGCCTCCAGCTCCCCCGGGTCCCGCCAGTGGGAGTTGTGCAGCCACCGGACCGCGGCCGGCCGGGTCTCGGCGGCCAGCAGGCGCAGCACCCGCTGGAAGGACTCGACCCGCGGCTTGGGTTCGAAGCCGCTGGCCACCACTTCCGTCACCAGGATGCGGTGGGTGCAGCCGGGCACCTGCTGCTCGGCGTCCGGCCAGGACCAGCTTTGGTCCGCGGGGGTCGCCTCCAGCGCCTCGGCGGCGGACAGCGGCCCGCGGGGGACGGCCACGCCGGTGCTCAGCCGGATAGTCTTCACGCCGGAGGCGCCGTTGATGTCGAAGGAGTGCCCGGCGTGCGGCAGCAGGGCAACGCCGTCGGAAAAGGAGGCGCCGGGGAATTCCGCCGTCAGGCGCGACTGGAGATTCTCGCTGAAGAGTCGGGGATCCGACCGGTACCACAGCTCCGCGGCCAACGTGGTCTTGGCCTCGGGCGCTGGTCCGCCGCCGGGCGCGGCGGTGTCGCCGGTCGCGGCGGTGTCGCCGGGCGCGGCGGTGTCGCCGGGATCTGCCGGGAAGGGCAGGTGAGGGGAAGGCTGGCCGGATGTCATGCTGCCAGCTTGTCAGGCCCGGCCGGGCCGGCGCCAGCGCATCAGCGGCGCGCGCCGCCGTCGTCGTCGTTGCCCGAAAGACGGTTGGTGGCCTGGTCAGGATTTGCGGCGGACTCCGCCGCCTGCTGTTCTTCCACCTGGGCCCGGCTCTGCGGCGTGCCCGGGGCCGGCACGGTGCCCGCGCCGCCCGGGATCTTCGAAGAGACGCGATGGATCCCGGAGCCCTGGCTGAGGTGCTCCGGGTTCTCCTTGGTGGACATGGTCAGCACCGCCACGATCAGCAGCGAGGCGATGAAGGCGATGCCGGCCGCCGTGACTCCGAGGTCCCAGCGCAGCAGGTTTCCGGACCCGCCGGTGGCGAAGACCATGGTCAGGGAGCCGGCGATCACGGCAAGTACCGCCGAGAAGATCAGCGGGCCCTTGACGGACATCCGTCCTTCGTCCGGACGGCCAGACGCGTTCTTGCCCACGATGATTTCCTCCTGCTGACGGATAAAGCCTGCATCCAGTCTACCGACTGTAGAAGTTGCCGCGCAGGCGCCGGTGGCGGGGACCACACGCGCGGGCGGTATTCAGCCGGCCGCGGGCTGCCGGGCGTCGTGGCGCAGGCTGAGGGCGGCGATCAACAGGACGACGGCGATGATGATCGCCGCCCCGCCCAGCACACCCAGCAGAGCGTGCGGGCCGAGGTGCGCGAAAAACGGCAGCGCGACGCCGAAGCCCACGGACACGGCGCCGGTGATCAGCCAGTCGCGGGCCAGCACGGAGCCGGCCTCACCGGTCGCGGCCGGGGTGCCCGCGGACCTCCCCGGGACGTCGCCGCGGGAGGGCCGGTTGCCCCACCAGAGCATCAGCTCGGCCCCGCCGGAGACCAGCAGCGCCGCGGTGGCCAGCACTGTGAACATCGGCACCGTCTGAAGGGCGCAGGCCAGGATGCCGGCGACGGCGAGCACGGCGGCCTGCAGGAGCAGCAACTGGCGGTGGGCAGCAGCGGCCGGCTTGCGCGCCAGCAGCCAGACCGCCCCGCCGCTGAGCAGCAGGAAAAGCCCGCCGGCCAGCGCCATCACGGTGCGGTCGGGTTCCTGCCAGAAGATGGTGGTGGCGCCGAAGGCGGCGGCCACGAGGGCGCGGATCAGGACCGGCTGCCAGAATACGGCCGCCTGGGTAGTACTCGGGATCGTCACGGTTCCAGCCTAATGTGCCCCGGTGACCATCCACGCATCGTTGCGGACCCGCCAGCCGAGCGTGACCGCGCGCGCCGCCGTGTAGCCGAGCCCGAAGGCCGCCCACAGCCAGACGAGACCCGCTGCGCCGGTCAGCCCGGCCATGGCCACCCACATCAGCAGGGGCACGTAGGCAACCAGATTCACGACGCCGGCGATCGCCAGGTAGCGCGCGTCGCCGGCGCCGATCAGCACGCCGTCCAGGACGAAGACAAGCCCGCAGATCGGCTGGCTCAGGGCGAGCAGCCAGATCGCGGCCGTGAATGCCTGGTGGACGGCCGGGTCGGAGGTGAAGACCCAGCCGAGCACGGGTGCCACCGCCGCCAGCAGCAGGCCGGTCACTACGCCGAATCCGACGCCCCAGACGATCATCCGGCGGGTCAGCGAGTGTGCCAGCGCCTTGTTCGAGGCACCGAGTTCCTTCCCGATCAAGGCCTGGGCGGCGATCGCGATGGCGTCCAGCGCGAAGGCCAGGAAACTGTACATGGTCATCACCAACTGATGGCCGGCCAGGCTCACCGGGCCCTGCGAGGTGGCCACGAAGACCGTGGCGAGCAGGGCGATGCGCATGCTCAGGGTCCGGAGCATCAGCCACGACCCCACGTGCGTGGTGGCCCTCAGGCCGACCCAGGTGGGTCGCAGCCGCACACTGTGTTTGACCGCCCCGCGGTAGACGATGACGAGGTAGACCGCCGCCATGGCCCACTGGACCAGGCTGGTGCCCATGGCGGACCCGGCCACCGAGAGCCCCATCCCGTAGACCAGCAGGAAGTTCAGGCCGATGTTGGCCAGGAAGCCGACGCCGGCGACCAGCAGCGGGGTCTTGGTGTCCTGCAGGCCGCGCAACACCCCGGTGGCCGCCAGCACGATCAGCATGCCCGGCAGGCCGGGCATCGACCAGCGCAGGTAGTCCACCGCGAACCCCTGCACCTGCCCGCTGGCCCCCATCGCCGCGGTCAGGTCCGGTGCGAAAGCCCAGCCGGCGGCGGCCAGCACCACGCCGACGGCGAGCGCCAGCCAGATGCCGTCCCGCCCGACGCCGTACGCATCCGAGACCCGGCCGGCCCCCAGCAGCCGCGCCACCGCCGGGGTGGTCGAGTAGGCGAGGAAGATCATCAGTCCGACGACGGTCTGCACCACGGTGGCTGCCAGGCCCATCCCGGCCAGTTCCGCCACGCCAAGGTGTCCCACGATGGCCGAATCGGCCGCCAGGAAGAGCGGCTCGGCGATCAAGGCGCCGAAGGCGGGGATGGCGAGTGCAAGGATTTGCCGGTTCAGGCTCCGTCCCTGCCGCTGCTCGGCAATCTTCTCCGGGTTCACGCCCTCCAGCTTAGATGCCTTCGGGTGGCCAACCTCACTCCGTGCCGCCGCGCCCCCGCAGGGCGGGCACCGCCGTCGCCCCCGCCACGACGGCGAGCGCGGCGGTAAACGCAACGACGCCGGTCCAGCCGAACCGGCCGAAGAAGAGGCCGCCGACCCAGCCGAACAGGCTGGACCCGGCGTAGTAGAAGAGGTTGTAGAGGCTGGACGCCTGGGCCGCGCCAACCGTCGCCAGCCGCGGCGTCCAGCCCGACGCGACCGAATGGGCGGCGAAGAATCCGGCCGTGAACACCAACAGTCCCAGCAGGATCAGCGGCAGCGAATCGGCCAGCGTGACCGCCAGCCCGGCGATGCTGACCAGGATCGCGCCCAGCAGCACGGGCAGCCGGCCGGTCCGCGCCGTCAGGCCGCCGGCGACCCGGGAACTCACGGTCCCGGCCAGGTAGGCCAGGAACAGCAGGGAGGCCAGCGAGGCGGGCAGGGAAAACGGCTGCGCCTCCAGCCGGAAGCCCAGGTAGTTGTAGACGGCGACGAAACCGCCCATCAGCAGGAAGCCCTGGGCATAGAGCGCCAGCAGCGGCGCCGAGCGCAGGTTGGCCATGATCCGCTGCCCCAGCCCGGGCCCCTGCCCGCGCGGCACCGGCCGGAAGCCGCGCGGGGCCGGTGCCAGCCGGATGAAAAGCACGGCGGCAAGCGCGGCGGCGGTGCTGACCGCCAGCACGCCGGCGCGCCAATCGGCCCACTCCCCCACCGGCCCGGCGATGAGGCGGCCGGCCAGGCCGCCCACGGTGGTGCCCGCCACGTAGGTGCCCGCCGCGACCGCCGCGTGCAGCCGCTGCACCTCCTCGTTCAGATAGACCAGTGCGACGGCGGGGATGCCGCCCAGCGCGGCGCCCTCCAGGAAGCGCAGCGCCAGCAGGGCGGGGAAATGCGGCGCCAGCGGCAGGGCCAGGCCCAGGATCACGGCGGCGCTGATCGCCCACGCCATGGTGCGCTTGCGGCCGGCGCGGTCCGCCACCGCGGACCAGGGGATGACGGCCAAGGCCAGGCCGATGGTGGCGGCGGAAAGACTGAGCGCGGCATCGGCTGCGCTGACCTGGAAGCTTCGGGCGATGCCGGGCAGCACCGCCTGCACCGAATACAGCTGCGCAAAGGTGGCGAAACCGCCGAAGAGCAGCGCCAGGAGCATGTTGCGGTATCCCCGGGTGCCTTTCGGGTGGCCTGCCCAGGGATGCTCCGCGCTACTCACGGATCCGATGCTAGGCCAGCCGCACGCACTGGTTGACCATGCCGCACAGGTGCGGCGCAGGCCGCGCCACTACACTCGGATCAGTAGCGAAGCTTCGCAACTGGTACGTTTCGATGAAAGAGGATCTCCGTGTCCCAGCTCCAGCCCGGCATGTCCGCCCCCGAGTTCACCCTCTCCAACGCCGACGGCAAGAAGGTCTCGCTGTCCGACTACGCCGGCGGGAATGTGGTGGTCTACTTCTACCCCAAGGCCGCCACCCCCGGCTGCACCACCGAGGCCTGCGACTTCCGCGACAACCTCAACTCCCTGCAGGCCGCGAACTACGACGTCATCGGGATCTCGCCGGACGGTCCCGAGGCCATCCAGGCGTTCAGCGACGCCGAGGGCCTGACGTTCCCGCTGCTCTCCGACCCCGATTTCGCCGTGGCCAAGGCATACGGCTCCTACGGCGATAAGACCTTCGGCGGGAAGGTCATCACCGGCACCCTGCGCAGCACCTTCGTGATCGGTCCGGACGGAACCATCAAGCACGCCGAGTACGACGTGGACGCCAAGGGCCACGTCGCCCGCCTGCGCGAGACCCTCGGGGTCTAACTCCGGGGACTTCCCCACATCCCAAGCACGACGGCGGTGCGCAGCCATCGCCGTCGCGCTCCGTTTCGGGTCCCTGCTCCACTCAACAACCGGAGCAGCCGCCCGAACCGGAGCGCCAGGCCGGCTTTAATCGGCCGGCCGCCGCCCGCCGCCGCCACCGCCGCTGCGCACTGTCAACCGTGCCGCGGCGGCACCGCCCAGCACCGCGCAGGAGAACCAGATCGCGCCGCCCGGGCCGAGCGGCGCGGCCACCAGGCCCGCGGCCAGCGGCAGCACAACCTGCCCCACCCGGTTGCCCAGCAGCCGCAGTGCCAGCGCCGAGCCCCGGGACTCCGGCCGGACGGCGTGGCTGATCAGCGTCATGGTCAGCGGCTGGCCCAGGCCCAGGAGGAAGCCGCCCACGAACAGCGCCGCCGCGGCCACCCAGAAGGGCTCCAGAACAAACGGTGTCACCGCGATCGCCGCGCCGGCGCCCAGCAGGCTGGCCACCAGCAACTGGATCCGGGTCCAGCGGTGCACCAGCCAGGGCAGCAGGATCCGGGAGATGATCGACGCGCCCGCCCGCACGGCCAGCAGGACACCGACCCAGAGCGGGGGCACCCCGAGCTCCTCGCCGACCAGCGGCAGGAAAGCCACCAGGATGTCGATCACCGAGAGCAGCGCCATGGACGCCAGCATGTTCCAGGCGACGCCGGGCCGCCGCAGGATCTGCAGCACCGGCTCCTTCACCACCGGCTCCCGAGCGGCGCCGCCGTCGTTCTTGCCGCGGCGGAGCCGCCGGGCCGCGGCGCCGGGATGCGCGCCGATCAGCATCACGGGCGCCCCGGCGGCGGCAATGCCCGCCGCCAGCAGCAGGGCCAGATCGATGGCGCCGAGCCAGCTTGGCCCTACTCCCGCCGTCCCGCTGCCCAGCAGCAGCCCGGCGAGCAGCGGGCCAAGCAACTGACCCAGCGAAAACGCCGCCGTGAACCAGCCGAAGCCGCTGTCCATCTGATTCAGCGGCGCATACCGCCCGATGGCGGACTGGCCGGCAATGGTGAACACCAGGTGACCCACCCCGAGCAGGGCCATGGATACCCCGATGACCACGAATCCCTGCGCCAGGGCCAGCCCCAGCGTGGCCACCGCCAGCAGGGCAGCACCCAACGCGACCATGCCCTTGAGCGAAGGAACACGGTCGCTCACCCGCCCCAGCCACAGCGCCGCCACCACCGGCAGCACGGCGTAAACGGCGGTCACCACGCCGATCACTGCCGCGTCGCCGCCCAACGCCAACAGCTTGTAGGACACGACGGGCCGCGACACGTTCAGGGACGTCTGCGTCAGCACGGCGGCCGCCATCAGGACCCAGAGCCAGAGGCGGGACCCGGGCTGGTGCGGCGGCTGCGTGCTCATGTCCTCGTTCCTGAAGTAAGGTCGGCCTCCCCATTCTGCCCCGCGCCCGGCCGTTCGCCGCAAAACCGTTGCGCAGCCGGTGCCTCGGTGGTCGAATGGGTGGCATGGCTACTGGGGAGACCGTCCTGGCGATCGGGACCAAGAAGGGGCTGTGGCTGGCGACCAGCCGCGACCGGACCAATTGGTCCCTGTCTGGCCCGCACTTTCTGATGAACGAGATCCCCAGCATCGGGATCGACCAGCGCGACGGCTCGACGCGCCTGCTGGTGGGCGCCCGCTCCGAGCATTGGGGGCCCACGGTCTTCCGCTCGGAGGACCTCGGCGAGACCTGGACGGAACCGGAGAACGGCTCCATCCGCTTCGGCGACAGCGACGGCGCGGCGCTGGAGCGGATCTGGCAGATCCAGCCCGATGCCGCGGACCGGCCGGGCGTGGTCTGGGCCGGCTGCGAACCGATTTCCGTCTGGAAGTCCACCGACGGCGGCGAGCACTTCGAGCTCAACCGCAGCCTGTGGGACCACCCGGACAAGGACCAGTGGGGTGCCGGTTATGGCGGGGCGGCCGTTCATTCGGTCCTGCCGAGCCCGCAGGATCCGGATACCGTCCACGTGGCCATGAGCACCGGGGGCGTGTACCGGACCACCGACGGCGGGGCAAGTTGGCAGGCACGCAACCACGGCATCAGCGCCTACTTCATGCCCGATCCGAATCCGGAGGTGGGCCAGTGCGTCCACAAGATCGCGCGGGATGCCGCCGCACCGTCCACCCTCTTTGCGCAGAACCACCACGGCGTCTACCGCTCGGATGATTCCGGCGACAACTGGCAGTCCATCGCCGACGGGCTGCCCACCGATTTCGGCTTCGTCATGCTCACCCATCCGCGGAAGTCCCGGACCGCATGGGTGGTCCCGATCAAGGCAGACGGCGAACGGATCCCGCCGGACGGGCATCTCGCCGTGCATCGGACCGACGACGGCGGCGCCACCTGGGCGCGTTTCGCCACCGGATTGCCGGACCTGGACTACAACGTGGTGCTGCGCGACGCCGCTGCCGTGGACACCGGGGATCCGGCCGGCGTCTACTTCGGCACCCGCGGCGGCTCGGTGTATGCCAGTGCCGACGAGGGCGAAGTGTTCGTGGAAGTGGCCTCGGGGCTGCCGGACGTCCTGTGTGTCCGCGCGGCCAACCTTTAAGGAGGGATCCCCGTGGTGGATGTGGCAGAGAAGGCGGTCACCGTCGTCGTGCCCAGCCTGCTGGCCAAGGTCACCGGCGAGCAGCGCGAGCTGACCGTACCGGCATCCGGCCCGCAATCCGTGGCGGACATCCTGGACGCCTTGGCCGGCGACTACCCGGTCTGCAACCGCCGGGTCCGCAACGAAACCGGTGCCATCCGCCGCTACGTCAATCTCTATCTCGACGGCGAAGACATCCGCACGCTGCAGGGGCCGGCCACGCTCGTGGCTCCGGGGCAGGAACTGCTCATCATCCAGTCGGTTGCCGGCGGATAGGAACCACGTTTAGCTACCGTAGTGATCAGACGACCGCATGTGACCGAACCAGACAACAGGAGGCCCGCGATGACCAGTACCGGCAACCACGAAGCAGACGTCCCCGAAGCGGATGAAGCCGACCGCGCCTGGCAGGAGCGTCCGGTCGATGAGGACGCCGCGGACACGGCCGTACCAACCGTGCTGCCGGTCGACTGGGAAGCGAACGAGGCCGACCTGCAGGAGCAGCTGGAACTGATCAAGCCCGACGATGACGACGAGTATCCGCGCGGGGAAGCCGAGTAAGAGCGGTCCGCCAGGGACGCCGGAGCGCGGCCAGGGCGTAGTTGCGGCACTGGAATAATAGCCGCATGCGACTTGCAGTTTTCACCGGATCAGCCAGCGGCACGGACGACGTCTACGCGCGGGAGGCGGAGCGGTTCGCCACCGAACTCGCCTCCCGCGGCATCGGGATTGTGTACGGCGGCGGGCAGGTGGGCCTGATGGGCGTGGTCGCGGACAGCGCGGTGGCGGCCGGCGGCGACGTGGTGGGCGTGATCCCGGAGTCGTTGGACAAGACCGAAGTAGGTCACGTCGGGCTGAGCAGCCTGCACGTGGTGGACTCCATGCACGAGCGCAAACAAATGATGGCCGACCTGGCCGACGCCTTCGTGGCGCTGCCGGGCGGCATTGGAACGCTGGAGGAGATTTTCGAAGCCTGGACGTGGCTTCAGCTCGGTATCCATGAGAAACCGGTGGCCTTCCTGAACATCAACGGCTTCTGGGACCAACTGCTGGCTACCATCGACGGCCTGGTCGCCAGCGGCTTCCTCAAACAGGACTATCGGGATGCCGTCATCGTGGCCGGCTCCGCCGCTGAGCTGCTGGACGCCATCGACGGCTGGAGGCCTCCGGTGCGCAAGTGGCGGGATCCCGGCGAGCGCAGCCGGATCTAACGGCGGCGGTGGAACGCAGACAGCGCCCCTCCCTTCCGGGAGAGACGCTGTCGGGGGTCACAAACGCCGGGAGGCCCCGCCGTCGTACCGGTGAGGACCTGGCCTACGGGAAGAACTTGTCCAGCTCCGCGGGCTTCCCCAGCGTGCCGTACTTCAGCGCCGCGTCGGCGAGCTTCTGCGCCGCCTCCATGTTGAAGTCCTTGCGGAAGGTCGGCAGGGCCATCTTCGCGCGGGCGTCTTCGTCGATTTTGGTGTAGGTGCCCACGATCTCGCGGACCTCGTCCGGGTTCTCCTGCGCGTACTCCAGCGAGCGGTTCATCGCGGCCTGGAACTTCTTTACCAGCTCCGGATCGCCGGAAACCGTGTCGCCGGTGGCGAAGTAGCCCGAGATATCCAGGTTCTTGTCGAAGTCGGCGAAGTTGTAGGAGACCACGCGGCCGCCGTCCTCGACTGCCTGGGACAGGAACGGATCCAGGATCCAGGCGGCGTCGACCTGCCCCTTGGCCAGGGCGGCCGGGGCGTCCGGGAAGCCAATCTCCACGAATTTCACGCTCTCGGGGTCGCCGCCGTCGGCCTCGATCACGCTGCGGATGGTGGTGTCGCCGATGTTGGAGAGGGTATTCACCGACACGGTCTTGCCGGCCAGGTCCTTGGGCGACTTTATGTCCGAATCGCCATTAACCACTACCCCGCCGAAATCGTGCGAGGTGTCTCCCGAGGTGGAGTTGCCGTTGGCCACCAACTGGATGTCCAGGCCCTTGTCGTTGGCCACCATGACCGACACGACGTTGCCGAAGGCGAAGTCGAACCCACCGCTGACCACGGCGGGGATGGCCGCCGCGCCGCCGGCGACATTCTGGATGTCCAGGTCCAGGCCCTCTTCTTCGAAGAACCCCTTCGAGTCGCCCAGCCACAGCGGGGCGGTGTCCACAATCGGAATCACGCCGACGGTCACCTTGGTCAGGCCCCCGGGCGCGGCGGATTCGTTCCCGCCGGCCTCGCTGCCGCCGCCGCTGGGTGATCCGGATCCACAAGCCGCCAGTCCAAGCGCGGAGACACCTGCCAGCAGCGTCAGTATTGTTCGCTTCATGTCACTTCCTCAGTTCGAAAAAATCAAGTGACAGCGCCCGCGGTCTCCCCCAACCGGAAAGCGCGGCCATTGCGCTGCCACCGGGGACCACTATGTCACGGCTCACACCGCATGCTCGCCGCGCGTCCGTAATGTGACGCGTCACGCATCTCGTTGCAAGACCCCCACGCGGGACAGGCAAATCACCGGGCAGCGAGTTGCTCCTTGACCTGCTTGCGGAGCACCTTGCCCAGGATCGACTTGGGCAGATCCTGGGCAGCAACTATCCGGCGCGGGACCTTGTACGCCGCGAGCCGGCCGCGGCAGTAGTCCCGCATCCCCTGTTCGTCCAGCCTGACGTCGTCTCCGGAGCGAAGCACGACGGCGGCCGCCACCTCCTCGCCTCCCTCCGGACGCGGAATGCCGACCGCCGCGGCCTCCATCACGTCGGGGTGGGAGCGGAGGGCGTCTTCGACTTCGGACGGCGAAACATTGAAGCCGCCGGTGATGATCAGTTCCTTGACCCTGTCGACGATGCGTACGTTGTGCTGCGCGTCCACGGTGACGATGTCGCCGGTGCGCACCCAGCCGCCGTCGAGCAGGACCTCCGCCGTTTCCTCCGGCTTGCCCCAGTACCCCTGGAAGACCTGCGGGCCGCGGATCAGGAGTTCACCCGGCTCGCCGGGGGCGACGTCGTTGGACGGGTCCTCCGGATCAACCACCCGCATCTCCGTGTTGGGGAACGGAACACCGATCGTGCCGTTCTTCCGCGTGGGCGCGAACGGGTTGCCCAGGGCCACCGGCGAGGTCTCCGTCATCCCGTAGCCCTCCACCAGCAGGCCGCCGGCGGTCTCCTCCCATAAGTCAACGGTGGCCTGCGGCAGGTTCATCGCACCCGAGATGGCGAACCGCACGGACCCCAGATTCACCCGGCGCTTTCTGGCTTCCCGGGCGGTCCGCTCGTAGATGGGCGGCACGGCGCAGAATATGGTGGGCGGAGTCTTCTTCGCCGCCGCCAGCACCAGGTCCACGTCGAACTTGGGGAACAGGACCACCCGCGAACCGATGAGCACCCCGAACGTCAGGTGCAGGGTCATGCCGAAGGCGTGGAACATCGGCAGGATGGCGTACATGACCTCCTTGCCCTCGGAGATTCCGTGCATCCAGGCGCGGCCCTGCTCCGCGTTGGCCCGCAGGTTCCGGTGCGTGAGCATGGCGCCCTTGGGCTGTCCCGTGGTGCCGGAGGTGTACTGGATGGCCGCCAGGTCGGTCACCGCCGGCCGGGGATGCGACTTCTTCAGCCGCCTGGCCTGCAGCAGCCTCTCCCACGTGACGGTACCCTTCACCGGTGCGGTCAGCGCTTTGCGCGCCTTCCTCGCGGCCGGGACCGGCAGCCGCAGGGCCACGCGCTTGGCCCGGGGCATCGCACGGGTCAGGTCCACCGACACGATCGCCTTGACCTCGATGTCCGGCGGGAACCCCTGCACTTTGGCCACCACGTTGTTCCAGACAATGGCTACCGTCGCCCCGTGGTCCTCGAACTGGTGGCGGAGTTCGCGCTCGGTGTACAGCGGATTATGTTCGACGACGACGGCGCCCAGGCGCAGCACGGCGTAGAAGGCCACCACGTGCTGGGGGCAGTTCGGCAGGATCAGGGCCACGCGGCTGCCCGGGCCTACGCCGAGCCGGCGCAGGCCTTCCGCTGCCCGGTCTATCTGGCGGCCGAGCTCCCGATAGCTCGTCGTGGCGCCGAAAAAGTCGAGGGCCGTCTGCTTCCGGAACCGGCGGACCGAGGTTTCCAGCATGTGGGACAGGGATTCGGTGGGAACTTCGATCTCGGCCGGCACGCCTGGCTGGTAATTCTGCAGCCACGGGCGGTTTTCAACGGTGGACACAGCAGTGGCCCGTCCTCTCACTCGGTTGATACCAGTCTAGGGCGCGTCTTTTGGGCCCAACCAACAAGGCCCCGCCCTCCTGTCGGAGAACGGGGCGTTGCTGGCACAGCGAATTACTGCGCGGGCAGCTGCAGAACCTGGTCCACGAAGATCAGGTTCGGATCGGCAACAGTGTCCGCATTGACCGCGAACAGATCCTGCCATCCGCCCTGAAGGCCCAGGGACTGGGCGATCTTGCCCAGGGTGTCGCCGGGCTGGACGGTGTAGGTTTCGCCGCTGACCGCCGGGGCCTGCACCGCGGGCGCGGCCTGTACCGGGGCCGGAGCCTGCGCAACCGGGGCCTGCTGGACCGGCGCCTGGGCGACCGGAGCCTGGGCGACCGGAGCCTGCTGGACGGGTGCCTGCTGGATCTGGGCCGACTGGCTGCTCACCTGCGACCCTCCGCCGCCGCCGGACAGTCCCAGCTTGGACGAGCAGGCAGGCCAGGCACCCCAGCCCTGGCTGTCCAGGACATTCTCTGCCACGGCAATTTGCTCGGCGCGGCTCGCGTCAGCGGCAGAACCGCTGCCGCCGTTCGCCGCCCACGTGCCCGGGGCGAACTGCAGGCCGCCGGAGTAGCCGTTGCCGGTGTTGATGTTCCAGTCACCGCCGGACTCGCACTGGGCCAAGGCGTCCCAGGTCACCCCGTCGGCCGCGTTCGCGGCCGGTCCGACCAGCGCAACGCTGGCTCCGGTCAGGGCGACGGCCGCGAGGCCGCCACGCAGGGCACGGCTAAGGTTCAGGTTTTTATTTGGATTCACAATGCTCCGGTGAGGCCGCCCTGTGCTCAGTCCGTCCCCGAACGTCTCCGCACCGCCGTCAGCCACTCGCATAATCGAGGTCATGTGGACGTCTGCCATTCTGACGGCGAAAGGCGTGGGCAGCGTCCGGGCATTCCATGGGTAAATCACGCCGGAACTTCCGGCATCCCCTGGCGCGGTCATCTGACCCACGCACGAACTGCACGTTACCGGAAAGTAACCAACGTTGCAAAACCGTGATCTCTGCACGGCGTGTCGGTGCGCGCGGCGGCTCAAATCAAGGCTAGGTGCGATCCTGCCCCTTCGGGCTCTTCCCAGTGCCCGGCCCAGCACGTAGCGTGGGGATTCTTATTCGATCGGAAGGACTTCCCATGGCAGACAATCCCAGTCCCATTGATATCCAGAAGGCGCTGGGCGGCGTCGACTACCCCGCTTCCGCCGCCGATTTGGTGAAGAACGCAGAAGAGTCCGGGGCCGGCGACGACGTCCTCTCGGCGCTCAAGAACCTTCCCGACCGGCAGTATGAAACGCCCGCGGAAGTCAGCAAGGCGGTTTCCGACAACAATTAGCGCGTCCTCTGCTCCACCGGCACCAGCCGGACGTCCACCAGGCTGCCGCCCTCGGCGGTAGCCGTCATGTACGTGCAGACCGGCTGGCGGCGGCGGTCGGTCGGCGACCCCGGGTTCAGCAGCCGCAGGCCGCCGGGCGACGTGGTGTCCCACGGGATGTGGCTGTGCCCGAACACCAGGACGTCAACATCGGGGAAGCGGGCCTCGCACCGTTGTTCCCGGCCCTGCGCCGCTCCCGTTTCGTGGATCATGGCGAACCGGACGCCGTCGATGGTTGCCTCGGCAATCTCCGGCAGCCGCGAGCGCAGGTCGTCGCCGTCGTTGTTGCCGTAGACCGCGACCAGCCGCCGGCTCCGCTCGTCCAGCTCGTCGAGCAGGTCGGCGGTGACCCAATCGCCGGCGTGGAAGACGACGTCGGCCGCCTCCACCGCGTCCCACACCTGGTCCGGGAGGCGCCGGGCGCGTTTGGGCACATGCGTGTCCGCCAGCAGCAGCAAGGTGGTGGCCATACCGGCATCCTCGCATATCCGGTCAGAGATAAAAGGCCATCCGCAGCCCGAGCACCAGCATGACGACGGCGATCAGACCGTCGAGCAGGCGCCAGGAGCCCGGCCGGGCGAAGAAGGGCCGCAGCAGCCGGGCGCCGAAGCCGAGGGCGCTGAACCAGATGAGGCTGCCCGCCACGGCGCCGGCGCCGAAATACCAGCGCAGTTCCGGCCCCTGGGTGTTGGCGATGGAACCAAGCAGCAGGACCGTGTCCAGATAGACGTGCGGGTTCAGCCAGGTCAGGGCGAGCGCCGTGGCAGCCGTCGCGGCCAGTCCCCCGCCGGAGCGATTGGCTGAGGCGGTCAGGAAGCCGGGCCTGATCGCCCGTTTGGCGGCGAACACCGCGTAGGCCAGCAGGAACGCCGCCCCGCCCAGGCGGATGACGTCGACAACTGCCGGAGCGGCCTGGATTACCGCACCGATGCCGGCGATCCCGGCGGTGATCAGCAGGGCGTCGGAAACCGCGCAGATGAGTACGACGACGCCGATGTGCTCGCCGCGGATGCCTTGGCGCAGCACAAAGGCGTTCTGCGCCCCGATGGCGACGATCAGGGCCAGCCCGGTTCCCAGGCCCAGCAAAACTGTGGGTGCAATAGCGGTAGTCACAACAGTCGACGCTACTGACAACCCGCGCATCAGTACAGCTAAAGAATCTTGGGTTACGTAAGCTGGACTTATGCAGCCGTTCCAGTTCGACCATCTGGCGACCTTCGCCGTCGTCGTCCAGGAAGGAAGCTTCGATGCGGCCTCCCGTGCGCTCCACGTGACGCCTTCGGCCGTGTCCCAACGGATCAAGGCCATGGAGCAGGCGGCGGGGCAGGTCCTGTTGCAGCGCACCGCCCCGGTGCGGCCGACTGCTGCCGGAGATGTGGTGCTGCGGCTGGCGCGGCAGGTGAGGGTCCTGCAGGACGATGCGCAGCGCGAACTCGGCGGCAACGGTGACGGCGTGGCCCTGCCGCTGGTGGTCAACTCGGATTCGCTGGCCACGTGGTTCCTGGGCGCGCTGGCCCGCATGCCGCGCGAGCGGGGCGTGTTCTTCGAAGTCCACCGCGAAGACGAGCAGCATTCAACCTCGTTGCTGCGGGCCGGACTGGTGACGGCGGCGGTGACGGCCACGCCGGAACCGGTCCAGGGCTGCTCGGTGGAGGCGCTCGGCTCGCTGCGCTACCGGGCCGTGGCCAGCCCGGCCTACCTGGAGCACTGGCGGCCCGCCGGGGCAGGGGACGCTGATGTGGCGTGGCTGGCGGCCGCGCCCGTGCTGGATTTCGACCGCAAGGACGACCTGCAGGAGCGCTTCTACCGGGAACTGACCGGCGCTGCCCTGGCGGCGCCGCGCCACTATCTGCCGGCCTCGGCGGAGTTTGCGGCAGCCGTCCGGCTGGGCTTCGGGTGGGCGCTGCTGCCGGAGCAACAGTGCCTGGCGGACGTTCGCAACGGGACGCTGCACGAGCTGGCCCCCGACCTGCCGGTTGACGTGCCGTTGTACTGGCAGCGCTGGAAGATCAGCTCGCCGGTGCTCGACGAACTGACTGCCTGCGTGCGGCAGACCGCCGAAGAACAGCTGCGCCAGCCCTAGCCTCTTCACCGAAAATCAGGCTGCGTGCCACGACTCCGCCCGTCGGCCGGGGCCGTTTCCCTCCGCCCGGAGCCCCGGTGCCTGGCCCGACCCCTAGAGTGGAAGGGGAGATCCAGACGAAGGGGCACGATGCAAGACCGCATTCGCAACGCCCGCCTGCTCGAGCGCGTGATGTCCGCGGAGCAGGCGGCTGAACTGATCAAACCCGGCATGACGGTGGCCATGAGCGGCTTCACCGGGGCCGGTTATCCGAAGGCCGTGCCGCAGGCGCTGGCGGCGCGGATGGAAACCGCCCATGCGGCCGGGGAGCAGTTCAAGATCCGCGTGCTGACCGGCGCCTCAACGGCCCCCGAGCTCGACGGCGCCCTCGCCAAGGTCGACGGGATGCAGCTGCGGCTGCCGTACCAGTCGGACCCGGCGCTGCGCGAGCGGATCAATGCCGGCGAGCTCGACTACATCGACATGCACCTCAGCCACGTCGCCCAGCACACCTGGTTCGGCTTTTTCGGCGACGTCGACCTGGCCGTGGTCGAGGCCGTGGGCATCCTCGAGGACGGACGACTCATCCCGTCCACCTCGGTGGGCAACAACATGACCTGGCTCCGGGAGGCCAGCCGGGTCATCGTGGAGATCAACAACGCCCAGCCGCTCGGCCTCGAAGGCATGCACGACGTCTACCACGGCACCGCCCTGCCGCCGGAACGCAGGCCCATCCCGCTCGTGAATCCGGACGACCGGATTGGTGAACCCTACCTGGAGGTGGATCCGGACAAGATCGTGGCCATCGTGCACACCGACGCGCCGGATCGGAACTCCCCTTTCAACCCGCCCGATGAAAACTCGCAGCAAATCGCGGGCCACCTGCTGGAGTTCCTGGACCACGAGGTCCGGCGCGGGCGCCTGACCGAGCAGCTGCTCCCGTTGCAGTCCGGGGTCGGCAATATCCCCAACGCCGTGCTGGAAGGCCTGGCGGCCGGCGGCTACCGCGGCCTGACCGCCTACACCGAGGTCATCCAGGACGGCATGCTGCAGCTGCTCAAGGAGGGCGTGCTGCGGATGGCCTCCGCCACGTCCTTCTCGCTCAGCCGCACCGGTCTGGAGGAGTTCAACGCGAACGTGGACTACTACCGCGAGCGCATCATCCTGCGCACCCAGGAAATCTCCAACCACCCCGAGCTGGTGCGCCGGCTGGGCTGCATCTCGCTCAACGGGATGATCGAAGCGGACATTTACGGCAACATCAACTCCACCCACGTGGCCGGCACCAAGGTGATGAACGGCATCGGCGGCTCCGGCGACTTCGCCCGGAACAGCTACCTGTCCGTCTTCATGTCCCCCAGCATGGCCAAGGGCGGGAAGGTTTCCAGCATCGTGCCGATGGCCAGCCACGTCGACCACACCGAGCACGACACGATGATCGTGATCACCGAGCAGGGGCTGGCCGACCTGCGCGGCCTCGCGCCGAAGCAGCGGGCGCGCAAGATCATCGAGACCTGCGCCCACCCCGACTACCGGCCGATGCTGCAGGACTACTTCGACCGTGCCTGCCGGGACAGCTTCGGCAAGCACACCCCGCACCTGCTCGGGGAGGCCTTGTCCTGGCACCAGCGCTTCGTGGAGACCGGCAGCATGCGCCCCGCGCAGCAGTAACGGCCGCCTCGCCCACCCCCGGGCGGAGGTCTGTCCGGCTCTCTCTCTCTGGCCCTCCGGCCCTCCGGCCCTCCGGCTCTCCAGCTCTCCGGCTCTCCAGCTCTCCGGGTCTCCGGGTCTCCGGGTCTCCGCCCGGGAGTATGACGCCGTCGTACCGGCGGTCTTTCGCCGCCCGGGTGCGACTGCCGGTAGGCTGCTGGCTTGTACACGGGAGTCCGGTGAGCCGGGCTGAGAGGAAGCTTCTCAAGTTTCGACCGTTGAACCTGATCTGGATCATGCCAGCGCAGGGAGCAACCCTCACACCCGTCCCCTGTTAACTCAACAGAAGGGCGCGAACATGCAGACATCCGACGCTGCCGTCCCACTCACCGGCTCCGACTGGCTGATGGCAGCAGCGAGCCCGGCCGTGCCCGGCGGGGTCCTGCCCGCCGGCCGTCTTCTTGCGTCGCCGGGAGGATATGATGCGCTCCCCAGCTGACGGCATGCACCTGGTGGCGATGGTCAACCCGCCCACCAGCCAGTATTCGGAGAACTGGCGGCATCCGCTCTCCCGGCGCGACTGGCTGAGCGCGGAGTTTTATCTTGATCTGGGCCGGACACTGGAACGAGGCTGCTTCGACATGCTGTTCCTGCCCGACGCGCTGGCCGTCCCGGAGGACAACGCGGGCGACTTCGCCACCACGCTGGTCACGGGCGGCAAGGGCGCCATCTATCTCGACCCCTTGGTCACCCTGTCACTGGTTGCCGGGGCGACCCGGCACCTGGGGTTGGCCGCCACCATCTCCACGACGTTCACCCCTGCTTACACCATCGCCCGGAAGCTTCTCTCGCTGGATCACCTCTCCGGCGGCCGGGTCGCCTGGAACATCGTCACGTCCACCACGGACGCCGAGGCCGCCAACTTCGGCCTGCCCTCCATCCCGCCCAAGTCGGAGCGTTACTACCGGGCCGACGACGTCGTCCAGACCGTGGTGGACCTGTGGGAAACCTGGGACCCCGGGGCGCTAACACTGGATGCGCCGGGACGCCGGTTTGCGGATCCGGAGCGTGTCCACCGGATACCCGAACGGCCCCGGCTCGACGGCGACGACGACCGTCCGCTGAGCCGCGGTCCGATCACCCTGCCGCGCAGTCCGCAGGGAAGGCCGGTACTCATGCAGGCCGGATCCTCCCTGCGCGGCATGGAGTTCGCCGCCCGCTGGGCCGAGGTCGTGTTCGCCGTCGCCGACACTCCGGACGCCATGCGCGCGGTGCGGACCGAACTGCGGGCCCGCGCCGCCGCCGCCGGACGGAATCCGGATCGGCTGGCCGTGCTCCCGGCCGTCCAGCCGATCACCGGCGCCACTCCCGCCGCCGCGCGCCAAGCCGTACGAGGCCTGGAGGCGGCGCTCGATGAGGAGGACGTCCTGACGAAGTTGGGCCGGCTCCTCCACGCGGCCCGGGAGGACCTGCAGCCGGACGGCAGCGCCGAGGAGTTGCTGCTGGCCCACCGCGGGGCCACGGGCAGCGATGGTTTTGAACAGATGCTCCTGGCCGCAGCCCGCCGGGAATCGATGACCGTCCGCGATCTGGCGACGGCGCAGGCCATGAACCAGCTGCACCCCCAGCCCGTGGGCGATCCGGCGGACATCGCCGACTACTTGTGCGAACTCTACGACTCTGAGGCGGCTGACGGTTTCGTGATCATGTCGGCCCTCTACCCGTCCTCGCTCGAAGAGTTCGTCAACGGGGTGGTGCCGGAACTGCAGGCCCGAGGCCGGTTCCGGACCGCGTATTCGGGACGCACCCTGCGCGATCACCTGGGAGCCTCCCGGGAGGGCAGTCGCTCCGTCGCGTCTTAGCAGCGGTTCCGCGCCGGTTCAGCGCTGGTACACCCTGGCGAGCACGGCGTCGAAGACCCGGTCGGGCAGCAGCCGACGAGCGCTCATGATCGTCCGCGCGCCTCGTCCGACCGGGTACCGGCTGCGCGTGCGCCGGGCGGCCGCCACCCGGGCGATGCGACTTCCAACGACTTCCGGCCGCGTTCCCGTGCGTTCCGTGTAGGCCCCGGCGATCGCCCGCGCCACGCTCTCCGCCTGCTGCGCGTAGGCCGTACCTTCGGAACTCTGCAGCAGGCCCTCCACCGCGATGGCGTCCCACTCGGTCAGAATCGGCCCGGGCTCGACGATCACCACGTCGATGCCGTAGGGTTTGAGCTCCACCCGGAGGCAGTCCGACAAACCCTCGACCGCGAATTTCGCCGCGTGGTACCAGCCGCCCAGCGGTTCATAGAACACGCCGCCGATCGAGGAGACGTTAATGATCCGCCCGCCGCCCTGGGCCCGCATGGCCGGGGCCGCCAGCTGGATAAGCCGCCCCAGCCCGAACAGGTTCACTTCGAACTGCTGCCGGGCATCATCCAACGGCACATTCTCAATCGCGCCGTATGATCCGTAACCGGCATTGTTGACCAGCACGTCCAGCCGCCCCTGCTCCGAAAGGATGTGCCCTACCCCGCGCACCATGGACGCGTCGTCGGTCAGGTCCATCTCGAGGACGCGAACCCCGTGCTCTTCCAGCGGGCGCATCCGCTCCAGCCGGCGCGCGGCCGCGTAGACGATGAAGCCGCGGCGTGCCAGCTCCCGACACGTATGTTCCCCGATCCCGGAGGACGCTCCGGTTACCAGTGCGACTTTGTCCCTCACCATCACGCCCGCCTCACTTCTCCAATGCCATGACGACGGCGGCGCGCGCCTCGTCCGGCAGGTTCCGGGCCGCGCCGTCGGGAGCCAAGAGCCGCCGGCAACCGTCGAGTTCCACCGCCAGCGGTGCGCCAATGCTTTGCCCCTTGGCGAGCGGCCACAGCACGGCAAGCTCCGTTGCGTCGTCGGCGCATTCGCTGTCAGCCGGATCCTCGCTGGCCGCCTTCAAGATGACGTCTATGGCCGGGCCCTCAAGGCTACCTCCCCTAAAAAACGTCCCGGACACGATCTCGAACACGTCAAACTCCAGGTTCGGCTGCGCGTCGGCGGGGCGCTCGTCGTCTTCATTCGTTATCCGCTCGGTCCGGTACTGGCAGATCTTCATCGTGTCGGCCTCGCCAGCGCTGGGCAGAAGGCCGGGGGAACCCGGCATGCCCTCGCCGCTGCTACGCGGCTGCGCGCCCGCCGTCTGCTCGAAAGGTACCAGCGCAGCCACTCCCGGCATCGGCTTGATGCCCCACTCGGCGGGGCAGCCAGCATCCAGCGCCGCCCTCGGCTGGATCAGTTCCCTCCGGTGCTGCTTCGACTCGATTACGGTCATGCCCGCCAGAACCTCGCGGACCCCCGGTTTGGTCTTGCCGCAGGAATCCGTCGGCCACGCGGCACGCATGGCCTTGCCGGCCGCATCCACGAGCCACAGATCGGGGACCATTTCCATGTCGGCGGTGCAGGCCAAGTTCGCCCTGGGTCCGTCGCTGGGCTGCGCCAGCGCTTTCAACAGTGCGTCAATGTTTCCGGTGAGGCGCTCTTCCGTGAACGCCGACCACAGGCCATCCTCGTCCTCGACGGTTGCCATCGCCAGGGCGTCACAGCGGATGACGTCGACCGGCGCGAAGGCTTCGGGCACGCTGCCGGCCGCCGGCGGCGGAGGTGCGGACGGCTGCCCTGGTTCGACGATGTGCTGCACCGTTGTGCAATCGACGGCGTCGACCAGTTCGGCCTCGGGCCGCGCTTGTCCCCCCGGGCCTCCCGGGAGCTGCCCGCAGGCCGCCATGGCGCCGACCGTCAGTGCTGCCGCCATCACCGCCCCAAGCCTCCGGCCCCGGCTTCCCTGCCGCCGCTTCCGCTTCACCGCGCCCGTCCCCCGATCACCGTCGATGCCGTCAGTGTAGCGAGGCCCTCGGGAAATACATCGCGGGCACTGCCCCCGGGGGAACCTGCGCCTCGCGGGAGCGTCAGGAAAGACGGCGGAATTCGCCTGCGCGGAGCTGGACATAGATCGGCAGGGTCATCTGGATATGAGATACGCCGACCGGCTCGTCAAGCAGTTCATTGATGGTGGTTTGCCCTTCCAGCTCGGTCACTTCGCCATCCATGACTTGAGCCTACGTCGGCAGGACGCTCCCGGTACCAAGACACGCGCCACCTGCTGCTTGGTGCCGCTTCTGCACAGCTTCGGTCACGTCGGGAGGTTCACGAACCGTCCTCGTTTTATGGCGACGGTTGCTGTCGGTGATTAGAGTCTTCGACATGGAAGAGGTTCCGTGGGCAGCACCGTCCGGTTCCTGATCCTGGCGCTGATGCTGTTCGCGCTGCTGGTTATGCCAGGGTCCGCGGCCCTGCGATCGTATCCAAGCGCCATTGCGGGACTCGGAGATTCCATCACCCAGGCCGCAAACACCTGTTGCAAGCCCGGCAACTACCCGGCCCAGTCCTGGTCCACGGGCGACGAGCGGTCCGACGGCATACGCAGCCACTACGAGCGGCTGGTGGCGTTGCACCCGCAGAACAGCATCAGCAATTACAACAATTCCGCCGGCGGCGCCGGGGCGGCGGATCTTCCTGCGCAGGTGTCCATGGCCGTGGCCCAGAAGGCGGACTACATCACCCTCCTCATTGGAGCCAACGACCTGTGCGCCTATTCGGCATCAGCAATGACGTCCATCACCGACTTCACAGAACAGGTCGCTACTGCTCTCGAGGCGCTGCATCACGGGCTGCCGCACGCCAGCATCTACGTCAGCAGCATTCCCGACCTTCATCGCCTGTGGTCCGTTCTGCGCACCGATCAGGAGGCCAGACGGGTGTGGGCGGCCAACGGAACCTGCCCGTCCATGCTCGGCGCCGAGGTCACCGAGAACCAGCGGCAGGAAGTTGTTGCCCGCGAGCTGGCCTTCAACGAGATCCTCGCCGACACATGCGCAAGGTATAAGAACTGTCACTGGGACCGCGGCGCCGTCTACGCCTACAGGTTCTCCGCCACCGAAATTAGCACCCTGGATTACTTCCATCCCGGCCCCGGCGGCCAGGCCGCACTGGCCGAACTGACGTGGCACGCATTCCAGGGACACCGATGACCCGGATATTTGGGACGGGCCGTGCAGCACACGGGCGCCTAGCAGATGACCAAGAGATATTTACTCAAAAGCGCGAGTAAGTTAGCAACTCTGATGCTTTTTCTGCGGATAACTCCGGCACTCGTAAGATTTTGAGGTCCTTGTCAGCAACATTCGCTTCGCATAAAAACTCTTTTTCAGCGCGTGTTAGCTTGATCACCGTCCTTTCCGGCGGGCCCACCGGAAAGCTCAACCAACGCTGCTACCTTCCGGAGGCACCATGGGACTCAGCTCCCCCACGCACACAGACGACAGCGCTGTCGCGCCCGGACCCGCTGCAGAAACACGACGCGGATCCTCCCCAGGGACAGGGGCAGGCCGCACCTCCGGCAAGGCCGACAACGAACTCAAGCGCGGGCTGAGCAGTCGCCACCTGCAGATGATCGCCATCGGCGGTGCGATCGGCACGGGGCTGTTCGTGGCCTCGGGCGGCACGATTTCCCAGGCTGGTCCCGGCGGAGCCTTGGTCGCCTATGCGCTGGTCGGGCTGATGGTGTTCCTGCTGATGCAGTCGCTGGGCGAAATGTCGGCCAAGATTCCGGTGGCCGGATCCTTCCAGACCTTTGCCACCCGATTTGTCTCGCCGTCCTTCGGGTTCGCGATCGGCTGGAACTACTGGTTCAACTGGGCCATCACGGTGGCCGCCGAGCTGGTTGCCGCCGGAATCATCATGGATTTCTGGTTCCCGGGGGTCCCCGGCTGGGTGTGGGCCGGGATCTTTCTGCTGGTCTTGACCGGGCTTAACGCCCTCTCCGCCAAGTCCTTCGGTGAGTCAGAGTTCTGGCTCTCCCTCATCAAGGTCGCCGCAGTGGTGCTCTTCCTGATCGCCGGCGTGCTGATGATCTTCGGCATCCTCGGGGACAACTCCCCGGGCCTGAGCAACTGGGAAAACCGCGATGACGTGTTCCACGGCGGTTGGGTCTCGATCATCTCGGTCTTCATGATTGCCGGGTTCTCCTTCCAGGGCACCGAGCTGGTGGGCGTGGCCGCAGGCGAAGCCAAGAACCCGCGCCGCGAAGTGCCGAAGGCCATCCGCACGGTCTTTTGGCGCATCATGCTCTTCTACATTGGTGCCATCTTCATCATCGGCTGCCTGATCCCGTTCACCGATCCGAGTTTGCTGGCCTCCGGCGAGGCCGATGTCGCAGTATCCCCGTTCACGCTCGTCTTCTCGCGCGCCGGAATCGCCTTCGCGGCGGCCCTGATGAACGCGGTGATCCTGACCGCCATCCTCTCGGCCGGCAACTCGGGACTATATGCCTCCACGCGCATGCTTTACGCCATGGCCCATGACGGGAAGGCCCCGAAAATCTTCCGGAGAACCAATGCCCGCGGTGTGCCGATTCCGGCGCTGCTGGCCACCGCGGCTGTGGGTCTCTTCGGATTCCTCTCCGCGATCGTCGGTCAGGGCGCGGCCTACTCCTGGCTGCTGAACATGTCCGGCCTGTGCGGCTTCATCGTGTGGGCGGGAATCGCTGTCTCCCACTACCGCTTCAGGCGCGGCTTTCTGGCCCAGGGCAACAAGGTCAGCGACTTGCCGTACAAGGCCTCCTTGTTCCCCATCGGCCCGCTGCTGGCCTTCGCCCTGCTGGTCCTCGTGATCGCCGGACAGAACTACGAGGCCGTGCTTGCCGGACGGGGCATGGAGGTGCTTTCCTCCTACATTGGCTTGCCGGTCTTCATCGTTTTGTGGCTGGCCCACCGCTTCATCACCAAGTCCAAGGTGGTGCCGCTGCTCGAGATGGACCTCGGGGCACCCGAGGACCTCGAGGACGAACCCGCCGGCGCCACCCGGTGACCCTGCAGCCGCCGGGCTGCCCTGGCGCTGCGGGGCGCCGGCGGTAGCTGCCGAGAGTTATCCGCTCGGCACCGGCGCCGGTTCGTCAGCCGGAGCGGGCGCAGGGGCGGGCTCCTGCGCGGGGGCGGGTTCGGGCTGCGGTGTGCCGGTGGGTATCGGTGCCGGGGATGTCGTCGTCGTTCCGGGCTCGGGTTCACCGGCGGGTGTCTCTGCCGGGGCGGGTGGCTGCCCGCTGCCGGTGTCCGCCGGAGGTGTTGCCTCCGGAGACGAGCCCGTGTCGGAGGCCGGCTCTGTTTCGGACGCCGCGTCGGTGCCTGTGTCGGCGCTGCCGTCACCGATGGCGGCGTCTTGTTCGATGATGCCGAGAATGCGCATCTTGTAGTCGTTCAGCCGGGCCTGGATTTCGTCCAGGGGAACGTCTTCGAGCGACCGGCCGTAGGCGGCGATCTCCTCCCACAGGTGTGCCAGTTTCTCCATGCCGGCGTCGCTGAGCGGACCGTCGAGGGTGAGGACCAACTGGCTGGCGAGGGCGTAGGTGAGGCACTCGACGCAGTTGTAGTTGGCCGCCGCCGAAAGGTTTTGGGGGACCACGACGTCGGCCTGGCCGAGGATCAGGACAACCTGAAAACCCACGGCGACGGCGGTGCAGCCCCGGCACGAAGCGAAGGCGTAGGCCTCGTTCGTGGCGTCTACCGGCCCGTCTTCGGCCCAGACAAGGGCGAAGGCGACGTCGTAGACCACGGATCCGTCCTCAACGTTGACGGCAAGGGCCTGGTTTCCGTCCTCCTCCGGGGCCAGCGGCCGGTCGAAGGGGAAGACCCAGGCCGGCGGTGGGTCCGCGGAAGGCTCAGTAGCTGTGGTGCCGGCACCGCCGTCGTTCGTCGGATCTTCGCCGATGTCCGCGGTGGCGGTCGCTTCGCGCCCAGGCTGATCGTCACGGGGAACAAGGACCATCGCCAGTTGCGGATTCTCCGCCGTCGGCAGGTCGGTACCGGACGGCCACGCCGCCACCGTTTGTCCTGCGCGGCCTTCGGTCAGCCCCGCCGATGACACCGGGGCGAAGGAAGCTGCCGCATCGAACAGGGTTCCGCGCTCGTAGGGCTGCACCGGGCGGTAGGCGCCGTCGTCGGGCCACCAGGCCCAGGCCAAACCGGCGAGAACGGCGACGGCGGCGGCCATGGCAGTCACCCGCCGGAGCGGCCGGCCACGGGTTTTCGCCCAGACCGCCGTGCCAAGCTGACGGGCCATCCGCAGCAGGATGTAGGCAATCCCGAGAACGGGAAGCGCGACGGCGGTGATCGCCAGGACACGCACGGCCATGCCGGCGACGTCGCCGTCCGAACCGGCAGCCACCAGCAGCCTTTGTTGGTCCAAGATGCTGGCCCAGGCCGTCCCCAGGACCCGGGGAAGCGAGACCACCATCATGAAGAGGCAGAACAGGAGCAGCGGAACCGTGACCAGGACCCAGGCGGTCACGACGGCCCTGGCCCAGGGCTTGAGCAACTTGGGTTCGGGATCGGACCACCGCCAGGGCAACAGCCCCAGCAGGGTGGGCTTGATCCGTTGGAACAGGTCGGGAACCCCGGTTGCGTCGGCAAGAATGTGGTAGCCGTCGAAGCGAACCAGGGGCAGCAGTTGGCGCACCATCTGCAGTATCTGGGTCACCACCACCAGCAGCAGCGCGTCGAAGCCGGTGAGCCACCAGGCGCCTATCGTGCCCACCACGACGATGGCGTTAAAGTACAGGCCGCCCAGATCCGTGCGGAGCCGGCCGCCGCGTCCCAGCCGGTAGGAGTCCGTGACATCGGTGTAAAAGGCGGGCCAGATCAGGTACAGGCCGACGCCCATGGCTCCCGGCGTCGCGCCGCCGCGGCGCGCCCCGGCGGCATGGCCGAACTCGTGGAAGCCGGCCGAAAGAATGGTGATGGCGAAAACCAAGAGCAGCAACCCGGGGTTGGCGAAGGCCTGGTGCGTTGCCGAACCGAGGCCCTTGACCATCAGCACCCACCAGCACGCCGCCAAAAAGGCCAAAGCCACGGGCAAGGCGATCAGCGGATGGAACAGGACTGCGAACGGAGCCGTCAGTTTCCGGGTCAGCGCCGGATCCGTGACCGTGTAGCGGAAGCGCATGCCCAGCAGCGGGCTGGCCTTTTTGACTTCGGGTTGCGAGCCGTCCGCGAGCCGCAGCAGGCCCAGCGGCAGCAGCTGCTTTTCGATCAGGGTCTGCACGTTTCCGGCAGTGATCAGCCTGCCGGACTTCCCGCCGGCATGTTCGGCAATTTGGTCGAGGCTCCGGGAGCCGTCCACGCCCTCCAAAACCGCATAGAGCAGCGGAGTGAGCTGAAGCGTCTGCCCGTCCGCGCGCCGGACCAGCGCGGGCGGTTCCCGGTAGCCGGAACCCTGTGCCGGTCCGAGGAGCTGCACCCCATCGGCCAGCGCCGGGACATCAATCGAAGGGGGTGCAGCCGGCCGGCCGCCGTGCAGCACGTCACTCATGGCCGGCGGCCGGCTCGGACCCATGCTCATTCAGGACTATTGTTCGAGGTCGGACTGCTGGCCGGCGCTGGCCTCGGCGCTGCCGTCGATCTGCTGGTTGATGATGGCGTCCTGCTGCGCCACCGCGACGGCATTGCTGTCGACCGAGCCGATATTCGCCGCCACCGCGGCGTCAATCGGGGCGGCAACGTTGGCGTTGGCGGCCACAGCACCGTTGATCGGGGCGGCAATATCGGCGTCCGCGGCCAGATTGACGTTGACGTTGAGCAGGTTCCCGTCGAGGGTCGACCCGAGGCCTTCCGTGACCGATCCGGTGTCGGGCAGGGTGCCGTCCGGCAGCGTGCCATCGGGAAGGGTGCCATCCGGCAGCGTGCCGTCCGGCAGCAGCGCCGGTTCAGTGGCCTCCTGCCCGGTGGCGTTCTCCAGCGGAAGACCGGAATCACCGGCGGCAGCCGTCCCGGCAGCGGAGCCGGCGGTTGTCCCGGCGTCGTCCACGGTGTCATTGCCCTGGTCGATGGTGCTGTCCTGAGTTGATTCGGCGGTCGCGTCCGCAGTGATGCCCTGGTCGATGATGACGCCCTGATCGGACAGGGCCTGCGCCGTGGAGCCGGACGAGAGGATGTTGGCCGAGGCGGCGGCATCGATGGGGGCCGCCACGTTGGCGTTCGCCGCGACGGCCAGATCGATCGGCGCGGCCGCATCGATGGCCAGGTCGAGATCGGCATTCAAATCCAGGATGGACGCGACTTCCTTGTCCGGCAGCGCCGTCCCGGACTGGGATTCGAGTTCCTCGGGCGACAGCGGCGTGCGTCCCTCTTCGTTGCTCATCAAAATCTCCGTCTCCGGCGCCAGGCGCCTTCCGTTCCAACCCGTGGTCGAGTCGCTTCTCGTTATCGGCCCGGCGGCCCCGGGCCCTGATCGTTTGCCCTCCTCTTCAGCACATCAACGCAAAGCATACTGATGAATCCTTTTATTGTGTAGGCGCGGAGGCGGTCCCGGCCCGGCGTGCGGCGGTTGACCGGACCTCGGTTTTGCGACGTGACCTGATGTTCGGCGACCGGATTTTTGATCGCACGGCACCGCGTGTATGGTGTGAGTCGAATCACCCACAATTGAATGAGCCTTTCGAACCGTGGCGGGAGAGTCCTCTCCGCACACCATCCGGGCAGGCGCCGTAGGAGCAAATCCTCCCCAGGAATCTCTCAGGCCCATGTACCGCCGCGGCGAGGCAACTCTGGAAAGCAGTCTGGCAGCAGCCCGGCTCACCGACGGTGCAAGCGGAACACACTCCGCGGAATCTCTCAGGTCAAATACAGAGCGGGGAGGAACCCCAATCCCAGCCGAGCCCTCGGGCCGGCCCCATCTTGGAGTTCCTCATGACGGTTCAACCACTTTCATCAACCTTCGCCGACCGGCATCTCGGTGCCCGCCGGGAAGCGGACATCGAGACCATGCTCAAGATGGTCGGCTACGACAGCGTGGACGGTCTGATGGACGCTGCCGTTCCCCCATCCATCCGCCAGGAAAACGCCGTCGATCTCGACGACGCCCTGAGCGACACCGCCACGCCGCCGGTGAGCCGTCGCAATGTGGTGGAATCCCCGGCCGGGTACACCGCGCACACGCCCTACAGCCCGAGATTTCCCAAAGCCGGCTGGAGGCGCTGCTGAACTTCCAGACCATGGTCCAGGACCTCACCGCCCTGCCCGTCGCCAAGGCCTCCCTGCTGGACGAGGCCATGGCGGTCGCCGAAGCCGTGCGGTGGCGCCGGCAGTAATTCTTTTCCGCATCAACAGCACGTTTCCAAGAAAGGCATCACAGTGAGCAAAGTCAACGCCGAACTACGATACTCCGCAGAGCATGAATGGGTGGCCACCGACGGTTCCGGCCCGGCCAGGATCGGCGTTTCTGCCGTGGCAACCGAGGCACTGGGCGACATCGTGTACGTGGATCTTCCCGAGGTCGGCACCGTCGTCACAGCCGGCGAGACCTGCGGTGAAATCGAGTCCACCAAGTCCGTTTCGGATCTCTACTCTCCTGTGACCGGCGAGGTCACCAAAGTCAACGGCGACGCCGTGGCTGACCCGGCCGTGATCAACGATGATCCCTACGGCGCGGGCTGGCTCTTCACCGTCCAGGTGTCGGAGGAAGGCCCGTTGCTCTCCGCCGAGGAGTATGCCGCCGCCAACGGTGGTGAAGTAGCATGACCGCGGCAATGACGGCGGTCGCCAGCGCCAGCCTGAACGCGGACCTGGGCGTCCTGGATCCGGAAATCGCCGCCCAGATCGACAACGAGCTGCGCCGCCAGCAGTCCGGGCTGGAAATGATCGCCTCGGAGAACCACACGTCCGTCGCCGTCATGCAGGCCCAGGGCTCGGTGGTGACCAACAAGTACGCCGAGGGCTATCCGGGGCGCCGTTACTACGGCGGCTGCGAGCACGTCGACGTGATCGAGCAGCTGGCCATCGACCGGGTCAAGGAGCTGTTCGGCGCCGGCTTCGCCAACGTCCAGCCGCACTCCGGCGCCCAGGCCAACGCCTCGGTCATGCACGCCCTGATCAAGCCCGGCGACACGATCCTGGGCCTGAACCTGGCCCACGGCGGGCACCTGACCCACGGCATGAAGATCAACTTTTCCGGCAGGCTCTACAACGTGGCCGCCTATGGCGTCTCCGAGGAGGACTACCGGGTCGACATGGCCGAGGTGGAGCGGCTGGCGCACGAGCACCAGCCGCAGCTGATCATCGCCGGTTGGTCCGCCTACCCGCGCCAGCTCGACTTCGCTGAGTTCCGCCGCATCGCCGACGCCGTCGGGGCATACCTGATGGTGGACATGGCGCACATCGCCGGCCTGGTGGCGGCGGGCCTGCACGCCAGCCCGGTGCCGCACGCCCACGTGGTCACGTCCACCACGCACAAGACGCTGGCGGGTCCGCGCGGCGGCATCATCCTGACCAACGAGGCCGACATCGCCAAGAAGATCAATTCCGCGGTGTTCCCCGGCCAGCAGGGCGGGCCGCTTGAACATGTCATCGCGGGCAAGGCCGTGGCGTTCAAGGTCGCCGCCTCCGAGGAATTCGCCGACCGCCAGCAGCGCACGCTGGCGGGCGCACGGATCCTTGCCGAGCGGCTGTCGCAGCAGGACGTCGCGGAGAAGGGCATCACGGTGCTGACCGGCGGAACCGACGTGCACCTGGTCCTGGTTGACCTGCGCAGTTCCGAGCTGGACGGCCAGCAGGGCGAGGACCTGCTGGCCGCCATCGACATCACGGTGAACCGCAACGCGGTGCCGTTCGACCCGCGGCCGCCCATGGTCACCTCCGGCCTGCGCATCGGCACGCCGGCGCTGGCCACCCGAGGCTTCGGCGAAGAGGCGTTCCACCAGGTCGCGGACATCATCGCCGAAGCCCTCATTGCCGGGCCGGCCGCGGACCTGTCCGGCCTGAAGGCCCGGGTGGAGGCACTGGCCCAGGCGCATCCGCTCTACCCGGACCTGGCCCCGGTTTCCACACCAACCGAAGGTCGTTAAGGAGCATCATGGCTGTCGGCGTATTCGACCTCTTCACCGTGGGCATCGGTCCCTCCAGTTCGCACACCGTTGGTCCGATGCGGGCAGCCGCAGTCTTTGCCGGGGAACTGGTGTCAACGGGTGTGCTGGACCGGGTCGCCGGGCTGCGGGTGGACCTGTACGGATCCCTCGCGGCTACGGGCCGCGGCCACGGCACCTTCACGGCGGTGATGCTCGGGCTGGAAGGCTTCCAGCCCGAGCAAATCCTGCCCGACGAAGTCGAATCCCGCCTTGCAGAGATGGCCTCGACCGGCGAGCTGCAGTTGTGCTCGCGAGTCGAGGGCTCGGCCGGCCTGGTCCTGGATTACCGGGTTGAGGACATGGTGCAGCATCCGCTCACCGTGCTGCCCCGGCACACCAACGGGATGAAATTCCAGGTGACCGACGACGCCGGTGCGGTCCTTCACGAGGCGACGTTCTTTTCCGTGGGCGGCGGCTTCGTGGTCCGCGACGGCGAGGAAAGTGCGGCAGCCCGGGAGCTGGAAGCCTCCAAGGAGGAGCTCCCCTACCCCTTCCGGACGGCGGCCGAACTGCTGGAACACTGCCGCAACACCGGCCTGGGCATCAGCGACATCATGATGCTCAACGAGAAGGCCTCACGCTCCGAGGCGGACATCCGTGCCGGCCTGATCCACATCTGGCAGGTGATGGAGGAATGCAAAGACTCCGCCATCAAGCGCGAAGGTCTCTTGCCCGGGGGGCTGAACGTCCGACGCCGGGCCCCCGCCTGGCATGAGCGGCTGCGCAAGGAAGACAAGGACCGGGACCACAAGTATTGGCAGGAATGGGTCAATCTGGTGGCCCTGGCCGTGAACGAAGAGAACGCCTCGGGCGGCCGCGTCGTCACCGCACCCACAAACGGAGCGGCGGGCATCATTCCCGCGGTCATGTTCTACGCCACGCACTACGCGCCGGGCATGGACAAGGCCACGCAGGCGGACAAGGAAGACGTCATCGTGAAGTTCCTGCTGGCGGCCGCCGCCGTCGGGGTCCTCTACAAGGAGCAGGCCTCCATCTCCGGCGCGGAGGTCGGCTGCCAGGGCGAGGTGGGTTCCGCGTCCTCCATGGCCGCCGCAGGCCTGGCCGAGGTTATGGGCGGCAGTCCCGCGCAGGTGGAAAACGCCGCCGAGATCGCCATGGAGCACAACCTGGGGCTGACCTGCGACCCGATCGGCGGCCTGGTGCAGATCCCCTGCATCGAACGCAACGCCATCGGCGCCGCCAAAGCCGTGAACGCCGCCAAGATGGCGCTCTGGGGCGACGGCACGCACCGCGTCTCGCTGGACGAAGTCATCATCACCATGCGCGAAACCGGCAAGGACATGAGCTCCAAATACAAGGAAACCGCGATGGGTGGCCTGGCCGTCAACGTCGTCGAATGCTAGGCGCGCCCGGTCAGCCGCAGCGAACGCTGCATTTGCCTGACAGCCGCCGCAGATCCGATCAGGCCAGCCAGCGCCGCCAGCGTGACTGCTCCGGTTCCGGCGTTGGTTCCGGCTCCGGCTCCTCGCCCAGCGCCAGCGCGGCCTCGACGATGTCGTCCTCGGTGAGCGTCATGACGGCCTCACGATCGAGCGCATCGAAACTTTGTTCCCCGTCCAGCGACAGCCGCAGCGCCTGACGGTTGAGCGCCTGCTCGAACAGCGTGCGGGCGAACCGTGCATTGCCGGAGTCCTCGCCCGCGTGGAGCCCGGTGAAGATGCGGCGCAGCATCTGGTCCGCACCCGGTTCCAGCGTGTACTCGTGTTGGGCCAGCATCCGGTGGAAGATCGTCAGGAGTTCGTCGATGGAGTAGTCGGGGAACGTGATCTCGCGGGCGAATCGGGAGCGCAGTCCGGGGTTCGAGAGCAGGAAGGATTCCATCAGCTGCGGGTACCCGGCCGCGATCACGACCAGGCGGTGGCGGTAGTCCTCCATCCGCTTGAGCAGGACCTCGATCGCCTCGGGGCCGAAGTCCGCCCGGCCGTCCTCCGGGGCCAGCGCGTAGGCCTCATCGATGAACAGGACGCCGTCCAGCGCACGCCGGATCACCCGGTCCGTCTTGATGGCGGTCGCGCCGACGTACTGCCCCACCAGACCCGAACGGTCGACCTCGACCAGATGGCCTTTCTGCAGTAGACCGACGGCGCGGTACATCTCGGCCAGGAGCCGCGCCACGGTCGTCTTGCCCGTGCCCGGGTTTCCAAGGAACACCAGATGCTGTGATGTGGCCACCTCCGGCAGGCCGTGCGCCTTACGGCGGGCCTGGACCTGGAGCAGTGCGACGAGGGCCCGCACCTGTTCCTTCACGGTCCCCAGTCCGATCAGCGTGTCGAGCTCGGCCTGCACCTCGGACAGCGGCCGGGCCGGCCCGGGCCTCGCACCGATGCGATCGCCGACCAGGTCGTCGACGCGCTCCGAACCGTGCAGCTTGAGCTGATCGGCCAGATGGCCGATTGTTTCGCGCAGGTCGTCGAGCGGATTGCGGCTGGCAGCCATGCATCCACTGTAGTACCCGGTTCCCGACCGGGATGGGGTTGGCCTCACTAGTATCACCCCCTTTGGCCGCTGGCAGCGATCACGCAAGCCGGTCCGCTATCCGGCAGGCATGAGGGAGAGCTTATGCATGGGCCTGAATGAATGAGAGGCTGGTGCCTTAAGTTCAAGCCCTATCGGGTGGCTGTCCCGTTTGAGCATCCTCCAACACTCCACTCCCCTGATGGCAGTCTCCACTCAGCATTGGCCCCAGTCGACATACTCACGGTTATCGGCGTCTAAAGCACGGGAGTTGAAGCAGTTGCGAGAACCCCTTGGGTCCGTTCTCAATCCAGATATCAGTTTTCGCATTTACCTTGTCAGTTAACGGCTGCGGTCGAATAGTATTAAAATGATAATAAAGATAGAGAACTAGCCGGATTGGTGGTTTCCCATGACAGTTGCGCTAGAAGATTTGCTGCAAGTCACTCAGCTGATTAACCGATATGGGCACCTGGTCGACAACAGGTTGACCGACAATCTTGAGGAGATCTTCGCACCCGATGCCGTGTTCAATGCTGAGCGGGTCGGCGGTGATTCCCATCGGGGTCTAGCCGCCATCACTGACTGGTTCCGTCTGGGAGATGCGGCGCACCCACCAGCGCACCACTCAACAAATCTGTATGTCTATGAGTCCGAGGGTGAACTGAGGGCGATGAGCAAGTACATCGTGGGACCTGTTGATGGCTCTCTGGTCTCCGGGACCTATTACGACCTTTTCACCCGTGCGGGAGAAAAGCTATTGATCCTCGAGCGCGTAGCAACTCGACGTTGGCCAGAGATTCGCTGAAAGAGGACTAATCATCGTCGACGAGGTGGGCTACAACAGGACGCCACCAACCTGTTCTTCCGGCTGGTGTCTTCACCCTACGAATGCGGTCCAGACGTCAAACCTGAGCTTCGCCCGCTGGGATAATGTCTTCGGCGGCCAGGTGGTCGCGTCCGCGATGATGACCGCCTCGTCCCCTTCGAGTCAGTCATTGCTTCGTGCACGAGAGTTCAGGCTGCTGCTTCTGCTCCCATAGGTTGTACGCCCATACCCCCTCTTAAGTGAAGTAATTGCCTCAGGCAACGTGCATTCACGCCTGCACAATTGCAACTCCTCACTCGACGACCTCGGTTTCCAACGCTGTGGTCCGGGCAAAGGAAGTTCCCGCGTTCGCGAGTCATAGGTATACGAAGCAACGCTCAAAACTTCGCGGAGTCCACCGTATAGCGGACGTATGTCTGTTCTTGGATACACAAACCAGACGGCCCCTGCCGAGGCAACTTCATTTTGTCGTTTCAAGACGAGGATCAGAGATCCAACCCTCGGCATTCCTGATAAGGCTCAGGCTTTGAGCGAGGCTGCGACCTGTTGCATGACGGTGTTGTCGGCCAGGGTGGTGGCGTCGCCGACTTCGCGTCCTTCGGCCACGTCCTTGAGCAGGCGGCGCATGATCTTGCCGGAGCGGGTCTTGGGAAGTTCCGGCACCACCAGGATGGTGCGCGGCTTGGCGATGGGCCCGATTTCCTTGCCGACGTGGGCGCGGAGGGTGGCGACGATGTCCGGGTCTTCCGCTGCGTTGCCGCGCAGGATGACGAACGCGACCACTGCCTCGCCGGTGGTTTCGTCCTTGGCGCCGACGACGGCGGCCTCCGCGACGGCGGGATGGGAGACCAGCGCCGATTCGATTTCGGTGGTGGAGAGGCGGTGGCCGGAGACGTTCATCACGTCGTCCACCCGGCCGAGCAGCCAGATGTCGCCGTCGTCGTCCTTTTTGGCGCCGTCGCCGGCGAAGTACATGTTCTCGAACCGGGACCAGTAGGTTTCCTTGAACCGCTCCGGATCGCCCCAGATGCCGCGCAGCATGGCCGGCCAGGGCTCGCGGATCACCAAGTACCCGCCGTGCCCGTCGGGGACGGAGTCGCCGAGTTCATCCACCACGTCCACCGCGATGCCCGGCACCGCGACCTGCGCTGAACCGGGTTTGGTGGCAGTGACGCCGGGCAGCGGGGCGATCATGTGCGCGCCGGTTTCGGTCTGCCACCAGGTGTCCACAATCGGCGCCTTGTCGCCGCCGATGACGCGCCGGTACCACATCCAGGCTTCCGGGTTGATGGGCTCACCGACGGAGCCGAGCACACGGATGGAGGACAGGTCGAACTTGGCCGGGATGTCTTCGCCCCACTTCATCATGGTGCGGATCGCGGTCGGCGCGGTGTAGAGGATGGAGACCTTGTACTTCTCCACGATCTCCCACCAGCGGCCCTGGTGCGGGGTATCGGGGGTGCCTTCGTACATGACCTGGGTGGCGCCGTTGATCAACGGGGCGTAGGTGACGTAGGAGTGGCCGGTAACCCAGCCGATGTCCGCGGTGCACCAGAACACATCGGTTTCCGGTTTCAGGTCGAAGACCACCTTGTGCGTGTAGGCGCACTGGGTGAGGTAGCCGCCGGTGGTGTGCAGGATGCCCTTGGGCTTCCCGGTGGTCCCGGAGGTGTAGAGGATGAACAGCGGGTGCTCGGCGTCGTGCGGCACCGGGGTGTGCTCCGCGGAGGCAGCCTCCACGGTGTCCGCCCACCACTGGTCGCGGCCCTCGTGCCAGTCCACGGGTTCGCCGTTGCGCTTGACCACCACCACGTTGGAGACCGTGTGTCCGGGGGCGGAGAGGGCCTCGTCCACGGCCGGCTTGAGCGGGGACGGCTTGCCGCGGCGCCAGGTGCCGTCGGCGGTCACCACCAGCTTCGCCTCGGCGTCGTCGATCCGGGAGCGCAGCGCATCGGCGGAGAAGCCGCCGAACACCACCGAGTGCACCGCGCCGATCCGCGCGCAGGCCAGCATCGTGATCACCGCTTCCGGGATCATCGGCAGGTAGACCGCGACCCGGTCGCCCTTGGCCACGCCGAGGGATTCGAACGCGTTGGCGGCCTTCTTCACTTCCTCGGTCAGCTGCGCGTACGTGTAGCTGCGGGTGTCGCCGGGCTCGCCCTCGAAATGGATCGCCACCCGGTCGCCCAGGCCGTTCTCCACATGCCGGTCCAAAGCGTTGTAGGCAGCGTTCAGTTCACCGCCGACAAACCACTTCGCGAACGGTGCCTCGGACCAGTCCAAGGCCTGGCTGAAGTCCTTGTCCCAGGACAGGACCTCGCGGGCCTGCTGGGCCCAGAACGCCGGCCGGTCCGCCTCGGCTTCCGGGTAGACACCTGGCTTGGCCACCGCTGCCGCGGCGAATTCAGCGCTTGGTGCAAACTTGCGGTTTTCGTGAAGCAGGTTCTCTAAGGCGGGAGCAGTTGTCAGGGTCTCTTGGGTTGGCATGTCTCTTCCTTTGTCTCGAGGCGACTGTGCAAGTGGATGTGGATGGCACGACCATGGCTAAACAGGTGCTCCGGGTCCTGCAAGTCAGGGATCCGTGCGCCGGCTTTCAGCTATCGCCAGCCGGTCAGATTCCGAAGAGCTTTGCATCCTGGCCGGTCCACTTAAAGATCGGGGTCTGCTTTGCAAGGAAGGCCTCGATTCCAATCTCAGGTTCGCCGCTGACGGCCATTTCACGCTGCCAGTCAGTATTGCGTTCTGCGAGGTTTGGGCCGCCTTCGGCGATGATGTCCACGATTTCTTTCATCGCCTGGATGGACAGCTGGGAACGGCTGGCGAGACGCTGCGCGAAGTCGGCGACTTCCTTCCAGAAGCAGGTCTTGGGGACGACCCTCGCCAGCAGCCCGAGGGACATGGCGTCGGTGGCGTTGATGAAGTCGCCGCTGAAGAGCAAATATTTGGCCGCTGCCGGCCCGGCGAGGCGGACGAGCCGTTCAATGCCGGAGAGCGGGTAGACGATGCCGACTTTGGCCGGCGTGATGCCGAAGGTGGCCCGGTCGGTGGCGATGCGTATGTCGCAGGCGCCGGCGATCTGCCACCCTCCGCCGATGCAATAGCCATCGATCGCGGCGATGGTGGGCTTGTGGAACTCAGCCAGCGTGTTCTCCCCAGCGGTGACGTGGCCGCCGTCGTGCCGTCCGGTGTCGGGATCGTGCAGGATGTCTTTGAGGTCGCTGATGTCCGCGCCGGCAGAGAAGTTATCGCCTGCTCCGCGGACGATGACGACCTTGACGGTGTCGTCGGTTCCGAGCCGGTCAAGGATGGGTTTGAACTGCTGCCACATGTGCTTGGTCATCGCGTTGCGGCGCCGCGCGTGGTCAATGACAATGGTGGCCACGGATCCGGCCTGTACGACCCGGAGTGCCCCCGTGGTTCCGGCCACGCGTTTCTCCTGAACCTCGGTCATGCGCCGACCTCCGCCGTCTGCGCCCCGAGTTGCCGGACGATTCCCGCGTCAACCAGTCCCTCGACTTGCTCCGGTGGCAGCTCCAGCCGTTCGAGTACTGCCCGGGTGTCTTCGCCCAGGGCTGGCGGAGGCTTGCGGATGGGGGTGGGCTGGCCGTTGATGGAGAGCGGTCCTCGCAGCAGCGGCAGCTCGCTGCCGTCGTGGCGGTGCACGTGGCGGACCATGTCCAGGTGTTTGACCTGCTGGTCGTCGAAGACCTGCCGGTAGTTGTAGATGGGCCCGGTTGGTATGCCGGCGCGGCGGAACTCCTCGACCCATTCGGTCCCGGGCTGTGCGGCCAGCAGTTCCTCGAGCCGGCTCTTCAGCTGGGCGCGGTTTTCCGAGCGCAGCCTGCCTGTGGCGTATTCCGGGGCTTGGGCGAGGTCCTGGCCGCCGATCAGCCGGCACAGCTGGAGCCACTGTTTCTCGCTGCCGACGGCGATAATGATGGGGATGTCGGCTGTTTTGAACACGCCGTAGGGTGAGAGGATCGGGTGGTTGTTGCCCTGCGGGACGGGTACTTCGCCGGTGCTCAGGTAGCGCTGGCCCTGGAACGCGGAGATCGCCAGTGCCGATTCCAGCAGCGAGGTGGACACCGTGGCCCCGGAGCCGCCGCGTTCGCGGGCTGTCAGGGCTGCGGCGATGCCGAAGGCGGTGAATACCCCGGCATAGATGTCGACCACCGGCAGCCCGACGCGGTACATGTGTTCCTCGTCGGCTCCGGTGACGGACATCAGGCCGGACATGCCCTGGGCGACCTGGTCCAAGCCCGCGGTTTGGCTGAGCGGGCCGGTGGCCCCAAATCCGGTGACGGAGGCGATGATGAGGTCCGGTTTTTCGGCGCGGAGGCCGTCCGGGTCCAGTCCCATGCTGGCCATCACGCCGGGGCGGAAGTTTTCGATCACCACGTCGGCGGACAGGGCCATGGTGCGCAGCAGCTCCCGGCCTTCGGGGGTGTAGAAGTCGACGGCGATGGAGTCCTTGCCACGGTTAACGGAGTCGAAGTAGAGGCTGTGTTCGTTTTCGAAGGGCGGCCAGGACCGGCTGGAGTCACCGCCTTTGGTGCTTTCGGCTTTGATGATGGTCGCGCCCATGTCCGCGAGCAGCGCGGTGGCGTAGGGCCCGGCGAGGGCCCTGCTGAGGTCGAGGACGGTGATGCCGGCCAGTGGCGCATCCGGGGAGGTGGGTTCGTTCATGGTTCAGCCCCGCAGCCTGACGTTGACCTGCTTGGTCTGGGTGAAGCCGGCAAGCATGCCTTCGAGGGAGACTTCCCTGCCGATCCCGCTTTGCTTGTAGCCGCCGTAGGACTGCCCCACTACTTGGCCGCCGCCCTGGTTGACCTGGACCCAGCCGGCCTCGACCCGGTGCGAGGTATTCAGGGCGTTGTCCAGGTTGTGGCTCCACACGTAGGCGGCGAGGCCGAAGTGGGTGTCGTTGGCCATGCGGATAACGTCGTCGACGTCCTTCCAGCGGATGGCAACCAGGACAGGCCCGAAGATTTCCTCCTGCGCGAGCCGGAATTCGTTCCTCGCGCCTCCGAACACGGTGGGCAGGTGGTAGTAGCCCTCGGTCAGCGGGCCGTCGGCGGGTACGTCCCCGCCGAGTGCGACCGTCAGGTCCTTGCTGGCGCGCCCTTCATCCAGGTACTGGCTGATCTGGGTGAACTGGCTGTTGTTGATGATGGCGCCCATGTCGGTGGCCTCGTCCAGCGGATCGCCGACCTTCAGCGCGCCGAGTTTGGCGACCAGCCGGTCCAGCACCTCGTCGTAAATATCCTCGTGCAGGAACAAACGTGAACCTGCCGTGCAGCTTTGGCCCTGCCGGGTGAAACGCGAGGCGGCGAGCAACCCGTCGATGAGTTCGTCGTCGACGGCGTCGGGGAAGACGATCGAGGGATTCTTGCCGCCCAGTTCCAGGGAGACGTGGGCGAGACGTTCTCCGGCCTGGCGGGCGACGCCGCGGCCGACTTCGGTGGAGCCGGTGAAGGAGACCTTGTCCACTCCCGGGTGGCCGGCCAGTGCCGCGCCGATGACGCTGCCGCGGCCGGTCAGGGCGTTCACGACGCCGGCGGGCAGGTGGGCGTTACAGATTTCGGCCAGCAGCAGGATCGTTAGCGGGGCGTCGTCGGCGGCCTTCATGATCACCGTGTTGCCTGCCGCCAGCGCGGCGGGGATCTTGAATCCGGCTATCATCAGGGGCGAGTTCCACGGCAGGATGCAGGCCACGACACCGAGCGGTTCGAGCCGGGTGTATTGCAGTTGCCCGTCCCCTGCCGGCAGGGTGGTTCCCTTGACCTCGCCGGCGATCCCGGCGAAGTAGCGGAACAGGGCCACGAGGGTCGTGACCTCGGGGCGGGCCTGGGTGCGCAGCGCGTTGCCGGTGTCCAGCGCGGTCAGGCGGGCGAATTCCTCTGCCCGGGCCTCAATGTCGTCGGCGATCCGGGCCAGCGCGCGGGCACGTTCGGTGAAGTGGACCGAACGCCAGGCAGGGAACGCGGCGCGGGCTGCAGCGACCGCGCGATCCACGTCCTCGGCGCCGGCGGAAGGAACCCGGGCAATCACGGTCTCACGCCGCGCGGGATTGCGCACGTCGCGCCATTCACCCGACGCTGCTTCCACCTGTTCACCGTTGAGCCACATCGGCTGGTCCGTTCCGTTCACGATGGAATCGGTACGCGGGTCAATGCTCACTTCAGTCATGCTTTCCTCGCATTCAAACTTGGTGCCCTGGGCGTTGATCTACTACGACCCGGGCCGGGTCAGCGGTGGGCGAAGTCCGCCGGTCGCTTTTCGATGAAGGCCTGCATGCCTTCTTTTTGGTCCTCAATGGCGAAGCAGGAATGATTAAGCCGGCGCTCCACGTGGACACCCTCGGCCAGTGACATCTCGAACGCCACGTTCACGGCCTCCTTCGCCAGCAGCGCCACGGGCTTGGACATGCCCGCGATTGCCTCAGCCGTTGCCCGTACCTCGTCCAACAGTTTGTCCGCCGGGACTACGCGTGCCACGAGCCCGGCTTGTTCGGCTTCCTGGGCGTCCATGGTCCGGCCGGTGAGCACCATTTCCATGGCCTTGGCCTTCCCGACGGCACGCGCCAGCCGTTGGGTGCCGCCCATGCCGGGAATGAGTCCGAGCTTGATTTCCGGCTGTCCGAATCTGGCGTTGTCGGCGGCGATGATGAAGTCACAGATCATCGCCAGTTCGCAGCCGCCGCCCAAGGCGTGCCCTGCCACCGCGGCGATCAGCGGCGTGCGCACCTTGGCCAGCCGGTCCCAGTCGGCGAAGAAGTCCGCCTGATACATGTCCATGTAGGACTGCGGCGCCATTTCCTTGATATCGGCGCCGGCGGCGAACGCGCGTTCGGAGCCGGTGAGGATGATCGCCCCAATGCCGGGATCGCGGTCGAAGGCTTGGGCGGCGGCGAGGACCTCGGCCGCGAGTTCCTGGTTCAGTGCGTTAAGGGCCTCGGGTCGGTTCAGGGTGATGGTACCGACGCGGCCGTCCTGTTTGACCAGGATCGTCTTGTAGTCGCTCATACTGTTTCCTTTGTCTCGGAGTTGGCCCGGATTTCCTCGATGATTGCGGAGAAGTCCCTGGCCGCGCCCTCGCCTTCTGCGAAGCGGCGGTAGATTTCCTCGGCCACAGCGCCCAGCCGCCCGTCCACCCCGGTGGATTCGAGGGCGTGGACGGCCAGGCCCAGATCCTTGGCCATCAGGGCTCCGGCGAACCCGGGTTGGTAGTCCCGGTTGGCCGGGCTGGCGGGCACGGGTCCGGGCACGGGGCAGTTGGTGGTCAGCGCCCAACATTGGCCGGAAGCGTTGGCGGCGACGTCGAAGAGTGCCTCGTTGGACAGGCCGAGCTTCTCCCCCAGGACGAAGGCCTCGCTGACTGCGATCATGGACACGCCCAGGATCATGTTGTTGCAGACCTTGGCCGCCTGGCCGGCACCCGGTACGCCGCAATGCACGATCCGCTTGCCCATGGCCTGCAGGATTGGTTCTGCCTCGGCGAAATCCGTGTCGCTGCCACCGACCATGAACGTCAGCGTCCCGGCCTCGGCTCCGAGCACCCCGCCGGAGACCGGCGCATCCAACCCCCGATGCCCGGCTTCTGCCACCTTCCGGTGCACTTCCCGTGCATCGTCGACGGCGATCGTGGAACAGTCCAGGAACAGCGTGCCGGGTTCGGCGACGGCCAGCAGCCCCTCCGGGCCTTCACAAGCGGTCAGGACATGTCGGCCGGCCGGCAGCATGGTGATGACCACGTTCGCGCCGCGGGCGGCATCCGCCGCCGACTCCGCGATAGCGATGCCCTTCGAGCGTGCCACTTCAAGGGCCGCAGGAACCAGGTCAAAGCCGGTCACCTCATGGCCTGCTTTGACTAGGTTGGCTGCCATCGGCCCGCCCATGTTCCCAAGTCCGATGAACGCTATCCGTGAACCCATATAAATCTTCTCCTCGGCAAAATTGTGTCGGTTTCTCTACCTGCTGAATTGCTGGACCGACTCAGCGGCAAGCATGAGCTCGCGCGCTCCGAGACCGGCGAAATGGGCTTCCACAACCTCCGGACCCACTTCCTGCAGCGACGCCGGTTGCCACCGGGGGGTGCGGTCCTTATCGATGACCTGAGCCCTGATTCCTTCGGTTAATTCCCTACCCTGCAGGCAGCGGAGGGACACCCGGTACTCCTGGTCCAGCACTTCCTCCAGGGTGGCCAGGCAGCGAGCCCGCCGCAGGGACTCCAGCGTCACTTTCACCGCGGTCGGAGACTTGGCCAGAATCGCCTCCGCTGCGCGGTTGGCTGCCGGTTGGGCGCTCGACTGGAGAGCGTCGACGATTTCCTCGGCGGTGTCGAAGGCGTAGCATGCGTCGATCCAGAACCGGTCGGCTGCCAGGGCCGACGGCGGAAAAAAGTTTTGCGTGATGGATCGAACGGCTTCGTTGGCTTCCATCCGGGTCAGTGCCTCAATCAATGCCGGCAGGTCGCTGCTGTCCACGAAGTGATCGGCCAGACCGAGGGCGATGGCATCGGTGCCTGTGGCGGTGCCAGCGGTCAGCGCCAGGTGGGTGCCGAGCTCCCCCGGGGCCCGGGAGAGCAGGTAGGTTCCGCCGACGTCGGGGATGAAGCCGATGCCGGTCTCCGGCATGCCCAGTTTTGTCCGCTCGGTGACCACACGGAGGGAGCCGTGCGCGGAGACACCGACGCCGCCGCCGAGCACGAGGCCGTCCATCAGCGCCACGTACGGTTTCGGGTAGCGGGAGATCAGGGCGTTGAGCCGGTACTCCTCTGCCCAGAAACATGCTGTGTCCGTTCCGCCGGCCAGGGCATCGTGGTAAATCGCGACGATGTCCCCACCCGCGCACAAGCCCCTCTCCCCCGCGCCGGACAGCAGCACGCTGTCCACCGTGTCGTCGTCCGCCCACTCTTCCAGAGCAGCGGTGATCGCAGTGACCATGCCGTGGGTCAACGCGTTCATCGCCCTGGGACGGTTCAGAACAATTTGCCCTGACCGGCCTTCGCGTTTGATGAGGACTTCAGCATCCATGCTGCTCAGGCCTCCGCCATAGTCCGGCCGACAATGAGACGCATGATCTCGTTGCTGCCCTCGAGGATCTGATGCACACGCAGGTCGCGCATGATCTTTTCCAGCCCGTACTCGGCCAGATAGCCGTAACCGCCGTGCAGCTGGATGGCAGAGTTCGCGGCATTGAAACCGGCATCGGTGGCAACCCGCTTCGCCATTGCACATAACCGAACGGTGTCCATTGACCCCCGGTCCAAGGCGTCGGCGGCACGCCGCAAAAGGGTGCGGGCGGATTCCAGTTCCGTGTCCATGTCCGCGAGCTGGAAGAGCAGGGCCTGCTTCTCGATCAGCGGTACCCCGAACGCCTCGCGCTCCTTTAAATACGCGACCGTTTTCTCCAGCGCGGCCTGACCGCCTCCGAGCGAGCAGGCGCCCATGTTGATGCGCCCGCCGTTGAGACCCTTCATCGCGATCCCGAAGCCCGTTCCCTCCTCACCGAGGCGGTTGCCCGCCGGAATCCGGACGTTGTCCAGGATCACTTGACGGGTAGGCTGCGCGTTCCAGCCCATCTTCTTCTCATTGGCCCCGAAGGACAGGCCTTCGGTGCCGGCGGGTACGAGGAACGCTGTGATGCCGCGACTCCCCGTGTCCGCCGTACGGGCCATGACGATATACAGGGCCGAGGCACCCGCCCCCGAAATGAACTGCTTGACGCCGTTGAGCACGTAGCCGTCGCCTTCCCGCACCGCCCTGGTGGTAAGCGCCGCGGCGTCGGACCCGACGCCGGGTTCGGTCAGGCAGTAGCTGCCCAATCCCTCCATCGACGCCAACAGGGGCACCCACTCGGCCCGCTGCTTCTCATTGCCGAAGGCATCGACCATCCACACCACCATGTTGTGGATGGAAATATACGCGGCAATGGAAGGATCGGCCTTGGCAAGTTCCTCGAAAATCAACACCGCATCGCTGCGTGTCAGACCCGACCCGCCATAGTCCTCAGCGGCATAAATGCCGCCCAGGCCGAGCTCGCCGGCCTCGCGGAGCACGTCAACCGGAAAATACTTGGCCTCGTCCCACTTCGCGGCGTTCGAGGCGAGAGCCTCACGGGCGAAGTCCCGCACCGTCTCGACCAGCGCCAGCTGATCCTCATTAAGTTCAAACATGACTGTCCTTTCCTCCCTAACGGGAGACTTTGCCCATGAGGGAGGCGATGGGCCGAAGGAAGAGCGGCCGGGCCAGGAACCAGGCGGCGGCTATCGCTGCAATGGAGGCGCTGAAAATCCAGAATCCGACCCAGCTGGCGTCATCCCGCGAGGCATACATGTGGTTGAGGTTGCGCAGGGCTCCGGTCATCAGGACCAGCGCGACGTGGGTCACGATAAACAGGACGAAGTAGATCATCGCCGGCAGGTGAATGGCCCGGGCCACTTCGACCGGGTAAAGCCGGTTCAGCCTCTCCGCCTTCTGCGGCCAGGCCCCGGACATCCGCAGCCCGGTCGCCAGTGCCAGCGGGGCGGCGACGAACACGGTCACGAAGTACGCGAGCACCTGGAGGCTGTTGTAGTTCACCCAGCCGTTCTCGGTGGGCCAGTCGAAGGAGGCGTACTGCAGCAGGGTGGACAGCGCATTCGGGATGACGTCCCAGCTGGTCGGGACGATCCGCATCCACTGCCCGGTGGCGAAGAGCAGGATCATGAACACGGCCCCGTTGAGCACCCACAGCACGTCCAGGGTCTGGTGAAGCCACAGGTCAAGGCTGATCTTCTTCGGCGGGTTCTTCGTCTTGAGCAGGCCCTTGTTATTGCGGGTCCAGTAAGCCTTGGGGCGGGCGGTGGTGCGGACCTGCCAGCCCGTCCGGATGATCAGCACCATGAAGAACGCGTTGAGGAAATGCTGCCAGCCCAGCCAGGCCGGCAAACCGACCGGCGCCGACGCCGGCAGTTCCACCTGACCCGGGTACTCGACCAGGAAGCCTTCGACGGCGGGCAGGGTCCGCAACCACTTGGCAGCCAAAACCAGGAGCAGGAGTACCCCGACGGCGATGCCGATGGCGACGGCATACCGGATCATCTTGTTCTGCGGCAGCAGTGCCGTCTTCGTTACGGTCGGCATCACGGATTTCCTTTCGTGAACGGAAGCGTTCGAGGCTGCCGGGCCGGAGTGAAAGGCTCCTGCCCGGCAGTTGGACTAGTTGGTCTGGAGGGAGGGTGCCGCAGCGTTCTTCGCCCGGTCGCCGAGGGCTTCGATCAGCTGCGGCACGACGCTGAAAACGTCACCGACGATGCCGAAGTCGGCTACGTCGAAGATGGGTGCGTCCTCGTCCTTGTTGATCGCCACGATCGTCTTCGCTGTCTGCATGCCCGCACGATGCTGGATGGCGCCGGAGATCCCCAGTGCTACATACAGCTGCGGGGACACCGACACCCCGGTCTGCCCCACCTGGCAGGACTGCGGAACGTAACCGGCATCCACCGCCGCACGCGAGGCCCCCACCGCTGCGCCGAGCGCGTCAGCCAGCTGCTCGACCAGCACGAACTTGTCCTTCGACCCCAGCCCCCGCCCGCCTGAAACCACGGTCGCCGCACCACGCAAGGCCGGCCGTCCCGAGCCGGTGCTTGCGGGATGAGCCTGCTCGATCACCGAGGCGTTATCCGCCCCAGCCTCCAACGACACCGTTGCTACTTCCGGTGAGGCGGACGGCGCCCGGTCCTCGAGGGCTCCCTGTCGCAGCGTGATGACTGCCAACCCGGACTCAACGGTGGACTCCACGTTGTAGGCGCCGCCGAAGACCGAATGGGCGGCAACGGGGAACCCGTCATCGCTGGTGCGAACGTCGACTGCATCGGCGAGCAGCGCAGAATTGGTCCGTACGGCGGTCCGCCCGGCGATCTCACGCCCTTCAACCGAGCTCGGCACGATCACAGCCGACGGCCGGTACTGGTCGACAGCGGAAACCAGAGCGGTCGTTTGAGCTGCTCCCATCCGCTGTCCCACGAGGGGGCTTTCGACGACATACACGTATTGGGCGCCCAGGTCGCCCAACTGCGCGGGCAACGCCGTGCCCTCGCCCGGTTTCACGGTCGCCACGGCGACTGGTGTCCCGAGCTTAGCGGCGGCAGCAATCACTTCGGCAGCGCTACCGGCTGCAGCGCCGGTATTCGAGATTTCAATAAATGCGATGACGTTTGTCATGTCAGTCTCCTCGGATCAGATCAGGCGGCTGGCGACCAGAAACTCGGCCAATTCGTGGCCGGCGTTGCCGTCGTCGATGATTTTCTTACCGGCGGAACGGGCCGGCCGTTCCGCCGTCGCCAGCACGACGGCGGCCGGCGCTGCGGGCTCAAGGCCAAGGTCTGCCAGGGAGAGGGAGGCCAGCGGCTTGCGTTTGGCGGTCATGATCCCCTTAAAGTTCGGAAAACGCGCCTCGGCGGCGCGTTCAGTCACTGAGACCACGGCCGGCAGCGGTGCACGGACCGTCAGGGACCCGTTCTCAATGCCGACTTCGCCGGCCACGGACCCTTCGCCGATCTCGACCGAATTCAGCGAGGGCAGCAGCGGCAGCCCGAGGTGCTCGGCGACCATTGCCGGCACCACGCCTCCGCGGCCGTCGGTGGATTCGTTGCCGGCGACCAGCAGATCGAATCCTGTGTGTTTCGCCGCAGCAGCCAGTACGGCAGCAGTGCGGACAATATCGGCGCCCTCCAGCCCGTCGTCGACGACGTGCACCGCCGAATCGGCACCCATCGACAGGGCCTTGCGCAGCGCCTGGCTGGCAGACTCGGGACCCATCGTCAACGCGACAACCTCGGTGCCCTTCTTGTCTCCATCCTTATAACGCAGCGCTACCTCCAAGGCCCGCTCGTTGATCTCGTCGGCCACGCTTTCGCCCGCCCGGTCCACCCGCCCGGTGGCTGGGTCCAACCTGCGCTCCTCCTCGGTGTCGGGCACCTGCTTCACCATCACCAGAATCTTCACAGTCATCTCCTTCGTCCCGGTCCAACTAGCCTAATATAGCTAACATTAATATGATAGAAACATCAAGGGAGTATCCATCCACTTGAAGGGAAACAACGATGGCCTCCGTAAGCTTCAGCACCCACGGGCCGATTGCACGTATTGTGCTCAATCGACCCGAAGCCCTCAATGCCATTGACAGCGAAATGGACGCCCAGCTGTACGACATCTGGACCGAGGTGAACCGCAATCCCGGCATCCGAGTTGCAGTACTCACTGGCGCCGGTGACAGGTCCTTCTGCGCGGGAGGGGACATTTCAAATGCGGTCCCGCCGCCGCAGCGGGTCGCGTTGGGAGGCGGGTTGACCGGCATCGGGGGCGAGCTATTGACGTTGCGTAAACCCCTGATTGCTGCCGTGCACGGTTTCGTGCTGGGCGGCGGGTTCGAACTGGCCCTGTGCGCCGACATAATTGTGGCCGCGGACACGGCAGTGTTCTCCATGCCGGAGGTTCGAATAGGGATAATGGCAGGTGCAGGTGTAATGCACCGTGCCATCCGCCAACTGCCCCACCGCGTGGCGATGGCGATGATCCTCACCGGTGAGCGTCTCAGTGCAGAGCAAGCCCTGCACTACGGTCTGGTGAATGAGAGCGTTCCGTACGGAGAACTGCAGTCTGCGACCGAGCGCTGGGTGGACAAGTTGCTGGCGGTCTCTCCTCTCGCTGCCCAAGCGGCTAAGGAAGCCGTGCTGTCCCGGCAGGCCCACCCACTCGAGGTCGCCCTCAGCACGCGCTTTCCGGCGATCGAGTCTTATGCTGCCTCAGCCGATTATCGGGAAAGCCGACATGCCTTTGTGGAGAAACGCCGGCCCAGATGGCGCGGGCTATAGCCGGCACAGGAACCGTTGCATACTCTACCGGCAGACCACGCCTTGGAAACCGTGCTCCCATCGCTGCAGACCTGGTCCGAACCCAGCCGAGTATGCCGTTCTGCCCAAAACTCCATCCAGTGCATAGCTGAAGCTTGCAGCCACCATCCGGCGAATGTGACGGACGCCGCCCTGCTGCATAGTAATTTAAGCCCTGGGAGCCTACGTCTCGGGTTCAGACCAAAGGTCCTCCTACTCCCCTAGGCCAACTAAGCAGTGCTGGCTGCCCAATGGAAACGATGCCGCGGCTAGCGGCAGATCAGTTTTCCCTGCGCTTTGTACCGAATACCGACGCAGTGTCGACATCGTTCAGGATGCTTGTCGATTCGACCACCCGCTTGATTTTCACGTAGGCCGGAACCGCGGCCGCCGCCAGGAGCAGGACGATCCCTAACGTTCCTCCGCGCCTTCTGACTGCGCTGGCCTTCAATGCTTTTGTCATTTGCTTTTCCTCTCAGCTTCCCACGTAGAGTTGCTCAAGTTCGGCCTGCTCGTTGGCGAGACCGACGGTATCTGCCACTCCAACCCGGGCGGCGGAAGCCGGCTCCGATGCCAGTCCGCTGCTCGGCACGATGTGGCGGGTCTTCCATGCGGCATGCCGGAGCAGTTTGGTGAGCACGCTATAGACAATGGCCCCGTCGCTCCACTGGGTCACGATCCGCCCGCTGGCGCTCTTGTAGTAGTTGCTGGCCCCCTCGAACGAAGCGCCGGCCAGACGCTGTTGGATCATGCTGTTAAACCACTGGGAAACAGAGTCACGGACTTCCACCGAGCTAGCCCGTCCGCCGGCTAGGAGCTTGATTGCCGCAACAATGTAGTCTGCCTGCGCCTCGAGATGGGTAACGATCGCGCCGCCGTTTGTGTTCGGGCCGTACATCATAAAGAAGTTGGGAAACCCAGTAGTCATTATCCCCAGGAGCGCCTGCGGCTCGCCATTCCAGACTTCGTTCAGGCTCCTGCCGTCTCGTCCGACCACTTCCACCGTGGACACGAAATCGGACTTGAACCCCGTGGACATGACCAGTACGTCGACTCCGTGCTCCTGCCCAGCAGTATCCACCAACCCGTGTTTGGTGACCCGGGCAACTGCACGGGGTACGACGGCGACATTCTCGCGTGTGAGGGAAGGATAGAAGTCGTCCGTCAAAATCGGGCGTTTGCCGCCGAATGGATACGCGGGCGTCACCGTCTCCCGCAGATCGGGCCGTTCAGCGAACACCGTGTCAATGTAAGCGCGGGCAGCCTCCTCTGCGGCCGCGTTTTCCGGAGTCCCGGGGCGCCAAGAAGCGTTCTTGTACTGCGCCTTCTCCCGACGCATGAGCATCATGGCACGCACGATGCGCTGGGCGGCGGGCGAGTTCATGGCTGCCCTCTCCGGGGCGGTGAAGTCACGTGCCCCCTTGGGCAGGACCCAGCCCGGTTCTCGCTGGAACATCTTCACCTGGCCAGCGACGGGAGCGATGCTAGGGACCACCTGAGCCGCGGTCGAGCCCGTACCGACAACGGCGACAGTCTTCCCGGACAGATCCACCTCGTGGTCCCAGCGTGAAGTATGGAACTTCGGGCCCACGAAGTCCTCCAGCCCCGGCCAGTCCGGATAGCGGGGATCGCTAAGCAGGCCCACCGCGCTGACGACCGCTTCGAATCGCTCAACGCGGCCGTCCTTGAGCAGAACGGTGTACCGCTGACGGTCTTCGTTCCACACTGCATTTTCGACCTCGCAGCCGGTCTTGATGTGCCTGCGCAGGCAGTACTCGTCCACCACGGCCTCGAGGTATTCCAGCAGTTCGGCCTGGCGGACGTGTGTCCGGCTCCAACGCCACGGTTTGAATGAGTACGAATAGAGAACTGAAGGCGTATCCACCTCGGCCCCTGGATAACGGTTGTCCCACCACACGCCCCCGACGTTGGGTGACTTTTCGTAGATGGTGAAGTTATCGATTCCTGCCTGCTTGAGCTTGACGCCTGCCGCTATACCGGAGAAACCGGCACCAATGATTGCCACCCGCGGTGATGCAGTAGGTTTTCGCACCGTTGGGGCTCCTCTCTACTAGTCGATATAAGCAAAAGCTTTTTGATATATCGAAACCTAAGCTGATATACTGAAATAGAACCTAGTTCACCTACGTCCGGCAGTCAATACTTCGAGGATGGAGACCTAAATGAAGCCCGCTCCCGCGGCCGCCCGGGCCATGGCAGTGATCAATTACCTGACCGTTCATCCCAAAATGGCCTTCACTCTGTCCGAGCTCTCCTCTGCCCTCGGAGTCAGTCCGGCCTCGATGTCATCCATCCTCCTGGCGCTGACGGAATGGGGTTACGTCCTCCGCGACCGCCGGCACCGTACCTATGCTCTGGGTCCAGCGGTAGTAGCTGCCGGACATGCCGCCTCCCAACGCCACCCGGTCATTGAAGCTGCACGGCCCGAACTCATGCGGCTGTCCAACTTTGGGAGTGAATGCATCGGCAGTGCCGCTGTAGCGGATGAAATCCTAATCCTCGCCATCGAAGGCCGCCCCTCCAGCCAATCCCGGGAAGCGTGGATCGGCCAGCGGATTCCGCTCATCCCCCCATTTGGGCAGGTCTTCCTAGCCTGGGCACCCGAGGTTGATGTGCAGCACTGGCTTGGACGGCTTGGGCCGGAGGCAGCGGCCAGACACAGCCGAGGACTGGCCCAAGACCTCCTCCAGGTACGCGGGCGGGGCGTAGTCATCGGACTTCGGAACAAACAGGTGGATACCGTGATCGGGCTCATCAATGAATCCACGCACCGTCTGGACAAGGAAGCGGAGATCCATACAGAATTGCAGAGAGCCATCCCGGACCAGACGGATAACTACTCGCTTCGCGACGTAGACCCCGCCGCACGCTACGACGTCGCGAACCTGGCCGCACCGGTTTTTGGCCCGGACGGCACCGTCGTGTTCGCTATGACGCTTTATGGCATCAACGACATTCGAGGTTCCGACCTGCTGGTGCTCTGCTCCGAAATGCTGCAGTCGGGACGTACCGTCACCCGCGCAATCGGCGGGAAGTGGGCGGGCGATATGCCAGTGAGTATCGCGCCGTAGCACGCCCCTCATCATTAGAAGGAGAACGCACGATGGACCCAACCCCCTTCATCCGGGGAATCGCGTTTGCCGCCCAGGTGCACGCTGGCTCCCGGGTGCCGACCGAATGCACCGAACGGTTTGCCTGCGACACTGCATCCGCTGCCCAGGTCCCCGCCGGCGTACGGCTGGAGTTCTGCGGCAATGCTAAGGCGGTGGATATCGACGCCACGACCGGTGCCTGGCACCCGCTTGCCGCTCCGGTGCCGGAGCAGTATTTCTCGGTGTGGCTATCCGGGCGCCTATACACTCGGATCCCGGCAGCTCCGGAGGCACGACAACGATTCCACATCGACCTGCCGCCACACGGACGCAACCAGCCGGTTACCATCCACCTGCCCGAAGGCTATCGCCCCGTCCTGCACAGCATCGAGCCGATTGGCGGGACAATCCTCCCATCGCCGCCTCGCCTACGCTGGGTGGCCTATGGGGACTCCATCACCCAAGGCTGGACCACGAGCGATCCGGGACGGGCGTGGACCGCAGAGGCGGCGCGCGAGGCGAACCTCGATGTCATCAACCTCGGCTTCGCGGGCTCGGCACGGGGCGAACTGCCCGCGGCCAGTTTTGTCGGCACGGTGCCTGCGGACGTGATTTCGCTTGCCTGGGGGACCAACTGCTGGTCGCAGATCCCCATGGACCGCAGCTACATCAGCGAACTCATGCGGCTCTTCCTGACCGTGATCCGCAGCGGCCACCCCAAAACTCCAATCGTCGTTTTGAGCCCGCTGGTCCGCCCCCATGCCGAGTCCACCCCCAACAGCGTCGGCGCAAACCTTGAGGACCTGCGCCATGGAATCGAAGCGGCAGCCGCCACGTTCGCCACTACTGAGGGTGATGAACGCATCCACATCCTTCCGGGCCGGGAACTGATTTCCGCATCGCAACTAGTCGACGGCATCCACCCTGGGGACCAAGGGCACGAGGTGATTGGCAAGGCGATGGCTGCAGCCCTGACCTCCGCCCTACGAAGCGGCTCCGACATCAGGACAGCAGCCAAGATGCGCTAGACCCGGCAGAAAGCGGTTAGAAGGCCACAAGGTGGGAACTCAACGGGCAAGCGGCATTGTCTATCGCCGAACCGCCATCGGCTCTTCGCCGAGCTCCATCGGCTGGTACCAAGCAAGACGCGATCGACCGATTCCTTGCATTGAACAGGCGCGCAGCATGCACCAGATCAGCGCGGTCGGCAAGCCGACGTACCGGCAGGAACCAGGTGGCAAGGGCGTCGGGAACAATCCTCGGGTCCGGCCACGAACACGGGCTTGACCCCCATGAGCCACGAGCCGAAGAACCATCGGCAGCGTCAGGGCACCGTAAACGCGCAGATGTGCATGTAGTCTGGCCGCCGTCCACGGTGGCGTCTTCCGGACCCAACACAGCACCTGTTCCCATGGCCTTAACCGTCCCTTGTTGGCCTATTTAGCTGCGGCAGCCTCGTGGCGCTGCGGGCGAGCGGCGAATGACTCGAAACGTTCAGTAGTGTCCGGATGCTCGGCCAGGGCGGCAATCTGCTCCTGTTCAAGGCGCAGGTGCGCCTCGTATTCGTTCAGTGCTTCGGCGCCAAGGAGCCGTTTGGTCGGGCCAAGAGCCTGCACCGGCGAAGATGCCAGGGAATCGGCCAGCTCCTGCACCCTTTGTCTCAGGAGCCCGTCCGCGGCGACCTCGCCGACCAGCCCCCAATCCAATGCCTCCTGCGCGCCAACCGAACGTCCGCCGAGCAGGACTGTCGCGGCCCGGCGTGGGCCCACGGCCCGCGGAAGCAGGTAGGAGACCCCGCAGTCAGGGCTTAACCCGGCCCCCGCGTAGGCACCGATGAAGGATGCCTGTGGCGAGGCAACCGCAAAGTCGGCGTTCAGCACCAGCCCCAGCCCGGCGCCGGCGGCCGGACCGTGGACGGCCGCAATGCTAACCAGCCGCGACCGGGCCAGCCGGAGCAGCCCCTGGTGCATTGTGCCAGCCAACTGGGCAACGAACGCCCCCCGCTCGGGCGCCTGGGCCATCGCCGCGACGTCTCCTCCGGCGCAGAAGAACCGCCCGTTGCCGGCGAGGACCACCACGTGGCAGTCCTGGTCTGCCTCTGCCAGGGCCAGTGCCTGGCAGAACTCGTCCGCCAACTGCTGGTTCAGCGCGTTGGCAACGTCCGGCCGGTCCAGCGTGAGCCAGGCGATGCCGTCCCGCACGGCAAACCCGAGCGTCTCAAAAACGACCGTCACCGCGGCGCCATCCGGACTGCGCCATCCAAGCGAATAGTTTCGCCGTTGAGCATGGGGTTTTCCACGATGTGGGCCACCAACGAGGCGTATTCCTCCGGTGCTCCCAGACGTGACGGATGCGGTGTCTGCGCCTCAAGCGAGGACACCGCATCCTCCGGCAGCGCCTCGAACATCGGGGTGCGGAACAGGCCCGGAGCAATGGTGACCACTCGGATACGGTGCTGGGCCAGGTCCCGGGCGATGGGCAGAGTCATCCCTGCCACCCCGGCCTTGGACGCTGAATATGCAGCCTGCCCGATCTGCCCGTCAAAGGCCGCGACCGATGCGGTGCAGACCAGCACGCCGCGTTCCTCCCCGACCAGGGGCTGTTCCATAATGCGTATCGCTGCCAGCCGGATGACATTGAAGGTGCCCACCAGGTTGATTTCGACGGTGCGCCGGAAGTCATCTAGGGGAAAGGGGCCGTTCCGGCCTGCCACCCGTGCGCCTAGGGAGATGCCTGCGCAGTTGACGGCCATTCGCAGGGGTCCCAGTTCCGAGGCCGCGTCCACCGCTGCCTGGACCGCCTGTTCGTCGGTCACATCGGTGGGCAAAAAACGCACCCGATTGCCCATCTCGCGGGCCACCGCCTCACCAGCCGATGTTGCCAGATCGGCAATTACGACTGCTGCCCCGTCCGCCGCCAGCCGGCGCACCGTGGCCAGGCCGAGCCCTGATGCCCCGCCCGTGACCAGTGCTGCACTTCCGCTACTGTCCATCACAAATTCTCCTTCTAGAGTCACAACAAAAAGCGCTGCCCGGGCCTGCTGTCCGGTGCTCTCCCGCTACGGGCAGCCCGCCGGGTCCTGCCCCGGGAATTCGGCGTGGCCCGGCCCCCGGAGACAGTCCCGGCAGGGTCCGTCAGTGTACTGGCTGGGGCGTCGCGACAATCTGTGGGGCCAGCCGGCCCGTGATGATCTCTTCTGCCTCGGCGATGATCATGCGCACAACATGTTCGCAGGAGGCCACCTCGTCGATCAGGCCCTGGGTTTGCCCGGCCCACCAGAGTCCGCCTTCCATGTCTCCGTTCTTGAGCACGGCTTCCCGGCCTCGTGCGCCCGAGGCCAGATGCGCGATGTCCTCAAACGTTGTTTCGGGCCGGGCAGAGACCTCCAGGATTTCCTCCGAAATTGAATTCCGAGCTACCCGGGCCGAATTCTTGAACTTGCGGAATACGATCCGGGTGTCGCGCTCGGTGTTCGCCACTATTTGGTCCTTCACGTTCCGGTGCACCGGTGCCTCGTCGGTGGCGACGAACCGGGTGCCCATGTTCACGGCGGCTGCGCCCAGGGCCAATGCGGCCACCAGCCCGGCGCCGTCGGCGAATCCACCGGAGGCAATGACCGGGATGTTCAAGGCCCGTGCGGCGGCGGGGACCAGAATCAGGCTCGTAATGTCTTCCTCGCCCGGATGCCCGGCGCACTCGAATCCATCGATGCTCACCGCGTCTACGCCCAGAGCCTGTGCCTTGAGGGCATGCCGGACCGCCACGGCCTTGTGCACCACCTTCACCCCCGCGGCCTTGAATGCGGGCATGTGCGGTTCCGGGCTGCTGCCGGCGGTCTCGACAACGGGGATCCGGTTCTCGATGATCACCTGCCGGTATTCTTCGTACGGCACCGGGCGAAGCGTCGGCAGGATCGTCAGGTTCACCCCGAACGGCTTGTCCGTCAGTTCCCGGCACGCCTTAATCTCGGCGTCGAGGGCTTCAGGTGTCGGCTGGGTCAGTGCCGACAGGAACCCCAGGGCCCCCGCATTGGCCACGGCGGCGATCAGCGGTGCCGTGCCGACCCCGGTCATTCCTCCGCACACGACCGGATGCTCGACCCCGAACGTCTCGGTAAAAACATTGGACAACATCGCTATCCCACCTATCAGTTTTAGCTTCATATCGCCATGGCCCCGCGTGCCGCTTTGGCAGCGGGGCATCCTGCCTTTAGTCCCGGACCAAATGCGGGAACTTCGCCCCGACGCCCCCATCGACCAGGATGTTCTGTCCTGTGAGGTAGGAACTGGCATCCGAGACCAGAAACGCCAGTACGCTGGCGATCTCCGCGGCGTCGCCGAAACGTCCCAGCGGCACGTTCCGGGCTTGTCGGGCAACGAAGTCCCCGTCGTTGAACAGCCCGGCCTGCGTCCGTGGCGTCATGATCACACCCGGAGCCACGGAATTGACACGGATGTTGTCCGTGGCCAGTTCCACCGCGGCAGAACGCACCAGCGACATCAACGCCGCCTTCGCAGCACCATAGGCTGAATGCCCTTGGGCGCCGGCGACACCGGAGGCCGAGGATACGAACGCAAACGCTCCGCCGCCCGAAGCCTTCACCTGCGGCGCTGCAGCTTCAAGCACATACAGGGCCTGCCGGTAGTTCAGCGCGAACTGTCCGTCCAGCACCTCGTTGGGGGTGTCCAGCACAGGATGCCAAGCAGCGGCCCCAACTACGTCCACGACCGCATGCAACTCGCCTAGGCCCGCAAATGCCGCCTGTACCCCGGCCCGGTCTGTCACATCCACTTGGACCGCCGATCCTGCGACCTCCTTCGCCGCCGCCTCGGCCAGTCCCAGGTCCCTGTCCAGGCACACGACCGAGGCACCGGCGGACTGCACAGCGCGTGCCGCCTCGAGACCCATCCCCTGTCCTGCCCCGACGACGGCCACCACCCGGCCTGCCAAGGACAGCCGGTCAGCATAATCGATCATCAGAGTTCTCCTTGCCACAAATTACAGGCTATGCGGGCCGTTTGCTTTGAATCATAATAACAATAGTCCTGTCAGAAAAATATAGTCGGACGCATTTTGATGAAGAACGTCTTTCCATCACGAAGCGGGGGGAGAGGCGAGTCCGTGTCTCGCGAATTGACATCCGTGCTGCCAGTGCATCCTCGTTCCAGATGCATCGCCGACTGCTGCGCGTCAGGTTATTAGTCGGCCTGCACTGAATACCGCGGGAATCAGGGGTTCCGGGGTACCGCCACGCTGTCGGGGGGCCCGGGTGCCCTCAGACGTCCGGCGCAGTCCCTTGCACAGCGCCGACCGCATCCGCTGCCGGATCCTTTGCTTGAAAGTCTGTCACTTGCCGGTTGAGGACATGCTGGCAAGCGCGACCAGTTCGTCCTTTATGACTTTGCCGCTGGCATTCAGCGGCAGGGCGTCCACGAAACGGATCCTCCTCGGCCGCTTGAAATTGGCCAAACGGTCCCGGCACCATTCGGCCAGCTCGGCTTCGGTGACCCCGGCATCGCGCCGCACCACGCAGGCCAATCCCACCTCCCCGAGCCGTTCATCCGGCACCCCCGTGACCGCCGCAGCCAGCACCCGCGGGTGCGCCTGTATCACCGCCTCGACCTCTGCGGGGTACACGTTGAATCCGCCAACGATGTACATGTCTTTGATCCGCCCGGTGACCCTCAGGTAGCCCCGCTCGTCCAGGAAGCCCAGGTCGCCACTGCGCAGGTAGCCCCGCCCGTCCAGGAACCCCTCGTCCGTGCCTAGGTAGCCCGCCATCAGGTTGTAACCGCGCAGGGCGATCTCGCCGGTCTCGCCGACGCTGACCGGGTTCCCCACCCTATCCAGCACGGCTACCTCCACCCCGGGCACCGCCTTGCCGGCGGTGGTGGCGACCGCCTCGCGGTCATCGCCCTGCCTGGTCAGTGTCGCCACGCCGGTGCCTTCGGTGAATCCGTAGGGAGAGAAGACCTCATCGAACCCGAGTACGTCGTACATGTCGTGGATGAGCTGCGGGGGGATGGACGTTGCGCCGGTAACCGCAATGCGCAGTGAAGAAAGGTCCCGGCTGGGCAGGGATTGATGCGCGAGCAGGGCCTGGAAGACCGTGGGCGGCGCGGGATAGAACGAAATCCGCTCCCGTTCGATGGTGTCCAGCGCTGCCTCCGCGTCGAAGACCGCCATCGGATAGGCGGCCACGCCGTGCACCAGGCTCAGCAGCAGGCCGACCTTGAGCCCGAAGGCGTGGAAGAAGGGGTTGGAGAGCAGGACGCGGTCCCCCGGGCGCACCCCGAGCAGCGTACCCCAGGTCCAGTACGCGCGCAGCAGGGCCCCATGGCGCAGCATGGCGCCCTTCGGTTGTCCCGTGGTCCCCGAGGTGAACAGCACCGTTGCAATGTCTTCCGGCGAGATGCCGCTAATCCGCTGTTCCAGGTCGCGCTCCGACTCGGACCCGCACGCGGCCAAAAACGCCTGCAGGCTCGGACTGTCCGGTTCGTCGATGCCCACGATCCGCGGCAGGTGCGGCAGCAGTTCGGGGGAATCGCGGTGGAGGGCGCGCAGTTCCTCCGCGTAGGAGCGCTCCAAAAACCGGTCGACGGTGAAGACCAGCACCGCGCCGGAGCGGTTCAGGATGTCCGCCGCCTCCCGCGCGGTGTATCGGGTGTTCACGGGCACCAGCGCAGCGCCGCTGAGGTGGATCGCGAGCACCGATACGGCGAATTCGATAGAGTTGGGCGCCCAAATAGCCACGCGGTCCCCCGGCTTGACCCCCGCTGCCATCAGGCCGCACGCGGTCCGCTTGGCATAGGCGAGGTAGTCCGTAAAGCTCAGGCTCCGTCCGGCGTCGACCAGGGCCGGACGAGCACCATAGTGCTGTTCGGCCCAGAAGGCGGCCGCCGCGATCGTGCGGACGTCGGGGGACGGGTAGTCGGTGGCTTCGTCATTCATCGTTCATCTTCTCCGCGGGAATGTTCAGGTAGGACAGGGAAACGTTATGCACCGTCGGCCAGGAATCGCTCCAGCCCAAATGCCCTGATCGCGTTTTCACCCACGAATTTTGCCTCGACGTCTTCCTGCAGTCCCAGTGCCCGCGCAGCCGCCAATGGACGCTGGAAGTCGAGCAGGGGCCAGTCCGAGGCGTAGATGCATTTGTCCTGCCCGTACCCGCCCAGGAACTTGCGGAAGGCTTCCTCGAAGTGCTTGGCCAGCCTGGCCGACGTGTCGATGTAGACGTTGTCGTGCTTCCAAGCGACGTGGATCATCTCCTCGACCCAGGGCGACCCGACGTGACCGCACACGATGGTGAGGTCGGGGAAGTCCAGGGCGACGTCGTCGATATACAGCGGCTGGCCGGAGCGGGACGGAAACAGCGGGCCGGTCCCGCCCACCTGGGTCTGGACGGCCAGGCCCAATTCCTCACACTTGGCGTACAGCGGGTAGAACACCCTGTCCGTCGGATCCCGCCAAAAGTAAAAGGGCTCCAGCTTCATGGCACAGATGGGGTAGTTCCGGGCCAGGCTTTCCAGTTCCCGCACGGCCCGCATGACGCCGTTGGTCGGGTCCACCGCGACAACACCCACCAGCCGGTCGGCCCACTTGTCCAGCGCATCCAGCACCAGGTGGCCCGGCACCACGGGTCCGCCCGAAACCAGCGACACGTCGACGTCGGAGGCGTCCATTTCCTCGATCATGTCCTCGAGCGAAATGCCGTTCTTCATCCGGTCGGTCCCGTACTTGCGGAAGACGTGGGCAGTCCGTTCCGGCATCGCGTCCACCACTTCGCGGGTCCACGGCTGGATCCACGCGTCAACCACCTTGGGGCGGGTCTTCAAATTCTTCATGGGGGCGGTCACTTCGCACCTTTCGGGGTGGACGGTTCCAAATCGAGGATCAGGCGGCACCGAAGCCGGAGAGCCGCGGCGCAGTGCCGAAGGCCTTCAGCAAGCAGGCGGTTTCCAGGCCGAGCTCGGCGGCAGAGCCGAGGAACGGCGCGAAGAACTGGGCGCGGCGCACCAGCGGCGCCAGCGGGAATTCCTCGGTGAAGGCCATGCCGCCGCAGACCTGAAGGCCGTGCGTGACGGCCAACTGCCCCGCCTTCTTGGCCAGGGAACCGGCGACGAGGACGGCCAGCTCCGTCCGGTCCGCTTCATCCCAGCTTTCAGCCAGCGCTGAGCGGGCAGCGGCGATCGCCACGCGGACGTCAGCCAAGCGGTGCTTGACGGCCTGGTAGCTGCCGATCGGGCGCCCGAACTGCTGGCGCTCGGTGACGTGGGCAACGGCGACGCGCAGGCATTCCTCGGCAACCCCGACCATCTGGTACGCCAGCGCCCGCCGCGCCGTGCGCCAGGCAAGCTGCGAGTGCTCGGGTGTCAGCGCCTCCTGGATGACGGCGGCGTTGACGGTGACCCGGGCGGCCCGGACGCGTGCGTCGGCCCCCTTGAGCCCGACCGCCGCGGCTGCTTCCAGTGGATCGAACAGGGCGACGGCGGGCTGGCCGGCGGCGTCGGCCACGAACGCCAGGACCTGCTCGCCTTCCGTGATCGGGCCCAGGACCAGACCGTCGAGCCGGACCGAACCGTCCGCGGACAGCAGCCCGGCGTCGGCGGAGCCGGGCAGGGGGTAAAGAACCGAGCAGGGCTGCTCGGCGGACACGCGGGCGCCGGCCACTTCCAGCGCCTGCACGACGGCGGCGTCCAATGCGCGCGACGCCGCGGCGGCGCGCCCGAGCTCCTCCCCGAGCACGGCGGTGGCCAGCTGTGGGTCCTCCTCGGCCAAGTCGAACCAACCCAGGTCGAGGAGGGCCTCCCAACCGACTCCCTCCGGACTCTGGGCCACCAAGGCGCGCGTGGATGCAGCCACCGCCTCGGCCAGGTCTTCCATCTCATCGACCAATTCAGCCACGGGCTGCCTCCCTCGGAAGGCCGAGCACACGCTCGGCAACGATGTTCTTCTGGACCTCGGCCGCCCCGCCGTACACGGTGGCGGCGCGCGAGTAGAACCATTCGCCACGTTCGGTGTGGGGTTCCGCGCTGTCGCCGATGGCGAAGTTCCGCACGTGCACGGCCCGCACGGCGTCGTGGACTAGGTGTTCCGTCTGGCCGAGCAGGATCTTGTCGATCGACACCTCCGGTCCCAGCCGTTCCCCAGCCGCAAGCCGCTTGACCGTTTCCCGGCACCGCATCCGCAATGCGGCAAGGCTTGTGTACGCTTCGGCAACGGCCGAGGCCGCCAGCACGTCCGATCCGTCCAGATCGGCGACGAGTCCCGAGAGCGTCGAGTGCATGATGGCCTGGCGCTGCCACGCCCACATGCCGCGCTCATACTGGAGCAGGTCCATCGCAACGCCCCAGCCGCCATCTACCGGGCCGACGACGTGGTCTGCGGGTACGTGGACGCCGTCGAGGAAGACCTCGGAGAATTCCTCTTCACCGGTGAGCGTCAGCAGAGGGCGGACCTCGACCCCGGGGGCCTTCAGGTCAACCCAGAAGAGGGTCAGGCCGCGGTGCCGGGATTCCGGAGCACCCGTACGAGCAAGAACGCCGCACCAGTCCGACCGATGGCCCAGCGACGTCCAGACCTTCTGGCCAGTGATCCTCCAGCCGTCGCCGTCGGGCACCGCCTTGGTGCGCAGGCTGGCCAGGTCGCTGCCGGCCTCGGGCTCGGAGAACCCTTGGCACCATAGCGCCCTGCCGGCAAGCAATTCCGGAAGGTAGCGCGAGGCAAGGCCGGGGTTGTGGGCCACCAGGGCCGATCCGAGGACCTCGAGCGCACCGACCTGCTCGGGCATTCCGAAACCGGCGGCGGTGATCGCATCGTAAAGCTCGGCTCTGTGCTCGGTGCTTCCGCCGCGGCCGCCGCTCTCGGTCGGCCAGCCCCAGCCGGTCAGGCCGGCGGCGTCGAGCCGGGCGATGAATTCCAGGCTGCGGTCGATCCGCTCGTCCAGGCTGTCCGTCCGCCGAGGATTGCAGTCCTGCAGGGCATTGGAGTTCGCATTCAGCCACTCCATCACGTTGGGCGCATCCACTTCCAGGCTCACCACGGCCTCACTTTCTTTCCTACGTTCCGGCTGCTGCGGCGTGCTCCGACCTCCGGCCGGAGCGCCGTCCCTAGTGCGCGGTCCATCCGCCGTCGACTGTCAGGGTCTGGCCGGTGACATAAGCGCTCATGTCGCTGGCCAGGTAGAGCAACGCCCCGTCGAAGTCTTCCACCTGCCCGTGCCTGGGGATCAACGTGTTACGGCCGATCCACTGCTGGATGTTGTCCTTGTTGATCACGTCCGCGGTGATGCCGGTTTCGATGAAGCCGGGGGCGATCGAGTTGATCCGGATGCCGTAGCGGCTCCACTGCGCCGCCCATTCGCGGGTGATGGATTCGAGCCCGCCCTTCGAGGCCGAATAGACGGCCTGCGGGAACCTTCCGATCCCGACGCTCGCCACCATGGAGGTGACGTTGATGATCGATCCGGCGCCGCGTTCCTTCATGGACGGATACAGAGCCTGCGCCAGCCGGATCGGCGAAACCAGGTTGACGTTCAACGTGGTGTTGATGATGTCCAGTGTCTCGTCCTCGGCCTTGACTCCGCCGGCGATGTGCGCGGCGTTGTTGACCAGGATGTCGATGGGTCCGAGCTCTTCAAGTACCGCCCGACCCAGCTCATCGGCCGCTTCCGGCACGGACAGGTCCGCGGGGAAGGGGACGCAACGCTCGAACTGCCCGGCGATCTCCTTCAGGGTCTCTTCGCGGCGGGCCACGATGCCGACTGTGGCGCCGGCTTCGGCCAGGACCTGGGCAAAGCGGCGTCCGATCCCGGAGGAGGCGCCGGTTAGCAGCGCCGTCTTGCCCTCGAGGGAGAACCGGGCGATTGGGCTTGACATCGTGTTCCTCTCCGACGCCGGATTGGGCGCCAGTGGTTTTCCGTGGCCCAAGTGGTTCCGTTTGCTCCAGTGGGCCCGTGCGGTCAGCGGTCAGTGGGTGAGCGCATCCTCGTGGGGCGCCGGGGCGGGCAGGGGCGTGAAGAGGTTGGTGAAGCGGTCCTTCCCCATCATCTCTACCAGGACGGCCTCGGTCAGGCTCAGTCCCATCGGAAGCCGCCGCACTGGCTGGGAGAGCCGGGAATACCATGACACGTTGGTCTCGTCGGCGAAGCCCATGGCGCCGTGCAGCTGGTGTGCCCGGCGCATCACGGTATCGGCCGTTTCCAGAGCAGCCACACGCAGTCCGACGGCGTCCACGAGCCAGACCCGCTCGTGGTCTTCCTGCGCCAAAGACCACAGCGTGTACTTGGCCAGTTCGGCCAATCCCTGGGTGGCAACGTTGACGTCGGTGAGCGTGAACTGGATGCTCTGGAACTTGGACAAGGTCCGGCCGAACTGTTCGCGCTCCTTCACATAGGTCAGGGTATCCGCAGCCGCCCGCTCCAGGACTCCGAGCAGCCACCACACCTGCAATGTGACCAGCAGTGCCGTCTCGCGCTCCAACCTCCCCACGGCATCGCCTAACCGGACCTCGCCGGCAAAGCTGCCCAGCTTGGTCCCCAAAGAACTTCCCGTTGCCAAGACCACGCGCTGCTCCCCGCTGAGCTCGACCGCACTCCAGGACAGCGGAAGATCGGCATGGGAGGCTACCTCCCGGCCCGTCGACGGGACCAGCAGCAGTCCTTCCGAACCCTTCGGAGCCGAGAGCCGTTCCGCGATCGGGTAAGGCAGCACGTGCCGTCCTGCAGCCCGGCAGGCGGCCGCTGCCGCCTCAAGCTGCACTTGGTCCGCCAGTGGTTCGATGTCCCACAGGCCGATTTCATCCAACAGCGGGCCGATCAGGGTCGCCCGCCCCTGCGGGTCTGCTTCCGCCCGTCGGGCCAAATCCACGCCGCCCGCTGATGCCAGCGTGTCAAATACCGCATCGCCGAGCTCTACCGCCTCGACCGAGAGGTGATTCCTCATCGCTTACCCACCAATCTGTTAGCGAGCGCCAGGCGCTGCATTTCCAACGTTCCCGATGCGACGGTCGAGGCCTGCGCATAGCGCCAGTGGTCTTCGACCGCACGTTCAAAGATCCGCTCCTCGTCCCCGGTGCCCAGGCCCCAGCCGCCCACGATGTCCATCAGCACCTCGGCGACTTCCTGGTCCAGCAGCGTTACCGCGATCCGGTAGGCGGCAGCGTCGGCCGGGTCCAGCTTGCCCTGTTCCTGGGCGGCAACGACCTTGTAGGCAAGGAGCCGGACGGTTCGGCTGTGCACCAAGGCCTTGGCCCAGCGCTGATGTAGGCCTTCAGGCAGGTCCGCCCAGGCGTCCCCCAGTGCCTCCGGAGCCCAGGAGAGCAACTTGTCGCACCGGGCATATCGCGCAATGCCGATCCGTTCGAACGCGAGCACGTCGGTGACAATATTCCAGCCCTCGTTGACCCCGCCGAGCACGTCCCGGTCCGGCACCCAGGCTCCGGTGAAGTACACCTCGTTGATGTGGTGTCGTCCAAGCATCGAAGGAATCGGCCGGACCTCGATCTCCGCCTGCTCCATGTCTATCAAAAACACCGTGATGCCCTCCTTCCGGCTCTCCGGTGTGCCGGTCCTGGCGAGCAGGAAGCACCAGCGTGCCATCTCCGCATAGGAGGTCCAGACCTTCTGCCCATGGATGCGCCAGCCACCTTCTTCACGGACCGCCTTGGTCCGGAGGCCCGGAAGATCGGAGCCTGCTTCGGGTTCACTGAAACCCTGACACCACAACACGTCGCCGGCAGCGATCGGAGGCAGGTGCCGCTGCTGCTGGTCTTCGCTGCCGTGGCGCATCAGAACGGGTCCGATCCAGTTCAGGCCCATGTACTGGGCGCCGCGGGGTTCATGGGCTGCCCACATCTCTTCCCGAAGGGCTGTCTGCTCCCAGCTCGTGGCTCCTCCACCGCCGAAAGCCTCCGGCCAGGTCAAGGCGAACAGCCGCTGCTCACCGAGGGTCCGGCTGAAACGCTGGGCAATTTCCAAGTCATTTGGGTCATCGGTAAAGGCGCCGAGATATGACTTTGGAATGTGTTCTTCCACGAGGGCCCGCAGCCGGTGGCGCAGTGACCGGACTTCATCCGCCTCAGCATAGTCAAGCATGGCGCTCCTTCATTCTTGGGTGCCGCTGCCGCAGCTGCCCGGTGCTGTCGGGCGCCTCCGGCGCAGAGGTTGGTGGGCAACTGAGGCCCCCTAGCTTACCTAGCTATCATATTAATGATTAGGATGACAGTCAAGAGCGGGTGTCCTATTGCCTGTCGCCCGAAGCCCTTGGCAGACGACCTGAGGAGATCGCTGCGCCCAAGGGACCTAATGCAGGCCGGGCTCGAGCGGCCCTGGTCGGTGCTGAAGGTCGGGCGACGGTACAAATACTGGGGCATGACTTCAATCATTTATATCTTGACATAGTCAGTTCTGATTGAGACTGTCTCCTATGAAGAGCGGCGTCGGATGCGATTCTCCATTTTGGAATCCGCTGCGCCAGCAGAAAGGAAGCCGTCCTCTCCTGAAACGGAGGGACCCGGATAGCTAGGAGTGGCTATGCAATCCACCGCAGTCTCTTTTGACGGGTCTTCATTATCTCTTTCAATCACTACCGAGAAGGTCGAGATCCCACCAGTTGGAGGGCTCATTGCTCGGGTTTCGATGGCTGGGATATGCGGTACTGATGCTCATCGCATTGTTGGCGACGTACCTAAGGAGGACGAACCGATTTCTTTTGGCCACGAGGCTGTTGGGGTCGTGGCCGAATTGGGTGTTGGACGTGTGACCGATTGGCACGGCCACAATCTTGCTGTCGGTGATCGCATAACCTGGTTCCCGCCCGCCGCAGGCTGTGGTCACTGCCAAAATTGCCTCAATGACTTCACTCTGCTCTGCGAAGACGAGACCTGGCCTTACCCTTCATCGAGGCCGAACCCAGCCGGTTTTCAGCAGTATGCCACCCTTTCACCACGTGTGCCGGTGTACAAGATCCCCGACGACATTCCGGACGAGGCCTACATTGCACTCGGCTGCGCACTGCCCACCGCTATCAACGGAATGGACGTGCTCGGCCAAATTCGCCCCACCCAAACTGTGCTGGTGCAAGGTAGCGGACCTGTCGGCCTCGCGTCCATTGCCTTGGCGACCCTAGCAAGTCCTGCACAACTCATTGTCGCCGGCGCTCCGGCAAAGAGGCTCGAGTGGGCCACGCAGCTTGGCGCCACTACAACGCTTGATATAACGACAACGACTCAAGCGGAGCGTGCCCAGCGAGTGCATGAGTTGACTGATGGCCGAGGTGTGGACGTGGTGATCGAAGCTGCTGGACAACCCGCAGCCTTCACCGAGGGCATCGAACTCCTGGCCAGGCGCGGGCGCTACCTTATCTCCGGCTTGTTCTCAGGCTCAGGCACCGTGGAGCTTAATCCTGTGCTCATCAATAACCGCAGCCTGACCATCTTGGGCAACTTGGGCGGCAAGCTTGAGAACCTGGGAAATGCGGTGGATCTGACCCCCTTGCTTCAGCGACGCTTCGGGATCGCAGACCTAGTTACCGACCGGTTCGACCTTGCAGAAATTGCAACTGCGATTCGAAATTTCGGGGTGGGATCGAGTACGAAAACCGTTGTAGTGCCCTAAATTCCTGGAAGTACTGGGAGTAGGGGTGGATAGGCGGAGCCGGAACCAGCAGCGGGTTCGCACCGCTACCCGGCAGGCTGGATGGATGCGGCTAGTCAAAGCGGGCACGGTGGCCGCCTCGCTTCCAAGGGGTTGAGGCTACGGATAGGGATGGTCCTTTCCTGTGTAACGCGTATCGGCCCATGTCCGCTAATGACATGTATAGTGCTGTGTTCCTCAGGAAAACCCAGCAGCGTCAAACCCCGAAGTGCCCGCCCGAGGGTAACGGCTGCTGCAGAGCCTGAGCTCGGCCGGCGTGATTCCGGTGCGCGCGCCCAGACAACCTGGTGCTGGTGACGCCGAAATAGCTCAGCTCCCGTTGGGACAGTTCCCTTCGCTGCCGGACCGGCTACTTGCTGGTCACAGGAACAAGACCTAGTTGTTCGTCCGTCCACGCCGACTTCACGCCCGAAGTGCCCGCCGTCGGGCGCGCACCTTCCACAAAGTTGCGCATATAGGAAGCCAAGTATTCGATGAAGGATTCCCCGACTGCCTGGCTGCGAAGATATTCCGGTGAGGCCGGTAGCCAGCGGGGCCTGAACGCCGGGTCTGCGAATACTTGATTCGGATAGTCGCCATGCAGGATTGCCACCTTGCCCAGTGCCACGTAGTCCGCGCCGGCATCTAGGCAGGCTCTGGCGGTTTGCGGATCGACGATTCTTCCGGCGACGCCGACACGGACGGGACCACGGTCGAGTTCCAGAAAGTGGGCCATGATGTTCTTGCCGCGGGCCCGTTCGTCGTCGGGATCCTTAAAGATGTTCCATAGGGACATGTCGAGATAGTCGATCCGGGCCTCGTTCAGGAGGCGTTGAACGGTGGCGCGGATGTCGAAAAAGTCCTGGCCATATCGTTCTGGAGAGATCCGGACGCCGAGTTGGAAGTCCTCGCCACAACGCCGGCGGACGGCATCTACGACCTGGAACAGCAGCCTGCTGCGGTTGTCGAGGCTGCCGCCGTAATGGTCCGTTCGGCGGTTGGCTGTCCGGCTAAGGAACTGGGCGATCAGGTAGCCATGCGCGGCATGAATCTGAACTCCGTGGAAGCCCGCTTCCTCCGCCCGCCCCGCCGCTTCGGCAAAGCTGTCCACGATGGCTTCAATTTCGTCCACGGTGAGGGCGCGCGCGCCGGTTTCGGCATCTTCGGAAGGGCCGACGCGGTCCGTGCTGTCGGCCCGGATGCCCGCGTGGTTGAGCTGGACGCAGGCTACGCTGCCGGCGTCGGTAAGGGCAGAGGCCAGGTTCCGCAGCCCGGGCAGGTGCTTGTCATCGTACACGCCGATCTCGCCTTGGAAGCCTCGCCCGCAGGGCTGGACCGTACTGGCGCAGGTCACGATCTGTGCGAATCCGCCATGGGCCCTGCGGAGGAGCCAGTTTATTTCCTGATCCGAGACCGTGCCGTCGAAGTTGCTCTGTTTATTGGTCATGGGGGCCAGCATGAATCGGTTCTTCATTGCTGGGCCGCGGGAAAAGCTTAGCGGCGTGAATAGCGGATCCATACAGCTCCTTGTGGGTGTTTACGGCGGGTGACGCCGTAGAGGGCTCGCAGCTGGAGGCAGCGCGGGCCGCCAAGTCGTCCCCGAACCTTGCCCGGCAAACGCCTTATGATTACAATGTTTATTGTTAATCTTAGCAAAGTGGTGAGGCGCCACCAAGCACCTTCAAGCAGATCGGGGAAATTGTGGGCAACCAGGAGAAGATCGTCCTTCTCGACGGGGCACGAACCCCTATCGGCAGTTTCGGCGGGGTTTTCAAGGACGTTCCTGGGTACCAGCTCGGGGCCTCGGCCGCCAAAGCGGCGCTGAAACGCTCGAAGGTGGAGGCCGCGGAGATCGGCGAGGTCGTCATGGGCTGCATCGGACAGGTCGGTCCAGATGCCTACAATGCCCGTCGGGTGGCCCTGGCCGCGGGACTGCCCGCGAGCATCCCCGCCTACACCGTGAACCGGCTGTGCGGGTCCGGGCTGCAGGCCATCTGGTCCGCGGCGATGCAGATGCGCTGGGGCGGGGCGGATTTTGTGCTGGCCGGCGGGGATGAATCCATGACGAGGATGCCGTTCTACGACTTTGGTGCCCGCAACGGCTACCGGCTCGGGGACCGCGCCCTGGTGGACGGCACGGTCGCGATCCTTACCGACCCCTTCCACGGCATCCACATGGGAGTTACGGCCGAAAATGTTGCCCGCAGGTACGACATCTCACGTACCGAGCAGGACGAGTTCGCCCTCGAGTCCCAGCGCAGGGCCGCCGCCGAGACCGCCCGAACTGCCTTCGCCGAGGAAATAACTCCCGTCCAGGTAGACGGTCGCACGTCGGTGACAGTCGAAGTGGACGAGCATCCCAAGCCCGGGACCTCCCTCGAAGGGTTAGCGAAGCTGAGGCCGGTATTTGAGGAGGGCGGTACCGTCACCGCCGGCAATGCCTCAGGCATCAACGACGGCGGCGCCGCGGTCGTGCTTGCGCGCCAATCAGTTGCAGCCGAACGCGGACTCTCTGGCCTGGCGACCCTGGAGGCCGTTGCTACCTCAGCCATGGAGCCGGAACTGATGGGCTACGCCCCGGTCCTAGCACTGAAGAAGCTCTTCGAGCAGACCGGCACGACCCCGGCCGACATCGACGTGATCGAACTGAACGAGGCATTCGCTTCACAGGCGGTCGCCGTAATCCGCGATGCCAAGCTGGACCCCGAGAAAACCAACCCTTACGGCGGGGCCATTGCGCTGGGCCATCCGGTCGGCGCCACCGGTGCCATATTGTCGCTCCGGGTGGCGAAAGACCTAGTCCGCCGCGACGGTGAACTGGGCATCGTCACCATGTGCATCGGCGGCGGCCAGGCGCTTGCGGCACTCTTTCGCCGCCATGGATGAGAAGCCGACGGCGGATTCGGGCGGCGTCTAACCGCCGATACCGTATCCTTTATATAAAGGCAATCATTACGGTCTCCTGCGACGCCCGCATCAAGGAAGCCGAATATCGACAGCCTCAGTCTTACCAATTTGATCTCCCTGGAGGCCCCCCGTGAGTGAACTCTTGGATGCGCAGCGACCCGCGGCGTCACAAATTCATCAGGTCCGCGTCGCCGAATCGGTGGCCAGCGAACTGCGTGCACGCATCCTCCGGGGCGAGTTCTCCAGCGGAATGCTGCCCAAGCAGGAGGATCTCCGCGACGAGTACGGCATTAGCCACCCCTCCCTGCGGGAGGCGCTGCGCATCCTTGAAACCGAGGGGCTGGTTACGGTACGCCGTGGCAATGTCGGCGGAGCGTCAGTCCATCGACCGGGCGAGGGCAGATTCGGCTACTCGCTGGGGATTGCCCTGCAGTCAGCCGGCACCCGGATCGACGAGTTGGCAGCCTCGCTTGCCCGGCTGGAACCGTTGTGCGCGCGGCTGTGCGCCGAGAACCCCAACCGCAGCACCGAGGTTGTCCCGAACCTGCGCGAGATCCTGGAGCAGGCACCCCACAACGACGAGGGCGTCTCCTTCACCCGGTCCTCCCGCGACTTCCACGCCGCAGTCGTGGATCTCTGCGGAGACTCCCCTATCCAGCTCATCGTCGGCGGCCTGGTGCGCCTGTGGACGGCGCAGGAAGAAGCTTGGGCAGAGACCTTAAGTTCGGAGGGTGAATATCCCGACCACAAGGCTCGCGCCCATGCCACCAAGGCCCATGTGCGGCTGGTCGAACTGATTGACGGCGGCAAAGCGGATGAGGCCGAGGCTTACTCGCGCAAGCACATCGTCGCGACGCAGCAGTTGGTGCTTGCCAAGGTCGATGGCCGCATCGTGGATGCGTCCTCCACCCGGGCACGGCGGCACCTGCTCCGCACGTAGTTCAGCATCCACGGCGGCGACCACCTTGGTGGCCGGTCGTTCCAGCAGGACGTGGATCCGAGGCTAAACGCGGTGGCGCGTGCAGTGTGCTCGGGCGCTCGGTCTCGGCAGCGAGTGGGGCCCAATACGGCAGCGCCTGATCACATCATTGGACGATGTGGTTCAAGGTAATTGTTTGGTGCAGATGCGCGTTTTGTTCGGTAAGTACGGGGTCGCGTTTCGGCGGGTCGGCATGCCGACCTAGAATGCGACAGCGAACATGTTACATAGACGGTCTAAGAGCTGTACCCCCCCCCCAGGCCAACTCAATGCCAAGGGAATGGCATGATGGTCTGCCACTGTCAACCGCTGGCCCGAAAGATGTCCGCGACAGCGTTGACGATGTTCATGTTGCCGAGTCGAGTTCGGCGAAGGGCCGGACAGACAACAAACCCTGTTCTTCTTGCCGTCGACAAACCTGGCGCGCGACTTCCGTTGCTGCTTCGGCATCCGGATTCCCGTGGTTCGGATTCCAGACACCCTTTACTGGTTCTTGAAGGACAAAAAAACTCAGAGCAATCCTTGGCGCGATCCGGAGGCGGCAAGCGCTGTTCCCGTCTCGTCATCGTGTCCGGGTGAGCTACCCGAACCTGAGCGGCGGGACCCTGAGTCCCCTCCGCGGCCAAAGCCTGCCAGTTTCACCCGTAGACGGGTGCCTGCTTTTTCAATGAGACCCGCTAGGCCTTCCGGTGCGAGTAGCATCATGAGCACCACGGCTAACCCGATATAGAGCGGCGGTTCCTGAAGCGGCCCGGAAATCCACTGTGGCAGGCCTTCGTCAAGGGCGGCGGTGCTCATGTTGCCGAGACGGATGTTGGCAACGCCGTAAAGGAACCCGCCGAGAGCTGCTCCCCATAAGCGTCCGGTGCCTCCGAACACCACCATGACCATGATGAGCAGCGCAAAGTCAGTCCCGGCAATGCCCGGATAGGCTATCTTCGAAACCAGCAGATAGGCAAAGCCGCACAACACGGCCAGCGTCGACGAGAGCACGAAGGACATCAGCCTGAAACGGTAGGTGTGCAGGCCTAGGAGTTCGACCCGCAGGGGATTCTCCTTCAGCCCCTGTAGGACGTGCCCGGCACGCGAACCGACGCTCTGGCGCAGGAGCAGGTAAATGGCCACCGCCAGTATCAGAGCGATCCAGTACACCGCACCAATGCCGGCCACACCCCGTACTGCCTGGGGGAGGAGGGAGCCAGCCACCGTAATGCCTTCGTCGCCGCCGAACATCTTGGTCGGGTTTCGCTCGACGAAAATCAGGAAGGCCTCGGCGAACGCCATGGTGACCATCGCGAAGGCGATTCCCGAGGTCCGCAGCGCCACCGACCCGATGATGAGCGAAAGCAGGAGGCAAACGGCCAGGGCCAGGAGCAGGGCGGTCCCGAAGGGAATGTTTGCCCCAACCATCAGCACCGCAGGCAGGTAAAGCCCCAGGGCGAACCACAAGGTGTGGCCGAACGACAATAGCCCCGTGTAGCCGAAAAGCAGGTCAAATGTCATGGCGAGGGCCGCGAAGATCAAACCCACGGCGATGATCTGCATGGTCCCCAGGGAACCCAGCGGTCCGTCGAAGACCAGAGGGACCGAGACGTTGGACAGGAACGGCACGGCGGCGAAGAGGGCCACGACGATGGCCAGGGGAACTGTCCTTGCTGCTGTGCGCTTCATGCTGCAACCTTTCCGAGTAGGCCCCGCGGCCTCACCAGAAGCATCACCGCGAGCAGGAGTACAGTGACGAGATCGCCGGCGCCGGGTGGCCCGTAGTAGTTGACGAACTGCTGAAGGACGGCGACGACGAGCGCCGCCAGCGCCGTGCCTTCGAGGGATCCCAGTCCGCCGACGATGATCACGATGAACGCGAAAATTAGCTGCTGCGTTCCTAGTTCCGGCGTGACGCTTCCGAAAAACACTCCGGCCAGTACCCCGCCGAGACCGGCCAGGCCCGATCCGATGGCGAATAGCAGGGTGAAGGACTTGGACACATTAATGCCGAGGGCCATCACCATGGACCGGTTGTTCACTCCGGCGCGGATGATCAGGCCATGCTTGGAACGCCGTAGGAAGATGAGCGTGGCGAGGAACAGGATCAGGGCAATCCCGACGATCACCAGCCTGCTGTTGACCACGCGGCTTCCCGCGATGACGGTGACCTCGTCGAACCAGGCCGGCTGCTTCAAGGTGAGCGGATCATGCCCGAGCCACCCGCCCAGGAATGCGGTCATCGCGAACGCCAGGCCTAGGGTCAGCAGCATTTGGGCATAGGGGCGGCCGTAAAGTCGGGCCAGCAATCCCTTTTCGATCAGGATGCCCAGTGCTGCGCCGGCCAGGGTGGCCAGCACCAAGGCGACTGTAAAACGGAGCCAGTCAGGCTCGATGGGAAGGTAGGCCAGGGCTGCCCATCCCACGAATCCCCCGGCCGCGAAGATGGCGCCGTGAGCCAGGTTGAGCACCCGCATCAGTCCGTAGATTAGCGAGAGCCCGGACGCCAGCAGGAAATAGATGCCGGCCAGGCCCAAGCCGGAAATGAGCAGCGAAATGATGTCATTCATTGCCGCGGCCTCCAACCGCCTTGGGCCTGATATCGACGCCGAGCCAGCGCGTGGTCGCTTCCGTATCCCGGGCGAAATCCTCCATGGTGCCGGAATAGACAAGGCGCCCCTGGTCTAGGACGAGGGCGTGGTCCGCAAGGCGTGCGGCCACAGCGAGGTTCTGTTCGACCAACAGGATGGTGGTGGTGGCCTTGACCTGCTCGATGGCCTGTACTACCTCCGTCACGACGGCGGGGGCAAGGCCCTTGCTGGGCTCGTCGATCAGCAGGATCTTATTGTCGTTGAGCAGCGCCCGTCCGATGGCGATCATCTGCTGCTGGCCGCCCGACAGTGTGCCGGCGCGTTGCTGGGCACGGTCTTGCAGGATGGGGAAGAGCTTGTGCACCTGCTGCAGCCGCGCCGGGGATTCGGGTCCGCGCATCGCCAGCCGCAGGTTCTCGGCAACCGTTAAATCGGCGAAAACCTCCCTGTCCTCCGGAACGTAGCCGATGCCTTGCCGCACCCGTTCATCAACTTTGAGCGGCTGGAGGTCGGTGCCTGCCATCGACATTCTGCCCGTGGCTGCCAGCAGCCCGACGACGGCAAGCAAGGTTGTCGTCTTGCCTGCGCCGTTGCGACCCAGCAGCGCGGTGACTGCGTTCGGCGGCACTTCGAAGGAGACGTCCCGCAGGACGTGGGCTTCGCCTCTGTAGACATCGACGTATTGCAGCGAGAGCGCGCTGTTGGAGGCGGTCCAGGACCGTACTGGTGGCGCCTGCGTCCTTGTCATTTCACAATCCTTCTCCCAGGTAGGCCTTTTGCACCGTTGGATCGGACAAAACCACGTCCGGTGTATCGACCATCAGGAGACCGCCGTTGTGCATCACGGCTATGCGGTCCGAGATGCTGGCCACCAGCTCGATGTGGTGTTCAACCATCACTACCGTGTTGCCTTCCTGGTGGATGCCCCGTGCGATGTCGATGAGCACGTCCACTTCCTCGGCTGCGGCACCCGACGTCGGTTCGTCCAGCAGCAGCAGCTTCGGCCGCTGAACGGCCAGGATGGCCATTTCCAGCTTGCGCTTGTCGGCGTGGGTGAGCTCGCCTGCCTGTTTGTGGGCGACGCCCTGCAGCGCGGAGCGCTCAAGGCTGTCCCGCGCCAGTTCCGTGGCCTGGTCGTTCCGGCGCGGACGCCTGAACAGGGACCCGCTGCCGCCCAAGCGTGCCTGCGCGGCTAGCCGTACGTTCTCCAGGACCGTCCGTTCCAGGAACACGCTGGACGTCTGGAAGGTCCTGGCTATTCCAGCCTTGGCACGGTCGGCGGGTCCGCGGGGGGTGATGTCGGTCCGATCAAACCGGATGGCCCCTGCCGTCGGGCGGGCGACGCCGGATACCAGGTTGATCATGCTGGTCTTCCCGGCGCCGTTCGGCCCGATGACGGAGAGGAACTCCCCCTCCTTAACCCGGAGGGAGACATTGCGGATGATGTCGATCCCGCCGACACTCCACGAGAGGTCCTCGGTTTCCAGGATCCCCTCGGTCATTGAGACGCCCATTGCCTGTCCTTCGCTGGTTGTGTCCTCAGTGGGGCCCGTCTGCTGCTACGGCAGCGGAGGGGCGATGGCCTCGCCGTCGATCAGGCGGTCGACCACGGCCTTGCCGTCCGCGAAATGGAGGAACACCATTGGGGCGATGAGCGCGTGGTCCTCGGCCCGGATGCTCGTTGGCCCGCGGGGACTGTCAAAGGAGTAGCCTTCCAGCGCCGCGATCATATCCGCGGTGCTGCCGCCGCCGGTTTCGGTGACGGCGTGGGCGATCATCTGCGCGGCCAGGAATCCGTCGGCGTGGATGTAGTCCACCTCGTGCCCCAGGGCGGCGACTTCCTTGTCCAGGAACCGCGCGGCGTCGTTGTCCACTTCGTTTTCCACGTAGGAGGTGAACAGGGACAGGTTGGGGGACTCGATCTCGGCATAGGTGGGCCAGGTCGGACGCATGCCGATGTTGGACATCACCTGTGCACTGGAGAAGATATCCTGCTGCTCGAGCGCCCGCCACATGGCCGTTACATCGCCGGACCAGAACGGGATAACGATGTCGAAGTTGCCGGATTTAATGCGCTGAACGTAGGGGGCGACATCATCTGTGGGGAAAGGTGCCAGTACCTCCGTGACGGACGCAGCCCGGTCCCCGATGATTTCCTTGGTGGTTTCGATCAGGCTCTTGCCGTATTCGATGTCGTGGGCGAGGATGCCGATCTTGGCGCCATCCACCTTATCGCCCAGGCCCTCGACGAGGGTGGCTACGTCCTGATACGCCTGGCGGGAACCGCGGAAAGTGTTTTTGTTCGCCCCGGTGATTTGATTCGAGTTCGCGCTGCCGGTGATGTAGAGGATGTCGTTCTCCTCGGCAAAACCTGCCAGGTTCAGCGCAATACCCGAACTCTGCGTGCCGGCGATGATGTTCACTCCCCGGCCAACGAGGTTGGTGGCCTCGGTCATAGCCGTGTTGGGATCGGTACCGTCGTCGACTTCCTGGACGGTGATTTCGGTGCCGTTGACCTCTCCGGTGCCCCCGGTCGCGTAGTCGAGTCCGATCTTGAAGCCCTCAAGCCAGTTCTTACCGGATGGAGAGTTCGCGCCGGAAAGCGATGTCAGCGCCCCGACAACAATCTCGCCGTCCGCTCCGCCTGCCGTGGCCCCGCCGGAAGCGCCGCAGCCTGCCACGGCCAACGCCGTAGCCGCCACCATTGCAATCCGGATTTTCGATCCTGTTTTCATTTTCTGCCGCCCCAACGATTCTGGTGAGTAGTTGTAAATTACATAAAAGATTATAAGGTTAAACGGAAACTGGAAGCTCCAAGAAACCTGTGTACGAACTGCCTTTGCCGAGCCTCCGGTCAGCGGTGCCGGCCCCCGCCATCGACCACCAAGGTGTGCCCGGTGATAAATGAGGCGGCATCGGAAATGAGGAACAGCATCGCGTCCGCGACGTCGGCAGGGGTGCCCGGCCGTCGGAGCGGAATAGTTTGCATGGTGGCCTCGAAGGTTGACGGGCTCTCATGGATCCAGGCCGTCATCTGGGTCTCTATGATTCCGGGGGCGACGGCATTGACCCTGATACCTGCGGGTCCCAGCTCGACGGCCAGAAAACGCGTCAGATGCTCGACGGCCGCTTTGGATACGCCGTAGGACGCCCGTTCCGGGCGCACCGTAAAAGCGGCGATCGAAGCCATATTGACCAGCGAACCGCCGCGGCCGTTCATGGCGGCCGCAGCGGCCTGGGCCCCGAAGAGGACGCCGTTGACGTTGATCTCGAAAGTTGTATTGAACTGCTCCGGGGTGATACTGCGAACGCCGGCCTCCGGGAAGATGCCGGCGTTGTTGATCCAGTGGTCCAGGCGACCGAACCGACTGCAGGCCAAGTCCGCCAGGGCATCGTGGTCGTCCCGTAACGCGACGTCGATGCGTGCGGGCACGACACTCGCCGTTGAGCCCTCTTCGACGTTGATCCGGCGCGCAGTCTCGGTCACCAGCCTCAGATCGATATCGCCGGCGACTACATTGACGCCGTTGCGCAGCAGTGCCCTCGTGTGTGCCTCGCCTAGTCCCCTGCCAGCTCCGGTGACGACGGCGGTACCACCCACCAGCTCCGGATACCTTATTCCGTTGACTCTCATGCCGCTCCTCACGGATTGAGGCCCGGCCCGTGCCTGGACAGGCGACGGGCCGAGGAGTCCCCTGTTTAGACTGCGATCATCCGCTACCCGACAGCGATGGGATTTACGGGACTACCTGTCGCCCCAACAATCTGTAGCGGGGCCGCCGCAAAGAGGAACTTGTAGCAGTTGTCCGCTGAGAGTTCGGCGAGCCTCACGTGTTCGATCAAGTGGATGCCGCGCTTGACCAGCAACTCAATGTGTCCTCCAAGGAATTCCCCCTCGCTCCATGGCTGGACCTCCACCGATGTGTTGTCGGCGCCGACTATGGCAACGTCCTGCTCTCCAAGGAATTTTGCGGCCTCCAGGGAAAGCCCTGGCTGGTCCAGCCGCATCTCGCCCGTCTCCATGAACAGCTCAAGCCATCCGGTGCGGATCAGTACCGCGTCGCCAGGCCGGAGCTCGACGCTTTGCTGCCGAAGGGCCAGCTTAAGGTCGTCGGACGAGACCGCGTAGCCAAAGTCCAGATGCGGAACACCCTTGGCGGCTGCGACATCGATCAACACGCCCCTGGTAACGATAGGTCCCGCCTTTTCGATTCCGCTGTATGCCGCTCCCGCATAGGAAGCCATGCCGTCGTGTGGATGTCCGTTATAGGTGGCACCGTCAGCGTAGACATGGCAGAGGGCATCCATGTGGGTCGCCGTGTGCGTGCCCATGACGACTATGTCCTCATTGGCACCTACTCCGACCCGTCCGCCGAACCCGTTCACGAACATGGCTTCGTCAGTGTGGTTCGTCAACGTCAGGCGCTGCGGTGCGCCGCGGTAATTTAAATGGGGCCCAGTACGCTCGATCGGCATTGAAAGCGAATACAACTTTCCCGTCCGCGGAGTCTGCAGGGCAGAAAGGACAAGTTCAGGCGTCAGAAGGTTGAGCGCGCCACGCTCATCCTGCTTCCCCCAACGGCCCCAGTTACCTTCACGAATCATCGGGTGGGTCTGTGTGTCGGTCATGATGGCTCCCTCTTTTTTCGTTGGTTCGTCGGTCAAGCTAAGCCAGGCGCTGGCGCAGAAATTCGCCGATGTTGCGGATAGATGCATCAGCCTCCGCTTGGGTAGAGCGGTCGGTACGCTCTGATGTCAGCGGGGCATGACGAACCCGCCATTGGGCCGCAGGGTCTGTCCGGTGGTGAACCTGCCCATGTCGGTTGCCAGATACAAAGCGGCCCAAGCGACATCCATCGGTTCTCCCACCATTCCCAGCGGCGAGAAACTTCTGTAAGTGTCAAGAGTCTCGCCCCAGCGGACCTCATCCAGTCCGCCACTACCATCGACATAGTTACGTCTGATCATGGGGGTATCGACATAGCCTGCTGCGATGGCGTTGACCCGGATGTTGTCGGCTCCGACTTCGAGCGCCAAGCAGCGGGTCAGTTCGGTTACGGCTGCCTTCGAGGCAACATAAGCAAACTGTTCAGGTCTCGGCCTGTCCAGGCCTCCGGTGGAGAGATTGACGATGGAACCCGACTTTGCCCGGCGCATGTGCCGAACTGCAGCCTGCGAGGTGTAAATTGAGCCCATATAGTTGACTTGCATGACCCTGTTGAGCTCGGAGTCTGATGCGGAGGACGGCGTCACGTCGATGAAGATTCCGGCCGCATTGCAGAGCACGTCCAATCGCCCCCAGCGCGCTGCCGCGGCATCGACGGCTTGGTCAACCGCATTCCGGTCTGCGACATCGAGCCGCACCGCTTCTGCATCACCGCCGGCCGCTTCAATCTCGCTCACTGTCGATTTAGCGCCGACCTCATCGAGGTCGGCACACGTCACATTGGCGCCGAAGGCGGCATAGGTGATAGCGATAGCGCGACCGATGCCACTGGCCGCGCCGGTGACAAAGGCCGCCTGGCCTGCCAAATCCGGAATCTTCACCAAATCTCCTTTGATAGCTTCTGTAATGGTCTGTCCGAACGCTAAACAGTGGTGAAAGTGCCGTAGCTTCCGCGGTGGAACACCAGCGGCAACCGGTTGTCGTCACGATAGTCAATTGCACAGACCCGCCCTAGAACAACCGTGTGGTCGCCGGCCGGGTATTCTTCGGAAATCTCGCACTGGATCCAGCACATTGCCTCTTCTAGCAGAGGTCCGCTGAAGGACTCACGCCAGGTCACCCCGGCAAACCGGTCGATCCCGGGACGTGAAAATTCGCGGGCGAGAGATTCGTGGCCGTCGGCTAGCAGATTGACCGTAAACTGCCCAGATTCTCTGATTCCCGGCCACGTGGTAGAAGTTTTCCCCGGAAAGAACCCAACCAGAGGCGGTTCCAGTGACACCGAAGTAAACGAATTGCAGGACATTCCGGCCGGGCGTCCGTTGCTCCAACCCGTCACCACGATTACCCCAGTGGGCAACTGCCCCAATGCATTTCGGAACGTCCGCGCGTCGATTTCCATGGCCCTCTCCTCAAACTCATTATTCTCCGTACCTCCAAGACCGGCACTAAGCGTCGGCATCCAGATCATCGAAAAGACGCTGTGGTCCCCATCGCCTTATGATGTCTATCATATACATGATTAATGGGACAAGAACATTTTGTAACTCTCACTGTGAGCGGGGGTGTCGCGACACCCAAATCCGAACCCGCCGGATTTTTTGCTCCGAAACTCCAGATGGCAGCCTGGGCGACGGCACGTTCAGTGGGACTCTTCCTTCTGCCTTGCGTCCAATGCATCCTCTTACGATTACCGATGCGCTTCGCATGCTATCCGGAAGCAAGCGGCGGCAAATGGTCTGGGAAGACAGGACACCAACGGCTGCGGCGCACGCTCTAGGCATATCCGAGCACGAGTCCGTCCGCTCGGGTGCCGAGTCGAAGTCGTCAAGACAGACGGATGGTTTCTAATGACGGAGGCTTGGGCATGGAAGCTGAGCTAGACGCTACGGGGCGGCAGGGCTTTTCGGCCGCCAGAGCCTCCCCCGAAGATAGCGGCGCGGAAATCAGACGCGCCAGGCATCGTATTTTGTGAGAGACGGCGGGCCCGCGAGAAGGGGCGCGAGCTCGGATTTGACGCCTTGGGAAGCCCTGTAGGACAGATAAGCGGCATTGTGCTCGGCCGATTCCCATGACTCAACCAGCAGCCAGCGCGTTTTGTCTGCTTGATCGACTAGGACTTCGACTCCCAGACATCCCTCAAACGAACGAGTAGGTTCGAGTGTGCGCCCTACGGCTTTCTCCACAGCGTCAAGGCTTTCAGCTTTGAACGTGAGGGCCGCGATAACAGTAATAGACATGTGCTTCCTTGCATTAGTTGGACCAGGGAAAGTTAGGCCGCCTCGGAAGTGAGCAAACTTTATTTGCTCACAATGCACCCGAGTCTGGACTGCCATCCACAGTGATGTGGACTCCCTACTTCAATCGGTGGATCCGACCCTGAAACGAGGGCAATTCAGGGCTACCCTTGCCTCGCCTCGACCGTTCCGCTAAGGTCTCCATCATTGTAACTTTAGTCACAATGGTAAACAAACTAAGAAGGACGCGAACATGGGCCGAGTAGCAGGAAAAGTTGCTTTTATCACGGGTGCGGCACGCGGACAGGGGCGTTCCCACGCCATCCGACTTGCCAAAGAAGGTGCGCATATCATCGCCGTAGACATTTGCTCGAAGGTGCCAGGGGTACCGTATCCCCATGCGACGTCGGAGGACCTCAAGGAGACGGTAGCGCTGGTCGAAGCCCTGGGGCAGCGGATTATCGCCGCTGAAGTCGACGTCCGCGACCTTGATACATTGCGGTGGACGGTAGACCAGGCCGTCGCGGAACTGGGGCACCTGGACATAATTGTGGCCAACGCCGGAGTATGTATCCCCGCAGCTTGGAACAAGGTAACGCCACAAGTGTTCAACGAGACGATCGAGATCAACGTCCACGGCGTGTGGAACACCATCATGGTCGGCGCACCTTATTTGGTGAAGGCTGGCGGCGGTTCAATCATCGTGATCAGCTCCGCCGCGGGGCTGAAGGTGCAGCCGTTCATGGTGCCGTACACCACCAGCAAGTTCGCGGTGCGGGGGATGGCCAAGGCCTTCGCTGCCGAGCTCGCTAAGCATCAGATTCGGGTCAACAGCGTCCACCCCACGGGGGTCAACACCCCTATGATGAGCGAGGGGCTGCTGGGGGAACTCAATCCTGCCATCGAGGATGATCCGCGGCTTGGCGGCATGTTCACCAACCTCTTGCCCGTTGAACACACGGAGCCCGAGGATGTCTCTGACACAGTCCTTTTTCTGGCCTCGGATGAGTCAAAGTACATGACTGCCCACGAGCTGGCCCCTGATGCCGGTGTCACTGAGTTCTAATCCCAGGTAGAGCCCCAGCCTCGGAGATATCACCAGGATCATCCGACCCGAACCGCGCATTTCAAATGGTTCATGCGCTTGGCCGGTGAAGCCGAACCTCAAGGAGCACTTCGCGAGGGCTCATCGACCGGGACCGCGTAAAGCCGCTGGTGCACTTGAACTTGGTGGAGTGGTTTGACTGCGTGCCGGCCTATGGAGGAAGAGTCTGAGCTGATCGGTGTCCTTGTCATCGGTGACGTGCGCACCGATGGCAGGCTCTGCTGCCAGCCTAAGCCAGGCTCGAGCAGGACGGCCTCTTCGCTACCGTTTCAAGCGAGTAGAGGCAATGGCGCTCGCCCGAATTTTCCAAACTACAGCTAAGGATGGACACATGAACGAGCACCACGATGTAGTGATCGTCGGAGCCGGCCACGCAGGTGTTAACTTGGCGGCGTATTTGACAAAAGGCGGATTTCAGGGGTCCGTCGCACTACTTAGCGGGGAGACGACTCTGCCCTACAAACGGCCCCCGCTATCCAAGGGATTTCTTCTCGATGTCGAATCGCTGGAATCCCTGCCACTGCGGACGGCTGAGTATTGGGCCAGTTCGCCGGTTGAACTCCTGCTGGGGAACGAGGTTTTAGAAGTGCGTCCGGACGAACGCACGGTGGTCACCTCCACTGGCCGAAAGTTTTCCTACGGTCGCCTGGTGTGGGCGGCCGGCGGCCGTGCGCGCACCCTGGCCATCCCCGGAGGCGAGCTTCCGGGCGTGCATCAGGTCCGTACGCTGGACCATGTTCTAGCGCTCAAGGAGGAGCTGCGGCAGGCTTCCCGAGTCGTGTTCGTCGGAGGGGGCTATATAGGGCTAGAAACAGCCGCGGCATGCCGTAGCCTCGGGATGGACGTGACGGTCATCGAGGCAGCCGACCGGGTGCTGGAGCGCGTGACATCCGCAGAGGTCTCCGAATATTTCCAGCGCGTGCACATTGAGGCCGGTGTGGACGTCCTGCTGCGCTCGACGGTGAAGGAGTTCACCGAAGGTGGCGGACGCGTGGCGTCGGTGGTCCTAGGTGACCGTGTGGTGCCCGCCGACCTTGTCATCGTGGGGGTCGGTCTTGTCCCCAACACGGAGGTTCTGGCAGCGGCCGGCGCGGTTTGCGGCAACGGTGTTGAGGTAGACGAGCAATGCAGGACCAGCTTGCCCGCCGTATCCGCGATTGGGGACTGCACCAGCCAGGTTAATCCTTATGCGCCTAATCGGCGGATTCGTCTCGAATCGGTGCAGAATGCAAATGAACAGGCGAAGGTCGTGGCCTCGGATCTGCTGGGTGCGCCTGCCGCGAATGATGAGGTCCCAAAGTTCTGGTCGGACCAGTACCATGTCAAGCTCAAGACGGCGGGGCTGATGTCAGGGTATGACCAAATGGTTATTCGCGGCGACCGCGAGGGCGGATCCTTCTCGGTCCTTTATCTGTCAGCGGGCCGGTTAGTCGCAATCGACTCGGTCAACAGTCCTGTGGACTTCGCTCAGGGAACCGCCCTGGTCAAGCAACGTGCGCAAGTCGCCGCTGAGGCTCTCGCCGACGACGCCCGACCGCTTCGGGAATGCGCCCTTCCACACCCTACGCCCCTCTTCACAACGGGAGCTGGCGGTAGCCGGACCTGATCTCGCTGAACGGGACGGCCCTTGGAGCGGAGCATGCATCGCACGGCGTAGTCCAATCGGGCGCATGCTTCATGCGGCTTGCCTGGCCCTAAAGCGCCGTCGGAGGGCCTGCGGGAGGCGTCTCAGTCGGCCTACTCCTTGCTGAAGGCAAACCCAGCGGGCACTCGCCACTCTCCCCCGCAGCCGCTCGAGACGTCCTCTTAGCCATCTTCTTCTCGAGGAACGCCCCATCAGGACCCATCTGAATCGCGCGCTTCCACCGTTCAACGCCACCATGACTCTTTCTCGCGAATCATTTATATGATATAAATCACAATTACTTCAACTCTCGACCTTGAATCTCAAGGAGAAAGCGACGGCGAGCTCTCTGCTTGCCCCGAGACGGCAATTTACATTCCCCAGAAAGCAGCAGGAAGGCAAAACCAATGACGGCAACGAAAGATCTCTCCCGACCGACCCATGTCCCCTCCGAACTCGTCATCGACTTTGACTGGTTCAACTTCGGTACGAGCTTCGACGACCTACAACTTGAATGGGAGCGGCTTCGCGAAAAGGCTCCCGGCGGAATCTTTTGGACGCCCCGAAATGGCGGACACTGGGTCCCTCTCGGGGGAGAGGACGTGGCTACAGTGCTATCCGACTACTCCAGGTTCTCGGCAATCGACATCTATATCCCGGCGAATGTCAATCGAACGGCCCAGCTGATCCCCCTTGAGATGGACCCTCCAGAGCAGCTGGACTTTCGTAAGATCATTATTCCGTTCCTTGCATCGAAGAATCTCCAACCGGTAGAGGACAGGGCGCGTGCGCTCACGATCTCGCTGATTGAGGGGTTCCTCGCGCGCGGTGAATGCGAGTTTGTCAGCGAATTTGCGGCCATTCTGCCGGTGGCCGTCTTCCTTGATCTCATGGGTTTGCCGCAAGATGATCGAGAAATGCTGAGGGGATACGGAGAAGAGATCACTCGCTCCAGCGACGCTGAGCAGCGTCTGAACGCGCAGAAAGCACTTGAAGGCTACCTGCTGGGCTGGATGGAGCAGCGCCGGCAAGACCCCGGTGACGATCTGCTGTCGGCGATCGTCACAGCGGATGTAAATGGTCGCGAAATCACCGAGACCGAAGCTCTTATGCTGGCCATGAATGTGCTCCTTGGGGGGCTCGACACCGTGGTCAATATGTTGGGGTTCTTTGCGCTCTTCCTTGCCCGCAATCCAGGGCATCGCAAGCAGCTCACCGAGAACCCCGCGCTTGTGAAGCCGGCAATCGAGGAATTGATGCGTCGCCACAGTATGGTCGCTAACGGGCGCAGAGTCGTTCAGGACACAGAGATGAGCGGCGCTCAGCTTCGTGCCGGCGATATGATCCTCGCCTCGACGGTGTTGTATGGCACCGATGCGTCGATCACCTCAGACCCGTTCACGGTGGACTTCGAACGCGAGTCGTCGAAACACATCGCGTTCGGCAAAGGAAATCATGTGTGCCCGGGACAGCATCTTGCTCGACGCGAGTTGAAGGTGTTTCTCGAAGAGTGGCTGAAGAGGATTCCCGACTTTTCGCTGCAGTCAACTGATCCGCTCCAGATCGCTGTAGGTCACGTTGCGGGACTCACGTCGCTCGAGCTGCGCTGGCCTTCCTGAAATCCATACCAGACGCCTGCCGGGTCAATGCGAGCCCGATCCCTTGGTGTTCCATTCGCTACAGCACTTAAGATCCGTAATCAAAAAAACAACTTAGAGGGGAATAAGCAATGCCGACAATTACTTTCGTTGATCCCCACGGCATCGAGCACGACGTCGAGGGTGACGTTGGACAAAGTCTCATGACCGTGGCGGTCAACCATGACATCCCGGGCGTCGAAGGCGAATGCGGAGGCGAAATGGCTTGTGGAACGTGCCATGTGTATGTCGCCGATACCGTTGGCAGCGCACCTCCACCCCGCACGACAGCCGAGGCTGAGATGCTCGGGGCGCTTGTGGACGAAGTCAAGCCGACCAGCAGGCTCGGTTGCCAGATGGAGGTCACCCCTGCCCTCCAGGGCCTGCGCGTCATCGTTGCTTGAGGCTGGACGCATCTCGCGATCTGCTTTGCCTTCCGCGCGTCAATCTTTCTAACGCAACGCTGGTAGGCCCAAAATCACAGTAAAAAGGAGGACCACAATGAACCCTGACATTTCGGGCGAGGATCAGCTCAGCGAGTTGGCCACTGAAGATCTCATCGAGGAGGTCTCGATCGACGGCATGTGTGGCGTCTACTGATGGACGCCCTGCTGGGAGAGCCGTGGATGCTCTCGCCGTCGGTAGCGCTGCGGCCCGAGCCTTTCGGGGCGCTGGCCTACCACTTCGGCAACCGGAAGCTGACGTTCCTCAAGCGACCTGAGTTGGTCGCCGTTGTCCGGGGCCTTGCTTCGGCCCGGGACGTCCGGAGCGCACTTGAGTCGGCCGGCGTCCCTGCCTCCCAGCACAATTCCTACGCGGCGGCGCTGCGCGGCCTTGCGGCAACCGACATGATCCGCCCCCGGAAGGGACCTGAAGCATGACGACTATTTTGGCTGACCACCCCACGCATCGACCGGAAAGGCCCCAAACCGGCACACTCGTGCAGCAATTCGAGTACGGCTTGGACGCCCCGATCTGCCTAACCTGGGAACTGACGTACGCCTGCAATCTCGAGTGCGCGCACTGTCTGTCCTCTTCCGGGCGACGGGACCCACGCGAACTCAGCACGGATCAGTGCAAGGCAGTCATCGACGAATTGCAGCGCATGCAGGTCTTTTACGTCAATATCGGCGGCGGTGAGCCGACGATCCGTCCGGATTTCTGGGAGCTTCTGGAGTACGCCGTCGACCACCAGGTGGGAGTGAAGTTCTCCACCAATGGGGTGCGGATCAATCCTGAGCGGGCACGGTTCCTCGCCGCCACCGACTATGTCGACGTCCAGATTTCCCTGGACGGAGCGACGGCAGAGGTCAATGACTACGTCCGCGGTCCCGGTTCCTACGACACCGCGCTGCGGGCCCTTCAAAACCTCAAGGACGCAGGTTTCAAGGACGCCAAGATCTCCGTGGTCTGCACCCGGCAGAACATCGGCCAGCTTGACGAGTTTAAGGCGCTGGCCGATAGGTACGGTGCCACGCTGAGACTCACGCGTCTTCGCCCGTCGGGGCGGGGGGCTGACGTCTGGGATGAACTGCATCCGTTGCCACAGCAGCAGCGTGAACTGTACGACTGGTTGATGGCCCACGGCGAAGACGTGCTTACCGGCGACTCGTTCTTCCACTTGGCTGCCTTCGGGGAGTCGCTCCCTGGCCTGAACCTGTGCGGGGCAGGACGTGTGGTCTGCCTGATTGACCCGATCGGGGATGTCTATGCCTGTCCATTCGCCATCCACGACAATTTCCTGGCCGGCAACCTGCTCGCCGACGGGGGCTTCCAGCAGGTCTGGCAAACCTCCCCATTGTTCCAAGACCTGCGCTCGCCCCAGACTGGCGGCGCGTGCACGAAATGTCAGTTCTTCGATGCCTGCCGCGGTGGCTGCATGGCCGCGAAGTTCTTCACCGGTCTGCCCCTGGATGGACCAGACCCGGAGTGTGTCCAAGGGTACGGCGAGCAGGCCCTAGCAGGCGACCGCCTCATTCCGCAGGCAAGTAAGGACCATTCAAAGGCCAATCCGACCCGCAACCAGCCCGTGATGCTGCAACTTCTGACCCGCCGCCCGGAAAGGCTGCCGGTTTCTCCATGTGCGGAGAGCCCCCTCGCTGGTTTCGATCCCGCCCTCTGACCCTTGGCCGTCCACGTCTTCCAGAAACGACGCCGGACTGCACCTACGACCCTGAAAGCATGCAAATGAAGATCGTGAATCCTTGGAAGCAGAACCCTTGGTTCGAGTCTGTCGAGGTCGCGCATCAGCGCGCCCGTAAGCGCCTCCCGCAGCCGGTCTACGGTGCCTTGGTTGCCGGGTCCGAGCGTGGCCAGAGCATCGCCGACAACGAGGCAGCGTTCACCGAACTCGGACTTGCACCCCACGTCGTCGGCCAACAGCCCGAGCGCAGCCAGGCAACGACCGTATTCGGCCAGCTCATCGGCATGCCGGTCATCATCAGTCCCACCGGCGTGCAGGCCGTTCACCCCGATGGTGAGGTCGCGGTCGCCCGGGCCGCGGCCGCACGGAACACGATCATGGGCCTGTCAAACTTCGCCTCTAAGTCAGTCGAGGACGTCACCGCCACTGGGGCCACCACCTTCTTCCAGATGTACTGGACCGGCAACCGGGACACGATGATCCAGCGTATGCAACGCGCGCATTCTGCCGGCGTCGCCGGCCTGATCGCCACACTCGACTGGTCCTTCTCGATGGGCCGCGACTGGGGCAGCCCGGAAATCCCGGAAAAAATGAACTTCAAGGCGATGGTCCGCTTGGCCCCCAAGGTCGCCACTAAGCCGCGGTGGCTTTGGCAATTCGGCCAGCAGTTCCGCGAAACCGGCAAACTTCCCGACCTCACCGCCCCCAACCTCGCCCCGCCAGGAGGCGATGCGCCGACCGCTGCGCCGGGTGGGGAAACACCGACGAAGCCGTCCTGGGGCCCCGCACCCACCTTCTTCGGCGCCTACTACGAGTGGATGACCACCCCGCCACCCAGCTGGGAAGACGTGGCGTGGATGCGGGAAACCTGGCAGCAGATCTCCGGGACCCCGTTCGTTCTCAAGGGCGTCTGCCGTGTCGACGACGCCCTGCGCGCAGTCGACGCCGGCGTCGCTGGCATCTCGGTATCGAACCACGGCGGTAACAACCTCGACGGCACCCCGGCCGCGATCCGCATGGTCCGCCCTATCGCTGAAGCGGTGGGAGACCAGATCGATGTAGTCATGGACGGCGGCGTCCGCCGCGGTTCCGACGTGGTCAAGGCCCTCGCCCTGGGGGCAAAGGCAGTCCTCATCGGCCGCGCCTACCTGTGGGGGCTTGCCGCCAACGGACAGGCTGGGGTCGAGAACGTTCTGGACGTCCTCTCCGGTGGTGTCGACTCTGCCCTGCGCGGACTGTCGCTGTCCTCTACCGCTGATCTGCGCCCCGAGCATCTGCTCATCGCGGACGGATTCGACCGGGCTCCGGGCGTCCCCGAGCCGGCTCAGACCAACCGCTGACCGGCCAATGACCGCGCTCTCATCAATCGCCTCACCCGATATCCCGCCGGCGGTGACCGCGCTGGTGCCTGTCGGTTCGACCGAGCAGCACGGGCCTCACCTGCCGCTCGACACCGACACCGTCATTGCGACTGCTGTCGCGTCCGCGGCCGCCCAGGCGCTGGGCGCGACGGGTGAGCAGATAGTGGTAGCGCCGGCTCTGGCCTACGGCTCCAGCGGCGAACACCAGGATTTCCCCGGTACTTGCTCTATCGGCACCGATGCCCTGCGGACGGTGCTGGTTGAGCTCACCCGGTCGGTGCGTACCTGGGCGCGGCGGGTCGTCTTCGTCAATGCGCACGGCGGCAACTCCACCGCACTGCGGGACGCTACCCGCCAGCTTGCCGACGAGGGCCATGACGTCGCCTGGGTCGCCTGCGCGACCGAGGATGTGGATCTTCATGCAGGACGCACCGAGACGTCCCTCATGCTGCACCTAAAACCGTTGGATGTCCGACTTGAGCGGGCCGAGGCCGGTAACACGGCGCCGCTCCGCGAGCTGCTCCCACTCATGATGGAGGGAGGCATCAAGGCTGTCTCACCTAACGGCGTTCTCGGCGATCCGGCCGGTGCGACCACGGATGAGGGCGCTGCGGTGCTGGCCACGATGGTGCGGAACGTGGTCAGAGCTATTGGTTCGCTAGAAGCTTCGCGATGAACTCCCGCGTCGTATTGGTTACGGGGGCAGCACGCGGCATCGGCGCAGCGACCGTCCGCCGGCTTGTCGCAGACGGCCACCGAGTGCTCGCGGTCGACGGTTGCGAGGGTGAGCGGGCAGGAGTCCCGTACTCCCTCGCTACCAAGGCTGATCTCGACGGCGTGGTGGCAGAAGCCCCGGCCGGAACCGTCGTCGGTCACGTCGCGGACGTCCGCAACCGGGCGGAACTCGCAGCAGCCGTCGACCTCGCCGTCGAACGGTGGGGACGGCTGGACGCCGCTGTCGCCGCGGCAGCCGTATTAGTCGGCGGTCAACCGCTGTGGGAAACACCCGACGATGAGCTTCAGCTGATGTGGGACGTGGACGTGCGGGGGGTATGGAACACCGCCGCCGTCACGGTGCCGGCTCTCCTCGAAGGCCCGGCCCCCCAGGGTGCCCGATTCGTCGCCATCGCCTCGGCCGCCGCCCACCAGGGCCTGTTCCGACTGGCGGCTTATAACGCCGCCAAACATGCCGTGGTCGGCCTCGTGAAGGGCCTCGCAGCTGACCTTGTCGGCACCGGCGTCACGGCCTGCGCGGTGTCACCGGGCTCGACGAGGACACCGATGCTGGCCGCCACCAGCACGGTCTATGACCTGCCGGACGTCGAGGCCTTCGCTGACCATCAGCTGCTGAAACGGCTGCTCGAGCCAAGCGATGTGGCCGCGACCATCGCTTTTTGCTGCAGCCGGGAGGCTGCGGCCCTCAACGGTTCGGTTGTCCACGCCGATGGCGGATTTTCAGGATGACCATCGCCACCGCCGCTATTGGCCGGCGAACGCTGCCAAAGGGTTTCGAGATCCGGCTCAGAGACGACCTGATCATCGCCGACAACGGAGGGCTCCTCGTCGGTGGGTCGCCTATCCGGTCCGTACGGCTCGGAGCACGAGCACGCGGCATGCTCGCCAACGGGCGGCTGGTCGTGGAAGACGCGGCCACGGAATCGCTCGCCCGCCGACTGCTTGACGGGAACCTGGCTGTCCCCGTACTCGATCGGATCGAAGTATCGGCCGCAGACCTCACGGTAATCGTCCCGGTACGGGACCGGGCCGAACAGCTGGACCGCTGCCTGACCGCGCTCGCGCCACTTCAGGTAGTCGTAGTAGATGACGCCTCGCTGGAGCCTGCAGCAGTCTCAAGGGTCGCCCGAGAACACGGCGCACGGCTCATCTCATTGCCCACGAACCTTGGTCCCGCCGGCGCCAGGAACGCCGGACTCGCCGGCGTCGCTACCCCCCTCGTAGCCTTTGTCGACTCCGACGTCGAGGCCGACGCCAGCAAACTGCTGAACCTGGCACGCCACTGCACAGACCCCCAGCTTGCTCTGGTCGGACCCCGCGTCACCGGCGTCGCCCGAACGGATCAGCCACGCTGGTTCCAACGGTACGACGTCGCAGCGTCGTCCCTTGACTTAGGAAAAGTTGGCAGTCAGGTCCGTGCCGGTTCCGAAGTCGGCTGGCTTCCCTCAGCTTGCCTGGTCGGCCGCACGCAACTTCTCGGCCGCGGCTTTCAGAGCTCGTGGCGGGTGGCCGAGGACGTTGACTTCGTCTGGCGGCTGATTGAGGCCGGCCATGTCGTCCGGTATGACCCAACAGTCGAAGTCCGCCACGACATCCGTCCAAGTATGCGGGCTTGGCTTGGCCGAAAGGTCCTCTACGGCACGGGAGGCGCGGCCCTCGCCGCACACCACGGTGACAAGGTAGCCCCAGCGGTCCTGTCCGTCCCCATGGCACTCGGTGCCGCGGCGGTCCTCCAGCGCCGATGGTGGTCGATACCGGTCGCCGCGACCGTCGTCGCTACGACCGCCTGGTCCCTGCGCACCAGCTTGCCCGCGGTCAACGGAACAGGCTTCATCGCCGCCCGGCTGGCAGCTCGCGGCCTCGGCTGGGCAGTGCGCCAAGAGGGCAACCTCCTGCTCCGCCACTGGTGGCCAATTGCTGCCGTAGCAGCACTATTCTGCCAACCGGTCCGACGTGCTCTGGTAACAGCCGTCGCCGTCGATCTGGTGCTGTTCCTCCGTAAACGTTCAGGTGTCGGCCCACTCACCGCGCTTATCTGCCGCCGCCTGGACGACCTGGCCTACGGAACTGGCCTATGGGGGGGAGCCTTACGCCGTCTCGATGCCCGATGCTTGACTATCCGATGGGTCGGAAACGTAGCGAGATCTTCGCCACCGCGTCGTGGTGCGGATGCATTACAGGCGATGGAGTGCGAGGCGTCCAGTAACGATGCTGTATAACCCCCTGAAGCAGCCGTCGACCGCCTTAGAGGTCGAGTCCTATCCACTCGAGGTGACACGAGTGGAGCCCTCCTCCGCATCTCCTGGTGGTAAGACCGCCTGTCTTGCAGGAAATGAAGATGCTCGGCACCGCGCATAAACGAATAACTCCCTGCCTTACACAACTGTCCCCGAATATCGCTATGGCCAGGATTACGCCTTCACGTGATACGCAGGGGTGCCAGTAAGGGATGAACGATGTGCAGTTCTCGCACGTCGCGGAGTATCGGATAAAGCGACTGCCTCTCCCCTGGGCCGCCCAGACCAAGGCTTTCTCTGTTGGCATGTCCTCGTGCGGGTGCACGCGGCCCTGGAGAGGTGTCCTGGCGGCCCGTTATTCAGGGTCTGACCTGGGGGTGGGCTTTGACTGATTGCGGTCCTCGCAATCTGTGTGCGGTGATCGCAATCAGTTCCCGGATGTCCGCTGAACCCTGGCCAGCTGCCTTGCAGGGGAACATGCTCGGTGGACGCGGAACAGTGAGAAAGGGGATAATGCGCTTCCCCATCAAACCGGGCATATTCGCGGTAGATGCGCCTTAGAGGTTCCGTTCCCAGATCACCCGATAGGTTCGCTCGGACTCATTCCTATCGGGCGATCTGGGCAGCGGGTGTATCGAGGCCGACGCCGATGTTTATGACGGCGTTGCCCTATCGCACATTGGGATGATCACGTCCTTCTCAGCCGGCGAGGTGGTCGCGCAGGAACGCGCCCATCGCCTCGACCGATGCGGTCGCCTCCGGCGCGTACCCGACGAGGAACTGCGGAACGTGGTCCATTTCCTCGAGAACCTCGTTCACGACCTCGACGCCGGCTGCGCGTGCACGCTCAGCGAACATCGTGCCTCCGTCGGCAAGCGCCTCAAACCCACCGAACGACACGAATACGGGAGGCAGACCTGTCAGGTCCGCTCGCAGCACGTTGACGTCGGCATCCGATGCGGTCGCGCCCTCGGGAAGGAACGCGGCAAGGTTCTGGGCGATTCCTTCGCGGCTAGCGATCGGGTCGTTCTCCCGGTTGTGGTCGAACGACTCGCCCCTGCCCTCGAGGTCATAGTACGGCGACATCGCGACGATTGCGCCCACTTGTGGGCGGTTTTGCTGTGCGCGGACGATGCCGAGGCGGGTCGCGAGGAGGCCGCCAGCCGAGTCACCCACCAACCCGATGCGAGCAGCCGCGTATCCCTGATCGATTAGCCAGTCGAGCGCCGCGGCCGAGTCATCGAGCGCCGCCGGGTAGAGGTGCTCGGGAGCCAGTCGATAGTCGATGAGCAACGTGCGCCGCCCGGACGCCGCCGCCACGTGAGCCGCGAGCTTCCGGTGGCTATCGATCCCACCGCCGATGAATCCTCCGCCATGCGTGTACAGGACGGCCGATCCCTCGATCTCGTGATGGGGAATCGCCCAGATCGCGGGGACCCCGTTTGCGGTGACTGACTCGTAGCTGACACCGGGTGCCTCGGGCGCGTACCTCGCCCAGCCGGTGTAGAGGTCGCGGATGAGTCCGAACCCGGTCTCGTCGATTCCTGCGGTGCGGTCATTCCAGTAGCGGTAGAGGGTGTTGAGCGCGTGACGCTTCTCGGCGGTTATTGTGTTCATCGTGCGTATCTCCTGATCTGGGATTCGGATTCAGAAGGATTTGGGCTGTGCGTCATCGCGCCACAGGGCCAGCAAGGCGGGCGCCTGCTCGGGATAGTGCTGGGGGTCGATGAGCAGGTGGTTCATCAGCACGGCAGCATCGGCATTCAGCCTCGTGAGCACTCCGTCCGGTGGGATCACCGCCGATCCGGCCCAGAGGCGAGCGGTGGACGCGATGGTTTCGAGAACCCGGTGCAGGTGGGTCGACGACTGGATGATCCGCGAGACGTGCAGGTCGGTGAACGCGCCGCGTTCGGCTGCGGCCCACGCGTCGTCGTACGCCTTGAGCGCGAAGGCTCGCGCGGCCTGGTATTCGGCCTCGATGCGCACGAATTCGAACTGGAAGAGCGGGTACTCGTCGAGCACCGGGACGATCCCCCGACGCTTGTTCACCGTGAGCTGTGCGACCTCCTGAATGAACCGCTTTGCCAGGCCGAGGGCGGCCCCGACGTGCGAGGTGTAGCCGGGGCCCATGTAGCCCTGCCGGAATGCCGGATAGTCGTAGTAGGTGCTCGTGTCGTCGGTCGCCACGAACCGATCCTCGATCGTGTGTTCCTTGACGAAGTAGTGCCCCGATCCGGTCGACGCGAGGCCGGAGGCGGTCCAGTTGTGCAGCCACTCGACGTGCTCGACCGAGGGGTACATGATGCGCACGACGGGCTGTCCGTCATCACCCGGGATGGGCTGGTCGTCGTCATCCACGATCACGGCCATGCAGGTGACGCGGTCGACGTGCTGCGTCGCCGAGCCGAACGGCATGGGCTCTGACTTCAGGACGTACCCGCCGTCTACCTTGCGCGCAGTCCCCGGGGGCTTACCGTTAGCGAACCCGCAGGCGAGCCCGTTTGAATCGGGGCCCAGGATGTCGAGGAAGCCCTCGCGGGGGATCAAGGAGCCCGCCAGCATCGTGCCGCTCGCACTCACACCGTACACCCATCCCGCCGACGTGTCCTGGCGCGAGATCTCCTCCATGATGAGGATCCCAGTCGCATAGTCAATCCCCGCGCCGCCGAGTTCGACGGGCAGCTGCGCACGGTAGAGTCCCGCGTCCTTCCACGCCTTCACGACCCGCGGAGTGATGACGGTGTCCTTCCGCGCCTGCTCACGGTCCTCTTCGACGAGGTGCTCGAGGGATCGGGCGATGTCAATCCACTTCCTCGCCCTCTCGTCGGGGCTCGCGTCCTCTGTGAGTTGCCGTTCGGCTGTCGTAGTCGTCATGGTCCAGAACTCCTCTCCGGTGAGTGCATCGACGTCTGGGGGCAGCCGCCGCACTCGGGTGGAACCGCGGTTGAGAGCCCGCGGCTATCGGCTTATCCCCAAGCCGATGTGACGCAGATTACCCCACGGTTGTATTTAAATCAATGTCATCATTATAATAATCAGGTGGGCCCCTATCCTGTTATATGAAGCGCGGAGGCGACGATGTGAATGGCCGAGCGCCGGAGCCAGGGGATCGCGACGCGCACGCCGTTTCTCTCCGCTGCGGCGGGCGGGATCGCAAACCATGGTTACGCCGGTGCATCGCTGTCGGAAATTTCCGCGCGTGCCGGCGTTCCCAAGATAGCCTGCACTACCACTATCCGACCAAGGCCGAGTTTGCGCGCGACATCGTCGCTCACCAGTCCCGAAGAGCTAAAGAAGCTCGGCCTCGAATCAGGGGCGGCAACCCGGCGCAGGAAGGCAACCAACCGTGCCACTGGTGAGAGTCCTGCACCGGCCATTGTGGACGACGGGACCCACCTGACCGCCAGCACACAACCACCACGTCACCACCTCAGCGCACCGTCACCCTGGGTAAGCGGCGGCTGTGCACAGGCTCCGTAGCGCACGGGCCGGGTCGGAGAAACTCCCCATGGTGCAAGCCTCAACGCGGCCGGCTCCCCGCCGCCGGCGGGCCGGGTTCTTTTTCGGCAGTAGTCGGCGGAGCCCTTGCTCTGGTCGGTGCATCCCGTTCATCCCCCATTGCCCTGGTGCGGGTGAACGTCAGGCGTGACCGTTCAGGGCGAGTTAAACAGAAAGGGCCGGCGTTGTTGAACTGCTCCCCGAAAGTTGGACTAAAAATTCAGTTCTGTTAGGAATCCGCCGCAGCGAGACCTCCATCCGAAAGCCATCTTGCCGCCGTACCCATCGGCACGACGGCCACGCCCGGAGTACGCTTTAGATGCCGGACTGCAGATCAACGACCAGTCGACCCTGCACGACGCCGCGACGCAGTTGATCGAGGCCGTCCGGGATGTCGGCAAACGAGACGGTGGATACCTTCGGGGCCAGCTGCCCCGAGGCCATGAGCTCATAGACGGACGACAAGTCCTCCACGCCCCCACCCATGGATCCGACGTAGTCGATCTGCTTGTTGATAAGCAGATTCGTATTGAACTCGAAGACGAGGCGGCCCATGCCTACCTGAACGACGCGGCCGCCATCTTTGATGACCTCGATCGCCCCGGTCGTCGTCGTGCCGAAGCCGGCGAAGTCGATGATCGTGTCGAGCCCGACATCGGCCAGCTCGCGGATGTCCTTCACGCATCTAACGACGCCGAGCGACTCCGCCATGGGCCAGACGCTCTCCTTGGGTTCCGCGGCGTAGACCTCGGCCCCGCTGATGACGGCGATCCGCGCGCCGATCTGCCCGAGGCCGCCGATACCTATGATGCCGACCTTCTGGCCCGGTGCGACCAGTCCGCGGGCCACGACGGCGTGGTGGGCCACGTTCCCGGCATCCGTGCCCGCCGCGGCGTTGATGAAGTCCAGGCCGTCGGGAACCTTCACGACCGCGTGGGCGAGTGCCGTTGTCTTCTCCGCATAGGCGCCGTCGCGGGTGTACCCGTTGAGGTTCGGTGGTCCGGAGGGGATCCCCACCCGATCTCCGACCTTGAGACCGGTGACCCCCTCGCCTACTTCCGAGACGACGCCCGCCGGCTCGTGCCCAAGTACCACCGGGAGGTTAGGGAAGATGGGGGCCCAGTTCGGATCGTCGAGGGCCGACACATCCGAGTGGCACAGACCGCTTGCCTTGATGTCGATTACGACCTCACCCGGCTTGGCCTTGGGGTCGGGCCGGTCCTGCAGTTCAAGAGGCTTACCGACTCCATTGAATACCCATGCTTTCATGGTTCCTACCCTTCGTTTCGTAATTTGTGGACACTTATGAACGGTTCAGTACAGCCTCTGAATTGGAAAGCCTTACCGCTCCTGCCATCAAGGTGCCCTGAGGTCATCGTGGGCGTTCCCGTTTCGTAGCCATCAGGTAGCGGAGGTGCCCGGGCAGTTCCTGGGGCGTCACCCACACCTGGTGGCCCTCGGATGCTTCAAACATTTGGCGCGGGCAGTTGCCGTCCGCGGCAATCCAAAGCGCCGAGGAGTCGGGCATGGCGTCTTCCACGAAGCCGGTTCTGATGACGTGGCCTTTGTGGCGAATCTCCACCAGCGCATTGGTCAGCAGTCTCCATTCGACGTGCTTACGCGGCGTTGCTCTGTTGAGTGTCACTTGGCTTCCGGAGGCTGGGACAGCAGTGGCAGGGCCCGGTTGGGCCAGTGGTGGTCGCTGCTTCGGAGTAATAGGTGTGGCTAGGGACTGATGATTTGCTGTGGTACCTGCGGTTTCGTGCCCTTGATCTCTCACGGCCAGATTCTGGCAGGCGCTGGCGGCCCACGACCGCGCGCATGCCACGTCGTCCCGGATTTGGGCTGCGAGTTCATCAGTTCCGTGGAATCGTCGCTGGGGGCGTATGTAAGCGTGCAGAGCAACCTGAACGATGCATCCGTACAAGTCGCCGCTGTAGTCCAGCAGGTGGGCTTCCAGCAACCGGGTGCCTTTACGGTAATACGTCGGACGGCGCCCCACCGAGACGGCGGCAGTGAAGGTCTCGCCTTGCCCTTCCCGCACTAGGTGCACGGTGCCTGCCCAGACGCCGTCCCGGATGCCGCCGTCCGGCACGCAGATGTTGGCCGTCGGATAGCCAAGCTCTCGCCCGCGGGCATCACCATGCTCCACTACACCTTCAACTCGGATGATTCCGCCGGTTTCAGCCCCGGCGGCGGGGCCTGGCTGCGAACGACCGGTACCGGAGGAGGAATCGGCTTTGGTGATGGTTTTCATTGGCTCGCTACTTGATCTTGCAGGTTGTGGGGATCGTGGTGCCTGACCAAGGCTGGTGCCGGGGCGGTCGCGGGGCGGTGGCCGGTTGCCTCGAGCACGTCCTCCAGCCAGCTGACCCGGTTAGTGAAGCGCGTGGCCTTGTAGGGGGCGGTCCACCGGTAGCAGTCGTGCTCCCAGTTAAGTCGCAGCCGGCGGCGGGAGGTCAGGGCTGTGAAAGTGTGCACTAGCCAGGGTTCTCCCGATGCGTCGGCGAGCATCAGTTCGGGTCCCTGCCGGAAGTCCAGGAGGTCTTTGGCCTGCAGCCCTGTTTCTTCAAACAGTTCTTCAAGAGCCTGCTGTTCAGGCGTTGCTCCGGCCTCGAAGTATCCGGTAATGCAGTGCCATCGGCCGCTGTCGTGGCTTGGACGCCCGCTCCTTCTGAACAGGGCGATCCTGCCTCGCCACTCGACGACGACAGCAATGACGGTGCGGTCCGAAGGGATGTCATACGTGGTATTAACGGGAAATCTGATACCAGGGAATGCATCGATCGTGCTCATCTTTCCTGTCCTTACAACCTGTTCTCAAGGGCGTTCCCTTGGCTGCAGGGAGTTCGGCTCCCGCCCCAATTCTCGGGCCGTGCAACGCCGCCTGTTCGAAGATGCGGGGGCGTACAGCCGTCCTTTTTCACCTCAAACAGAGAAATCCGGGGGCGTCGCCTACGAAACCTCGTGAACCAAGTCCTCGAGCCACACTGCCATCTTTCAAAACCATGGCGTCCCAAAGGCGCGGTTCATCACAGCCACCCTCCTGTGAACAAGTATGTGAGGGCGGCCATAAAAACCTTCAGCGCTCTTGGCACCCTGGGCCGTCCCCATAGCTGAGACGGGGATGGCCGTATGGTCAACACCGCGGTAATGAACCCAGAGGGGAGGGTGGGATGCCAGCTCGCCAACGGAATACCCCGCCTTCGGCGAGTTCCATCAGAGAGCCGGCACGCAAACTGCACTGGTAACTCTGGTCACCTGGCGGGTTAGACGGGTTGGTGCTCCACTAACTCTGGTTCGGAGTCTCGGTACGTGGCAATCGACCGTTCAGCTGCCGCACGCAGCGTCGACAGGTCGCTGTCCAGGCTGCCGAAGTCGGCCAGTCTGTCGAAGCCGAAGCCGAGCGGGGCTCCAGCACGGACACCGTGTTTGTGGGCAGTCGTTGCTACGTGTTCCCATATTTCCACCAGCTGGTCCAGGTCTGCCTCCATGTCGATGCCCATATCCTGCGAGAGGTCGGCGAGCCCGAAGAAGATATGGTCCACGCCGTCCACCGAGACGATGTCTTCGATGTTGTCGACGCCGCGCTTGGTCTCGATCAGCGGCATGAGGATTACGTTGTCGTTCATCTCGGTGCTGTAGCCGTTCCAGTTGCTGCCCGAGAAGTTTGTCGCGGGAACGACCGGGCACATGCCTCGTCCTCCGGCCTGGTAGCGCGTGGCCGCGACCGCGCGCCGGGCTTCATCGGCTGATCCGATTTTCGGGACGAGAATGCCCTGTGCACCCGCATCCAATGATTGCTGAATCAGTGTGGGGTTGTTCTCAAGCACACGCACGATCGACACGAGGCCGGTCGCTTGGGCTGCCAGCAGGTGGCTGACCATGTGACAGTTGTCCATGACACCGTGTTCGCGGTCAATCAGCACCCAGTCGTAGCCGGATGCACCGTAAACAGCCGTGGTGGATGCATCTTTGGACATGACGAACACGCCGGTCGGCCTACGGCCTTCGGCGAGGATCGAATTGAATGCGGCGCGGGCGCGTTTCATTGCCATCTGGTTTCCTTTCATAGTCAGACCTGGGCAGGTTGTTCGATCTGTGCGTATTTTCCTCGGAAAAACAGCAGGGGATTCGCGGTGTCGTTCACTTTGATGTCTTCCACGCGGGCGACGACCAGGGTATGGTCTCCGCCTTCGTACTCCCGGTAGGGCGTGCAGTCGAGAGTCAGCACGCTCCCATCGAGGACAGGGTTGCCCAGCTCGCTTGAACTCCATGAGACGCCTGCCCACTTGTCCGTGCCGCTCCTGGCGAACTGGTTTGAAATGTTCGCCTGGTCTGCAGCCAGTACATTGATAGCGAAGGACGGGCTGTTCCTCAGCTTCGGGTACGACGTAGATGACGCCATGACGCTGAAGGCTACCAGGGGCGGATCGACGGAAAGGCTGAAAAAGGACTGGCAGGTAAAGCCGACAAGCTCGCCCCCTTCCGAAGCGGTAATTACAGTCACACCGGAGGCGTAGTTCCCCAGGGAACTACGGAATATCTGGTCACTGAATCCGGCGGTGGCAAGGGATTCGGCAGTCATCGAGAAGCCCTCCTGCTCAGGGACAGCCGATCTCTCAGCGTGGCGCCCTCCTGGGCATCCGCAAGCAGTCCTCGCTGGCGCAGGACCGGAACAACGAATCGGACGAAGTCTTCAAACGAACCGGGGGTGTCCGCGGGAATGATGGCAAAACCATCGCATGCCTCTCCCAGGAACCATTCGCTCATCTGGTCGGCCACTTGGTTGGCATCGCCGACAAAGCGCACCGCGCTGTTGCGTGCCTGGCTCTCCGCCAATTGACGAAGGGTGGCCTGCGGGCCGAATTCGTCGCGGGCGGCTTCCACATACTTCTGGACAAGTCCCTTGGCCCCCTTTACAGCATCCAGGTAATTGTCGGGAATGGGTTCGTCCATGGGCAGCTGGCTGAAGTCGAAATTCGCCTGCTCGGAAAGGACGATGAGTTCTTCTTCCGCCGAAGACAAGGAGTCGAAGAACCGGCTTCGCGCCTGGGCTGTTTCCGCATCCTCAGCGACGATGACCTGGACAGCAGGCAACACTTTGAGCGAACCCGCCTCACGCCCGGCTGCCAACAGCTGCTCCGTTTGGTTTTGGTAGTGCTCCTGGGCCTTTTGAAGATTGCGCGGACCGGTAAATGTCATGTCAGCCCAGCGAGAGGCAAACTCGACGCCCCGACCGGACTGTCCTGCCTGAAGGAGAACAGGCCATCCCTGCGGGGGCTGCGGAACGGTCAAGGGACCCCGAGATGAGAGCCACTTACCCATGTAGTTCACTTCGTGGACCTTGGCGGGATCGGCAAACACGCCCGTTTCCCGGTTCATCTGAAGTGCATCTCGTTCCCAGCTCTCCCAAAGACCAGTCGTGATCTCGAGGAATTCATCCGCCCGGTCGTATCGGGTTTCCGGATCCAGGTACTCGGTGCCAAAGTTTTCCGACTCATTGGAATTAAGTGAAGTGACGATATTCCACACGGCCCGGCCACGCGACAGATGATCCAACGTCGCGAAGGCACGCGCGACGTGGTAGGGGGTGTAGTGGGTCGTCGAGTAGGTGGCCCCCAAGCCGATGCGCTGCGTGTGCGAAGCAACCAGGGCCAGGATAGTGAGCAGGTCGAGCTTCACGGCGCGTGAACCAAACTTGGCGGTGGCCTCAATCGAATTCCGATATGCCGCCGGCATCGCCAGGCGATCATCGAAAAAGAGAAGGTCGAAGCCGCCCTGATCAAGGGTCCTCGCTAGGTTGATGTAGTAGTCCGGCTCCAGAATCCGCGGATCCGTACGAGGATGCATCCAGGAACCGATGGAGCCGTAAGTAGTCGACGCGGAAGCAAAAGCAGCCAGCGCCATGTGATCAGAACGAGGGGACACGTCTCACACACCTTTTCATCTCGTGATTTGGGTTACATCCATTTCATGAGAGACAACCACTTTTGTCCAATGCATTTATGCGGTCGTCACATGCGCTGACCGCATACTATGGAGGGTATGGAAATTGATCTGCACAAACTACGGCACGTTCTTGCGGTAGCACGCGAAGGAAGTTTCATAGCTGCTGCAGCTGCGCTGCCGCTTTCACAATCAGCACTAACCAGGAGTGTGCAAAACCTGGAAAGGGAAGTGGGATTTGCCATCTTTGAGCGCGGCCGCTCCGGATCCTTCCTGACCAGTGAAGGCACTGAACTGATTCGCCTCGCCGAAGACCTCCTCGCACGATCCGAGCATGTCGCGCACGAAATCCAGACCCTGCGGGACGGGAGTCGATCGGAGCCGGTGCGGATGGGAGTGGGGTCCCTCACGGCCGCTATGTTCATGCCCAGCCTCTTGCCCAAAATCCTTGATCAGTGCCCCAGAGTGCATGTGACGCTGGAAACGAACTCCAGACTCAACTGGATGCTGTCCCGCAATGAACTGGACTTCTACATCGGCGGAGTTCCGGCAGGCTCGGACAACTTCGCCATAACGAACCGCTTCGAGGCTAGAAACTTTGAGGGTGGAACAGTCTCGCTCCTGGTCAGGCAAGGCCACCCCTTGCTGCAGTCCACAGGATCAGCAGATGACCTCATGAGATACCCAGTGGCAGCGGGAACGTTCGTCGCAGAGACATGGGCGAAGCCAGAAATAGAACGCCTGGGACTCCACGAACCCACCGTCATAACGGACGACTACGCACTGCTGGCTGCACTGGCGCAACGTACCGATTACATCCTCGTAGCAAGCGAACTCCTTGCAGATTTGCGCCCAGATCTCGGCCTCACGGTTCTGGCCAATCTTGAAACCGATAACTCTCTGAGGACGCAGTACGTACTCATGTCACCCCCGCAGGAACTGATGACGGCCAACGCCAGAAACGCTGCGGACATCGCCTTCGACCTCCTCCAAAAGGCTCTTCAAAGACATCGCGAAAGATCGGCGTGAGGTCAATTGCATGCAGTGCAATTAGGCAGTGACGAAATGCATTGGATAACGTGCATCACACCTGCTTCCATTGGTCTGTAACTCAGGTCACCCTTCCCGCCACCATCGAAGGCAGGAAGGCGCCAAAGTGCGGCACAGTCACCTCAAGAGAGGTGGGAGTGTACACGGGGTTGGGATGAGCCATTTTCGGAGAAAGACTATTCATGACCGCCACCGCTCTCGTTCAAACAGGTCCACGCCAATGCGAGTTCCAGGAGTTCGCGCTTCCAAAACTCAAGGAAGGCGAAGCAATTGTCCGCGTTGAGGCGAACGGCGTCTGTGCCAGCGACATCGAAGCGTACGAGGGGACATTCCTGTCCCACACTCTGCCTCGCATCAACGGCCACGAAATCGTCGGTGTCCTCGAAGGTTTAGGCCCTGGAGGGCCAAGGCGGGATGGGCTTAAGGTCGGGGACCGTGTCGCCGTCAACCCTCTCCTCGGGTGCGGGCGGTGTCCGGCATGCCGCCGGGATGAGGCCGCCTTCTGCACAGGATGGGACTTTAGCCCCGCCACCTACGGGTTTATTCCAACCACCAATGCACCGAGCCTGTGGGGCGGCTACTCCACACATGCCTACGTTAGTCCGAACACAATTCTCTACCCTTTCCCCGAGGAGACCGACCCCCTTGACGCCACGTTGTGGAATCCTCTCGCAGGCGGAATCCAATGGGCTGTTTTGACCCCGGGCACGACGATCGGTGCGTCCGTCGCCGTCCTTGGCTGTGGGCAGCGCGGCCTGTCTTCCATCCTGGCCGCCCGCGCAGGAGGTGCCGGAACCATCATGACCACAGGCCTCACGCGTGACCGGCATAAGCTGGACCTCGCCCTTGAGTTCGGGGCAGACGCCGCTGTTGACGTCGAACAAGAGGATGCCGTCGACCGGGCACACGAAGTAACCCAGGGGCGAGGATTCGACATTGTTGTCGATACGTCGCCCGGTGCCACAAAACCGCTGCTTGACGCCATCGAGATGCTCCGCCCGGGAGGCACCCTCGTAGCCATTGGCGTCAAATCCCGCACTGTACCCGATTTCCCCATCGACAAAATTGTCTCAAAAGGGATCCGCATCATCGGCTCGATCGGCGCCAAGCATCAAGCCTTCGCCATGGCGGCAAACCTCATTGCTGAGGGCAAGGTACCGGTTGAGAAACTCCGAACGCACGTCTTTGGCTTTGATCAGCTACCGCTTGCTCTCGACACACTCAAGGGAGCTGTACCGGGCGAACAGGCGATCAATGTCGTCGTCAAACCAGAGTTCATGCTGAGCTGACCTTCACCCTGGACCTACCCGGTTTACCTGCACACAGGCGGCGCCGGCCCTTTCCCGTGGCCGTAGCCCGCCATGCCCTCTCCGCAGATGAAGAGGGTTTTCAAAACAACCACTAGAGAGCAGACTGCTATGGTCAATTCTTCTGACACGAACACCGTGGTGGCGGGGCCAAGCCTCAACGCCCGGCTCGACAGGCTCCCCACTACCAAATACCACTTGGTATGGGTCATTCTCCTCGGAGCCGCCTATCTGGTCGAAACGTTCGACAATACCGTTTTCGCGTTCGTTGCGCCGTCTATTCGAGAAAACTGGGGCCTTTCACTTGGCCAGGTTGGCGTGATTACGTCATCCGTATTCCTTGGGATGCTTGTGGGTGCCGTCGCCGGCGGGCGGTTGTCCGACCGGTTTGGCAGGCGTCCAGTCCTTATCTGGGGCTCTGTCTTCTATTCTGCAATGTCTCTGGTCTCGGCTATCGCACCCAATTATGAGATTCTGACTCTTAGCCGCGTACTCACTGGCATCGGTGTGCAAGCTGCCACTGGCGTTCTTATGGTGTATTTGAGCGAGATGTTCCCGAGAAGCACCCGCGGACGGGCTTTCACGGTCTTAACATTTGTCGGTTACGTCGGCGGGCCGGTCACGGCGCTGACCGCACTCGCAATCGCCCCCACAGGCCTCGAAGCATGGCGGTGGGTCTTCGTCATCGGCGCGGCTGGCCTACTCATCGCCCTCGCCGCCGCACTGTGGTTACCAGAGACAGTCCGTTGGCTCAGCACCCAGGGTAAAGAGGAAAAGGCTGAACGCATCGTCGCCAAACTCGAAGCCAGCGTGCTGGCCAAAGGAGGCACCCTCGCCGCCCCGGAGGCCGACCTCCCCGAGGTCAAACAAGGTTCGTTCCGCGACCTGTTCCGGCCGGAGTACTTCAAGCGGCTTGTGGTTATGTCCATCGCGTTCTTCCTCTATCTTTACTGCCTCTACGGGTTCATCTCCTGGATCCCCACGATCCTCACCGATCGAGGTATGCCCCAGGCTGAGGCGCTTGGATTTGCAAGCGTCCTATCGTTCGCGTCCTTGCTCGCACCGGTGTTGCTCTTCCCCGTTGCCGACAAGCTCGAGCGGAAAACGACAATGCTTATCGGTGCCGTTCTAGGCGCCGCATCGCTTATCGTCTTCGCTTTTGCCGAATCGACCGCCATCAGCATGGCAGCTGGGTTCGCGGCGCAATTCTCCACTTCGATCATGGCTGTAACTTTCTACACCTACCTGCCCGAAGTATTCCCCACAAATGTACGAGGAGTGGGAGCAGGCGTCGTAAGCGGATTCGGGCGCATCGCCGGAATAATTGCCGGCCTTTCAATCGCCGGCATTTATGCCGCGCTTGGCTTCCAAACGCTCTACGTCATACTCGCCGTCGGGCTCACCCTCACCGGGCTTGTGACGTGGCTGTTCGGCCCGCGCACAACAAACCGGTCGCTCGAGGCAATCTCGTCCAAAGGTTGACGATCACGCGCACTTCAGTGCCGGGGCTGGGCTCAGGCTCGGTCCCGGCACTGGGGCGCCACTCATAGATAAGCGTCCGCTATCGTTCATCGCTCCCATGGACCCCGGACAGGCGCACAGAGCTCTGGATATCACCCTCGTATCAAGCAGGATCACAGGTGGCCCCTTGACTGGACTTGAAGGTAGGGACGGTTTGAGCAGTAGGCGTTAGGGCGCGGATCCCCTGCCACAGCAGGGGAGAAATGCGGTAAGAGCGAAGAAACTCACAGCGACAGAAAGAGGTTGAAGAATGGTAAGCATGGAAATCGGAATCATAGGAGCCGGCTACATCGGGGGAACACTCGCAAGGAAGCTTGCATCTGTCGGACACCGCGTCCGGATCGCAAACTCGAAGTCACCCTCGACCCTCACAGACTTCGAGGGTGAGGACAACATCACACCGATGTGGGCGGCAGAGGCCGCCCGGGGCGCCGATGTCGCGATCCTCAGCGTTCCGCAAAACGCGATCGGGAAGTTCCCGGAGAACGTCCTGTCCGCCCTCTCATCGGTTCCGATCGTGATCGACACCGGCAACTACTACCCGGTCCGGGACGGAATCATTGACGACATCGAACAGGGCATAACCGACAGCGAGTGGGTTGCGTCCCGTCTGGAGCGGCCGGTGTTTAAGGTGTTCAACAACATCGCCGCCCCGAGTTTGAAGCACAAAGGAACGGCCGGTACCGGCCAACGTCTCGGACTGACCGTCGCCGGACCGGCCACACAGGACAAACGGAAGGTGTTCGCGTTGGTCGACCAGATCGGTTTCGATCCCGTCGACGGGGGCGAGCTGGAGCAGTCCTGGCGCCTACAACCCGGCACCCCGACGTACTGTAAGGACATGACCGCCGACCAGTTGCGGGCGGGGCTGGCCAAGACCACCCGGACAGACATCGGAAAATACCACAAGCTCCGGGATCAGTTGCAGGATTTTGACGCCGCGGCAGAACGTCAGCGCGCATTAATGTAGGTCTTGCTAAATACCTGACCGCCACCCCGCTGCCCAGGGCGCGCGCCGAGCGTGTGCCGGGCAGCGGGGTGCCGCACGTTAGACAAGGCAGTTAATCACCTTCTGAACGACGGGAGGCTCCGCACGCGCACTCATTCAAACTGGAGCCCAAATTTGGGCGGGTCAGATACGGCTGCTGTGTCGCGCAAGGCGGTCCGTCAATGCGACATGGTGCGGCCGTGAACCGCTGGTCCGATGCGGTGCTTCGGATTGCCGCGCGTGATCTCTCACGACCAAAATAATTCCTCGCCAGCACCCAGGGCCCAGTTACGGGCGCACGCCACGTCGTCCCTGATCTGGGTTACCAGTTCATCGGTTCCCTGGAATCTGCGCTGGGGGCGGATATAAACGTGCAGACTCACCATAACGATGCGATCGTACAAGTCGCCGGTGTAGTCCAGAAGGTGAGCTTCCAGCAGTCGCGTTCCTTGGCGGTAATACGTCGGGCGGCACCCCACTGAGACAGCGGCAGCATATGTCTCGCCTAGCCCTTCCGGCCCAAGGGAGACAGTGCCCGCCCAGACACCGTCCCGGATCTTCGCGTCCAGCACGGAAATGTTGGCCGTGGGATAACCAAGCTCCCGGCCACGGGCATCACCATGCTCAACTACGCCTTCAAGCCGGAAGGCGCCGCTGTTTCGGGCGCCGGCTTTGGTCATAACTTTCATTGGCTCACTCACTGATCTTGGCAGGTTTGGTTATAGTTCGGCCTAGTGGCATGCCGGGAGGGTTGCGGGCTGTGACCGGTTGCCTCGAGTACGTTGTCCAGCCAGCTGACCCGGTTGGCAAAGCGCTTCACCTTATGCGGGGCGGTCCACCGGTAAGAATCGTGTTCCAGGTCGATTTTCAACCGCCGCCGAGAGGTGCGGGCAGTGAACGTGTGCACAAGCCATGGGGATCCGGAGCCGTCAAGGACCACCAGGTCCGGTCCCTGACGTAGGTCCAGGAGGTCTTTGGTTTGCAGGCCCGCTTCTTCAAAAAGCTCTTCAAAAGCCTGCTGTTCAGGCGTTGCCCCGGCCTCCACAAATCCGGTAACGCAGTGCCAACGACCGCTGTCGTGGCCAAGGCTGCGGCTCCTTCTGAACAGGGCAATCTTGCCCCGCCACTCGACCACCGCAGCGATGACCACGTGATCCGGTGTGATCTCAGGTGCAGCATCAGAGGGAAACCTGACGCTAGGAGATGGATTGGTTGTGCTCATTATCCTGTCCTAACAACTTGCCCCTGGGTCGGGCACTTCTTTCCTTGGCTACCGCTGGCGACAACGGCCAAGCCGTCAGCAGCCGCAAAGTTCACGTCAAGTCAGCGCACCCGCGGTTCTCCGAAGGAAAACGCCGCTCGATAGAGCGGTAATCGTGCGCATACGAGAGCGTGCCGCTCCGAAGGGACTAAAACCACCTTCTCTTAGCGATGCCCCACAGCGTCGAGCTGGCCCGCCGGGAACGCGAAGGCGGACAGCGCCGGCAACGTTCACGACAATCCACCCCCGCCTCGCCGGCGCTGGCGCCATCGGCACGAATTTTTATACCAGCGCAGCAGCGCGGAGGTATTGACCCTTGAAGAAGAGGAGGGGGTCGGCGTCACCTCGGGCCTCCATGGCCCTGACTTGGCCCAGGACGATCGTGTGATCGCCTCCGTCATACTCCTCGAACAGTTCACAGTCGACCCAAGCCAGCGCGTTATCCAGGATCGGATTGCCCAGCGGGGACATTGAATGGCAGACGCCTTCGAATTTGTCCGTTCCGGACCGGGCAAACTGACCGGACAGTTCCCGGTGCTCTTCAGGGAGAACGTTGATGCAGAATTTCCTGGTTTCTCGGATTGCCGGCCAAGTGGTTGATGACCGGGCAGGACTGAAAGTGACCAAGGCCGGTTCCAGCGAGAGGGAGGCAAAGGACTGGCATGTGAAGCCGATTGGCCCGTTGCCAGTGGATGCTGTAATGATGGTCAATCCCGAAGCGAAATGTCCTAGGACCTCGCGCATCCGCTTCGGACTGACGTCTAGCGTGGTGGTGTTGTTCATATCCGTTCCTTCCATTGTGATCGAGGCAAGCTGTTCCAGGGGTTATGGAGCAGCAGTCCGCCGTTACGGGAGGGTCGAAGCTGCCTGCCGCCGCTCCACGCGTTGCGGCAGGCAGCCCTGCCCCCTAGCTGGTGAGGACCTGGGACGGCCGCAGGTGTGCCGCAGGGTGCCTACCGTTCAGACGCGAACCGCTGGCAGCCTCCGTTCCGGCAAACATTTTCTGGCGCAAAGTTCCGGGAGAGTACTGGCTCTGCATGAGCCCCCGGCTCTGCAACTCAGGCACAGCGTGCTCAAGGAATTCGTACGTCTCATTTGGTCCGGTGATCATGGTGACGTTGATGCCGTCGACGCCAGCGTCCTTCCACGCCTGAACTTCGTCTGCGATCTGCTCGGGCGTACCCACTGCGCGAGAGGTCGTCATCGCCATGACCACCTCGCGGAACGTCCAACTCTTATCGGGAGCCGCTTCGGCTAGCGCTTTGAACTGGCCCTGAAGGGAGTTTGTCTCAAAGTTGCCCACGGGCTTGTCGAGATCGATCGCCGAGAGGTCGGTGCCCATCGTGGAACTTGCGAAGACGAGATTCGCCTCGCTGCTCAGGTACTCGTCAGCCTCAGCACTCTTGCGCTTGGCTTCCTCTTCCGTCGATCCAACAATGAAGTTGCGGTGCACGAAGAAAAGGATGTCGCCGGTGCGTCGACCAGCGGCCTCGAGGCGGCGGTTCACGTCGGCAATAACCTCAGCGGCTCCGCGCGGATTATGCGCGGCAATAAACATCGCCTCAGCATTGCGGGACGCAAACTTCCGCCCGTCGTTTGACGAGCCTGCCTGGAACAGGAATGGGACGCGCTGAGGGGATGGCTCGAGCGTGTGGATACCGGGCACGTTAAAGTACTTGCCCGTGTGGTTGATCGTGTGAACCTTCTCGGCGTCTGCGTAGACCCGGCGCTCCAGGTCACGCACGACAGCGTCGTCCTCCCACGACCCCTCAAGCAACTTGTAAAGGACCTGGAGATATTCCTCGGCCTGCTCGTAGCGTTCAGAGTGCGCCGCGACGTTGCCGCGTCCCAGGTTCGCCCAAGCCGATGGCTGAAAGGATGTCACGATGTTCCAGGCGATGCGTCCACGCGTCAAATGGTCGAGGGTGGACAACCGACGAGCGAACGCGTACGGGTGATCCTGGATCACGTTGGCACTGAAGGCGAAGCCGAGGTCCGACGTCGAGCTTGCAAGCGCTGCGGTCAGTGACAAAGGGTCTCCGAGCGGGAACTGCATCGCTTCGCGAACCGCCGTCGCATACGACCCTTGGTAAATGTCATGAACACTGCTGTGGTCGGCCCAGAAAATTGCATCGAACTTCGCGCTTTCTAGCGCCTGAGCCAGGCTAATCCAGTGCTCGAGGTTGAGGTAGTCGAAGTCTCGAGCTTTTGGATGGGTCCACATGGCCCCCGGTGGCCCAGCAGGAGCGAAGCTCGTGAAGTGTGTGAAACGCATACGGCCGGGTTTGTGGTCAGTCATCGACTTCTCCTTTGTCAGCTTGTGCATTCATGGGCTCGCGCATGAGCGGCGCCCGGCCGCTGATCCGTTGGGACGATCCTGTCCATTTCAGCGGCGTCAGTATTGAGCTTCACCGGGCCATGTGATTCCAACGTGATCGTGAGGCGAGTCACAGATCACGCATGGATCACGGTGGGTGGCGATGCTGATTACACCAGGCACCCCACCGGGCGAGGGTTGGTCGTCTGCTGCTAGCGGATCCGCCGGCCGGCGGGAGCCCGCGGGTCGCCTACCACCGGTACCCCCTTCCGCACGGCTTAGCGCACCGCCACGGGAGGTCACATGACAACTAAAAGACGCCAAAGGAGACGCCACATGCCACGTATGAACGCACGGCAGAAGTTCGACCAGATGGTGGAAATACGCCGGCCACCCGCCGGCGTATTTGTCATGTCAATCGATCCAGCGATCACGGCAGCCGCTGCGACGACAGGGATCGACTTTGTAATAATCGACCGCGAGCACGGACCCAACGACACCGTCGCAACGGCGAACCATATCCGGGCCGCCGAAGCGAACGGAATCACGCCAATTGTGCGCGTGCTAACAAACGATCCGGCACAGATACAGGCGACTCTCGATGTCGGTGCGCATGGGATCGTCGTGCCGAAGATCGGCACGGCCGCACAGGCCCAAGCAGCGCTGCGAGCCACGCAATACACGCCCGGAGGCCGCGGCATGTGCCCGACTGTTGAGGGTGCAAGGTGGGCGGTCGGCGATCAGTGGTATGAGCATCGCTCAGCATCGAACGCGAATGTGCTCCTTATTCCGCTGATTGAAACTAAGGAAGGTGTCGACAACCTTGCCGAGATCGTCGCTGTTGACGGGATCGACTACGTCTTCTTCGGCCTCGCTGACTTGTCGCAGGACCTGGATCTTCCGGGCGGCATGTTCAATCCGGCTTCGGCAGCCGAGCTGGTAGGCATCTGGAACCAGAGTGTCGAGGTCGTGCATGGAGCCGGCAAGAAGATCGGAGCTCCAATCGGATACGGCTTCGAGGGCGGAGACTTCGGGACGATCGAGAATGACTTTAACTTGTTGGTCACGCAGTTGCGTACCCAACTCAGTCGAGCACGTGAGAACGTACACGTCTCGCAGGTCTCCGCCTGAACCACAGCGTTGCTCAATGCCTGTTATTCAATCCACTACAAAGGGAAAACATGGAACACACCACCTGGACAATCGGCGACGTCACTGTAACGAAGCTCGCCGAGATGGTCTCGCCTCTCAAGGCCGAAGTCTTGTTCCCCGGCTCAAGCACGGCACTGGTTCGCGAGAACCGCGACTGGTTATACCCTGACTTCATCGACGACGAAGACCAGCTTCTCCTCGCCGTCCAGTCCTTACTTGTCTCTGCAGACGGCAAGCGAATCGTGGTTGATACCGGCATGGGCAGCCAACTACCCGATGCAGACTTATCAGGCACGGACTACATCGACGCTCTCACGAGCGCGGGTTTCCCACCGGAAAGTGTGGACTACGTCGTCTGCACGCATCTCCACATCGATCATGTTGGGCGTAACACCGTGAAACGCGACGGCATATGGGTACCAACTTTCCCCAACGCGCGGTACGTTTTCCCGTCGGAGGCGGTCGCCGCCTGGCACGAACACGAGCCGTTCGAGGCACAGTCAGAAGGTGCGGCGCACACCATCCAACCGCTGATTGATGCTGGCGTCGTGGATCAGGTTGGCACCGACCACCAGCTCACTGAATCCATCAAATTCATGGCGACACCTGGTCATACCCGCGGGCACATCTCACTCAAGATCAAATCCGGGACCCAGGAGGCTATCATTACCGGGGATGCAACACACCATCCGATCCAATGGATTCAGCCTAGTTGGGGTCAGGTGTCGGACGTCGACGTCGAGCGTTCGACCGCCACGCGGCGCAGTCTGATGGAGCAGTACTCCGATTCTGACGTGCTGATCATCGGAACACACTACCCTGCCTTCACCGCCGGCTACCTGGTTACTGCTCCAGATGGCAGAGCTCGCTTCGTCGCCGACCGGGGGTAAGCGTCTCCCGGAAAACAACGTTTTCCCACCTAGCGCGGGTATCCGTCGAGTCGAGGCCTCGACGGATACCCGAAGAAGAAGACCTAGATCGCACTATGAAGTCTGTGAGTAAATCATCCACGCCGCCTGGGGATCCGGCGTCTGCGGTTCCAAAGCCGCCTTCTATGATTCGGCGGAAAATCTCCCCACCAGAACTACCCGCGGAGTTCTGGTCGAGGCAACGGCTTGAGAAGCACCTCGCCGCAGTCATACGGGCACACAATCTGACGCTTCTCTCGGCAGCAGGCGGGTCAGGCAAGTCGGTCGCTGTCGTTTCCGCCTCCAAACTGCTCGGTTGGCCTGTTGCATGGATACGACTCGACACCACCGACCGGTCGCCAGGGCGCTTCCTCGCCTATCTCGACGCCGCTGTCGCTGCACTCCAGTCTGACCGAAACGGAACCGAGGCGAGTGTGCTCATGTCTCAACTGCCTCCCGGAGAAGTGGCCGGCCTGATCGCCGAGTCCCTTGACGACCGCGAGCTCCTATTCGTCTTCGACAACTATGAAGCGGTCACCCAGTCTGAATCGACTCTTCAAGCCATCGCCTCCTTCATTCGATATCTACCGGCCCGATCCCGATTGGTTCTGATCAGCCGCAGTCCGATCGATCCGAGCGCACTCGAGTTTTCAGCGTCGGTTTCTGTCGCACGTGTCAAACCTGCAGCCTTCGCGCTGACGCCCGACGACGCGGCAGAAATCCTCACCCGGCACGGCCGATCAACCGCTAACCTCGTGGAACGACTACAGTCGGTCGATGGCTGGCTCGCAGGTGTCGTCTTCGGTCCTGACCAGGCGGATTCATCAGGTCCTGAGGAGAGGCAACACATGCACGAGCTGCTATATCAGCAGCTCCTCGATGGTCTGAACCCAACAGATAAAGACTTCTTGGTACGAAGTTCCGTCCTTCCAGAGGTCAACGTCGAGAAGGCGCTCACGCTTGGTCTTCAGGACGCACAGGCTCGACTCATCAGCCTCCGCAATTATCACCTTCCGTCGTCGTGGAGCCGTACTTCGTTGTCCGTCCGAATGCACTCCTCATTGCGCGATCAGCTCGAGAGAGAGTTCCTTCAACTCCATCCGGACGAGCAGAGTGACATCAACCGTCGTCATGCGCACATTCTCATCCAAGATGGCGACCATGAAGGCGCAGTCGCTAAATACCTGCTTGCAGGGGATCGCAGGTCGGCATTCGCATCAGCGCGGCGGGCCATCACACACGTCATCGATCGAGGAGACCTAGAACTCGCACACTCGTGGATCGCCGAGTTCGAAGCCGAAGAATCAGAGCAACGGCCGACCGAATTCACACTCGCGCGACTTTCCATGCTGGTAGCCAAGGATCACGTATCGGAGGCAATTGTTCTTGCCGAGGATGTTACGAAGAACCTAGGCATGGATGCGTTCCCCGACCCGATGCGGGCCGCAGAGATGCTCGGCTGGTTGTACATGCGGGTCGGCAAGATAGAAGATTTTCAGCGCACGATACGCATGGCCGCGTCCTCGCGTGGCCTCGAAGCCCTCCGCTACGGAGAATCACTCATGATGCCGGGCCGACCAAAACCACGACCGGCCGCCTCCGGCACACCACTTGACGTACTCACATTTCAATGTGACTACTTTCTCGGCCGTCTCGACAGTCTTATACCCAGACCCGACTCATGGGTCGCCGAAGTGATCATTGCACCCTTCAGAATTGCGGCTCTCCGAGTGCAAGGGCGCACGCAGGCGGCCTTGGACACTTATCGCACTTACTCCTCGAGTTTCGGCCAAACACAGTTGTTGACTTTGGCAGCCCCCGAGGTGCTTGCGGATGCGGGGCTCATAGACGAGGCGCAAGAGACTGCACACCGCGGGTACGAGACAGCGCTCGAGGCAGGAGATTCTTTCCACATGGTCGTAGCAGCGATCGTGCAAGCCAAGATCGCCCTCCGCCACTATCGCAACCCTCAACTCGCCCTCACCTTCCTCGCCCGCTGTGATTCCCAGCCCGTGTACGCGCTGCTGAAAGAGCTCGCCGACCTCTGGCGGGGGCACGCTCTGCTGTTACAAGGCGACGACCATGCTGCATTGGCACTGTTGCGACGTGTAGTGGACTCGATGGTTGAGAATGACCACCGACTCGAGCTTTCGACAGCGGCCGTGTACCTGTCCGAAGCAGAATGGCGGGGAGGAAACACCGACGAGGCAGATTCTGCTGCTGACCTCGCTATGCAGGCGGCTGCACAACTTGGTACCAATCACCTGCTCATGCAGGCGCTGGCGGATTTTCCGGCCGTTGCAGCTCGTAGGCTAGACGCTGAGAGCGAGCTCGACACCGAGTGGCACCACCTGGTTCGCCCCCTACTGGACGGCCCGTACGTCACCGTCTCGTCGCCCCACCCCACCGCCGTGCTGTTAGACATGGGCCAGCCAGCCTTGAGGGTAAACGGAAAGACCGCAACCGTGCGTCTCGCCAAAACCTACGAGCTTCTCGCCTACCTGCTAGAGCAACCGAATATTCGGGCCTCCAGGTCACAGTTGCTCATGTCGATCTTTGACGGTGACACCCCGCAGGCGCGCACATACTTACGGCAGTTGCTGAAGTGGTTGCGTCAAATCCTGCCCCCTGACGGATTCGTTGTGGAGAGCGAGTCCATTAGCATCAATCCCTCCGTCGTGGTCTTGAGCGAGTCCCGCCGGATGGAACGCCTCGCAATTGAAGCTTCCCGCCTGCGTGGTGCCAACCGGATCAATGCTCTGAGGGAAAGCCTGTCTATCGCCGGTGGGGGCGCCTACCTTCAAGGAATCGAATCTGACTGGACAGTGCAACGGAGGAACCATCTTGCATTCATCGAGTCGCAGGCGCGCTTCACCCTCGCTCAAGCGCTGGTCGACACCAATAACCTTATAGAGGCTCATGCCCTGCTCAAAGGAGCTCTCACAAGCGAACCGCTACATGAATCGGGATGGCGCTCATTGATGAGGATTCACCATCAGTTCCACGACCGCGATGGTCTCATTCAGGCCTACCGGCAGTGCATCAAAGCGCTATCACGGGAAGGACTAGAGCCTTCCGGCGGCACCCACCGTCTGTTTGAGTCGCTCTCGTCCACATGGTGACGAATGCCTTCGATAATGCCGGGACGGGAACACCCATCGGATTTGCCGGTCCTCCACCCCGACAAGAATGAGCGCAACAACTTTTGCGCATCTTGCATGCCGGCCACAGCTTGCTTCCACAAGAGCCCGGCCCCTAGACCTCACCGCCGTCCCGCAAGCCGGTCCTTCACCGCGACACTTACGCACCGCTCCCCTGCCGGGAAAATCCCATACAAGTACTGGCTTCTTAGATTCGCGTATACCCCGCCCGCAAAAAACCCGCCGGGGTGCCCCTTATGGGTCACCAACTTCAGTCGGTCTGGCGTTTCTCGGTATGCGACATGAGATTGCACCTTATTTTTCTCCAGTTCAGCGGCCAGCTGCGATGCCTAGGACAGGTGGCCGCGCGAGCTGGCTGACTTGGCAATCCTGTTAGCCCACTTTGCCTATATGATGCTGGGTGGTCCCAAGCATTTTAAGGAGTCGCCCGACCAGTGACTCGACCGCATCATTGGGTGAGGTTTCCAGCGCATCGGCACTGACCGTGATCGTGCGTGAGTAAACATCACTGGGCATGGTCTTAGGAGGTTCGAAACTGCTCCAGTCGTCCATCATCATGTGTGACCGTAGACCCTTGACACCATTGATCCGCAGGCCAAGAGTCCACAGGGAACGGTATCCATAACGTTCACTAAGAGTGCTTGTCCAGAAGGTCAACCGCTGAGCATATGCCACCGCCAGCCCATCACAGATGAACGACTCTTCAGGGGTCCACTTGGTGGTGCCGTGTCCTATCAGAATGCGAATCCCTCCCGAATCCAACAATTGGACGTCGAGAATTGATTTTTCGTCGAAACCGGGCGGCCTCGGCACCAGGGAGGCACCGTCAGCGTCACTATTCATCATCGAGATGCCGAGTTCCCGATGCTTGATTGTTGTGGCGTACCGAGGCGTGGGGTAGAAATCGATCAGGTTCGGCTTGCATTTGTTATGACCAGAAACTAGGAATTTGAGGAGGGCTTCGTTGTCGTCCATAAACTGCTCCACGAGCGTGCCGTTGACTGGCATCAACGGTTCGGCGATGAGATATATATGCCCGTACTCGCGTTCGCCGGGAGGAATGGAATCACTCGCCTCGGCGATGTCCAGAAGTCTTATGCCGAGGTCGGCTTGCTCTTGGCGGCGCTGATGATGTCTCAGGACTTCGGCGTCTGATAACGCGTGTTTCGATGCGTCCCCTCGCCCGTAGTACTTGTTTCCTGTCATGTGCGGGGCGAGCGGTGACGGCGGGACCGTGACCACTACAAAACCTGTGCCATCACCTACCTGAATCACTCGGGTCGTTACCGGCAGTGGCGGCTCGATGGCGTTCCGGGAGATGCCATCCATACGTTCAGCCATTCCCTCGACGGCGAGAGGCTTGGGAACGAGCCGCTTGGATCCGTTGCCCTCCTTTACCTCCGCGATGCCGATGATGAACATTCCCCCGTCGATGGCGAAACTGGCCAGTGTCTGGGCAATTTGTTCGTTTCGTGCCTGTTCCTTGACTTCAACGTAATGCGACTCAGACAACGCTCCGCTTCGGATGCCCTCCACGATGTCTGCCTCGTTGGCGGGTTGCCACATCTTTGCCACTCTGCCCCCATTTGATTGTCTCGGGTAAAGGTGCAGCGAAAGCCGCCACCGATCCAATTTACGCTGGGTCGCCTGAAGGATGGCACTTCCTGTAGAGCTATGCGGGGTGTCCCACTTCCTAGAACCGGGACACTCGCGCGGGACACTCCCCCATCAGTTCGGAGCTTGAGGTCATTCATGCGCCACTGCGCCTACGCATCTGCGGACTTCTCCGCCCCGTCGACCGGCTCGATTTTGCGGTTCTAAGGACTTCACTGGATGTCTCGGACGCCACCCTGTCCAAGCACGTGAAGACGTTGGTCACATCTGGCTACGTTGTCTCCCACAAGGCAGCATCAGCGGACCGTGGCGACGCGCGACGAATCATGTGGCTCTCACTCTCTCCGACAGGAAGACGCGCATTCGACGCCCATGTACGGGCCCTCCAAGAGATTGCCGGCACAGCAATAATCTGATCTTGTCCCACTTAAGGCCCCGTTGGGCCTAATCGAGATTTTACCTGCCTGAGACGAATTGATAAGACAGGACAAGTCCTTGGCAATACCGCATCAAAGCAAGCCGTAGCCCAACTGCGGGCTCCGTCCTAACAAACGGTCCTTTGATGAGAGACGGGGGCAAAGCTAAGCCCCCACACTTGTCCCCAAACTTTGGGTTAGGCCGTGTCTTCAGACGATGCCGCATCGGGCATCAGAGCAGCCTTGACGATCCTTACTCGGTCCGAGGAGACAACGCCAAAAGCATGCTTCTCCAGGATCGCCAGAGCTAATGCCTTGACTCTATCCAACTGCGGTCCGTCAATTGCACGTTTGTTCCCGTGAACGAGTTTGCTTCGAATGCCGTAGAGCCGTCCGAGAGGCTGCTTTATGACTGGTTCACCTACACCAAGGATCTCGGCGAGGGTCCGCCGCAAGGGAGCAATGTTCGCGTTCTCACCCAACTCGAGCGATTCAAGCACGAGCCAGTAGGCGATAAATCTCATCACGGGGTCGGCCTGGGATTCAGCCACCCAGTACCACTGAGAGGCAACTCTTATCTGCTGACGAGCCTGGGCAGAAGCGCCCGTAAAGCGGTCTACCTTGGGTTTGAGTGCATGGAGGATTTCCGCCGCCTCCAATACTTTAAGAGTTGCTTGGGATTCGAGAGAAACCGTCCGGCCTCCCAGCAGTCGGTTCCAGTGCCAATCGCTGTGTACTTCACCAATTTCCTCAGTAATTAAGGGGCCAAGAACGCGTTCTCCGTACAGAAGGTCCAGCATCACAATCAAAGGCGAAACGGCGGCTCTTCCGGCGGCTACCATTTGTTCATATTGAGTCGGAACGTCGGCATCCAAGATGTATAGGAACTCCACGTAGTTCCCCACCGGAGTCTCACTCTGGTGTGCTTGAATGTTCACCTGGACGTTCTGCATGAACTCGTAGTCGAAGGCGTCGCCTTCATTCTTTAGCTTGCCCCACTCAGGCAACAGGAAATGCCCTGGTTGCCGGGCAGATAAGGTTCCTTCAAATACGGGTTCTCCCAGAACAACCGCATCGTTGCCGAAGACCAGTCGCAAGTTGCCCATCTCGATATTCAAGCGCGGGATGACCACGGTACGAATTGTCTTGTAGACGACTCGGTATCCGGGCGTGCCGCAGCCCGGAGGATGCTCTTCATCGGACATTTGCCAGCCCCCGAAGCTCAGAGGCGTAGGCGTCTCTGCCTGTGGTTCCCATGCAGCAATGAAGTCATCAAGTCCCTGGACGCGGTCATCAGGGATGGCCGCACTACGTCCACCCGTCCCTGTCACTCGTACGCCCGGGTCGCCGTTTTCCTGACTTACGTCCATTTAGCCCTACGTCCTCTGATCCGGCGCCGTTAGAAAACCGGCACTTCAGACGGTGCACCTACCCCGATGGCGGCCGACGGCGGCCGCGTGTGTGAGCCGCATCAATTGAGCGGTGCGCCGCGCGCCATGTCGAGTTGGGTGCCGTAGCGAATAACCTAACTGACAACATGCTCGAGCTGAACAAGGTTAAGGACGAAGCGCCGATAACAGCGCATATGTTCGTTGAGGGTGACCGCACGTCGGCCTTTTCTGCGTTCAGGAACGTGCCGGCTCTTATCGGTGCCAACGGGACCGCAGAGCCGCAAGAGGGATGCCATTCGGCACAGGGATGGTTGTTAGTTGGCGGGCAACAAGTCCAGGCGGCGGTGAGCTTGTCTTCCCCAAGCCCGAAGGCACCGTAGGGCGGGGTCCGGCGGGTGACCTGGGTGTGGCCCTCCGCTGCGCAGCGGCGGAATAATCAGGTACGGAACACAGCCGGAGACAGGACCGCACAGGCCAATGACGGCGGCACAGGAACAAACGGGCGAAAGCGGTGCTGGGAGGGCTAATTATCCGCCTTGGTGCCGGCACCGGCACTCGGGCAGGCCAGGCTTTGCCGCCCGTTCACCCGGGCGTGGCGGAACAGGGACCGGTCGGTCATACGGAAGTCCTAGCTTGAGTGGTTGCTTCCATCAGCAATCACCCTGGCGAAAGGATTCTGTATGTCTTCCCCTGTCTCCCGGCGTCGTCGTGCCCTGACGGGCGGCACCGCCCTGGCCCTGCTGGCACCGCTGGCGTTCTTCGGCGTGCAGATCGCTGCGGCGGATCCGCCGAAGCACTCCAGCGCGGAGGGCAGCCCGCCGGCCCATGCCACCGCCAAGGGTCGCGGGGACAAGCCCGTCGATGATGGGGTGGACCCCACGACGTACGTCGGCGGTCCCGAAGTCGTCACCAAGGGTGAGACCGGGGAGGACGTCCTGGATGGTGTGGTCTTCGATGACGCCAACCAGAACTCAATCCGGGATAAGGGCGAGAAGGGCATCTCGGGGGTGACGGTGTCCAACGGCCGCGAGGTGGTCCAGACCGATGCCAAGGGCCGCTACGAGCTGCCGGCGCAGGACAAGGACACCTTCTTCGTCACCAAGCCCGCCGGCTGGGACACCCCGGTCGATGAGAACAACATCGCGCAGTTCTCCTACACGCACGCCCCCCAAGGCACCACCGAGCAGGAGTTGCGCTTCGGCGGCCTGGAGCCCACCGGGGAACTGCCCGCCGAGGTGAACTTCCCGCTGACCAGGAATCCCTCCTCGGCCGGCGAGGACATTCGGTGCCTGGTGCTGGCCGATCCGCAGGCCTACTCCAACCAGGAGATTTCGCATGCGCGCAACGGTGCCCTGCGGGAAGCAGCGGCCTATGATGCCGCCGACTGCGGCGCCCTGTTGCTGGGCGATATCGCCGGCGATGACCTGGGCATGTACGACCGGGCGAAGGAGGCCCTGGGCCTGATGGGCATGCCTGTGCGCGCGATCCCCGGCAACCACGACTTGGACTTCGACGCCACGGACGCCCGATGGTCGTTCGATACCTACCGGCAGCACTGGGGACCGGAGAACTACTCCTATGATGTCGGCGAGGTACACGTGCTGGCGTTGAACAACGTGAAATACCCGTGCACGCCCGAGGACGACAACGCCGACGGCAAGCGGCCGGCCTGCGAGGACCCGGCCGGCGCCCCGGCGTACAACGGCCGCCTCGGGGAAGACACCCTGGCCTGGATCAAGAAGGATCTGGCCACCGTGCCCAAGGACAAGCGCGTCGTGGTCGCCACGCACATCCCGCTGGTGTCCCACTCCGGCGCCGACAGCGCCCAGCACCAGACCGACGACGTCCGTGCACTCTACGAACTCCTCGAAGGACGCGAGGCGTTGTCCCTGTCCGGTCATTCGCACTGGGTCGAGTCGATGGCCGAGGGAGATTCCCTCGGGGCGTGGGAGGAGGCCGTGGGGGTGAAGGCGGTGCCGTTCGACCACATCGTCGCCGGCGCCGTGTCAGGAGACTGGTACGCCGGGGACTACGACGTCGACGGCCAGCCGATGAGCTTCCAGGGCGACGGCGCGCTGCCGGGCTTCTGGACCTTCGACTTCTCCGGCACCGACTACCGGCACGCCTTCCACGCCACCGGCCGGGACGGCGACCAGATGGGCCTGGGCCTGAGCTCCCCGCACTACCGCCACTGGGCGCAGACCCTGATCGACTGGCGCGACGAACACCCCGTCACCTGGGAGAACAAGCACAAGGACGCGGTGCCTCCGCTCACCCTGGGTGATCTCGGGGATCAGAACATGGTTACCCGCGAGGACCTTGACGGGGGCACCTACCTGACCGCCAACGTCTGGGCGGGCACCACCGACTCCACCGTCACCGTCTCGATCGACGGTGCCGAACCCGTCACCGCGGAGATCACTCAGCCCGCGGCGGGTGAAGAGGTCCGGCGCGGCGTCGAGTGGTCCGACCCGTCGGCGCTGATCCGCCAGCTCACCAGCGCCCGGATGTCCTACCAGTCGACCTCGGGGAACCCGGAGGCCCAGGGCCTGCACCTGTACAACGGCCAGGTCTACGGACCCTCCGCACCGCGCCCGGTAGAAGGCAACCTCGCCGATGGGTCGCCGCACCTGTGGCGCATCCCGCTGTCGGCCGACCTCGAGAACGGCATGCACCTGGCCGAGGTGGTCTGGACCGACCGCTACGGCAACGGACACACCGAGACCCTCGCCTTCGAGATCGTCGACGAACGGCCACAGCAGAGCTTCCGGCTGGACACCTTCGGCGAGGACGTCGTGTGGTGATCCACGGTCCTCGGCCAGGCCGCCGGCAACACGGGCGGGAAGCGCTGCATCTGCCAGACTGATCAGGGCCCGATCAGGCTCGTGCAGGACCGCTAATCAACCTCAAGTACAGGCCGTAAGCGTCCCCGGCGTTCAGCCGGGGACGCTTCCGTTTTTGAGGCATCCTCTCGATGCGACGAGCGCCGGCGCCGGATTGGCGGCTTGTACCGTCCCTCCGGAGCCGTGGATCCCCTGCCTGGTTAAATGCCGCTTGGGCCATTTCCCCGGGTGCCTGCCAGCCGTGCTCACAGGAAAGCGGGCGCGACCGCGAAGACGGCGGTCAGGACGTGCCGTTGTCGGCGGGAGACGTCGTGCATCAGCAGCGGCGCGTCTTCGTAGGGTACGACGTCGGTGATCAGGTGCTTGCGGATGGTGTCGCCATGGGTGCCGAGCAGCTTGATGGTTTCGGCCGAGAGCCGCGCCCGGTCCCACTGTGCCGTGAGGCCGCGGGGCACCCTGCCGATCTGCGCGCAGCGCAGGTTAAGCCCGTTGTGGTGGAATTCCTCGCCCAGCCGTACGGCATCGGCTCCGCTGGTGTAGAAGGCGAGGTCGATGATACTTCCCTGGGGGCGGGCCGCGCGGAGGGCGGCGTGGAGCGCTTCAGGCCGTCCCCGGCATTGGAAAACGACGTCGGCGCCCCGGTCCCCGGGACCATGGCGCCATCGTGTTTTCAGGATTTTGCCGGGGTCGTCATTCAGGTCGAGGGCCAGGAATCCCAGCTCTTCGGCCAGCTGCCGGCGGCGGGCGTCGGAGTCCCCGACGGCGACTTCGCGCGCGCCGAGAGACCGGGCGAACAGGGCGGTGACCAGCCCGATGGGCCCGGCGCCGGTGACAAGTACCAGCCGGCCGTCCACGCCGTCGCCCAGCGCGCGGACCAGGCCGCCGGTTTCGTCTGCCGCTGCGTGCAGCAGGCCGTTGGCACAGATGGGCCCGAAGTGTGCGACGAAGACGCCCAGCAACGGGTCGAGGTCGCGGGGCAGCGGCACCAGATGCTCGCGCAGCGGGTCGGCCACATGCGCGGTGGCGTGGCCATAGGCCGTGGCAAGGATGTCCCCTTCGGCGAAGGCCGGAGTGCGGGATTCGGCGACCCGGGCGACCTCCATGTAGCCCAGCCGGCGGATTGGATAGGCCGCCTCAGCCGAGTCCTGCAGGAACAGGCCGAGCTCATGATCCAGGCGGGATCGCAGCCCGGGGTGGTCGCCCTTGACGAAGGCCAGTTCCGTGCCGGCCGACAGGCCGGTGACGAGGGTTTCGAGCAGGAGCCCGCCGTCGGGGACTTCGGGCAGCTGCTCCTCGACAATTTCCAAGGCTCCTGCTGCAGGAATGACGAGGTTGCGCCGGTTCCTCATGGCGCTGCCCCTGCCGTGACCGGCCGCTCTTCGGGCAGCTTCACCGGCAGCCCCGTGCGCGCCGATTCGGCAATGGCACAGCCGAGCCGGTGGCTGCGCAGGGCCTCGGCATAGGGTGCGCGGGTGCTTTCCCGTTCGCCGCGGACTGCTTGGATGAATTCCCGGTCGACGGCGATGCGAGGGTCCTCGGCACAGCCCAGGTCCATGCGCGACGTGCCGTCGAAACTGCTCAAGCCTGCCTCGGACAGCTCGAGGTAAAGGCCTCGACTCACAATGTGCAGAGCCGCACGGTGTTTGGCGGCCAGCACCGAGGTCGCCGCCAGCGTGGCGACGGTTCCGCTGGCAAAGCGGACGGTGGCCGCGGTGGCGTCGTCGACGTCGTCCGGCTCCGGCCCTGATCCGTGGGCCGGCGGCTGCCCGGTCTCCGTCCCGGAGCGTACACCGGCGGCGTAGACCTCGACGGCTTCGCCGAGCAGGAAGCGCGCGGTGTCCAGGACGTGGGTGAGCTGCTCGACCACCTGACCGCCGGAGCGGTCCATGCGCCCCCACCAGGGGACCGGCGGCCGTTTGTCCAGCCAGTAGCCGTTGGCCAGCAGGGCCGGGGCCTCCTCGAGCAGGCCGCGGGCATGTCCGACGGCGTCCATGCAGCGCCAGTGGTAGCCGGTGCCGGTGACGACGCCGGCCGTTTCCACGAGCGCCCCAATTTCCTCCGCGGTTTCCCGGCCCAGGCCGACCGGTTTTTCCACGAACAGCGGCAGTCCCCTGGAAAGCGCGGCTCGTTCACCGGGCCCGTGCGCGAAGGGCGGAACGCACACGTAGACGGCGTCCGCTTCCGTGTGGTCGAGGGCCGTCTCGGGATTGGTGAAGGCCGGGGCGTCCACTTCACGCCCCAGCTTCTCGGCCGCTGCCGTATGCGCGTCGGTGACGCTGGTGATCCGGGCGCCGAGCTGCTGCAGGACGCCGACGTGCCGCCGCCCGACGGAGCCGGCCCCGATCAGGGCTACTTTCACGCTCATATGGCCTCCTGGATGAGTTGGTCGTACAGGCGCAGGTAACTGGCAGCCATCGCCTCGGGTGTCCATGCCGCTGCCGCGTCGATGCAGTCCTGTGGGCGGATATCGTCCAGTTCCTGCAGGAACCGGGCCATTTCCTGCTCATCGGCGGCGAGGAAACCGGTGCGGCCGTGGTCCACCAGCGAGGGCAACACTCCCAGCGGTGTCCCCACCACGGGGATGCCGCGGGAGAGGGCTTCGACTACCCCGGTGGCGCCAGGTTCGGCCCACCGGTTGGGGGCCAGCAGGACCCGGGCCGAGCGCAGGACGCGCTCCTTCGCTTCGCCTTCGACCCCGCCGATCCAGCGGTATCGGCCGCCGTCGAGCAGTGGCCGGACTTCTTCCCGGAAGTACTTGGCATCCGGGTGGGAGGCCAGCTGCGGGTCCCCTGCGGCCAGCCGGCGGTCCAGCTCTGCCGGGTCGTTGATTCCGGCGACGGGGCCGGCGAGTACGAGCGGCAGGCCGGCCAGGCGGCAGATCCTGAGTGCGGTGTCCTGCCCCTTGTCGCGGGTAATGCGGGCCAGCACCAGGGCGTGCCCGGCTCTCTCTGCGTGCACGTCCAGGGCGGGCGGAGCGGCCAGCGGGACGACGCCGATCGTCTGGCGCTGCAGCGCTGTTGGTGCGCGCTCCAGCTGGGACTGCGAGACCGCGGCGAACCTGATGCGGCCGCGGCCGTTGAAGGACGAATAGAACGCGCTGTGCTTGGCCAGATCCCAGTGCAGGGTCTGCAGCACCGGCGGAGCAGCCGGTCCCATGGCGGCAAACACCGCCGGTCCCACCACCTCAAGGTGGTCGTGCACCAGATCCCAGGTGCCGCCGTCGTACATGGCCTGCACAACGCCCTGCATATGCGCGTGGGCGATACCCGAGACCTGGTTATAGGGCAGGGCGATCGAGGCGAACTGGGGTTCGTCGAGCGGGCACAGGTAGGCGTCGGCCTCGATCGTGCTCGGACCCACCGTGGCGAGGGTGACATGCGCCCCGGCGCGGCGCAGCTCGGGAATCAGGGTGGCGATGACCGTTTCGATGCCGCCGTACCCGCGCGGCGGAACAGGCAACCATGGGCCGGCGTTGATGAGGACCCGCACGGCTTAGGCCACGTGCCCGGTCGCGATCCGGTACTGGCCAATGTCCAGCATCGCCGGACGTTCGGACACTTCAACGGTGGAGGTTTCCCCGACGTAGTCCTCCCCCTCGCGCATGAACTGAGTCAGTTCGACGGCGGGAGGGGCAGCCGGGGCCAAGCCACGGCGGTGCAGCCGGGCCTGCACGGTGAGCTGGATCTGCAGGGCCATCCGGGCCAGCTCAGCGTCGGTGGAGTTGCGGTGGCAGCGCTCACCGAGGTCCACCTGGGCCATCCCGTCCAGGCCCACGGCTTCCAGCACGTCAATCAGCATGCCGGTTTCCACCCCGTAGCCGGAGACGAAGGGTATGCGTTCGAGCAGGCTGCGCCGGCCGGCGTATTCTCCGGCGAGCGGTTGGACGATCCCGGCCAGTTCGGGCCAGAACAGGTTCAGCAGGGGGCGTGCCACCAGTTCCGTGACCCGGCCTCCGCCCGCGGGCATGATTCTGACGCCGTCGTCGAGCGGCCGGTCATAGTAGCTCTTGACGAAGTGGGTCCGGGGATCGGTCAGCAGGGGGCCGATCAATCCGACGGCGAACTGCGCATCGAACCGGCGCAGGTCCGAGTCCATGAACACCAGAAGGTCGCCGTTGGAGACGGCCAGGGATTTCCACAAGGCTTCGCCCTTGCCCGGGTTGCATCCGGTGCCGGGCAGAATCAAGTCCTGGTGGGCAACTTTCGCGCCGGCGGCCGCCGCCACGGCGGAGGTGTCGTCCGTGGAGTTGGAATCGATCACGATGATCTCGTCCAAAAGCGGTACCGCCTCGACAAGTTCGGTGCGCAAAGCGGTCACGATCGACCCGACCGTCGCCGACTCGTTCTTGGCCGGAAGTACCACGCTGATCCGCTGGCCGTCCTTGCCTTCCACGAGTTCGTGTCGGTCGAAGCTTTTGCCTTGATAGTTTCTGCCGGAGAACCACTCCAGAACGTCTGCCCGCATTCCGGCTTCCTCTCATCGAGCGCCGGTTCATCCCCCAAGGCCGGCTGTCGGTAGGATCAAGTCGAAGCCTACGGGTCCGGATCCTGCTCTGTGAATAGTTTCCGCGAGATTGGCAGGGACGGCCGGCCCCCAGAAAGGGCGGCGGTTACCGGTGCAGACGGATCGGAACGTCTGCGCGACGGCGGCGGCAGTGAGGAGAATTGATGCAGCAGCAGGTCCCCGCCGGTCGCCACGTCCATCGACCCCGCCTGGTGCTGTGGCGGCACGGCCAGACCGAGTGGAACGTCTTGGAAAAAGCCCAGGGCCATGCCGACATCCCGCTCGATGCGACCGGTCGTGTCCAGGCCAAGCAGGCGGCCAGGCTGCTGGCAACGTTCCAACCCGCTTTCATCTGGTCTAGCGACCTGGAACGCGCCCGCCACACTGCTGGCGAACTGGCCGCGCTGACCGGGCTGGAACCGGTGCTGGACAAGCGGCTGCGCGAGTACGATGTGGGCATCAGGCAAGGCACCACATTCGCAGAGTTCCGGCAACAGCATCCAAGCATCTATGAGAAGTTCTTCCGTGAGGAGAACTACCGGGTCCCCGGAGCCGAACTGCCCTCCGAAGTAAACGCACGGATGAAGTCGGTCATGCAAGACGCCGCCGCAGCGCTGGGCCGGGGTGGCACGGGCGTCCTTGTGGGACACGGTGCCGCCCTCCGAAGCGGGCTGTTGGCCTTCTTCGACGCGCCGGCCCACATGCGCGAGATGTTCGCCGGCATGGCCAACTGCGCGTGGACGGTGCTGGAAAAGCACCCGGACCGCGGGTGGCAGGTCCTCGACTACAACGCCCAAACCCTGCCCGACGCCTCCTCGGCCCTGGCAGACGACATGCCGGCCGAACACGATGACCAGGGGTCGGATTCGGCCGGCTAATTTCGAGGTTGAGACGAGGCGTCCATAGATCCAGCGCAGCGTCAGGCCCGCGGAGAGCACTACGGCGGACTGGTGGTGACATCGCAAAAGACTGCACCAACCCGAGCTCGGTGGAGAGGCCCCGGCCGCGGCATCTCAGCCCTGTAGCCGCTGCAAGTGGACTGGGCGCAGCAGGTATCAGCGCGAAAAGGCTATTCCTCGCTGCGGAACCGCACAATCCGGGCGTCTCTGCGCACCCTCCGATTGATGAGAATGGTTGTGGAACCGACGATCAGGCCTCCCGTGACGAGGATGAGCGGCCCCAGCCATCCCCACAATTGGTACATCATCCACAACAAGATCAGGTACCAGGCAATCCATAGGGTGCGTCTGGTCCGCTTGCTCATGGCTCATCGTATGGCAGGACTCTTTCCTTGCACCCCTCGGGACGAATGACCTCTGAAAGCAAGACCAGCCCTCATATCTGGAGTGCGAGGAACAAAGGCACCGCCTTAGGCCTAACTGCAACCTTGTTCAAGGCTGTTTGTGCTTGGATATCGGTATGCGAGGTCGCGTCGAACTCATTGCGCTGGCCCTTCGGGGCGGCTATTGGCTTCTCTTCGTGGCCCTCATCCTTTACCTCTGGATTGAAAGATCAAACCCTTGGCCTGTCATCGGGGCGCTGATTGGTGCAGTGTTGGCCCTGGCCCTGAACCTCGGACTTAGAAGGCGTCGAACTCAGCGGTTGCAGATTCGGGACCAGTTTGAGGGTTATTTCCGGGCCTCGGCGGAGGTTCTTCCTCGGCCTGAGAGTAAGTGGCAGTTCGGCCTGGCGACTCCGGCCTTTGGAAGGTTAGCTTTCCAGCCGCGCTGGAAGAATTCACGTCACGACTATGGGGACGTGGTCATTCTGCCCGTCACCGGCATCGGTCAGGTCAGGGAGCCCACAGTCTTTGACGCGGTCTTCCGGATGCGAGCCCGCACCCGGGTACTTGAGCTTGACACGAATTCCGGCCCGGTAGAACTGGCCGGCCCCTTCAAGGACCTCCACAACACCGCACACATCATCAACGGGTCCTAGCCTTCCGTCGATCAGGCGTCGGCCTGATGAACGTTGTCCCCCAACAACTATCCAGTTCTCATCCGTACCAGAAGGGGGGGTCCAGATGACCGGATTCTGACTAGATAACACGGCGCCCGTCCTTCTGCGCCACCACGAGCCTGGTCAGCATGGTGATGAAAACGACGAGCAGAACGACCTGACCAATGACCGAAACCCATATCCACCGCGCCCCTGGACGAAGGAATGTTCAGGATGAAATTTCCGACCCCGAGCAAGCCGATGGCCACCCACATTGTTGGTCCCGGCTTGCCTATGGACGGGGTGAATGCTGGAACAAGCTTTTTACAAGAGGACCAGTGAAGGATACGCCCTATGCCGCGCATCATGCCGGCACGTCCACGGCCGGTGACCGGCGAACCGAGGGAGACGGTAAGAATGGCACGCACAACCGGGGTTTACGCAGTGCTCCTGTCCACAATGCTGATGCTCACAGCCTGCGGAGGTGAAGCAGCCCCGGAAGGGACCGCCGAGCCGGCCGCCCCTACCGCCCAATCACCGCAGACCACCTCGGCGTCCAAAACGTACAGCAACGACGACCTCAAGGAAGTGATCGCGGGTCTAAAAGACGCGCAGGGCCAACAACTTTCAGTCGTTCCGGCAGCCCAAATCGATCAGGGACTGGCGGCCGCGAAGGAACTGCTGGCGAACGCGACGATCACCCCTAAAGCCTGTTCCATGTTCGCGACCGAACAGACCCAGATACCCGACGGCAGCACCTACGCCGCGGGAGCCAGCCAATCGGTCGAAGAAAAGTCCCAGACCGTCATCACCCTCGTCTCCGTCAAAGACGCGCAAGTCGTCGCCGACCAGCACGAACAAGCACAAGAATCCATGCAGCAGTGCGCCGACTTCGAAATCGAAGCGGAAGGACAGAAAATCAGCAGCAAGATCACCCCACTGGACGTGACCACAGACGGTGAACAGTCCCTCGGCTCCATCACCACCCAGAAGTTGCCGAACGGGCAAAGCCAGAAGGTCATGTCCATAGCCGGAACGCAAGGGACCCTCGCTGCAACCGCCGTGAAAATCGGCCTCGATATCGAGGAAAAGGCACAGGACGAACTCATCAAACTCGTCAACGACGCCCTGGCCCAAAGCGAGTAACCCACACAGCCCCCAGAACAGAATCAAGACCCCAGGTTCCGCCTCCCCAGTAACGTACCCCATGCCTCATCAGCGCCAAGCTGAACCCGGTCGCTCATTGGGGATAGCCGGGTTCATCTTGGCAAGAATCACCATAACTACGGGCTCCGGATATCGTTACACACAGCATTCCCGGTGACCGAACTCAAAACCGGAACCCATCCGAATTCGGAGAGCGCGCCCTCGGGCATTCCAGATACTTTGGAAGGCCTCAAGCTCTAACTCGAAACCTGGAGGAGAAAGTTATGGAAGCAAGAGATGTTCTGAACCAGGAGCAAATCCGAGCAAATCTGCTCCAGTTGCCGGAATGGCGCTACGGTTTGGGCGCTTTGCGGACCGCATTCAGATGTGAATCACCCGCAGCTGCCTTGGACCTGCTTTCCACCATTGGTGGGCTGGCACAGGAATCCGACCACCACCCTGACGTGGACTGGCGTTACGACACAGTGTTCATCACGCTCACTTCGCACGATGCCGGAGACAGGGTGACGGCGCGTGACGTAACGCTGGCCCGTTCAATATCGAAGCAGGCCCAAGCCACTGGCGTCACGCCCCTCCCGGAACTCTTGCGTACGGTGGAGATAGCCATCGACACAGATGCCCCGGAAGCCATCTCGGAAGTTTGGCGAACTGCACTGGGGTACAAGATGCATGAAGACGGAAGCCTGATCGATCCCTATGGCAGGGGTCCGGCCATTTGGTTTCAGGAGTCCCAGAGTCCCAACATGAATCGTTTTCACCTGGACGTCACGGTCCCCTTCAGCGAAAGCGCCTCGACTCTGGATGCCCTGGTAGGCGTAGGTGCAACACTCGATGATGAACATGCGCCCATGTGGGTAGTTGCCACTGATGCCCAAGGCAACCGGCTATGCATCAGTACTGAAGCCGGACGCGGCGACTAGACGGGGTAAATGCACGTTGCCAAGGCCAGGGTCCGCAGCCTGACCTGGCCGCACCGGCAGCTGCCCGCCCCGCCGCCGATCGCCCGGCTGCTGGGACCGCAGCAAGAAGCCCGGACCGATGACGGTCCGGGCTTCGTTGTTTCCTGTCAGCCGCAGTCGCCGCCGCCGCCTCCGGCATCTCCTCCGTAGGCAGTGGCTCCGAAAGCTCCCGTGCTGGCTGCATCCGTGCTTACGGGAGCCCGGGCACTCTTCACTGGTCGGCGGTCAGCGCGGGCACCAAGAACAACCCAGGCAATACACGCCGCACAAAGGATTGCAATGATGATGGCGAATTCCATGCCGGTCTCCTGTCGTTGAGCTCAGCGTATGGGCGGAATGAGGTGGGGGCAACAGTTCCGCGTTTTCTTTGTCCGGTGACGGTTACGGAAACCTCCGCCCATATGGAAATCAGCACAGGCGCAAACGCTGCCCCCGGCGAGGCCGAGCAGCTGGCCGAACTTTTGCGCCCCGCAAATACTAGTCCCCCCGATGGTCGGTAAGGGATGGCCGGGATCCTCGTCTAGTCGGCACGCGGGAGGTGAATTCGTTTCATCTCGTGGGCGAGGTGAGGGTTTTGCTGATCCATATGGGCGATCACATTCTGCACCACGTCCGGTTGCTTGTTCTGGCTGAGTTTGGCCCTCGCGTCGAAGCGATCTACGCGCATCCGCAGTCCGACGGTACCCTTCGCCGCGCGACGGGTTCCCTGTTCGTCTTCGCTCAAATGCCTGCCGCCCGGTTGGTGCTGCTCAAAGTGCTCGGTGAGACGCGTGAGCATTTCGTAGTTCTCGTCGTCGCTGAGAATTCCCGGGATGCCGTAAAGATGTGCGGTGAGGTGGTTCCAGGTGGGCACGACATCTCCGGCCGCGTACCAGCTGGGGGAAACGTAATCGTGCGGACCTTGGATGATGACAAGGATCTCGTGCCTGCCAAGTTCGTGCAGGGTGTCGTCCGGCCGGCCGAAGTGGCTGACGATTGAGATCTCGTCGCCGTCTTCCTCGAGCAGCACCGGGTAGTGGGAAGCGATCAGTCCGGCGCTTGTGGCGGAAACAAAGGTGGCCCAAGGGTGCCTCCGGATGAGGCGCTTGACTTCATTGGGGTCCGTCATGAGGTAGCTGGGTGTGTGGCGCATCAGGGGTTTTCCTTTCGGTTGAGGTGATGGAGGGGGCGCCGGAGACGGCTTGCCCGACCGGTACGGCATGCCATGGAGTTTCCTTCCGCGAGTTCAGGCGAGACTTAGGACGATGACGGCGAGCGCGACCAGCGGGTTCGCGCCGAGGCAGGTGGCCGCCGTCGTCGTCGCGGTGGAAAACATTGCAGCGGCACCCGTGTCCGAGCCGGTGAGGTACCCGCCAAGGGCTCGCGTTCCCCGCAATGCGGGCCTGCGAGGCGCCACTGGTTCCGGACGGTACGCCGGGGCCAGCGATGTCCCCCTCGGTCCTGCCGGCGAACTGCTGACAGCGAAGTCGGTGGCTGCCAAGGTCCGAAATCAGATCGAACGCACTCCCGGAATTCGACACTTGGCATGGTCCTTGATGTGATGGAGACGGAGGAGCGAAAAGTTGACACGTCAACTATTCGCCACTAGAGTAGATGCATATGCATGTACTGCATGTACTCGTCCTGGACCTGCATCGGTTCGCACTCCCGAGGGCTGCTGCGGCAAGCGGCCCGCGCATGGACTTCTGCAGCGCCTCGCTGAACCGGTGAGGCCAGGTGACGGGGACTATCTGTAAGGAGGAAATCGTGGTTGACAGTTCGACTCGGCACAGCGGCTCCATCGGGACAGTATCCCAAAAGGGCATCCCCGACGAGGTAGATGTAGCAATCGTCGGCTCCGGCGGGGCTGGCCTGATGGCGGCGCTCACCGCTGCCAGGGAGGGCGCAAGGGTTCTCGTTGTCGAGTCCCGGGAACTCGTCGGAGGCGCCACCGGCATCTCCGCGGGTGCCGCCTGGATCCCCAACCACGGCTTCTCGACCAAGGACCTCAAGGTCAAGGACAACCTGGACCAGGCCCGGCGCTACATCTACGGCCAAGGTCGGGACAAGGTTCTCGACCACGACCTGGTGGAGAGTTTCCTGGAAGCCGGACCCCACGTCGCCCGCTTCATCGAAGAGCACACCTCCTTCGGGTGGATCCCGACCATCTGGCCGGACTACCGCTCCGACATCGACGGCGCGTCCGTCGGCCGGGCGCTCTTCCCCGGGCCCTACTCCCCCGAGGGACTGGGAGAGGCCGCAAAGTACGTGCGGCCGGCCCTCACGACGGGCATGGCCAAGAACCCGCTCCCGTTCTGGTTGCTGGGCGGCATCGGCATCGACGACGTCTGGCTCGCGGGACCGGCACTGGTCGGCGCCCTGCTCGAGGGTAGCCTGCGCAACGGCGTCGACGTACGTGTTGAGGCGCCCGCAGTCCGGCTCGTGACGGACGAGTCGGGCGTGCAGGGAATTGTCGTACGAGCCGACGGCGGGGAGCACACGGTGCGCGCCACCAAGGGTGTACTGCTGGCCAGCGGCGGGTTCGAGAGCTCGGACGAGGTCACTACCACCTACCTCGACGCGCCCTTCGGCGTGCAGGTCTCACCGAAGGGCCACGACGGCATCGCGGTGCAGTTGGCCAACGAAGTGGGCGCCGACCTGACCGGGATGGAAGACGCCTGGTGGATGCCCGGCGTGCAACTGCCCGGTGAAGAGTTGGAAGGCCAGCCGCTCAGCCGCGTGTTCCTGGGTGAGCGGGCGCTGCCGCACAGCATCATGGTGAACAGCAAGGGTGAGCGCTTCGCGAACGAGGCGCTGGCCTACGACCAGTTCGGGCAGATCATGCGCGAGGTTGACCCGGAGACGGGCACCATGCCTAACGCCACCGCGTGGCTGATCTTCGACCAGAACTACTGGGAGAAGTTCGGGATCTTCGGCGTCACACCGGGCGGAGAAGTGCCCGAGTACCTCCAGCGCGCCAATACCCTCTCGGAACTGGCGGCCAAGATCGGCGTCGACGAAGTGGGGCTGCTCCGCACCGTTGACCGATTCAACCCCGAGGCCGCACGGGGACGCGATCCGCAGTTCAACCGCGGTGAGACGATGTTCGACCGCTACTTCGGTGCCTACTATCCCCGGCTGGGCAAGAACTCGCCGGACGCGCGCTTCCCCGCCGCCACCGCAAAGGCCAGGGTGCTCATCGCCAAGGCCGTCGGTCCGATTGCGAGCAAGCTCGCCGGCCGGGTGGCAAAGAGGAACGACCCCGAACGCCTCCGTTCCGTGGTGGTCAAGCCCCTGGCGAAGATCATCCGGCCAGTGCTGAAGAGCCCGAAGTCGAGCGTGCTGGGGCCCGTCGACACGGCCCCCTTCTACGCGCTCCAGGTCGAGGCCAGCGCACTCGGCACCGTCGGCGGCCCGAAGACCGATGCATTCGGGCGTGCGCTGAACACCGAGGGCAAGGTCATCAAGGGCCTGTACGCCGCCGGCAACGCGGGCGGCGCACCCACAAAGGGGTTCTACGGAGGCGCCGGCGGGACGATCTCGCTCGGACTGGTGTTCGGCTACGTGGCGGGACGCGAAGCAGCCCGACGGCAGGATAAGGCCTGAGCATTCGTTGGTGCCCTCGACCGACGAAACGGCGGTCGGGGGCACTCCGCACGGGCGGACCTTGACTGCTGTGATGGGCATGCCCAAAAAGCACACCTAGTCCTGCGGTAGCCAATACCGGGGTGCACTGGCGGGGCCGCGCCTCCCGTGCGAGGTGCGGCCCCGCATCACTGCTTGCGTGCCGCGACCGCAATGGAAGCTGATCAGCCCGTCCCTGTGATTTGGCTACCGCGCCGGCGCCGGCTGGCCGACGGATGTCGCTGCGTGGAGAAGTGCCGGCCATTTGGGTTCCTGCGGCGTTTCAACTGAGCCCACACTGCGTTGTCGGCTGCATTCAGCCCTTGTCCCCCGCGCCTCCGGTGGCGACGGCAAGTTTTCCGTAGGCAACAAGGTTGTCTTCGAACCTGCCGTTATCTGGGTTGTACCCGTCGCAGGTAATGAGCCGGATCTCTGCTTGCTTGGTGTTCCCGTACACCTGCAGGGCCGGGAAGTTGTCTTTGGCATAGCGCTTGATGACCGTCAGCCGGAAGACCGCGGTCGTGCCGTCCTCACGCTCCACCCTGACTTCGTCTCCGGGTACCAGTTCCTGCAGCCTGGCGAAAACACCCGGGCCCCCGCCCAGGGAGTTGACGTGGCCCAGGAGGATCGAGGGCCCCCTTTCCCCCGGCGTCGGCGAATTGATGTACCACCCTGCCGGGGAACCGGCCTCTTCGGGCGGCACCTCCAAGGTGCGATCCTCCTGCTGTGCGAGGTCGATGATGTCGCTGCTAAGTCCGATCCGGGGAATGCTCAAAGCTGAAGGCCTGGCTTTCTCCATAACGAGGGAATCGCCGCCGGTAGCGGGAACGGCGGCTTGGGGCGTGGCTGTGTTTCTGTCAGCTTGTTCCGGCTTTTGCCCCGGTTCAGGCCGTTGGGCGGGGCGAGGAGCCTGCTCGACGGCGGTGCTCGAGGGTGCGGAGGTCGGGGGTGACCCGGTAGCGGAGGGTGCAGCGCACCCCGGCATCATGGCCAGGACAAGGGCCAGCCCGGTGAAGAAGGGTGGCCCCGTCCTTGCCGTCTTCACGTCGATCAGTCCTTGGAAGCGGAACGCCTGCGTGCGACGGCCGCCGTCGCGCCAGCGGCAAGCAGAACTCCCAGACCTGCGGCGACGGATATTGCGCTTCCGTCTGTTTGCGTGCGGGTCTCGATGCCTGTGTCGGGGGCACCGCCAGGCATCGGCCCGGTCATCTGGGAAGCAACCAGGGTTCCGCAGGCCGCGGAAAGTGTGGCGGCCAGCGGCAGCCCCGGGGCTTCAGGGCTCATTTGTTGCTGGGCAGCCGGAGGGAGCCTGTTCGGGTCTACGCCGTGGACCTCCACTGTTGCAGTTCCGGCCTGAATCGCCTGTATTGTTGCCGGATCCAAGGTCAGGGTCCGTTCATAGGTGTAGGCCCCGCCGGCGGGGAAGCGGTCGGTTGCCACCATGGAGGCCGGGCTTGTGTCTCCCTGGACCGTCAGCGAGGTACTGACGGCACCGGCGTAAGGTTCGCCCTCGGGTGAACTGATGACACCGTCGCCGTCGGTGTCTGCTGCCGGCCCTGGGCACAACCCCTGGCCGCCGATGTGAATATGCTGGCCGTGTGGGAACGGCGCGTTCATCCAGATTTCCGCGGCGCCCGAGACGTTCATGCTGACCGTCGCCTGCTGCCCGTGTATCTCGATCATCGCCTGTCCGGCGGTTCCGCTGTTGTTAGCCGGTGCAAGGTCAGCCTGCCACACGCCGTCCTGCGCTACGGCCGGCCCGGCCGCGAAAGCCATCGCGCCAAGCGCGACGGCAGGGGCAATGAGAAGAGTCTGTGCCTTCATGATGTAGGCCTCTCAGTAAATAGTAAGGGTGCTTACGGTTCTCCCGTGCGTCACACCCTAATCCAACGCCCTCAATCTGAAAAGTCTTTGCTCAGCCTTCGTCGCAGAGCAGGTGATACCAGCTTTCCGCGAGAACCCCGAGCGCCTGGTCACGGTTTGGTTTTGATGTGCGGCTCGTCCAGAGGGTGGAGACGTAGTTGAGCTGGGTGAACGCGAGCGTTCCCCGGACGTGGTGCGTCTCCTCCGAGAAGCGGCCGGCCTGCTGCATGCCGCGGATGAGGTCGGAGACCACTTCCTCACGCCAGTCCATGATCAGGGCCCGCACTTCGCGGTCGACGGCGGCAGCTTCGTCGAGGACGTCCAGGTAGGGGCGGAACACGGGCCAAAGTGCTGCGCGCGACTCGAGCCAGTCGAGGATGCCCGCGAGCTCGCCCGCGCGGACCACGTCCACGAGCTCGGGGGCCGTCGACGCGTGGTCTGGTCCGCCGGCGCGGTCAAGGACCGCATTCACCCGGGCCATGAAGTCCCTCATCAGATCGCTCCGCGAGGGGTAGTGCGCGTAGAAGGTCACCCGGGTGGTGCCGGCAGCGGCGGCGATATCGTCGATCGTCGTGGCGGCGTATCCCTTGTCGAGGAAGAGTTCGAGCGCCCGTTCGACGATCCGGTCGCGGGTCAGCTGTTTCTGGGCTTCTCGCAGCGACGGCATGAGGCAATCCTCTCCGTGGTGCAGGGACGCCTATCCGGTGGCACGGCACCCCTGCTGCCGCTGGAACCCCGACGTGCCGTCAGGAGCAACACCTGCTCACAGTTTTACCGGCGTAACCGGTTGCAGCGCCGAGGGTCCCGTGTTGGCGAGGCGGCGCAGTTTGGGAATGGGGATGCGGTAGTTGATCGCCGCCGCGGTCCCGCGGCCGGCGTCCGCGTTCTCCCAGCGCAGCAGCATCGAGTCGGTCTCGCCGCCCGGCTCCAGGTAGTCCGGCGCCCCGGTTACGGGTGTGAAGCCGATCGCCTTGAGGGACAGTCCGAATCCTTCGGTCCAGAAGTACGGTTGGAAGTCGAGCTCTGGCGCCGCGTCGCCGTTGAGCAGGCCGGCAGCCGCGACCTTGGCCTGGTCGATGGCGCTGGTCCATAACGGCACGCGCCCTACGCCGCGGCCGGTCGGGAAGAACGCCACGTCACCGGCGGCAACAACGTCCGGCCGGACCCGGCCGCGTGAATCGACGCGCAGCGCCCCGTCGACGAGAAGATCCGAACCGGCCAGCCAGTCGATGTTCGGCTCGTCGCCGATGGCGGTGACGACCAGGTCCGCCTCAAGCTGGGTGCCGTCGGCGAGGGCAACCCGCGTCCCCGAGCCGGAGTCAACGAGTCGCGCCCTGCTGCCGCTGACAAACCGCAGTCCGCGCCGGACGGCGGCAGACGTGAAGAGCTCGGACAGGTGGTCGCCGAGTTGGCGCGAGAGGGGCTTCACCTCGGAGACCAGCGTGACGTCGCAGCCTACATGCAGACAGCCCGAGGCGACCTCCATGCCCAGCGGTCCGCCGCCGACCACGATCACCGAGGGGCGGCCCGCGACCCGCTGCTTGAGCGCCATCGCGTCCTCGAGAGTGCGCAGGGTGAGCTCCCCGGGAGCGCCCTCGGGCGGAGGGCCCGCCGCGAGCCGCTTGGCCCGTGAACCGGAGGCGATGACCAGGCCGTCGTACGGCAGCTCATCGCCCCAGTCGGTCCGGACGATTTTGGCTTCCGGGTCGATGCCTGCCGCGCTGACACCGAGAAGTTCGGTCGCTTCGTGGGTTGGCTCGGGCAGCTCGTGGGCTTGCAGCCCGCCGTCGCCATGCAGCAGCGCCTTCGACAGCGCCGGGCGGCTGTACGGGTGGTGCGGCTCGGCGCCGACGACGGTCAACTCGCCGTCGAACCCGTGCGAGCGAAGGGAGTCGCAGGCGGTGAGTCCGGCGATGCCGTTGCCGACGACGACGATCCGCCGCATCGTCATTTTTCCGCCAGCCGCAACGCGGCGACCGGGCACACCCGTACCGCGGCTTTCGCAGCGGCCAACTCCGCCCCGTCGATCTCGGGGACGTCGATCACCAATTCGCCGTCGTCGTCCAGATGCATGAGCTTCGGTGCGGCTTCCTCGCAGAGTCCGTGCCCTTCGCAGCGGGGGCGGTCAAGTTCGATCCTCACACCGCCACCACCTTCACGACGTCGAGCCGTTCGTGGCTGCGGGTGATGTTGCTGGGCACCCGGACCTCGTCCCCGAGTTCCAACACATTGGCCCGGCGGGCCAGGGCCTCGATGATCGCGTGGGCCTCAAGCTTCGCCAGGCCCTGGCCTGCGCACCCGTGCGGCCCGTAGCCGAAGGTGAGATGGTCCACCGGGTTGCGCGTGACGTCGAAGACGTCGGGATTCTCATAGTGCCGCGGGTCGCGGTTGCCGGCGCCGAACAGGATGCCCACCTGGGCTCCTGCCGGAACGGTTGCTCCATCAATTTCGACGTCGCGGGTCGCGGTCCGGCCCCAGATGTGGATCGGGGGCCAGTAGCGCAGCACCTCGGCGAACGCTGCGGGCACGAGCTCCGGGTTCTGGCGGACGAGCTCGAGCTGCTCAGGATGGCGGCCGAAGAGTGCGACGATGTTCCCGATGGAGGCGATCGTGGTGTCGACGCCGGCGCCCAGGTACTGGTGGATGATATGTCCGGCGGCTCCTTCCGGGATGTCGCCGCGGGTCTCGGCGTCGAAGATGCCGCGACCGATCGACCCCGGTACCAGGTCGTCGGCGGTGACGGAGGAGCACCAGCCGTAGAGCTCGCCGGCGATCGGGAAGCTCTCCTGGGTGCGGTGGTTCATTGGTCCCAGGACCTGCATCGCGGCCTGCCCCCAGCGCAACATGTTGTCCTTCACATGGCCGCTGAAGCCGATAAGGTCGGCGACGATTTCGAGCGGGAAGGCGCGTGCCAGCGAGTCGATGGCTTCAAAGCTGCCGCTGGCGACGAGCTCGGCGACGAGCTTGTCCGCTTTGTCGTCGATGGTGACCTTCAGTCCGCGCAGAGCGCGCGGCGTGAGGTTCTCCGACAGGGTCGCGCGCAGCTGGGTGTGCGTTGGCGGGTCGGAGGCCAGCGAGGTGCCCTGCAATGCCTCGTTCACCATCGGGTTGAAGCCGAGGCTGGTGGAGGAGAACGTCTCCGGATCGGCGAGGGCGTCGCGGATGATGTCGTAGCGGGTCAGGACGTAGAGGTCATTCTTCGGCAGGCGGACTACCCCGGCCTGCTCGCGCAGCGCGGCGTAGGTGCTGTAGGGGTCAACGAGGACGTCGTCATCCCAGATGTCGATGTCTGCTTCGATCGGTGCGGTCACGGTGTGCTCCTTGGATCGTCCTGGGTGCGGTTCGGAAGCGGACGATGCGGACGCCCATAGCTTCGGAGAGCCGCGCCTCGGCAGTGAGGCGTAGAACACAGTCTGCCCGGAAGCTTTACATGGTGTCAAGTAGAATTATGGCGTGTATCACCGAATAACACGCTGTGACTTCGAGCGCGCCACTGCTGCGGAGTTGATAGCCCTGGCTAGGAACCGATGACTCCTGCGGCACGGTTTCTTGCCCTGATGTTGCGCAGCGCGGGAGCACGTGGCGGCTTAGAAACGTCGCGCGCTCGTCAGTGCGCTTAGCGAAGTGGCGACCGTGTCTCGGCGAGCGAGCGCTCCAGCAGCTCGCGCAGCGCGCTGCGATCCACCCCCGCCAACCGCGTGAGATAGAGGCAGGCCTTGCTCGCACGGTGCTTGCCGAGCCGGGCCACTAGATCGGGCCAGCGCTCCGAGAAATCGTTGACGAGGTAGATCGTGTGCTTGGTCGGACCCGGCGCGAAGGCGAGCAGGGGAGCACGGCCCCCGTGCCCCGTCTCGTAGCGGTACTCGTACTCTCCAAAACCGATGATGCGGCCGGCCCACACGACCGGCTGCTCGCCGCTGATCTCGCCAAAGATCGCGAGCAGTTCGTCGGCCTCGGCGCGCCGAGGGCCCAGGGCGCGATCGAGTACCTCCGCAACCGGCAGGTCGGACGGTGACATTGCGGGCGGCTTCGCTGCCATGGGGTTTTCCTCGCGATCGTGCTTGGATAACCCAGAGTACTACGGCGGTTCTTGGGCTCCGGTGGAGGTGCAGTCATCCATCCATGCCTTGTACTCGACCTGCCTGCCGGGACCGCAGTCGAGGGACAGAGGACCTAAGGCGCACCCACACCGAGGCCCTTTTGTGCGTTGCGGACAGCTACATCTGGACGGCGCCGATCTGCTGAAGCATCTTTAGCGTGTCAGTCGATCCCCAATGCTCGACCACCTTACCGCCCTGGATGCGGACCATGTCGATACCGCTGAACTCCACTGTATTGCCGGTGGGAGCCGTACCCATGAGCTCGCCCTGGTGAGTGCCGGTGAGGACGACACGGGCTGCCTCCAGGTCCCCGTCGACCATCGTAGGCTCGATGGCCTTCACACTGATGTCGGGAAAAGCCGACCTGAACATGTTGACGTAGAACCTGATGCCCTCCAGGCCGGGCGGCTGCCCGGGCATGGGCTCTTCATGATCGGTGTAGTTTTCGCTGCCCAACTCGTCGATCAGGTCAAGATCCCCTCTCTCCAAAATCTCCCGGTAGAACCGCTCGATCAGTCCTGATCCGCCTGCCATTTCCGATTCCTTCCTGGTTTGAAATTCCCCCGTTTCAATGCTCCCACCGGCGACACTGCGACACGCCGTCAGGATGAGTCCTTAGGGTCGCCGCACTTGCGAGTTTGCGGGGTGTGGGCCAGCGGGTGATCCGGCCGGTGGGGATGAACGGAGCCTTCCCCGTACCGAGACGTTTCGACTGGTGTTTTGATCCCCACCCCCGCAGACCGGCCGCCAGGGTATCGCCTGACCTGCACCGCGAGGGTAGACTGCCACCGTCTCCGTGTCGTACTGGATAGGGACGATATGAAGCTGAGCCGGCGCCTGAGATCAGGTCTCGTCATTTCACCGGGCAAGGTTCCCGCCGCCTACGAGCACCTTGAGAAGTTCCAGGCCCTGGCCGAGGAGCACGGCGACCGTGCCACCGGCACCTCCGGGTACGAGGCCGCGGCCCAGTACCTCGAACGCCAACTCGCCAGCGCCGGATATCGCAGCACGCGCCAGTACTTCACCTTCAAACACCGCGGCGAGCAGATCGAGACCTTCAACATCCTCGCCGAGACCGCATCCGGCAGCGACGAGAACGTGATCATGCTCGGGGCCCACCTCGACGGGGTGCCGGACTGTCCGGCGATCAATGACAACGGCTCCGGGGTGGCGGCCGTGTTGGAGGCCGCCAAAGCGCTCGGCCGGCAGGAGGGCCTCAGCAACACGGTGCGCTTTGCGTGGTGGGGGGCCGAGGAGTACAAAAAGGAGTACGGGTCCCGGCACTACGTCAAGCACCTGGCCAAGAGCGACATTGAGGCACTCGACAGGATCGCCGCCTACTTGAACTTCGACATGATCGCCTCACCCAACCCCATCATCGGGGTCTACGACGCACGGGACCCGAAGCCCCATCACGACGTGCCCGAAGGTTCGACGGAGATCATGGACGTCTTCACTGACTACTTCGACGTCCACGACCAGCCCTGGGTCGCCACCTATTGGGACATGGACTCGGATCAGTTGTCGTTCCTTAAGAAGGGTGTCGCCGTGGGCGGGCTGTACACCGGAGACGACGAGAAGAAAACCACCAAGCAGGCCCGCCTCTTCGGCGGCACCGCCAAGCGGCCCTGCGATCCGAACTATCACCGACCAGGCGATGACCTCGGTAACGTCGATCTAGAGGCGCTGAGCCTGATGACCGACGCGATCACCCACGCCGCCACCCGCCTGGCCCACGACAACGGCGCCCTCAAGCCAGCGGGGCACCGCCAGGACGCTGCAAACTAACTATGCGCTATTTGAACAGTAGGTCCACGAGACACCTGTCGTGAGGAGTCGATAACTGGGTGACAACCAGCTCGAGAACATGACAACTGGGCTGAAACCCTACAACTGCTAGCCGTGCTCAACCGCCATGTTGGCGAAGCGTGAGTAGTGGCCCTGGAACCCGACCACGATGGTCTTCGTCGGTCCGTTACGGTGTTTGGCCACGATGACGTCTGCTTCGCCGGCGCGCGGAGACTCCTTGTCGTAGATGTCCTCGCGGTGGAGCAGGATGACCATGTCGGCGTCCTGCTCGATCGAACCGGATTCGCGAAGGTCGGAAACCATGGGCTTCTTGTCCGTACGCTGCTCGGAGCCACGGTTCAGCTGCGAGAGCGCGATGACGGGGACTTCGAGTTCCTTGGCCAGCAGTTTGAGGGCACGGGAGAACTCCGAGACTTCCTGCTGGCGGGATTCGACGCGCTTGCCGGAGGACATCAGCTGGAGGTAGTCGAGCACAACCAGCTTCAGGTCGTGGCGCTGCTTCAGCCGCCGGCACTTGGCACGGATTTCCATCAGCGACATGTTGGGGCTGTCGTCGATGAACAGGGGCGCGTCATTCATCCGGCCCATGGTGGTGGCGATCTTGCCCCACTGCTCGTCCTTGATGGTGCCCTTGCGCAGGTCCTGAAGCCCGATGGTGGCTTCCGCGGAGAGGAGGCGCATGGCGATTTCGTTCCGGCCCATTTCCAGGGAGAAGAAGACCGTGGTCATGTTGTTCTTGATCGCGGCAGAACGTGCGAAATCCAGTGCGAAGGTGGACTTGCCCACCGCGGGCCTCGCAGCGATGACGATCATCTGGCCGCCGTGCAGGCCCTGGGTGAGCTCGTCGAGTTCGTAGAAGCCGGTGGGCACGCCGGTCATGCCTTCGCCGCGGTGGCCGGCGGATTCGATCTCGTCGACGGTGCCTTCGATGATGTCCTTGAGCGGGACGTAGTCTTCCGCGGTGCGGCGTTCAGCGACGGCGTAGATCTCGGCCTGGGCTTGGTTGACGATGGCGTCGACTTCGCCGTCCTGCGAGTAACCCAGCTGGACGATCTTGGTGCCGGCGTCGACCAGGCGCCGGAGCACGGCACGTTCCCGGACGATCTCAGCGTAGAAGCCCGCGTTGGCGGCCGTAGGGACGGACTGGATCAGGGTATGCAGGTAGGCGGGTCCGCCGATGCGGGAGATTTCGCCGCGCTTGGTCAGCAGGTCGGAAACGGTGACGGCGTCGGCCGGTTCGCCTCGGCCGTAGAGGTCGATGATGGCCTCATAGATGCTTTCGTGGGCGGGACGGTAGAAGTCCACGCCGCGGAGCACTTCAACGCAGTCGGCGATGGCGTCCTTGGAGAGCATCATGCCGCCCAGGACCGACTGTTCGGCCACGAGGTCTTGCGGCGGCGTGCGGCCGAATTCGGAATCCCGACCTGTTGCCGAATCCGCGTGCGCTAACGACACCGCTGCCTGCTTTCTTTGCTCCTCGAACCGGATACCGCATCCCACTGGACCCAGAATTACCAGCCGGATCGGACCATTTCGTCGGATCGTTGTGGGCGCGCAGGCTGCAATTCACTGCGCGGTTCCAAGGTGGGATACTCCGCAACGGTAGCCCCCTTCCCCCTTCCCACCAAGCGAGTTATCCACCGACCCTGTGGATAAAATGTGGATCAGTGGGCGTGTCTTGTGCACAGGCTGTGCGCAGAGCTGTGGAAACAATACTGAACTCGCGAGTAACCCCGCGCTGACCTGCGGAAACACTATCCACTGGTTGTGGACAAAAAGAAGTTTGCTGTTGTTTTTCCCGCCATTTTTGCTGTTGACAGATTCGGAATAGACGCGTAGGGCAAATGTTATCCACGGGTTATCCACAGGCGTGAATTACAGTGCTGTGATGCCCGCTTTCGAAGACTTTTGGCGCGCGGGCCATCGTGCGGGACGTACGATTCAAGTATGGAATTTGTGGTGCCGTTGCTCATCGCCGTACTGGTGGTCGTGATCGGCCTGGTGATTACGCGGTTGGTCTCACGCAACAAGGCCGGCGGGCCCCGCCCGGGGAGCGGATCGTCGGCGAGGCCGGCACCGGCCGCGACCCGGGAAGCCGCTGTCGCAGCCAGCGGACGCTTGAACCAGCAGCAACATACCGCGGTTTACGCTCTGATTGCGCAGGGGCAGGCTTTTGCTGCAATTCGCGAATACCGGACCGCCACCGGTGCGGGGCTCAGGGAGGCTACCTCGGCCGTCGCTCAAATGTCCGCGCACCCGCAGCCGTACACGGCACCCCGCCACGAGGCCGCCCCTACACTCCAACCGGAGGATGAGGAGGCCCGGGAGGGGCACCCGGCCCGCCCAGAGGACGAGGAGCCCCGGAAGGCGCCCCCGGCACAGCCGGAGGATGGGGCACCGCGGCAGGCAGAACCCGCACGCCCACAAGAGGATGAGGCGCCCCAGGGTCCGACGCCCGCAAACCCCCCGGAAGAGGTTGTGTCGCCGGCAGAGCCCACTCCTGCGGCGCGCCCCCAGCCGGCCGGATACCGGTACCGGGCCATTGTGTCCAAGGGCGACACCATCAGGGAAGTGGCCAGCACACGCCTGAACGACGACGTCTTCGGGCGGATCCGCAGCGCGGCGCTTGGCGGCGACCGCGACGGCGCCGTTCGGCTGCTTTTGGAGCACTCGGAAGCCAACGAGACGGAAGCGCGGGAATTCGTGGATCTGATCGAGCCGGACGAGGAGCGCTAACGGCCCGGTCCTGCAAATATGCCAGCGGCCGCGAAGGTGACCCCGCCCCACCACCGACCACGAATCCCCGCAAAGCCAGCGTTAGGGCCGCCGGGTCAGAGCTCCACCGTCCCGCTGATCACGGTCTCTACCGTCCCGCCGACCCAGACATCGCCGCCGTCGGAGTCGATGTAGACCCGCGCGTCCCGCCCGAGCGCCGTTCCCTGGCGAACGGAGTACGCGGCGGGTGCCGCGCCCTCGGCAATCAGCCACTGGGCCAGCGCGGCGTTCAGGCTGCCGGTCGCCGGGTCCTCCGCCGGAAGGTCCTCGAAGCCCATCAGCCCGCGGACCTCGAAGTCGACGGCGGAGCCGCCGGGATGGGCGCCGATCAAACCAACGCCAAACGGTGACAGGGCGGCATAGTCGGGCACGACGTCGAGGACGGCCCGGGCGTCCCGCAACTGCAGGGCCTGCCACTCGGGGCCGTTGTCCGCCCACTGGTGGCGCAGCACGTCGTCGCGCTCAATCCCCAACGCCGCACAGATCTTCGCGACGTTCTCCTCGGGCAGCGGCCCGCTCCTCCGCCGGGGCGGCGCAGCGAAAGCCAGCCGTCCGCCGTCGTGCTTGACCTTCACCAGGCCGGCTCCGCATTCCTGCACGATCGCTCCCCCGGCCTTCGGCTGCCCGTCCCCTGCCAGCCAGACGTAGGCCGTACCCAGCGTGGGATGGCCGGCGAAGGGCAGCTCGCCGCTGGGCGTGAAAATCCTGACCCGGTAGTCGGCTTCAGCGTTCCCGGGCGGCAGGAGGAAGGTGGTCTCGGAGAGATTGGTCCAGTTGGCGAAGCGCCGCATCTGCTCGTCGCCCAAGTCACCGGCGTCCGACACGACCGCCAGCGGATTGCCCGTGCACGGTCCGGTAGCGAAGACGTCCACCTGGCTGAACTGATGTGTGCTCACGTCCTACAGCGTACCGGGCGTTAACCGCTGCAGGCCGGGTCCTGGACGGACCCGGCCTGCAGCAACAGCGAGGCTGTTAGCCAGCAACGACCTTCAGGTCGATGACGGCGGAGACCTCTTCGTGCAGACGCACGGTCGCCTGGTAGTCGCCCACCGACTTGATGTGCTCGGTCAGTTCGACCTTGCGCTTGTCGATGGCGCCGAGGCCGGCGGCCTCGACAGCGGAAGCCACATCGGCCTGCTTGACGGTGCCGAACAGGCGGCCCGACTCGCCGGCCTTGACGGTCAGGGTGACCGGCTTGGCGGACAGCTGGGCAGCGAGCTGCTGCGCGTCTTCCAGGGATGCGATCTCGCGAGCGGCACGTGCAGCCTTGATGGACTCCACCTGCTTCTCGCCGCCCTTGGTCCAGGTCAGGGCGAAGCCGCGGGGCAGAAGGTAGTTACGGGCGTAACCGTTCTTTACCTCGACGACATCGCCAGCAGTGCCGAGACCGGTCACTTCGTGGGTCAGAATGAGCTTTGCCATGTCAGTACTCTCTCCTCTTCGCTTCGCTTAGCCGCGGCCAGCGCCGGAGTAGGGCAGCAGGGCAACTTCGCGGGCATTCTTGATTGCCAGTGCGATCTTGCGCTGCTCCTGCACGGTGACGCCAGTCACGCGGCGGGCGCGGATCTTTCCGCGGTCAGAGATGAACTTGCGCAGCAAAGCTACGTCCTTGTAGTCGATGACGGTGACGTCAGCGGCCTTCAAGGGATTGGACTTTGGTTTGGGCTTACGAATTTCAGCCTTAGCCATCGTGGAGCTCCTTTATCTTGTGGAGCCCGTGGATCTTTTCCACGGGATGGGGTTTGTTTTAGAAGGGAGGTTCGTTGGAGTCCGGACCGTTGCCCCAGCCGCCGGACGAGCCGCCGGCCGGTGCGCCCCAGGGATCGTCCTGGGGGGCGGGCTGCTGACCGGACTGCTGTCCGCCCCAACCGCCCTGGTTCTGGCCTCCGCCGAAGCCGCCGCCGCCAAAGCCGCCCTGGCCACCGCCGAAGCCGCCCTGGCCACCGCCGGAGCGCTGGGTACGGGTGACCTTGGCAGAGGCGTAGCGCAGCGAGGGGCCGATTTCGTCGACCTCAAGCTCCATGACGGTACGCTTTTCGCCCTCTTTGGTTTCATACGAACGGGACTTCAGCCGGCCCTGAACGATCACGCGCATGCCCTTGGTCAGGGTTTCAGCGACGTTCTCGGCAGCTTCGCGCCAAACCGACGCCCGGAGGAACAGGGTTTCCCCGTCCTTCCATTCGTTGGACTGGCGGTCGAAGGTCCGCGGCGTGGATGCAACGGTGAAGTTCGCTACCGCGGACCCGGACGGGGTGAACCGCAGCTCGGGATCGTTGGTGAGATTACCGACGAGCGTGATAACGGTTTCGCCTGCCATGTTGCCTCCTGATGTCCTAGTCCCGCTTGCCGGCGGCGCGCAGGAATGTCTTCGTCAATGCCGCTCCCGGAAAGGGTGCGGCGATCACAGCTGGTTACTCAGCGGAGATCTTCTGCTCCTCCGGGCGGATGATCTTGGTGCGCAGGATGGTCTCGTTCAGACCAAGCTGGCGGTCAAGCTCAGCAGCAGTGGCGGGAGTGGCGGTGAAGTTAACCACCGCGTAGATGCCTTCGGACTTCTTTTTGATGTCATAGGCGAGCCGGCGGCGTCCCCAGATGTCCACCTTGTCGATGGTTCCACCATCGTTGCGGACAACGTTGAGGAACTTGTCGAGCGAGGACTCTACGGTACGCTCTTCGACCTCGGGGTCGATGATTACCATCAGTTCATAAGCACGCATTGTGAACCCACCTCCTTCGGGCTAAGCGGTCACGGTCTTTCCGTAACAGGAGGTTCTGTTGCGTTGCCTGCCTGCCACCGCGCGGCGACTTCCGTGTGTTTTGGCTATTGTCACAGGAAATACCAGCCGGCGCTGACAGCACAGACTTACCAATGGTACCGGACGGCGGTCCGCGCTCGTGAATCCGCCGCACGGACCTGTCCTCCACAGGCCCGTGCGGCCGGAAGCGTTGTCCGTCTCAAGGCACGGCGGCCGAGCCGCCGCCCGGGGGGCGGCGCTCTCAGTAGTCCAGCCCCAGGCTGGGCACCACCAGTCCGGTCTCGTACGCGTACACCACGGCCTGCACCCGGTCGCGCAGGTGCAGCTTGGCGAGGATCCGCCGCACGTGCGTTTTGACGGTCGCCTCCGAGAGGAAGAACCGGTGGGCGATCTCCGCATTGGAAAGCCCCTCCGCAATGGTCCGCAGCACTTCCAGTTCGCGCGGCGTCAGGTCATCCAGCAACGGGTCGCGCTGCGGCGGCACGGCCGGGCTGCCGCCCGGGGCCAGGCCGCGCACATAGGTCTCCAGCAGGCGCGCCGTCACCCGCGGCGCCACCACGGCGTCCCCGGTGGAGACAAGGCGCACCGCCTGGACCAGTTCCGCCGGTGCCACGTCCTTGAGCAGGAAGGCGCTCGCCCCGGCCTGTAGCCCGGCAAAGGCATACTCGTCCAGGTCGAAGGTCGTCAGGATGATCACCCGCGCGCACAGCCCGGCGGCCACGATCTGCCGGGTGGCCTCGATGCCGTCCATGACCGGCATCCGGACGTCCATCAGCACCACGTCCGGGGAGAGCGACCGCGCCAGCTCCAGCGCCTCGGCGCCGTCGGACGCCTCCCCCACCACCACGACGTCGTCTTCGCCCTCCAGGATGAGCTTGAAGCCCATCCGCAGCAGTGGCTGGTCGTCCACCAGCAGCACTTTCACCGGCCCGGCCGGGCTCCCATCCGCGCTGTCAGACACTCGTGTTTTCCTCTCCGGGCCAATACAGGGTTGCCTCCACCATCCAACCACCGCCGGACCGCGGACCTGCGGCAACGCGGCCGCCGTAGATGGCGGCCCGCTCGCGCATGCCGTGCAGGCCCTGCCCCGCGCCGAGTGAATCGGCCGGCCCGTCCTGCCGGCCGTCGTCGGCCACCGTGATGTGGATGGCGTCGCCGTCCCGGACCAGGGCAACGTCCACCCGGGTTGCGTCCTTGGCGTAGCGCAGCACGTTGGTCAACGACTCCTGCACGATGCGGAACACGGTGAGCCGGAAATTCTGGTCCTCCGGCAGCGCCGGTCCTGCCATGACCGTGCGCAGCGGCAAGCCCGCGGCCCGGAAGCCGTCCAGCAGCCCGGTCAGCTGGTCCCCTGTCGGGACCGGCACCAGCGGGGCCGCGTCCGTTCCGTTCTCGCTGCGCAACACCCCCAGCACCCTGCGCATGTCGGCCAGCGCCGACCGGCCGGTCGCGGAGAGCTGGTCCAAGACCTCGCCGGCGCGTTCCGGATCCTTGCGCGCGACGACGGCGGCGCCGTCCGAGAGCGCGATCATCACCGAGAGCGAGTGTGCCACCACGTCGTGCATCTCCCGGGCGATCCGGGTGCGTTCGGTCGCCGACGCCAGCCGGGCGTTGTCAGTGGCCCAACGCTGGAGTTCGGCGTCGTGGAGCCGGTCCCGGCGCACCGTGACCCCGATGCCCGCAGCGATGACATTGGCCAGGACCAGCACCAGGCCGGTGACCAGTCCGACGTAGCTCGGGACCTGCCCGAGGGCAATCTGCTTGACGATCTCCGGCGGCATCCTGACACCCATTCCCACCAGCATGGGCACGGCGGCGAGGACCGCTGCGATGATGGCCTGGACCGCCGGCCGGGTGGTGGCGACCGTGTAGACGGCGAACCACATGGCAAAGGAGCCACTGCCGGTACTGGTCAGCACCACGATCAAAAAGTCCACCAGGGCGATGGCAGCCAGCACCAGCAGCGGCGACCGACGCCGCCAGACCAGTGCGACGCCGCCGGCCAACAGCAGCAGCAGGGGCGGCCATTCGCCGCCGAGCGCGGTGGTCAGGGCATTCGGCAGCCCGAACAGCACGTGGATGCCGACCAGCACCCAGTCCATCACCACGGGGTGGGTATGGAAGTAGCGCCGGATCGGGCCCCGGCGCCTGGACGATATTTCGGTGAAGGAGACGGCGGCCGTTCGTTCCGCCGCCTCCTTCACCGAGGCTTGATGAGTCACGCGTCGAGCCCGCCCGCGCCTAGACGTCCCGCGTCTTGGTCGTTACCGCCGCCCCGGCCAGCAGTACTGCCGCCCAGGCGGCCATGACCAGCCCGCCCTGCCACTGGGTCAAGTCGCCCTCGGCCGTTTCGAGCATGAGCATTTGGCGTCCCGCGTTGGAGGGCAGGTAGGGCATCACGCCGTCCTGCACCCAGTCGAAGGGGATGATCTGGGCGACGATGGGCAGCACCAGCAGCAGCACGACCAGCGTGACGATGCCGCCGGCACTGTTGCGCAGCAAGGATCCGAGCGCCAGCGCCATGAGGGCCACCACCGCCAGGTAAAGGCCGGACAGCAGCATGGACTGGACCAGATTCTCCACGTCGAGCCCGAATTCTTTGCCGTAATTGGCCAGGATCGGCTGCAGCAGGAAATAGGTGGCAAAGCTGGAAGCAATTCCGACGACGGCCGCGACGACAGCGACGACCAGCGCCTTGGCGAACAGCGGCGACAGCCGGGACGGCACGGCCGTCATGGTCGAGCGGATCATGCCGGTGGAGTATTCGGAGGCGATCAGCAGCACGCCCAGCGACCCGATGATCAGCTGGCCGAAGTCGATCCCGCCGCTGGTCATGAGGTAGAGGATGGACGCATCCATACCGGCTGCCGCTGGATCCTGACCGGCGGCCTCCATCTGCTCCATGCCGGTGGCGACTCCCCAGCCGCCGAGCAGTCCGATGCCGACCATCACCACAACGGTGGTGGCCAGCAGCACCCAGGTGGAACGCAGCGTGGCGAACTTGACCCACTCGCTCTTCAAGGTCCGGGGGAAGCTCACGCCGGGGCCGGTGACACGGCCGGCCTGCGGGGTCAGGGTTGCAGCGCTCATGGTCACTTTCCTTCCTGGCCGACGCCGGCGGCGACGGCAGCGTGCCGTCCCGACCCTGCGCTGCCGGCATTTTCGTGTACATCGGCCACCGGGCCGGAGTGGTATTCGACTTCGTCCTTGGTCAGGTCCATGTAGGCCTCCTCCAAGGACGCCTGCAGCGGGGTCAGCTCGTAGACGAGCACCTGCTGGGCGAGGGCCGTCTCGGCGATGGCCCGCGCGGGGACACCGCTGACCTCCAGCAGTTGCGGTTCGCGGGCTTCGACGGTGACCCCTTCCCCGGCCAGCGCGCGGGTGAGGACGTCGGGCCGGTCGGTGCGTACGCGCACCCGCTGGGCCCGGTTGTTGAGGATGTCTTGGATGGGTGCGTCGGCGATGATCCGGCCGCGGCCGATGACGATCAGGTGGTCTGCGGTCAGCGACATTTCGCTCATCAGGTGCGAGGAGAGGAACACCGTCCGGCCCTCCGCGGCGAGTGCCTTGACCAGGTTGCGCACCCAGAGGACGCCTTCCGGGTCCAGCCCGTTCACCGGTTCGTCCAGAATGATGGTCTGCGGATCGCCGAGCAGGGCGGCCGCGATGCCCAGCCGCTGCCCCATGCCCAGCGAGAAGCCGCCGACGCGCTTCTTGGCCACGGCCCCGAGGCCGGTCAGCTCGATCACGTCGCGCACCCGCTTGGTGGGGATGCTGTGGGTCGCGGCCATGGCCCGGAGGTGGTTGTACGCAGTCCGGGAGGTGTGCACCGCCTTGGCGTCCAGCAGGGCGCCGACTTCGCGCAACGGGGCCCGGTGCTTGGCGTAGTGCTTGCCGTTGACCAGGACGTCACCCGAGGTGGGACGGTCCAGTCCCATGATCATGCGCATGGTCGTGGACTTGCCGGCGCCGTTCGGCCCCAGGAAACCGGTCACCCGGCCCGGCTGCACGGTGAAGGAGACGCCCTGCACCGCCGGTTTGTTTCCGTAGACCTTGACCAGGCCCTGTGCCTCGATCATCTGAACCGTCCTTCGTGGATTGGAGTAGCGCCCGGATTCCCGGGGGCCATTGAATACGTTACGGATTGCCGGCCGGCCGCACACCGCACTGCGGGATGATCTTCGCGTCCGGCCAAATCATCCCTGCGGATGACGCTACGTGCCGGGGGCAGGCGGGCGTTACCGGGGGAAGCCCTGAGCGGCCCCTGACCGTTCCCGGAACGCTGCTGCGTACTGGAAGAGGTGCCGGCGTGCTGCCGCGCCCTCGTTGGCACGGGGCCTCGCCCAAAATTTCTCAGACCGCCACAGCGGCAGGGGGCGATTGGTACCGGCGGCTTTCCAAGCGCAACTCCAAGTCGTCCATTACCAGGGCGGCCAAGTCCTCCAACGTCTGAGTATCTTCGTCGCTGAAGTCGCGCGGTTCGAAGTCCAGTACGCAAAGGGTGCCTAGGTTGAATCCGTCCCGGGTTCTCAGCGGGACGCCGGCATAAAACTTCAACCCGAAGTCGCTGGCCACCAGCGGGTTGGCAAACGCCCGGGGATCCGCGGGCGCATTATTGATGACCCAGGGTCCGTGCTGCAGGATGGCCGAGGCGCAGAGTCCGGGTTCCCGGTCGATCTGCTCGACGTCCAGGCCGTGGTGTGACTTGAACCAGATGCGATCGTGGTCCACCACGCTGACAATGGCAATCGGGGCGGCGAAAAGGCGGGAGGCCAGTGCGGTGATGCGGTCGTACGCTCCGTCCGGCGGGGTGTTCAGGATCTCGTAGCGTCGAACCGCTTCCATACGTTGAGCTTCGTCTACGGGGATTATGGATGCGTCCACCCTGTGCCGGCCCCGGAGCGCGAGCCCTAGATCAGCCAATGCCAGTGCCACCTCTCGCCCTGTGGGCCGTTCCTCTGGTTCACGTGCCATCATGGCGGTCAGCAACCCCGCCCACTCCGGCCCGAATCCGGCGGGGACGTCCGGATCACGCAGCAAACGGGCAACAGCCGACTCCAGCGGCGGGCCGGGAAAGGCAGCCTGGCCGGTAAGGCATTCCAGCAGAACCAGGCCCAGCGAATAAATGTCGCTGGCCGGGCCTATCGGTTCACCCCTCGCTTGCTCCGGGCTGAGGTAGGCAGCTGTCCCGTAGACCCCCGGAACATGGGCATCATCGGAAACTACCATGGCGACTCCGAAATCGGCGAGCTTGGCGCGCAGGCGCGAGCCGTCGTCGTCGTAATTAAAGAGCATGATGTTGCCCGGTTTTACGTCGCGGTGGACCACCGAGGTGTTGTGGATGTAGGCCAGTCCCTCGGCCAATTCGCGGCCGATTTGGGCAACGTGGCGAGGCGGGAGGGCACCTTCGGCCAGCCGCACCCTCAAGTCGGCGCCTTCAATCAGTTCCATCACCAGATAAATTTGCGGATGTCCGGCTTCGATCTTGTCGATGCCTGCGTCCAGCAGGGTCACCAGATTCGGGTGGTTTAGCCGGGCCAGAAGCTTGATCTCCGCGTTGTCGCGGTGGAATTCTTCCTCGTTCATCGTGGGCCGCTGAATAACCTTGACGGCTACCTCCCGCCCCAAAACCTCATCTTGGGCCCGGTAAACCTTGGCGTTCGCTCCGGTACCTGCCAACTCCTTGAGCAGGTAGCGCCCGTCGAGCAGCATTCCGGATCGATTTAAATGAGGCGCCAACGTCTCCTGCTTCCCGGCTGCCTGTTTAACAGCACCCTTAGTATCTTACGGTCCAGCGGCGGCCCGTCGTAGTAGCGATTGGGCTTTCGGCCCGTGTTCGACCGGCTTACGGAGCCCGCTCCACAGGGCAGCAGAAGGAATCCGTTGAGCGAGTCCACTTTGCTGCCCGATAGGAGCTCATCCGCGCGAAGGTTTCGACGACCGAGCGCGCTTCTTCACGCAGCCCGGCGACGAACTACTCCCAGTTAGTGACATCTTCACCGAGGGTCCGCCTACGATACCTTTTTTGGTGTCACCAGCCAGGCCAATTTAACGAACTGCTCGAATTCCGATTCGGCGTCGCCTCCATAGAAAATTCCGTGGTTCCAGACCCGGGCAATGCGACCTTTCAGTGCTGCCGGGACCGAGTACCACCAGACGGGAAAGACCACAATCAAACCGTCAGCTTTTCGTGTTCTTTTGGCAACCCCATTACTTCGTCGCTGTACTGTTTGTCCAGGTTGTCCAGTCATGTTCATCGGGTTCAGTGAGGGCGGGATCGAACCCATATCAATTACGTCGACGTTGAACCCCCTCTCCCGGAGCGAGGGCACCACTTCGGCGCAAATGGTCGCGGTGCGCGGTTCGGCACGGATTTCCGCGCCAATGAATACGTTACGGATTGCCGGCCGGCCGCACACCGCACTGCGGGATGATCTTCGCGTCCGGCCGGATCATCCTGCGGATGACGCTACGTGCGCCGGTCCGGCGGCCCTAGCGGCCCTTACTGGTCTCGCGCGGCGTCACGGTCACGAGTCGCGAGAGGTCGGTGCCTGGGGCAGCGAGTCGGTCCACCGTTTCGAAGACGAACTGTTGCATGGCGGCTGCCGCGGCCGAGGGTGGGACGTCGGTACGCCGGGCCAAGTTGACAGTTCGGGCCAGTTGGGGGCTCACGAGGCGGGTGCTGTCCAGCGTGGGGCGGTCGATGACCACCATGGCCGGAACCACGGCCACTCCCAGCCCCCGTTCCACGAATCGGAGCACAGCGTCCATCTCGGCGCCCTCGACGGCGATCGTCGGGGTAAGTCCTGCAGCGGAGAACGCCGCGTCGGTGGCCACGCGCAGGTCGTAGCTGCGGTTGAACGCGACTTGGGGGATCTCCGCCAGCTCCGCCAGGGTCAGCTCGGCCCGGGTCGGGCTTTCGCCCCGTTTCTCCTGCTCCTGTCCTGGCATCGGGGAGCCTGCGGACGAGATGACCACCAGTTCCTCGGAAAGCAAGGGGATCAGCTCGGTGCCGGGCACGGATGGTTCGGACCCGCGGGTGACCATCAGGGCCAGGTCCAGTGCGTTCTCGTTAAGAGCGTCCACCAGAAAACGCGAGCCGCCCTCGGTGATGTGCAGGTCCACTCCGGGATGCGCGGCCCGGAATGCCGCCAGTACGTCGGCGACCAGTGAGACACACAGGGTAGGCGGGGCGCCAAGCCGGACGTGGCCGCGGCGAAGCCCGGCCAGTTCGTCCATCTGGTCACGGGCGAACCGCGCGTCACCCAGCATGCGCCGGGCGATCGGCAACAACACCTCACCTGAGTCTGTCAGCGTCACTCCGGCGGGTCCACGGCGGAACAGTTTGGTGCCCAAATCGGCCTCCAGCGCGGCGATCTGCCGACTCAAGGACGGTTGCGCGAGGAAGCGCTCCTCGGCCGCATGGGTGAAGTGCCCTATCCGGGCCACGGCCTCGAAGGAGGACAACTGCTCGAGATTCATCATAGCCCTTTTGCATCTGGTTTAGTAAGATAATGCATTGGACTCATCATACGCACCTTCCTAGCATGGTGGATATGAGCACAAAGCACGCACCTGAACGACTGATGTCCACCTCTGTACTCGTCATCGGTACCGGTGGTGCCGGACTGCGCGCCTCAATCGAACTGGCACAGCGAGGGATTCAGGTACTGGCGGTGGGTAAGCGGCGCAAGCATGACGCCCACACCACGCTGGCGGCCGGCGGCATCAACGCCGCGCTGGCCACCATGGACCCCGAAGACAGTTGGCAGCAGCACGCGGCCGATACTCTGCGCGAGTCCTATTTCCTGGCCGATCCGGCCATCGTCGAGACAGTGGCGCGCAATGCGGCCGGCGGTATCCAGGAACTTGAGAAGTGGGGGATGCCCTTCGCGCGGGAGGAGGACGGGCGGATTTCCCAACGGTTCTTCGGCGCCCATAAGTACCGCCGTACGGCCTACGCCGGTGACTACACCGGCTTGGAAATCCAGCGCACACTGATGCGCCGGGCGGCCGAACTGAACGTGCAGATCATTGACAGCATCTACATCACCCGCCTGCTGGTGGCCGACGGCACGGTCTTCGGCGCTTACGGGTTCGACATTGTGGACGGCACGCCCGTTCAGATACATGCCGATGCAGTGATCCTTGCCGCCGGCGGGCATACCCGCATCTGGCGCCACACCTCCTCCCGCCGGGACGAGAACACCGGCGACTCCTTCCGTCTGGCGGCTCTGGCCGGGGCGCGGATCCGGGACGCGGAGCTGGTCCAATTCCATCCCTCAGGGCTGCTCGAGCCCGACGACGCTGCCGGCACCCTTGTCTCAGAGGCCGCCCGCGGAGAGGGCGGCATCCTCACCAACGCGCTCGGTGAGCGATACATGGAGCGCTACGATCCCGAACGCATGGAGCTCTCCACCCGCGACCGGGTGGCCCTGGCCGGATATACCGAGATCGCCTTGGGCCGGGGAACCGAGAAGGGCGGGGTCTATCTGGACGTGTCCCATCTGCCCCGGGAGGTTATCCTGCAGAAGCTGCCGCGGGTCTACCGCACCTTGATCGACCTGCAGATGGTGGACATCACGACCACGAAGATGGAGATCGCCCCGACCGCGCACTACTCCATGGGCGGGGTGTGGGTGGCCCCGGAGGACCACGGCACCGGCGTGGACGGGCTGTACGCGATCGGCGAGGCGTCCTCGGGCCTGCACGGGGCGAACCGCCTGGGCGGGAACTCGCTGATCGAACTGCTCGTCTACGGACGCATCACCGGCGAGCACGCCGCAGAGTACGCCGCCTCCCGCACCACTGTCCGCCGGGACCCCTCCGCCGTCGAGTCGGCCCGCGCCGAGATGCAGGCCCTGCTGAGTGAGCGCGGGACCGAGTCGGCCCGGCGGCTGCAGCGCGAAGTGCGCAACCTGATGACGGAGCACGCCGGCGTCGTGCGCACCGGGCAGGGGCTGCAGGACGGCCTGAACAGGCTTGCCGCCCTCGAAGAACGCGCGCGGCACGTCACCGCGCACCCGGACATCGCCGGGTTCGACGACCTGGCGCACGCCTACGACCTGCTGGGCTCGCTCCTCGCGGCCCGGGCCACGCTCGAGTGCGCCCTTGAGCGGCGGGAGACGCGGGGCTGCCACAACCGTACGGACTTTCCCGAGATGGATCCGTCACTGCAAGGCAACTTCGTGTGGTCCCCGACTGAGGGAGTCAGCTTCGAGGCCCTGCCCCCTGCCCCGGACTCCTTCCGGTCCCTGGCCGAAAGCGACGCCGACGACTCGGTGGCCGGCAAGCTCGTCGAGTAGCCCTGACCTGCCGTCAGCCGTCATCAGTGGAGCGTTTTGGGGCGTGAGTGTGCCGAGGGACGGACCTGGACGGCAGGCGCCAGGGACCTCCGGCCTCGGGTATGCCGGGGGCGGCGGGGCGAAGCCTACACCTGAGCCTTGGGGATCATGATCCACAGCGCGATGTACACCAGTTCCCCGATACCGACCAGTCCGAAAATCACGAACGCGAGACGCACCAGCAGTTTCGGCAGGCCGAAACGAGTGGCCAGGGCCGCGCAGACGCCGGCGATCAGCTTGCCGTTCCGGGGACGAACCAATACAGCAGCCATGGCCACAGTCTAGTAACCGGAACCGCTTTCCCAACAGCATCCCGGGGCGGAAACGGCCCGGAGGCACCGATCTGCTTCCCGGCCGCTTCCAGCGCAATCACTTCTTGCAAGCCGTGAACAACAGATACTCCCATTCCATCCGGCCGTCGCCGAGATCGTGCCGGCGGGCCAGTTCTTCGAGTTCCTCATCGAGGGCTTGGACCCGGTCGGGTTGGTCCGCAATGTAGCGGTAGGTGTTGATGGTGGGGCCATACGTGGCCTTAAAGAAGTCGCGGAACTCCCCGGCGGTGGCGAACCGGTCGACCGTCAGCTTTTCGCGCCGGGCCACAGCGTCGGTGGCCCGGTCCCCGAGCAGGTCCAGCACGTGCTGCTGGTTGCCCCACAGCGGCGGGGGTTGCGCCCCCGGAGGAGGCGGGGGCGCGTAAGGCCTCATGGTCGCAAACATCTGGCCAATGAAGCCTTCCGGCGTCCAGTTGGCGAGGGCGATCGTGCCGCCGGGCCGCAGCACGCGGACGAGTTCGTCGGCACTCGCCTGGTGGTTGGGGGCGAACATGATCCCCACGCAGGAGATCGCGGCGTCGAAGGTACCGTCCCCGAACGGCAGGTTCTCGGCGTCGGCCTCCAGCCAGTCCACAGAAACCCCTGCCTCTTCGGCCAGCCGGCGCCCTTTCTCAAACAGCTCGGGAGTGAGGTCCGCCGCGGTGACCTGTGCCCCGGCCTGCGCCGCGGGGATGGCCGCGTTGCCGGAACCGGCGGCAATGTCCAAAACACGGTCGCCCTTCCGAATGCCGCTGGCCTCGACGAGAGCGGTGCCCAGCGCCGGGATCACCTCAGTAGCGACGGCGGGATAGTCGCCGAGGGCCCACATGGCCCGGTGCTTTGCCTTGATCCCCGAATCGTCCGGTTGATTGCTCATGGCCATTGCCTCCTGCGATTGAAGGCCCCTCGTTTGGGGTTCTTCAAGGATGGGTCCGGGCCCGAATAAATTCCAGTGAAAAGATCCGGACGCGTCGGCCGCGGGCCGAACCTGCGCTGCCGCCGCACACGTGGGCCGAGGACTTCCGCGGCCTTCGCGGGGTGGTGGCTGGCGGCGCTTGGGTACAGGGCCGGCGCCTTGCCAGGCAGCGCTATGCGGTGGTCAATTCCATCCCCGCACTGCGGAATAAGGAGTTGGTTACCGTCTTCCGGTACGAGCGCTTGTTCAACGTGTACCTGAACCGGACGCTGCCGGGACTAGTTTATTTAGGAAGGGAGTAGACTCAAGCGGTTCTCCTGCCGGCCGTGCAAGAAGTAGTACAACACACCGGTCAGCAGAGCCAGTCCAGCCAACGTTCCGTACATACCTTGGTATCCGAGCAACGGGACCAACGCGCCCAGCATGACCGGCCCCACGCCCACACCGAGATCCAGCAGCAGGAAATAAGTGGCCGTGGCGGTACTGATGCGGGCCATGGAGGACTTTTGGACGGCTATTGTCTGGGACCCGGGCATAATTGTGCCAAACCCCACACCACTGAGGATTGCCGCACCGGCGATCGTCCAGATGGTGGGTGCCGGAATCAGCAGCGCCAACCCCAGCGCGAAGGCCAGCAGCGCTGGATACATGATGCTATTGTCACCGCGGCGGTCTTGGATTCGGCCGACGAATAGGCGGCAGACCAGCACGGTGGCAGCATAGATAATGAAGAAGATGCTGGCGAGGCTGGCGGAGTCTTGTGCCGCTGCATAAGAGGTCAGGAAAGTCAGAATGCACGAGTAGGCCATGCAGATCAGCAGGATTATAACCGAAATCGGCAGCGCCGCTGGCTCGAAGATGTCCTGCCACCGGAGGCGGAAACCGCCTTGCTGGCGTGTTGGCCGCTGTTCCCGGTCATACAGGAACAGCGACACCACCAGCGCCGTCATTGAGCTGGCCGCTGAGAAGTAGAAGATGCCGATGTAGTCACCCGTGCCGGTTAGCAGCACGCCGAGGAAGGGGCCCACGGCCGTCGACAGCGTGGTAGAGACACCAAAGTAGCCTGTTCCCTCGCCGCGCCGGGCGTCCGGGATCTGGGCTTGTGCCGCTGCAGCCACTGCAGTGGCGCCGGCCCCGAACGCCATGCCATGGACGATGCGCAGCAGCAGAAGCCAGGCCAGCGAATCGGTGGGGATATACAGCAGCGAAGCGGCCACGAACAGGATCATGGTCACCATGATCACTGCGCGGCGCCCGACTGCGTCCAACAGCATCCCTGAGAACATGCGTGCTACCACGGCCCCAAGCACAAAAGCGCTGGCGACAAAGCCGGCCGTGCTGTCCGAAGTGCGGAAACGCTCCACCGCGTACAGCGCCATGGTGGTCGTCAGCAGAAAGAAGACCATGGAGATGAACAGATTGACGACCAAGGCCAGTATGAAGTCCTTTGTCCATAGTTTCGGCAATGGCTGATCCATACGTGCTCCAATCCTCCCCACACACGGTAGGAACGGGGTGCTGGAAATGCGTTCGATCCCCAGTGCATCCGTTACCTCAAGACGAGGACTAAGACTGGAAATGCCCCGGGCCGGTTGCTATCAGGTGGTGAAAGCAACATTCGTGCAGAGTAGCACAGGGACTTTTCAAGTGTCGTGGAGAGCCGCCAGAAATGGCACCTGGTCCAGTCATGGCACCAAATGAACCATATGGAGAATGTACGAACGGGTCGTCCTCTACCCGGGAAGGAGCAGGGTAATGGCAGTTCTGATTCGAACTGCTCGAACCGGAGAAGCATGAACCGAGTCGCGCTAAACGCGGGGTCTGAGCTCGGTAGTACCGTGGGACCGTGGCAGAAGACTCATTGCGGGCAGAACACGCAAACCCCCTGCGGGATAGTGAACGGGCCAAACATCCGACTGGCCAGCGTTCGATTGTCGCAGCAACGGCGGTGCGGCTTTATGCGACCAACGGCTTCGAGGCAACCAGCGTGGAACAAATCGCCCAAGCCGCAGGAATATCACGCAGCACATTCTTCCGCCAGTTTCGTTCCAAGGAGGACGTGGTTTTTGCCGACCATGACGAATTGGTGGACCAGACGGAGGCCTTCCTAGCCAGTGGCCACAAGGACCCCTGGTTGGCGGTCTGCGAAGCCGCCGCCTTGGTGTTCGAGCATTACGCACAACAGGGCGAGCTTGCCAGGCAGCGCTATGCCGTGGTCAATTCCATCCCCGCGCTGCGGAATAAGGAGTTGGTCACCGTCTTCCGGTACGAGCGCTTGTTCAACTTGTACCTGAACCGGACGCTGCCGGGACTGGCACCATTGGACGGGATCCGTTTTGCGTCAGCCGTTGTCAGCACCAACAATTACTTCCTCCGCGCCTTAATGAAGGGCGACGACGGCCCTCCCGCTGCTACTGAACTGTGGGCGGAACTCAACAAGGTGCGGCGCATGCACGGCGTTTTAACCGATTCCCCGGGCCGGGCTGATGACGTAGTCGTTGCGGTCTTTCCCCGCTCGACGCCGGGGGCCGAGATCGCCCGAGAGATTCAGCGGCGACTTCAGCAAGAGTAACAGGGCATGGAACGGAGTCTTACTTGACGTGAGACTCCGTTTCACATCAGACTGGTCAGCAGTCGACCTGTAAGGGAGCACCATGGGCCAAAAGCCGGCCGGTACTGAAGGCCAATCAGCACATTCTGCGGTGAACGCCGAGATAACTACACGGATTGATACTGCTTATGTCGACCATGCCGGCTTCCGCTTTGCCATTCTGACCCTCGCGACTTCTGGCGGCCGCCCCGCGACGCTGAGTCCGGCATCATTGGCCGAATTAGAAGCCGTAATTCAGGCCGTGGATATGTCACGTACCGACGCAGTGGCCCTGACCGGTACGGGATCGGTGTTTTGTGCCGGAGCTGACCTGAAGAAAATGGTCGAGGCCACCACGCGGGAACAGGCCGAAGAAGTGGCCCGGCAGGGCCTGGAAACGTTTGCCCTATTGGCTGCCCTTCCGGTGCCGACCTTTGCCTTCGTCAACGGGATTGCGCTGGGCGGCGGACTGGAACTGGCGCTTCACGCGGACTACCGCACTGCCGCCGACTCGGTGCGCGCCTTGGGGTTTCCAGAGGTCCGGCTCGGCCTTGTCCCCGGCTGGGGTGGAATCCCCCGCACAACCGCGCTGCTCGGTCCCGCCAAGACGGGCAAACTAGTGGTCACCGACTCGTTGTCAGGCAAGAATCTCTCCGCGAGTGCCGCAGCTGATCTCGGCTTGATCGATGCCGTACTTCCCAAGACCGGCTTCCTGGCTGCCTCATTGGATTTCGCGGCGGGCATTCTCTCGGGCACCGCCCCGGCGCCCACGCGAGCCGGCCTTACTCCGGAGCCCGAGTTCATGCGTGGGGAGGGGCAGACATCGTTGGAGACCATCCGGACGAAACTGGACGAGCGGTTGCACGGCGCTGCCCCCGCTCCCTACCAAGCGTTGGAACTGATCGCCGCTACGGCTGAATCCGCGGGCGCTTTCGGGCAGCAGGCGGAGATCGAGGTGTTCGGCGAACTGTTGCTCTCAGATCAGGCCCGCGCCAGCATCTACGCCTTCCATCTCACCCAGTCACTGGCGAAGAAACCGGCCGGCAGGCCCTCGGTCGAACCTCGACCAGTGCGTTCGGTCGGCGTGGTCGGCGCCGGACTGATGGCCAGCCAACTCGCCCTCGTCTTTGCACAACGGCTGCGTGTCCCTGTGCGAATCACGGACCTGTCGCAGGAGCGCATCAACGCGGCGATGACCTGGATACTCGCGCAGTTGGAGAAGCAGGTGGCGCGCGGGAACATGCAAGACGCGGATGCCCAAGCCATAGGCAACCTGATTAGCGGAGGCACTGACAAGGCCGCTTTCGCGGATTGCGACGTGGTCATTGAGGCGGTCTTCGAAGAACTGGAAGTAAAGCGCGCTGTGTTCGCCGAGCTGGAACCGCTCCTGCGGCCGGAGACTCTGCTGCTGACCAACACCTCCTCGCTATCGATTGAGGCGATGGGCACGTCCCTGACCAGGCCCGAGCGGCTGATCGGCTTCCACTTCTTCAACCCGGTGGCCGTGCTGCCCCTGGTGGAAATCATTTCCGCACCGAAGACGGATGAAACTACTCTTGCAACAGCATTTGAGCTCGCTAAGCGGCTGGGTAAGACACCCGTGCTGACCAAAGACAGGGCGGGATTTGTGGTGAACCGCGTCCTGACGCGGCTCTTTGACGAGGCCCTTTCCCTGCTTGACGAAGGCGCTGATCCGGCTGGAGTCGATCATGCCTTGGATCCACTGGGCCTGCCCATGACTCCGCTGGAACTCCTGCAGTTCATCGGCCCGGCAGTGCAATTGCATATCTGCGAGACCATGCAGCGGGCTTACCCTCAGCGCTTCGGCGTGAGCCGGAGTTTAGCTGCGCTCGTCTCAGCGGGGCTGCCTGGCTATCTGGACAACGAGGGATGCCTTTCCCCCGCTGCGGCCGCCCTGCTGCCGGCCTCACATCCCGTCGATCCTGCCATAGTCCGGGGCAGAATTCTGGCTGCACTCGCTGAGGAAGTTCAGGAGATGCTGAACGAGTCAGTCGTTGCGGGACCGGAACAGATAGACCTGTGCATGATCCTGGGCGCCAACTATCCCTTCCACACCGGCGGCCTGACCCCGCTCTTGGACCGCGAAGCAGGCACGAAATTCCATCGGGGGTTGCGGGTTCCTGTCCCCGCAGCCTCATAATCGCAGCCCCCGGCTGGCGGCGGTTGAACCCATTCCGCCGGCACCCCATACTCTCTAGGAGAAAAAATGAACCGCGCTGAAGATGTTGTCCTCGTGGGAGCGGCCCGAACGCCGCAAGGCAGGCTGATGGGACAACTCGCGCCGTTGACCGCCGTCGAACTCGGTGGAGCGGCGATCGCCGCTGCCCTTGACCGGGCCCGTCTCCGTACTACCGCCGTCGATGCCGTCATCATGGGACAGGTCCTTCAGGCCGGTGCGGGACAAAACCCTGCGCGACAGGCAGCCGTCGCCGCCGGAATCCCGCTCACGGCCCACGCCGCAACGGTTAATAAGGTGTGCCTCTCTGGACTTAGCGCCATCATTGAGGCGAGCCGGATGCTGCGGTTGGGAGAAGCCGCTGTGGTCGTCGCCGGTGGACAGGAATCGATGAGCAACGCACCGCATCTGCTGCTTGGTTCTCGCGCCGGCCACTTGTATGGGAACGCTGCGCTGGTGGATTCCGCCGCCCATGACGGGCTCACCGACGCCTTTGACCAGGAGGCCATGGGCCTGGCCACGGACCGCGCAAATGAAAACCTCGGCCTCTCGCGGAGCGAACAAGACAAGGCCGCCGCCGACTCCCATCATCGTGCGGCCGTTGCCCAAGGCACTGGCGTCTTCGACGCCGAGATTGTCCCGATCAAAGTTCCGAAACGTCGGGGAGAGGCCGTGTTGGTGGAGACAGACGAGGGCGTGCGACCGGAGAGCAGTGAGGAGTCACTCGCCAAGCTCAGGCCTGCCTTCTCCCCCGATGGCTCGATCACCGCCGGGAACGCCTCGCCGCTCAACGACGGCGCGGCCGCCACGGTGCTGACCACTCGCGCTTACGCTGAGACCCATAATCTTGAAATCCTGGCGGTGGTTGGCGCTCCGGGACAGACGGCGGGCCCGGACACGTCGCTGCCGGACAAACCCGCTCGGGCCATTACCAAGGCACTTGAGACTGCCGACTGGGCAGTGGAAGATCTGGACTTCATCGAGATCAACGAAGCGTTTGCCTCTGTAGCTCTGCACTCGGCACGGCAACTCGGTGTCGGGATGGACATAGTCAATGTCAACGGCGGAGCGATCGCCCTCGGCCATCCCATTGGCGCCTCGGGAGCGCGTGTTGTTGTCACCGCCGCCTACGAGCTCCACCGTCGAGGTACAGGCAAGGCAGCGGTAGCCCTGTGCGGTGGAGGCGGTCAAGGCGAGGCGCTACTGCTGTCTCGGTAAACCGCCCGTGCTTTTGCCGGACGCCGGACCGCCCCGCCCTTTCTTGAGTGAAAAGGCGGGGCGGTTCGTCAGAACGCGGCGGGAGCGTTGTTACTCGGCCAGGCGTCCGCCGTCGACGACCAGCTCACTGCCGGTCATGTAGGAGGCCTCATCGGATGCGAGGAACAGCACTGTGTAGGAGACCTCCCGCGGATCGGCGAAACGGCGGTTCGGAAGCGTCTGGGCGATCGCCTCGAGTGTCTCGGCGTCGTTCAGGTTTTTGGCCATCGGGGTGAGGATCGCGCCCGGGTGCACCGAGTTGACGCGCACATTCTGCGGACCGTACTCGATCGCGGTTGCCTTGGTCATGCCCCTCACTGCAGCCTTGGCGCCGGTGTACGCCACGTTGGGCGTGCCCGAGAGGTGTGCCATTGCCGCGGCCGATGAGATGTTGACGATCGAGCCACCACCTGCCTCGATCATGCCGGGCAGCACGGCGCGCATGCCCAGGAACACCCCTGTCTGGTCCACCGCGACGACCTTGTTGAAGGTCTCGAGGTCGAGGTCCGCGGTGAAGGCATTGGGACCTGGGACCCCCGCGTTGTTGACGAGTACCGTGACCGGACCGAACTTTTCGACAGCCGCCGCCATGACATCGGCCCACGAGTCGGGGTCGGAGACGTCATGCTTCACGAAGAAGGCGTTCTCGCCGAGCTCCTTCGCGAGCACTGCGCCGTCGGTCTCGTTGAGGTCGGTAATGACGACCTTCGCGCCCTCCTCGACGAACAGGCGTGCGTGCTCGGCACCCATGCCCACTGCTGCGCCGGTAATAATGGCGACCTTATTGTCCAAACGTCCCATGAGGACCTCTTTCTTCCAGTTGTGCGCCGGAGATGCGGCGCAGAGTTCTTGTCATCGATTCCGTCAGGCTGCGTGGGCTGCCGGAGGATCCGCGAGCTCGCGGAACGTCGATCCATGCCAGACGAGCGGTTCGTTCTCACCGGCACCAAGCCGATGCGCTTCGAGCAGTACCATCCAGTGATCGCCGGCCTCCGTGACCGCGGAGATCGAGCAGTCGAGCCACAACGCCGCCCCGTCGATGAAGACCGCGCCGTCGTCGCTGACCTCGAAGGCGACCTGCTCGAACCGCGCGGCGCGGTCTTTGCCGGCGAGCTGTCGTGTAAGACCGCCCTGGCCCTTCCCGAAGATCGAGACGCCGAGGCGGCCCGCCTTCGCAATGTGCTCCCACGTCTCGGACGTCTTCTGCACCGCGACGGCGACGAGGCAGGGTTCAAGGGACACACCGACCATGAAGGAAGATGCGACGAGCGCGTGCTTCGCGCCGTCGACGTCAGCTGCCAGCGCGGCAACACCCGAAGGGAACTGCGCGAACGTCTGACGCACGATCATCGGATCGGCGTCGAAACCGCGCAGATTTTCCTGGATCGTGACCTGTGCTTCCCTCTCCCTCACAGACATCGCGATCACCTCGACACGTCCGCCGCGTCGGCGGGGAGCACCGTGTCGAGCTCGGGCGCCAGGTACACCATCTGGTCGCGGAATGACGCGCTTGCGTTGCGGAACTGACGCAGTTCGCCGTCCTTCATGAGCACATCCCCGCTGTCGGCCCAAGCCTCGGGCGTAGGCTCCTCGACCTTCATTCGCGGCATTCCGGCGATTGCCACGCGGCCGGCTGCTACCCCGGCGATCTCGAACGTCTCGCCGAACACTGTGGTGTCTTGATGAGCCAGCCACGTCACGAAGGCAGATACAGAGCTGGGCGGAACCGTCGTGCGCATAGCGTCCTGGATGACCGGGTTCGGGAACGCGTCCTCGGTCATCGGCGTCAACGCCACCGGCATAAGTGTGCTCACCTGCACGCCGACCTCTCGGGCCTCGATCGCAAGGCTGATGCTCAGCCCCCAGATCGCGGCCTTCGCAGCGTTGTAGGCCGTGTCAGTCGGTACACCCATGACCCCGTTCGACGAGATGTTGATCAGGCGACCGCTCCCCGAGGCGATGAGGTGCGGCATCGCGGCGCGCGAGACCCCGACGACGCCCTTCACGGCAACATCGAAAATGCGCCACCACGTTTCTGAGTCCATCTCCCAGAATCGACCGAAGGCGTTGATGCCCGCGTTGTTGACGACGATGTCCAGCTGCCCGAACGCATCGAGCGCCGTCTGGACGATGTCGGACGATCCGGTGACCACGTTGTGGGTATCAACCACCGCCGTGCCGCCGGCCTCAGTAATCTCGGCCACCGCCCCGGCAGCATTGGTTGCGTTGACGTCGTTGACGACGACGCGGGCTCCGCGGGAGGCCAGCATTTTGGCATGCTCGCGCCCCATCCCCTGCCCGGCACCGGTGACGATCGCCACCCGTCCATTGAAATCAAGCTGTGCAGTCATCAGTAGCTCCGATCGTTAGCGTGGAGGTTGTTTTCGTAGTCGCGCTGGGAGTCCTGAGGAAGGAACTTCTCTTCCGTCTCACGCACGTAGTCGGTTAAGGGTCGACCGAACATCGCGCCCCAGCCAATGCCGTCGGTGTCCTCGTTCATGCGGTCGATATATTCAGCGAGCGGCGTCGCCTCGCCCGACTCCTTCACTTGCATGAGCAATCGCCACACCTCGTTAATCCCGGGCAGCACGAACGGCACGGGCTGGATGGCCTGGCCGATGGCCGTCATCTCGGCGACACTCTTACGCCCGATCATCGGAACTCCGATGGCGTAGGCCGGCCCCGGGGTCTCCTTCAGCGCGAGCTCTGCCTGCTCCCAGGTGTGGAAGCCCTCGAAGAAAATGACGTCGGCGCCCGTCTCGGCCTTGTAAAGCTGTGCACGGCGAATCGCCTCATCGACCCCGCCGCCGGCCGCGCCGTATCCGTCGGTGCGCGCGACGATCACGAAGTCCTCGCCGTACTTGTCACGTGCGTCGACCGCGGCATTAAGGCGACCCACCGCCTCGGCGTCCGAGACCAGCTCGATCCCCGCGACCCCCCCTGACTTCTTAGGCTCACGCTGATCCTCGATATGGATGCCGCCGACACCCGCATCGATGAACTCCATGACCGTGCGCTGCACGTTGATGGGCGCGCCGAATCCCGTGTCGGCGTCGCAATAGATGGGGATGTCAACGGCGCGGGCCGTCCGCTTCGCATGTTCGACGACCTCGGTCAGCGTAAGCCAGCCCGTGTCGGAGACGCCCTGCCACCAGGCCGACATGCCGCCCGAGAGCTGGAACGCGCCGAAGCCGGCGTGCTGCGCCATTTGCGCGTGGATCGGCAGGGCCCCGAATGGCATCAGTGCCGTCTCTTCGCTCTCGAAGATCTCGCGAAGAGCCTTGCCTGGCGATGTCACGGCCATGCTCACAGCTCCTGTTTCGAGTTGAATCCGACGGTCACGACCACGTAAACGCAGTCCTCGTCGTACGGGTTCTTCCACGCGTGGGGAACGCCTGCCATCACCAGGAGGTCGCCGGGAACGAGCGTGCGCTTCTTGCCTCCCGGGAGTACCAGGTCGACCTTGCCCGAGATCACGACCTCGTAGTCAATCGTGTCGCTCGCGTGCATGCCGGCGTCGCCGTCGTCCTCCGTGGCGGTCATGCTCTCGTCGAGGGTCGAGGCGTCGACCTCGCCGGAGGAGTGCGCGGGGAAGCTGCTGATGCCGAAGGTGGATCCGTTGGGTCCTGCCAGCGCGACCTTGCTCGGCGGGGCGCCGAAGTTTTCCTTGCTGTGTCCGCCTTCGACGGCCCAGTAGAACGCGCCTGCGGACACGCCGGGGAAGTCGAACTCGGCGGCAGGGCCGGGCTCAATGAAGTCGACTTCGCCCGACTCGGTCGTGCCCGCAACGACGAGACGGAACTTCTTTGGATCAGGAAATGTCATTTGGGTCTCTCCTTCGTGAACGGTCGTGGCAGGTATCAGGCGCGCAGGCCTGCTTCGCGCATCAGCGGGAAGATCTGCTCGTGCATCCGGTCCAGGCCTTCGTCGTAGTCCACCAGGCCCGTGCAGATGCCGGTGATGCCGGATTTCTGCAGCTTCTGCAGCTCCTCGACGACCATCTCGGGCGTACCCGTGATGGGCATGAGGGCCGCGCGGCCGAACGACCTGACGGTCGGGTCCTGTTTGTAATCCTCGTTCTGCTTGTAGTCATCCCACGATTTGAAGCTCTGCGCCCCGCCGCTGCGGATAACGTCGAGGTAGCGCACCGCACTCTCCCAGTCGGTGTTCTCCGTCACGTAGTCGGCGTACTCGCGCGCTTCCTTCTCGGTGTCCCTGACGATGATGTGCGCGCCCGCCCACAGTCCGAGGTCCTCGCGGCCGGCCGCGTCGGCCTTTTGCCGCAGTTTCGGTGTGAGCTCGGCGCTTTGTTCGACGGTGGCGACCGCCGCGAAGAGGATATTCGCGTGTTTGAAGGCGAACTCCTGCCCCGCGGGGCTCGAACCGGCGCTCATCACCATCGGCTGGGGTGACTGCACCGGCTTCGGGTACGCCTGTGCGCCCTTCAGGTTGAAGAACTTGCCGTCGAAGTCGAACGACTCCTCCTTGTCCGACCAGAGGCGCTCGCAAATTTCAATCCACTCGTCAGCGAGCTCATAGCGGACGTCGTGCTCGGGCAGCTCCACGCCGAAGATGTCGTACTCGGGCTTGAAGTAACCCGCGGTGACGTTGATCCCCATGCGACCGCCGCTGATGTGGTCGATCGTGGTCATCATCTTCGCGCCCAGCACCGGATTCATGAACTGCACGTTGCATGTCGCGAAGATCTGGATGTTCTGCGTCACCGCGGCCAGTCCCGCTGCCCAAGTGAACGTCTCGAACTGACGGCCCCACGGACGATCGGCGCCTGCAAGCCCCTGCCAGCGCGCGATGGGAATGAATCCGTCGACGCCATATCGGTCTGCTTTCTGCGCGAGAGCCTGTACCTCTCCCCAGTTACCAAGCTTGATCGAGTTATCCGCGAAGTTCAGGCCGCCCTGCCCCGTGGAAACGTTCGCTCCGAAGATCGCGACTTTGAATGCATTGTCGCCCCCAATCATCGGGCTCTCGTCACGCTCAACGGTGTAATCCGCGACAAAGTCGCGATCTACGGTGTTTGTTTTGGTTGCCATGTCGGTCATTGGTGTACTCCCATTCGATGCGTCGGGGAGCGCCTGGAGCGCTTCGACTCTCTTGTTATGTCCGCCAGCAACCAGCTGGTTGGCAGCGGTTATGCCTAATGCTATGAACCAGCTCACTTTCACCGGTACGGTAATGAACGCCAACTGAACGGGAAAGCGCGCCAAAGGCTCTGGGTTGCCATGTCCGCCATGTCTAAAGCCCCGCCGCGAGTTGCGGCGTCCTCGGCGCACAGGACGACTCACCCCTGCTTCATCCGGCCAGACCCCGCCCTGCTTCATCACGCAACCCGATGGCACGTTCGTTGACCACCGAACACCCCGCAGCAACTACCGGCAGCTAAAGCCTTCATGCGGAAAGACATTGCATCAACTAGCGTAATGTGACTATCGTCGCCTAATAGCGATAGTTAATCAATCATTTGGCATCACCGGCAAATGATGGCGCCAGTAAGTCAGAACATGCCCAAGGAGCGAAACCGTGTCTAACAATCAGGCTCAGAACACCGTTGGCGAGGTGGAGGAGTATTCGGTCGTTGTGGTCGGTGCGGGCATGGGGGGTATTTATGCTCTTCACCGGTTTGCTGAGCTGGGCCATGACGTGCACGGTTTTGAAGGGGCTGCCGGTGTTGGCGGGGTGTGGTACCACAACGGGTATCCGGGCGCGCGGGTGGATGTGGAGAGCCACAGCTATTCGTTCATGTTCGATCAGGACCTTTACGCGGGGTGGGACTGGAGCGAGCGGTATGCTGCCCAGCCCGAGATCCTGGAGTACCTCAACTACGTGGCCGACCGTCTGGAGGTGCGCCGGAACCTTTCGCTGAGCACGTGGGTGACGTCGGCGCAGTGGCACCCGGAGGAGAACAAGTACCTGATCACCACGGACACCGGCCGCACGGTATGGGCCCGCTACCTGGTGATGGCCACCGGCAACCTCTCCAAGCCGCGCAAGCCCGACTTCGCGGGCCTGGATGACTTCGAGGGCGAATGGCACCAGACCGCCCACTGGCCGAAGACCCCGGTGGAGATCGCCGGCAAGCGCGTGGCGGTCATCGGCACGGGTTCTTCGGGTGTGCAGGCCGCGACCGAGATCGCCAAGACCGCCGGACACCTTTACGTTCTGCAGCGGACCCCGAACTACTCGATTCCCGCCCACAACGGCCCGGCCGACAAGAGGAAGAAAGAACGCCTCTCGAAGAAGGTCCTGCAATTCCGCGAGGAGACCTACGCGACCCCTGTCGCTTACGCCATGCCGCCCAATGTCGGCAAGGCATCGGATTACTCGGAGGAGCAGCAGCAGCAGATCCTGGAATCCAGGTGGGCGTTCGGAGGCCAGAGCCTGCTCGGGACCTTCGCCGACCAGGGCACGGACCTGGAGGTCAACAACATTGTGGCCGAGTTCGTCCGCGGCAAGATCCGCGACATGATCGACGACCCCGAGACCGCCGAGAAACTGATGCCCACCGCCTACCCGATCGGGGTCCGCAGGCTGTGCATCGACACCGGGTACTACCCGATCTTCAATCAAAGCAATGTCAGCCTCGTCGATCTCAGGACCGAACCGGTCGAACGCATCACCCGGACCGGGATCAAGACCCGCGACAACGAGTACGAGGTCGACCTCATCGTGTTCGCGCTCGGCTTCGAGGCCTTCACCGGTGCACTCGACCAGGCCAACATACGCAACGAGCACGGGCAGCAGCCCAGCGACCGCTGGACCTACAAACCGCAGACCTACCTGGGCATCATGACCAACGGGTTCCCGAACCTGTTCACCCTCACCGGCGTGCAAAGCCCCAGCGTGCTGGCAACCTTCTTCGCGCTGAACAACTACCACGTGGACTTCGTCGCCGACATCATCGAACACGCCGAAGACAAGGGCGCCGTCCGCATCGAACCCACCCTCGAGGCAGAAGCCCAGTGGGGCGAACACTGCAACGCGATCGCGGCACCGATGCTGCGCCGCGCCGTCGACAACTACATGGTCCACGTCAACAAATACGACGGCTCCCGCTACTTCATCCCCTACGCCGGCGGCTTCGACAAATACGCCCAACAAGTCAACGAAATCGTCGCCAACGACTACCGCGGCTTCGAATTCACCAAATAGCCCGTACAGCCGAGCCATCTCGACCCACCGCTCACCGCTTGAACACCGCCCACGAGCCCTCGAACCGATACTGGCATCGCTGATTCCCCCGGCGGCGCTCAGTCGGTCCATCTCGCACCCAGGCCACACGGGAGGGGTCACCAACACGGCAGCGCGGGTACCAGTACCCTCCTGAGGGTAGCCCGCGGAGCCGCCCGACGGCTTTGGGCGCCACCGCCCCGGACGCGCCAGCAACGGCCGTCTCGGGTGCAGCCCAAACCGATACGGTTTGGCGTAGGCCCATTCCTCGAGCAGAGTGCGGTTGTAGCGTTCGACCTTGCCGTTGGACTGCGGCCTGGGAGTCCTGCGCGGACTGCCGTTCGAACGGCTGGACCCGTCATCCATCCGGTCTAACCGAACTGGCGGTAGCGGTTTGCCCAACAAACCGCGGTGGTCACCGAGACCTGGAACCGTCCGGCCACGCCGCGTGTGTCCTAACGTCCGTGGTCAGTACAACTAGGCATTCAAGCGCATGGGCGGAACACAGCACCAGGCTCGGCAGACCAAGGCCCCCCCAGCAGCCTTCGGCGTCTAGAATCGATCGACGGGTCCGCCGCCCAAGCAGGCAGCCAATCCGTCCTACCGTTCGGCGTAGACCCGTCGCGAGGATCACGAACCCATCCAGTTGGGCCGTCTCACTGATCAACGTTCGTCGATCAGTGAGATCTATTCGCCCCGCCAAGCTCGGCAATCACCTACTCACGCGTATATTGCGCGGTTGAGTCGAACCAGGTAGTCGCCCATGCCATCGACGCCCACGGTCGTGCCGCCTTGAGTCCTCTCGAGGATGACGGCCATCGCAACGTCGCGGCGCCCGGGCAGCCGGTCCTTCTCCGCCGAGGCGAGGGCGGCGGGCATCTCTTCACGACTTAGGTCGGTGCAATATGCAGGCGCTGCGACCTGTTGGCGCCACGAATCGGCAATTGCTCCCGCGTCGTACGCGTCAAAGCCGGTGTCCTCGACGAGCTGCATCGCCACGGTGCGGTCGGCATCTCCGTCTGCGGCGACGGGAATCGCGATCCTTTCAGGGGCGCCCGGCTCAGTTGCTTTGTCCGCAAAGGACTCGGCGGTGATCGCATTCCAAGCCTTGGCGATCGGACGCCCGAGCTGTTCAGAGACCCAGACACTCTCGACCTGGCCATCGTTGATTGCCGCAATGTCCCCGTCACGCATCGGGTAGTAGTTCGAGGTGTCGATGACTACCGTGTTGGATGGAGCGTTCTGCACCAGTGACGCGATCTCAGGGATGCGGTGGAGCGGGATGGAGGTGATGAGGACGTCTACGTCAGTCACGACCTCGTCCGCTCGCACGGCCTTCGCCCCGGAGGTCAGCAGCGATGGATCAATTGTGCTTGGACCGCGCGAGTTCGCTACCCTAACATCGTGTCCGGCCCCGCTCAGTCGCTGGGCGAGGGTGGCACCGATTGATCCGGCACCGAGAATCCCGATTTTCATAGGTCATACCTTCGCTTCGTTAGTTGGGTAAGTCGGTCATATTCAGTTGTCTCTGCCGGGACTTACACCGCCGGATGGCTAGGAGATCGGTCATTCGTCGTCTGGTTGTCGTTTTAGCCCAAAATGTTCCCGTAGGTGCCCGTTCTGCTTTACGGGTCCCGGGAGGCAGAGACTTCCGTTCTGCCTCCCGCGCTGCCGAGATCGGCTCTTAGCCCTTTTAGGGGGCAGCATGGACCATTGCGGGATTGGTCTCTGTATCGACTGCGTGTCGATCAGTAACACGTTTCGGTGCAAAGACAGCCCACACAATGACGAACACGGCAATAACCAGGGCGAAAGCGACGTAGATGTCAACGAACTTTGCCTCTGGAATGAATCCATCGGCGCCAGGCACCAGCACGTTCAACACAATCGCGACGGGTACCGTCGACCCGGCGAACTGAACGATGCTTTGCATGCCGATCGTCGTCGCCATGTTGTCCTGACGCCCGGCCGAGGCAACAAGTGCGTACGCGGCGGTTACGCAGCTTAGAATAGTCAGGGCGTATAGGAACGTCCACACATAGGCCATCCACACCGAGTCGTGCGCAAACGCGAGACCGAGGTAGACGACGATCCCAGCGGCTCCGGAAACGACCATGACGATCTTCGGACCCAATCGATTCAGGCCCCACCGTGTCCAGAGATATCCCAGTGCTGCGCCGGGAATCAGCGCGATCAGCACGTATGAAGATTCAAGGGGAGACAGACCATGCCCGAACCCTGAAGAGGTCGGGGTTTGCAGCAGTGCCGGCAGTGCGATGAACATGCCCTGGCCAACAATGCTGATCAAGAGGATCCCGGAAAATCCGATGAGAGCCTGGCGGCGGTCCATGTCGCGGAACGACATCAGTGGCTCCTGCGCTTTTCGCTGCTGGACGACCCACACAGCCAATGCCACTACGCTCACAAGAAACGAGCCGAGCACGATCGGTGACGTCCAGCCCAAACCCGGACCTTCACTAATTCCGACCAGCAGTGCCGTGACCCAAATCCCGAGCCCTACGGCGCCGAACCAGTCCATCCGAACGACAGCACGTGCGGCTGCGGGCGTCTCAGATGAGACGAGGGCGAGGATCAGCAGCCCTGCATACAGAGCGAAGCTCACCCAAAAGACGCTTTGCCACGGCAATCCCAATTCCACGATGAAGCCGCCGACAACTAGTGCGAGCGGTGTGAAGATTGACAACACAAGCGTGAGGGCTAACGAAACGAGTCGGATCTGACGTGCGGTAGCGCGCGGACGCAGGAGCCCCCAGCTCAGTGGGATGGTGATAGCCACACCTAAGAGGAATCGACCCGCCACCAGAGGCCAAAAACCGTTGGCGGTCGCCGCTAAAACCGATCCCATCATTCCCAGGACGGTGAGTGCGATGAGGACCTTGCGATGTCCGTAAATGTCACCCAAGCGGGCGGTCAGGCTCACGGAGATGGCACTTCCGACCATCATCGCGTTAAAGACCCAGCCGACTTCCGATCCCGACAGCCCTGATTCTGTCGCAATCGTCCCGGCCAGCGGGGACAGGGTGCCCCACTGGATGTCGAGTGTTACGCCGCTGAGCAGAAGTAGCGCAACTATCGATGTGTTGCGGCCGATACGAGAGTCGACCAATGTGGATCGTGTCATCATTGACCATCCTTGGTTTGGCCCAGCAGTCGCTGGGGTCATTGTTGAACGCGGGGGGCACCGTGGCACCGCGTCGGGTCTGTGCCGGAACGAGCCCTGCACCACTAACCGGAGTATTTGTATCTGATCCGCCGGCCCGTTACCGGTTCGGATCGCTGTCTTTGTCCTGCGTCGGTTTCTACGTCATCTCGTTCAGGAATAACGCTAAGAGCGGGCAGCACGGGACCGGGATGGGAAGCGACGCCAGTCAATTACGAAAATGCGCCAAATACAGCTTTGCCGGTTGTTCGCGGCTTTGGTTCGGCGGTGAAAACCCTAGGCATTGAACGGCGGTGCACCCTGATTCCAGCCATCCCGTTCTCAAGGCGGGCTGCGGGTGCCATAGGGAAGTACTCGGCGTCGGGGCGTGTCCCTCTTTTTCTGTCTCGCCTCACAGATCGAGCTCAGCCCGCAGCCACGAAACCACGAGTCGAGCGAGGGCCACACGCTTGGTCAAGAAGAGATGGTCAGTGTCCAAGATGACCTCGGTGAGTCCGGCGGCGCCTGCTTCCTGAAGGGCCTTGGCGATCGGAACGTGGTGGTACTCCACAGGCCCGGTAGCATCGTGGGCCGCGCCCACCAAGAGCATCTTCTTGCGGGTCAGGCGCGGAGCGAGAGCAATGATGCTGAAGCGGTCGAAGTCTTCTTCCCGCATGCCGCGGAGCATCTTCGGCATGTCTACACGACCTGCCGTCTCTGCCTTGACCTCAGCCATCGACGCGGAATTCCCAGGCTGGTCAAGCCACGCTGGATCACGTATGAGCTCGAGGTTTTGCGGAGCTATGGCGATCGCGAAGGCAACGTCGTCGTTCTCGGCGCACGACGCCATCGCAACGTTGCCGCCGCCTCCGCTGAGCCCAAAGACCCCGATCTTTGAAGGATCAACGCGGTATCCTGCGCCGCTAGGTGTGCGCTGGCCTCGTTCGTCGGCAGTGCGGAGGAACTCAACAGCGGAGTTCACATCCTCCACGGCACTGATCAATGTGTGCTGACCGTTGCCGTCCCACATGCCCCGTGGCTGGAATGTCAGCACGCTAATGCCGGAGTTCATCAATGGGATGATCAGGCTCTCCAGTCGGTCCCCACCGTACATTTGGGGAGCGAGCACGAGCATGCCCTTGGGTTGTTTTCCTTGAGCGATCCACAGGCTGGCATGCACCACATCACCGTGGCTGCGGAAATGAGTGACGAAATGCTCTGGGGGATATTCAGGATCAACAACCGAAGGATCCGTAATCACGTCGTCGACATCGATCAGGGGTTGGTAGTTCATGTTCGTCACGCTCCAATGCATTAGAAAATTGGCCAAAGGTAGTGCAGTGAAGGGGAACTCCCCCGGCTTGCTTTCTCGAAGCACACTCGCCGTTCGCGGAGCAGTGACATGCTGGCGTCGGAGCCCAGTCGCCCTTAGTCCATCCGCTTCGCTTCAAATCGTTCGAGCTCGAGGTGGGTCTTTATCCCGCGGTTTGCACCATCTCCTCGCGTGGGTAGTGGTCGAGCAGCTCCGCACCATCTGCAGTGATGACGACGAGGTTCTCCAGGCGGACACCTCCGACCCGGTGCTCCCCTTCGATTCCCTCGATGGCGATCACCATGCCTTCCTGAATCTCCTCCGGGTGCTCAAGCGACCACGCGCGGGTGATAACCGGCGGGTTGTAGTGGATAGCTCGCGACCCCGCGTTTACCAAGCCGATCCCGTGCCCGAGTTCGATGCTGAAGCATTCTGCCTCCGACGCAAAACCCAGGTCTTCCGCTGGTGCAAGTACTGCAGCCACGTCCGCTGTGCTGGCACCCGGTTTCATCAGCGACATCGCGAGATCCAAACGATCCGTGAGTCGTGTGTATGATGACCGCTCGGCTGGAGTCGGAGGGCGGCCGACGACATACTGACGGTACAGGCACGCTGTGTACCCCATGTAGGAAGTGCCGCAGGTGAGTAGGTAGGCGAGGTCACCGTGCTCAACGATGCGATCTCCACCACTGATCCCCCGCGGGAACGACAGCGGCCCGGACAACAGTCGCGCCGCTCCGACCTCTGCGCCGGTATCTTCGATCGCGCGACGGGCCATGGTGGCAATCTGGGCCTGCTTGACTCCGGGCCTCAGTGCCGACCGTGTGGTCTCAAATCCCGCGTTGCTCAAGCTCGCCGCCATCGAAATGCAGGCGATTTCATCAGCTGTCTTGATCGTTGAGCATTCGAGCAACAAGGGGAGCCCCGGGAGTGTTTCGATTCCGGCATCCGCCAGCGCCGCCAGGCCGGCCTGATCGATCTCGCTGACTGCCAATCGCTCGCCGGTGAGCGAACGTGCGGCGAGTTCCTCGCGAATCTGGGCAGCGAACGCGGCCGACAGTTCGGCGATGGCCGAACTGGGCGCTACGCCGCCAAGCCAGGAGATGGCTGGGCGCCACTGCGAAATCCATGGTGCCTGGTCAGGCATTTGCTGAAGGGACCCCGCTGGTGAGAACACAATGGGTTCGTCCTCTGCGAAGAACAATGCGTAGCCGACTTGGAGCGAAAATTCACCCCACCAAAATCCCGTCAGGTAGCGGACATTGTCCGCACCCGTGAGCAGGAGTGCGGGTATACCCTTTTCACGCATAAGTGAACGCATTCGATCAGCACGCTCACGGCGCATTCGATCCACATCAACGCCGACGTGAAGCTCTGAACGCGCAGGTCCGAAGTGCAATTTCTGGTAGTTTGCGGGCATTGCTTGCCTTTCATATGTAAGCGCCAACGGGCTGATCTCGCGGCGATCGGGGGTCGTCGTCCGCTGCGATGCGTTCGAGCCTTCCGAGCGCTACGGCTATCCCAGAGACTTTGGGAAACCCACCGGATCTCCTTCGATGTCGGTGCGTCGGTTTGGCTGCCGATCCTCACTAGGAATAACGCTAAGAGCATGCTGCACCGGACCGACATGGCGATGAACGCCAACTAGATAGGAAGGCGCGTCAGAGTTCGTTCTATTGCGGGTTGTACGGTGCGTGTGGCTCACCCGCATTCATCAGGCCTACGCTGCCGGAAACGACTTCCTGGCAATGGCCGGAGCACAGGGATCCGCAGCTTGACCGGTAGCACTTCTGGGATGTGCGTTCTCAGAAGGGTATCTACTTCACATCTCCAGGCCTCACAGTTGTGCCTTGCGCGGCGGCGGCCCAGGCCGGCTCGCGCCGCTCCACGAAAGCGAGGGCACCCTCACGCGCTTCCGGCCCGCTCCGCAACGGAGCGACGATGCTCTCCTGCTCAGCGAAGCGGGTTTCCGTAGTCGCATACCGCGACTCGATGATGATGCGCTTGGTGGCCCTCGTTGCGGCTGGCCCGCTTAGCTGAATTTTTCCCGCGAGTTCGAGCGCTACATCGAGCGCCTTGCCCGGGTCCGTAAGCCTATTGACGAGACCAAGATCGGCGAGACGTACCGCCGTGATCGGCTCGCCAAGCAGCGCCAACTCCATGGCGAGGTGATAGGGGATGCGATCCGGTAGGCGGAGCAGCCCGCCGCCAGCCGCGATGAGTCCCCGCTTCGCCTCGGGCAAAGCGAAGGATGCACTAGCGCTGGCGACGATCAGGTCGCACGCGAGGGCCAGCTCGAACCCGCCCGCGTAGGCAAACCCTTCAACGGCCGCGATGACAGGCTTCACCGGGGGGCGGCGGGTGATGCCTGCAAACCCGCGTCCTTCCAAGACCGGGATATCACCTTTAGCGACCGATACGAGATCGGCCCCTGCCGAGAAGTACCCGCCAGCCCCGGTGAGGATCGCGATGCTCGAAGACTCGTCCGCGTCGAAGGCATCGAAGGCAGCTGCAAGCGCGATGGCGGTTCGTCGATCAATCGCATTACGCTTTTGAGGACGTGCGATCGTGATGACGCGCACCCCTCCCGAGCTAATGACTTGAACGCTTTCGTCGTCCGCGTTACTGCTTGCGTCCGCTCCGGGCCCGGCCTGTTTCATACGTTTCCTCCTTCGGGCGTCTTACTGATAGGACCAATCCGCTCGGGCTGGCTTGCACAGTAGGCGATTATCAAAGTATGAATGTACATATCGTAGTATGAACATTGCTAGCTTGCACGGCTCCATCCGGTCAACCTTTGGTTCGGACCACGTCCTCTCCTATGAAATGAAGGGAAACGGGAATGAAACCCGCGCAACGACTCCGCGAGCTGCTCGCTGACTCCAAGATGATCATCGCTCCCGGAGCATATGACGCGCTCTCCGCGAAGCTGGTCGAGCAAGCTGGTTTCGACGTCGTGCTGATTGCCGGTGGCACCTACTCGAACTTTCACTACGGCGTTCCCGATAACGGTTTCATCTCCCAAGGCGAACTGATCGAAGCCGGCCGTCGAATCACCGCGGCGACCGATCTTCCGCTTATTCTTGACTTCGATGATGCAGGAGGATCGCCGCTACAAGCGTTCCGGGGCGTCCAGCTTGCCGAGCAAGCAGGCGTCGCCGCCCTCCTCGTCGAGGACATGGTGCCCGCAACAAAGCACTTCTGGACCCGCAAAGACGATGGGGAGCGCTGGAAGCCGCAATTAAAGCTGCGCAGTGTCGACGAAATGAGCGAAATCATCCGGGCCTGCTCAGAAGCCCGTACGTCCAGGGACACCGTGATCGTCGCACGTTCGGATGCGAGCCGTTTTGGCTTCGAAGATCTCGCCGAGCGTATGGCTGCCTACTCTGCTGCCGGCGCCGACATGCTCTATCCGTGCGGCTACCCGCTTCTCGATCTACCCAAGCTCGCGGCAATCGTCCCCGGCCAGTATGTGATGGTGACCGTGAAGAATCCGACTTTGGAGGAGCGGCGGGAACTCGAAGCGGCCGGCGTGAAAATGTTGCTGGTGATCAACACGGTGAACGGAGCGGTGGCAGGTTTTCGCGAAAACCTGGTCCGCCTGGAACGTGGGGAACTGCTGGAGGGTGAATCGGCCGGGGGCGCTTACACTCCCATCATGGAGGCCGTTGATGCGCCAGAATGGGCCAAACGCGCTAGAAGGTTCGGATATTCCTAGCTCTTCGGCTGCCTGTGCGGTAGATCGCCTTGATGCCTTGATTGCAGCTGGATAGCCCTCCGTGCGCCGCGCTTGCAGTTGCCATCAATGTCCCAGCTCCCGTCGGTTAACAGCGGCGCCTTGGAGTTAAGTCAGGAGACGCCATTCCGATAGGAAGTGGGTCAAGGTTGCATCGCGCGGTCCCCGTTGCCGTCGATTGAGCGGTGTCCGCATCGGCGGCCCGGCGCTCCACCTGTTGCAGTGGCTCCGCCAGGAAGACCTCGGCGGAGCCACTGCACTGATAATTCCCACTGGTCTGAACCCCGAAGATAGCAACGAAGGCTCGGTAGACCGCTAGCTCGAGAGGACGCGCTCGACGCTGGGAATCGAGACGCTGGATACTTGCAGCCGGTGTAACCTCCGACTGAGGCTACCTGGTGTATTCGGTGGGTAGACTTTCGATCCAGTCCTTGTAGATCGGGTCTTCTGTACGCCAGGCTCCCCAGTGGGAGACGCGAGGTACGTTGACGATGTCCCAGTCCGAGTTGATCGGCCTGACGTCGATCCAGTCCCAGACGCAGGTGCGGTGAAGGATCTTCCACACGCCGTCGCGCTTCTCGCACAGATCGCGGTAGCGGCCGGCTTGGAACATAGTGACTTCGGGATCTTTAAACGGAACAACGCAGATGAACATGCTTTCGCGCCTGGCCCGGTTGCCGTCGATCTCGGACAGGACATTGGTGACGTGGTGGTTACAACTGTGGATCTGATCTTCCCAGGCCATGGCTGCATCAGCCCAGCCCGGGCCATCACCTACGTAGGCACCGTGATCATCGAACGAATCGGGCCAGTATGTCGACAGCATGAGCTCGCGGTCGTGCCGGTCCGCGCCTCGCACATACAGCATCAGGTTGTCGTGGAGCGCCTGCTTATCGTACAACTCAGTCAACTGTGCATCTGTCAGTGGCATTTATTTCATCCTATCTATTTCGGGCCAACGAACGGCCCGGCTTTTCTTGGGTGGACTTTCGTCCATATTCATTTACTGGTTGTGGACGAGCCGTATCAGGCCTCGCCGGACCTCTTGCGTGAACGCGTGTATGCGTCGAGCGATACCGCGGCGATCACGATCACGCCGAGAGCGACCTCCTGCATTGACTGAGGAAATGCAAGGATGTCGAAGACGTTGTTGATAACCGCAAAGATCAGGAGCCCGACGAGCGTGCGCCACATGGCGCCTTCTCCACCGAGCAATGAAGTCCCACCGATAATCACGATCGCGATCGAGTTAAGAGTGACGTTCACGGCCACGCCAGGCTGTCCGACACCAATCACGGACGCCAACACAATTCCTGCTAGCGCGGCGAGCATCGACGTCAGAGCGAAGGTGCTTGCCCGGAGGGCGGTCACCGGCAGTCCTGCCAGTCGGGCGGCTTCGTTGTTACCGCCGATCGCATAGATTCCGCGACCGTAGACGGTCTTGGAAAGCACGAACCATCCTGCTGCAATCAGGATCGCAAGTAACCAGACGGAGAGGGGCGCGCCGAGGAATTTTTCGTCGGCGAGAAAACCGTAGCCGCCTGCGGCCATGGGAACCGGTTTGGAGTTCGTGTACAGCAAGGTGAGGCCGCTGAACAATGAGGCGGTCGCGAGGGTCGCGATGAAGGCATTCACTTTCGCCTTCGTGATGAGGAAGCCATTGATCAGGCCGAGAGCGGCTCCGATCAACAGCGTAATGAGTATCGCGGGGCCCGCGGGCATCATTTGGGACAAAGTTGCGTAGGACACTCCGCCGATAGCCAGCACTGCTGCCACCGAAAGGTCAAAACCGCCGGCGATCATAATGAATGTCATCCCCACGGCGATAATGCCGACGGGAGCGTTCTGGCTCAGCAGGTTGACCAGGTTGCCCGGGTTTAGGAAGCGGGGGTTGAGAATGATTGCCGCAATGACGAGAAGGATGAGCACCCAAACCATTCCGAGGCTCGAGGCTCTCTCCCGCAGATTGAGCCCATTCTTTGTCGTCATATTCAGACCGGACAGTTTGAACCCGTCCTTGGCGGTGCCAGTCGGGGGTTTGTTAGTCGTGGTGCTCATGCGTTTTCCTTTAATCCAAATGCGGCTTGCAGTACGTCTTCCATTGCGATCGGGTGGTCGCTAGTTCGCTCCATCAAACCCATGCTTTGGCCCTTAGCGACGACGAGCACCCGGTCGGATACCGCGAGCACTTCCTCGAGCTCGGATGAGACCACGATCACGCCGACCCCATCCGCAGCCATCGCCCGTAGAGCCTCAAGGAGTTCCCCCTTCGCGCCGACGTCTATACCGCGTGTCGGCTCGTCGGCGAGGAGCACTCGCGGGCGATCGTACAGCCACCGTGCCATCAGCAACTTCTGCTGATTGCCGCCAGAAAACCTGTCGCTGCGTTCGCCGAGTCGGGCCACCGGGAAGTTCAGACTGGCTGCTGCCTCGCCGACCATTGCACGGAGCTTCCTTCGTGCGATCACCCCACCTGATGAGACGCCGCCAAGATTCGACAGCGCAACGTTATCCGCTGCGTTGCGAGTCATCACCAGCCCCTCGCCCTTGCGATCTTCGGGAATCAACCCGATACCCAGTTTTCGTGCGGCGCGAACCGTTCGCGGCCAAGCCGACTCGGCTCCGGACAGGCGGATGACGCCTCGTGCAGTGGGTTCTGCACCGGCAATCGCCCTCAACAACGTCGAGCGGCCGGAACCTACAAGACCGGCGATGCCCAGTATCTCCCCCGGCTTCACCTCCAGGTCGATGTTCTCGATGACCCCGGGAACTGTTAGGCCGACCACTTCAAGGACCGGCGCGAGGCCCAATTTGTGGAGGCTCTCGTGTGTATCGACCGGCTTCCCCATCAGCTCGCGGCCCAGGGTCTGGTCGGCTCGCTGCTCACCGAGCATCGCGCGCACCAGTTCGGCGCGCGACTTCTCCCCCCGACTGCTCGTGTTGACGGCTCGGCCATTCCGAAAAACCGTTATCCGGTCGGCGAGCCGTTCGATTTCGTCAAAATTGTGGCTCACGATCCCGATAGTGACGCCGCGCTTGCGTAGCCCTTCGATCGCGCTATAGAGCGCCTCCCGCTCCTCGACGGCAAGCGACGCGCTCGGTTCGTCGAAGAGGATCACGCGAGGGTCGGTCACGAGGGAGCGCATGATCTCGAGCAACTGCTGCTCTGCTACAGAGAAGGTGCCCACAGGCACCCCGGCAGGAAGGGCCTTGACCTCCAACTCGTCGCACAACTCGACGTATCTACGACGCATCTCGTTGTCGGAGAGGACTCCGAACCGGGACAGGACGGATCCAAGAAAAACATTCGCCGCTGCATCCAGATGCGGGACGATCGTGAGTTCCTGATAGATGGCCGACACGCCGCTGCGACGCGCCGCGCGAAGATTCCCCGGTTCAAGCGGTTGGCCGAAGACTTCGACGCCCCCCTCGTCGAAGTCAACGCGACCAGCGATAGTGCCCATCGCTGTGGACTTGCCGGCTCCGTTCTCACCGATAAGTGCGTGCACTGTTCCTTCGTGGATCTCCACGTCGACATCGATCAAGGCGCGCGTGGCCCCGTAGGTCTTGGATACCGCTTTAAGTGCGACGGCGATAGTGGGGTCCGATTGCGAACGCTCCATTGCCAGTACTTCCTTCTATCTTTGCCGGGGCGACGTTCGAGTGGACGTCGCCCCGGCCCTTTAGTCTTGGTGGACTGCGGCGTCAGCGTAGTTCGGAGGGCAGTTCGGAGATCGTTTCTTTCGTGACCGCGAAGGGTTTCTCGGCAGTGCCAATGAGCGAATCATCCACGTAGCGAGGGCCCGGGTCCCCGCTCTGCGCGGCGGCAATGGACTCCAGGTTTAGCTTCATCCCGTGGTATGGGAAGAGCAGCGTCGAGAGTTGGACATTCCCGGCCTCTATCTGTTCCATTTGGTAGTCGCCCAGACCCTGGTCCACGATGTTGATCTTGCCGTCCAGGTCAGCCTCGTTCACAGCTTGGACGACGCCCTGTGTGATGTCAGGCGAGGACGCAGACATGATCACGGTGGTGTCCGGATGCCCTTGCAGGTAGGTCTGAGTCTGGTTGTATGCGTCAGGCGTCGTCCAGTCGGTGTAGAGCGGATCAAACGTATAGTCGGGGTTGTCCTGCTCGAACTGTTTCATTGCGGCTTCTAAAACGCGCGTTTGCGTGTTCGTCGCCGGGCCAAGAACAGCGAGGACCTTCTGCTTGCCTGGGTTTGCCTCTGCTGCCGCGGCGATCCAGCCGTTTGCGTACTCGCGGGTGTTGTTGCTACCCACGTAGTTCAGAGTGCCCGGCGACCAGACCTTGTCAGTCGACATACCTTCCGGATCGGTGCCGTCCTGGCACAGATTCGCAGATGAAACTGACACAAGGATGTTTGCCTTAGGGAAATCCTCGGTGAGGAGTTTGCATGACATCACGCCGTCGAGGGCCATTACTACCGCGGCGTCGAAGTTTCCGGAGGTCATTGCAGTCTGCATTTGGTTGAGCTGGTTGTTCGGGTCATAGCCCGCGTCGAACAGGGTCATGTCCATGTCCAGCGCCGCGGCAGCTTCCTTCGCCCCGCGTTCCTGCTCCAGGCCGAATTCATTGGCCACGCCCGGGATAAAAACGGCCACCTTGAGGCCGGGCTTGGTGGATAGATTGACTGCAATGTCATTGCCGACATCGACTGCGACGGTGTCAGAGGAGCCCTCACTTGCCGGGTTACCGCTGGCGTTTCCCGCGCAACCGGCCATGGCCAGCAACACCGCCATCGATCCAGCAGCAAGCACGACTCGCGACTTCGTTGTACGCATGGTTCTCCTGGGTTTCTTGGGCCGTAGTCATCGGCCGGAATGCATCTGATGTGTTGCGCGCTCTTCCTCAGCGACCGTGGGACTACGCCGAGATTACTGGGCGGCGCGAGGATCCGTCAACGAAAAGTTTCATGTTTCTGATGTCGTTATCGTAACGCGCGTATTATGAGTGCTACGGGGCGCTGGTGGGGCGCGGTGCACCGGCCATTGCTCCGAGCCCCCAGACGGATTTCGGACGCTCTATCTGGACGCCCCACCTAAGCGAAGGAATGACTTATGAGAATCGGAATCCTTGGTGCCGGATCCATCGGCGCCACCCTCACGCAACGGTTGAGCAAGGGCGGGCACGATGTTAAGGTTGCGAACTCCCGCGGCCCGAGCACAATAGATCCATCGCTGCTGACGTCCGGAGCGAAGGCAGTGCCAGCCGATGAGGTCGTAGCCGACGTCGACGTCCTCATCAGTTCCGTCCCGATGCACCGCATCCCCGAGATCGCCTCACTGGTGAAAGGCGCCGCACCCGAGACGATGGTTATCGACACCTCGAACTACTACCCAATGCGCGATGGGAAGATCGCGGCAATCGACAATGGCCAGGTCGAGAGCGCTTGGGTCTCCGAACAGCTCGGACGTCCCATCGCCAAGGCTTGGAATGCGATCACCGCGGAGTCGTTCGCAGGCAAAGCGGCTCAACCGGGCCACCCCGGCCGGATCGCCATCCCCGTAGCCGCGGACCGGGACGCCGATCGTGCCGTGGCGATGCAACTCGTCGAAGACACCGGGTTTGACGCCTACGACGCAGGATCGATTGCAGATTCGTGGCGCCAGCAAGTAGCGGCCCCGGCCTACTGCACAGACCTCACCCTTGAGCAAATGCCCGCCGCCCTCGCCTCGGCCGAAAAGGACCGGCTGCCAGGTCGTCGCGACGTCACCATGGCCGTCATCCTCGAAAGGACCCAAGGCGGCACGACCGTCGGCGGCGGCTACGGCGACTACCTGGTGAGGCTTAATCGCGCGATATATATGTGAGAACGTGACGTGACAGGCCACGCCTTCCCGACGCGGAACCGATATCAAGGCACATCCGGCACGCCGCCGGCAGCACCCAGTGCACCGGTTTTCAAGACCGGCAGGCGCGCCATCATGGTACGAATTTGAGGTGGATCCATGCTGTATCTAGTAGACATACAAGTCAACAAGCCTGAAACACTCGCTGCCGACACGTGGGAAGCGTTGACGAAGGCCGAGAGCGACTACGGGATGGAAGCCCGGCGAAACGGCAAGCAACTTCACATCTGGCGCAAGGCAGGAGCCTACGCTGCAGTGGCCGTGTGGGATGTGGAGGACAACGAAGAACTCCACGAGATCTTGACCAGCCTTCCCCTCTTCCAGTTCCTCGACATCACAGTTACCCCGCTCGTCGAGCATCCCACCACCAAACGCTGGGCGAGAATCCAGGCCGGCGAAGAAGAATAGCGGGGCATGAGCCGGGCAACCACGTGTATTGACCGAGCATCCCCGTCATGATTCCATAGAATGACGAACGTTACGCTCCTACTATGATTATCTGGTGGGTGGCAATCAGGGGCAACGTGGCCGGCTCATGCCCGTGCTGTGGAACGTCGGCCTCGGCCGGTTGAACGACGAGGAGATCAAGATCGAGCCGCAACAAGCTGTAGACAGCCGCACATGCACCTCGCCCAGGGGCCCCCTGGCGCCACTGTATTCCCCGTACGAAGTAAAGTCGCTTCGTCTGCGCAATCGGTTCGCTCTTGCACCCATGACCCGTGAGATGTCGCCCGATGGAATGCCGACGAGCGAAAATGCGGACCACTACCGCGCTCGGGCCGAGGGCGGTGTCGCGCTGCTAATCACCGAAGGCACCTACATTGGCGGCGAGGCCTCCGGCCACAAGAGGACCGTGCCGCATTTCACGAAACACACGGCTGAAGGCTGGCAGAAGGTAGTGGCTGCCGCTCATTCCGGGGGCGCGGCCATCGTCCCCCAGCTATGGCACGTGGGGGCGCTGCGCGGCACGTCTTCACCCCTGAACCCCGGTGTTCCCCCACAATCGCCGTCAGGGATCGACTTGGATGGCAGGCCGCTCGGTGAGCCGATGACTGTTCGCGAGATCGACGATGTCATCGCAAGCTTTTCCGAGGCTGCTGGCCTTGCCAAGCAGATCGGCTTCGACGGCATCGAGCTCCACGGGGCTCATGGCTACCTCCTCGACGAATTCATCTGGCAACGGACAAACAAACGCGTGGGCCGATTCGGGGACCGTATGGCAATGCCCGTGGAAGTCGTGAAAGCCGTTCGCTCCGCCGTCGGGGAGGATTTTGCGATGATCTTCCGGTTTTCCCAATGGAAGGCGGACCGGTACAACGAGCAGATCGCGACGACTCCCACAGAACTTGAGCGGATCCTCCTACCGCTCGCCGATGCGGGAGTCGATGTATTCCACTCCTCCACCCGCCGACACTGGCTGCCCGAATTCCCGCACGATGACCGGACCCTAAGCCTCGCGGGCTGGGCCAAACGTCTCACCGGCAAAGCGGTCATTACCGTTGGTTCCGTTGGCGTCAACACGGAGTTCCGAGGGGCAGGGGCTTCAGCAGAAAAGATTCCTGTGATTATTGGTGAGTCGCTTGAGGAACGCCTCGCGTATCTCGCCGAGCAGTTCGAAGGGGGCGAGTTCGACGTCGTCGCCCTCGGCCGAGCCCTAATTGCAGATCCCAACTGGGTCGAGAAGATGAAAACCGGCGATTACGCTCAAATTGTCCCCTTCGACCGGAAAGAGCATTCCCTCAGCGGCGCCTGATGATCGTTGTTGCACTGAACTCGCATACGACCGCCGAATCCTCGGGCCAAGTGGATCTCAGCCCTGGACACGCTTCGGAGACCCATCAGACACCTTGATCAGAATCCAAACTTGACCAAAGAATCGAGAACTCCAGGCAGAGAGCCCGGCGTATCCAAAGGAGTCTTAGCGATGACGTCTCAAGCCTTTCATCCCTCAACGCCGGAGGTTGGGGCCCACCCGCCGTTCGATCCCGAACTTGCCGCTGCGCTCACGGTGATCAATGGGACCTTCCCCCCGGACGCCTACCGCCTGGAGAACATCGCGGAAATGCGGGTGCGCGCCGCAGCTGGCGCTGAACCACTCACCAATGAGGCCCTCTCTTGTGGTGGGTTTTTCCGGGTGGAGGACCGAAACGTATCCGGCTCGGAAGGTGCCCCAGAGATCTCGTTGTTGATCTGCCGACCCAACGGGGTGACTGCCCCGACGGGGGCGATCTATTGGATTCACGGCGGCGGAATGATACTCGGCGACAATCGCTCGGGTATCCCTACAATGTTGAACATCGCACGGGATTTGCAACTGGCTGTTGTTTCGGTCGAGTACAGGCTGGCACCTGAAAGCCCTTACCCCGGACCCCTTGAAGATTGCTATGCGGGATTGGTCTGGACTTCGGAAAACGCGAAAGAGCTGAACATCGATGCCGAGCGTATTGTCATTGCCGGTGGCAGCGCGGGAGCGGGGCTGGCCGCCGCTACGGCGCTGATGGCACGTGACCGTGGCGGTCCAGAGCTGTTCGGCCAGTTCCTACGGAGCCCCATGCTGGATGATCGGAATGACAGCCTTTCCTCCCGGCAGATGGCCGGCGTAGGAATCTGGGACCGGACGTCGAACGAAACTGGCTGGACAGCGCTGCTTGGGGAAGCTCGCGGCGACGATGACTTGCCGTACTACGCAGCCCCTGCCCGGTGTGCTGATCTATCCGGCCTTCCGCCAACCTTCATCGATGTGGGCTCCGCAGAGACATTCCGCGATGAGGACGTGGCATTCGCAAGCGCCATCTGGCGCGCGGGCGGAATCGCGGAACTCCACGTTTGGTCGGGTGGCTTCCATGGTTTCGACCAGCTGGCGCCCCACGCCGAAGTGTCAAAATCCGCCCGCGGAGCTCAGGCGGACTGGTTTCGGAGACTTTTCGAGTGTAAGTAACGCGGCCTGGTCGAACTGCTGCCACGAAGACGCTGCTGGCCGCCTCCGCCCAGGAGGTAGTTCCTGGCCACGTGCTCGAGGTATCGCCAAAGCCGCCGGTGCCCAGCTATATGCCCTCATTGTTGACCCCCTTCGTCGTGCGGCGGTAACGAGGAAGGTGCCTCTTTCCGGTTTCGTATTGGCGTCGGACCAAAACCCTTGAAGGAAGAGGCCCTGGTTGAACGAATTGGCTTCGTTCAACCAGGGCCTCGAAAACCGCGTTCACCGCCTTGGTCGAGTAGGTCGGCGCCCGGGAAACCCCCAACAGAAACTCCGCTAGCGCAACTCGGCGGGCAGTTCGGACAGCGATTCTTTGGTCACCACGAAGGGATTCTCCGCAGTGCCGATGAGCGAGTCATCCACAAAGCGGGGACCGGGGTTCCCGTTCTGCGCCGCGACGATGGATTCAAGGGACACCTTCATCGCGTAATAAGGGAAGTGCAATGTTGAGGCTTGGACGTTCCCAGCCTCTATCTGTTCGATCTGGAACTCCCCGAAGCCCTGGTCAACGATGTTGATCTGCTCAAGAAGGCCGGCATCTTGCGCGGCCTGGAGGACGCCCTGGGAGATGTCAGGTGTGTAGATCGACAGGATAAGGGTTGTGTCGGGATGGCCTTGCAGGTAGGTCTGGGCTTGGTTATATGCGCCAGTCGCCGTGTAGTCGGTGTAGATCGTGTCAATCGTGTAGTCGGGGTTGTCCTTCGCCAACTTCGCCAGAGCGACTTCTGCCACCTTGGTCTGCACGCCGACTGCCGGCCCCAAAGCCACCAAGACGTTCTGCTTGCCTGGGTTGGCCTCGGCTGCGGCGGCAAACCAGCCCTCCATGTACGCGAGAATGTTGTTGCTACCCACGAAGTTCAGTGTGCCCGGCGCCCACACCTCCTCAAGCGACTCCCCGGTCTGTTCCGTGCCCTTTTCGCAAAGCGGCGTGATCAGAGCAACCACAAGGGTGTTTGCCTCTGGGTAATCCTCAGTGGCGATCTTGCACACCGCCGGGCCATCGAGCGCCTGAACTACCGCGGCGTCGTACTCCCCGGACGCCAGCGCGGTCTGCATTTGGTTGATCTGCCTGTGCGAGTCAAAGCCGGCGTCGAACAATGTCATGTCCATACCGAGCTTTTTGGCCGTCTCCTCTGCGGCACGCTCCTGCGTCAGTCCGTATGCGTTGACCACTCCCGGCATAAAAACGGCAACCTTCAGATTTGGGCTGGTCGATAGGTCGACCTTCCTGCCATCGCCGACATCGACCGCAACAGTGTCCGCGGGACCCTCACTTGCCGGGCTCCCACTGGCGTTGCCCGCGCAACCGGCCATTGCCAGCAAAACCGTCAAAGACCCGGCGGCCACCATGAAACGCGACTTCATCGTACGCATTCATATCTCCTCAATGTCAACAAAGTTGACGGCTGCAACTTATCTAAATACGACCAAGTGACGACGTCACGAGCCGGTCGCCATCGCGACAACGCGCCCCTAGCGGCTCAGCAGGCTCCCTTCTGAACATGGCTTCCCGTTGAGAGAGGACAACGTTATTGCCCGCTACCGAGCCGACCGGGGCGGTGATGCTGTATACAAGGCTGGAATTTTCCGAGGTGAGGGTGGCAAGCAACAACAAGCTCCCATCTGCGGTGGCCAGGGCTCACTGTTCACTTGTGGTTGCGAGTGCCCTGTGTCGCCCTTGTTGGAGGCGAGTACGTCGACGCGGGTGTTCAGTCCGTTACTAGCCTGGGGACGTCGCCGTTTTAGGCCACGAAATCGGCGACGTTGAGGCTGCGCAAAGTGTCTTCGACCGCGGGGTTGGTTGCGATCACCTCGTCGAGCGCGTGCTCGGTCGTGGAGCGATACGGGGTCAGAACATCTGAGTCCGTTGCCAGTTCAGATGCAGCTTTGGCCCAGCCTTCGGGGGTGCTCTCCGCGGCCCAAACCCGCGGGAGCGCGCTAACCACGAGACGGCTCGCGTGCCCGCCGGCAACTGCGTAGAAGTCTGCGCCTACGGTGGTGTCTTGGTGGGCCAGGAACGCAACGAAGGCCGCAACATGCTCGGGCCCCATGTTGTCGCGAAACGCCGACGCGACCTCTGGAAAATCGGCCCAGAAAGCTTCCGTCATCGGCGTCCATGCTGTCGGCATGATCGTCGATACTTGCACTCCCACTCGCTTGCCCTCGGCTGCGAGGCCATTGCCAAAGGCCCAGACCGCACCTTTCGCGGCGGCATAAGCCGACTCACCGGCATCACCTAGGATTCCACTGGAAGACACCAGGATGAGCCGCCCGGTCCCGGAAGAGACAAGATGCGGCCACGCCGCCCGAGTGAGCTCGACCGTCCCGCGAAACGAGACATCGAACACCTTCCAGAACTCATCGACAGGCTGGTCGGCGAAAAGCGCGGCCCGCATGATTCCGGCGTTGTTCACGACAATGTCCAGCCGCCCGAACTCATCCAATGCGGTCTGGACGATACTTGGCGCGTCCAGGGTGACATCGTGCGCGTCGGCGATAGCCTTGCCACCGTTTGAAAGGATTTCGCTGACCGTCTTCTCGGCGTCGGCTCTTGAAACGTCGTTCACCACGACGTGAGCTCCCCGCTCAGCCATGGTCATCGCATAGTCGCGGCCTAGCCCCTGGCCTGCACCGCTGACGATCGCCACTCGGCCATCGAAGTCCAACTTCGTATTCATCTCATACCTTCCTGTACAAACTGAGTTCCATGGCCGCCGGCCTCAACTGGCTGCGGCCGCGACAGGGCGCTCCATGAATTCCTAGTCGCGCCGTAGCCGTTCTGCTCATGGCAAAGAGCGGACAATATGTCAGGGCCGTGACCGAGATCAGCCGCGGCGACGTCAGTACTCCCTTGGCTGCACCATTCCTCAACGGGCGGCGTAGTCACGAGATACGCGTGGATTGGAAAATGTGTGTGAGAAGCGCGCTACTTGACAGGGAATTACGACAGAAAAATCATTTTCGGAATACCCACTCAGGGTTTGATCTCAGTCGTCATCGCTGGCCGGACGTGTCAAGCGTTTGCGCCACGGATGAGGTTTGTGCTGCGAGCTCCTCGCTGTGGTTGACACCCCAGAGGCGGCAACAGACGTCGCCGCCTCTGCGATGACTGAATCGCGATTCTCCGCCGGGATGGCTCCCAACCGCTAGGCGTGCCAGCCACAGCGTAGCGGCATCATCTGGCCGTTTATTGGCCTTACGAGGACATCCCGACACGAGACCAGCTCGCGGCGAGCTCCGGACCAGTGAGCGGAGTCGGGTTCCAGCCTCCTTCTGCCATGGCGGCCAAGCCCTCCATCATCATCCCGTGGCTTACGGCGTCATTCATGGCCTTCTTGAGCTCGTTCACCATCAGCATGCGGGTTGCCCGCAGTGCCAGCTTGGGCTTGGCGGCAAGCATTCGGGCGAGCTCGTAGGCTCGGGAGACGACCTGGTCCTTGGGCACCACCTCGTTCACCGCACCCCATTCGTACGCCTGCTGGGCAGTGATCTCCTGGCCGGTCAGATGGAAGTACCTGCCGCGGTTCAGCCCGATGACCAGCGGCCAGATAAGCTGCATTCCGTCGCCGGGTACGTTTCCCTGGGCGAGGTGCGCGTGATCGCCAAATACGGCGTCTTCGGATGCGATGACGATGTCACACAGCAGCGCCTGCTCGTTGTGCATCCTCGCGGGGCCATTGACAGCGGCGATCATCGGAACCTCGACGGCGAGGTGGTCGAGCACCAGGTGCTTGGCCTCCTTATGCAAATGGAACCAGATATCGGAAGTGACCCAGTGATGATCATCGATATGAATTTCCTTATCGATGAAGGTATCGCCCGACCCGGTCAGGATGATCACCCGGTTTTCCGGGTCGTTCCCGATGTTGTGCCACACGTCGGCGACGTTATCGTGAACCGGCAAACCCCATTCGACGTCGCTCCCATTCGTGTGAAGCTGGACGAGCAGAATGCCATCAGCATCGCGCTCCAGCTTGATGTGATCATATTTGTCTTTGTAGTCTTCGAACTTTGTCACGGCCATTGTGAATCTCCTTGTTCGTGGTGAAACGGGTAGTCAGCTGTGGCTAAGGGACGAGTGTGACTCTCGTCATATGAACCCTATACTCGCATCTTGCAAGTTTCAATACTTTTCCGATACTCAGCGAATGCTCGGCAACGCCTCGCATTTCGGGTCGTAGTGCCAGCAGCCCGATTTGCGTCGAACACCCTTCAGCGGTCGCAGCACCTGCCGTCGCCCGGTTCCCGCCGATGGGCATGCCCCAATAGCCGGTCATAGAGTCGCCCGAGCAACATGCCCTCTGGCTTGATTTCCGCTGTAGTCGCCAACGGCGCGGCCGGCGTAGACGAGCAACGCGTGATCCGCGGCCTGCTGATCACTGGTGGTTAGGCGGGCGAGCACATGACCGTCGGGGCGCACCAGGATCGCTTCGTCTCCGGCCACTTGGTACGCGGCCGCCCACGCCGCGTCAGCGGTGACGAAGTCTCCTGACGGGCCGAACGAGACCCAGCGGCACGGTATTCCGTTGGACTTCGCGCATTCAACCGCCTTTTTTGCGGGCTCCGAACCGGCACGAGCGAGTATGACGAGACAATCCCCGAAGAGATCGAGCGTCGACGTCGTCTCCGCGGTGTCGAGCCAGACGTGCGGTGCGCGTTCGCCGACTGCGGCCGTCGGAACGAAAGTTCCTACCGGCCAGCTGGCATCCGATGTTGTAACGCCCGCTACCGCCCCCTGGTCGTAGCGGAATCCGATGTCCAGCCCTGGGTGCTCGAAGTTCTCGGGCCGGAATGAGCGCGGGGCGTCGTCGTCGTTTCCAATGATCGACCGAAAATTACGAACCGCTTCGGCGACATTGAACTTGGCAACCGGTTGCCGCTCAAGCTCATAGGTGGCCAGGAGGTCGCGATCCGCCCAGCCCTCGAGGACGGCCGCCAACTTCCACGCGAGGTTGTGAACGTCTTGGATGCCGGTGTTTTGATTGAAGCCTCCGTACGGAGGCATCACATGAACAGCGTCTCCCGCAAGCATGATGCGCCCGGACCGGTAGCGATCCGCGACCCAAGCCCCCACCGTCCAGGTCCTGGCGTCGATCAACTCGATCTCCTCCTCGGGATCGCCGATCGCCTCGTGCAACTGGGCCTTCCAATCGATGTCCTCGAAGGGCATCTCGTCCATGATGAGCGGGCGTCCGAGCATCGCCACCCTGTCGGAGGTGTCGACCGGTGCGATCACGGCGGTCCCGACTGTGTCCGGATTATCCAGATAGATAAAGCCCGATGGGTCGGACGTACGGCGTCGGATGACCGGTGAGCGGAACAGCACACTCACCGCCGTCTGCAGGTTCAGGTCACCCGTGACCCCGATCCCCAAGGCAGTGCGCACTCGGCTGGCCGCGCCGTCGGCGGCGATGACATATTTCGCGGAGACCTCCACGTCGCCATCGTCTGAAGTAATCGACACAGTGACCTCGCTCCCGGTGTCATTCACTCCCGACACCGTCTTGCCAAGCTGCATCGTGACAGTCTCTTCAGCCTTCACGGCGTCCACCAGAATGGGTTCGAGCACGTCCTGTGAGCACAGAACCATGTTGAGGGTCTCTGGACCTAAGCGGGTGTCCGCCGGCGCGTCCGCGCTCTCAACGCTCGGGACGACCGAACGCCACGGTGAAACGGCATCCCGGCCGAGGAAGCGCTGTGGTGCACCAGGAAGCGCCGCGGCCCGCACCTCGTCCGCAAGACCGAGGCCGCGAAACACCTCCATAGTGCGGCCGTTGACGGCTCGCGACCGGGGGTGGCGTGATCGTTCGGTCCGACGCTCGATCACCAGCGTGTCGATGCCCAACCGGCCCAGGAGGATCGCGGCCGTCAGGCCGACCGGACCGGCTCCGATAATTACGACGTCGGCGCTGTGCTTCACGCGAACGGTTGTCTCGTTCACTTACGCACTCCCGCAAATTCAACTAGTTCGGGCTCGATAAAACGTGTGTCCGTGTACGTTAGCTGGCCGTACGGCTGCATCTTCGCACGCAGCACATCATCGAACGCCGCGCTGACGTCGAGCGGTGTCCAGGATTCGCGGGTGAGGGGGGAATCGACGACGGTCGGGTGGGACATCAGCATCAGTTCGCGCCCGTTTGCCAAGCGGACAACCTGGCCGTTCACGCCCTCACTCAGGTCGGACAGCAGGTAGAGGACGACGGGGGCGTTGGACGACGGCGGCGGTGCAACCGGATTGCCGCCAAAGTACTTCGTGTAGGCCGCGGTGCCCGTCGCCATCATGGGTGTGTCGGCGTGGGGTGCCATGGCGTTGACTCGAATGGCCCCGCCTTGGGCGCCGAACTCATTGGCCCAGGCGAAGGTCAGGGAGGCGACTGCGCCCTTGGCCGCGGCGTACGCGCTCATCATCCGAAGCCCAACTTGCGCGGCTGACGTCACGTTGACGATGGACCCCCGCCCCTCCATCGCTGGAAGCGCATGAACCGACATGAAGTAGGTGCCGTAAACGCTGATGTCTATATGGCGGCGAATATGGGTCTCCGTCTCTTCGCCGGCAGTGACAGGATCCAGGTAGCCAGCATTGTTGACCAAGCCGTCCAGCTTCCCGAACCGGCTCACCGCGGCCGCGACGAGTTGCTCGCAACTGTCCCAATCCGTGACATCAGCCACGACGGCCAGAGCTTCGCCGCCCTCCCTGTTGATTGACTCAGCCACCGCCTCGACGCTTTCGGCGTTGATGTCGGAGATCACTACCCGGGCGCCCTCTGTAACTGCAGCGCGGGCATACGCCTCTCCGAGGCCCCGGCCTGCGCCGGTAATGAGGATGTGCTTTCCATCAAGGATTCGAGCCGTCGTCATTGATTTCGCTCCTTTGTAGTCATTGGTGCATGCGGACATAAACGCGTATCGTGATAGTAACAGTCATCACACGCTAATTATCTGCTTAGATGTGGATCGCAGGGAAGGCAGACCAGCCGTCCGCTCATTCGCCTGATCTGCCGAGTCGCCTTGCTGATTCATTGTGGTGAGTGACGGGGGCTGTTCTTGCTGCTATTTGGTGAATTCGAAGCCGCGGTAGTCGTCGGCGACGATTTCGTTGACTTGTTGGGCGTATTTGTCGAAGCCGCCGGCGTAGGGGATGAAGTAGCGGGAGCCGTCGTATTTGTTGACGTGGACCATGTAGTTGTCGACGGCGCGGCGCAGCATCGGTGCCGCGATCGCGTTGCAGTGCTCGCCCCACTCGGCCTCTGCCTCGAGGGTGGGTTCGATGCGCACGGCGCCCTTGTCTTCGGCGTGTTCGATGATGTCGGCGACGAAGTCCACGTGGTAGTTGTTCAGCGCGAAGAAGGTCGCCAGCACGCTGGGGCTTTGCACGCCGGTGAGGGTGAACAGGTTCGGGAACCCGTGGGTCATGATGCCCAGGTATGTCTGCGGTTTGTAGGTCCAGCGGTCGCTGGGCTGCTGCCCGTGCTCGTTGCGTATGCTGGCCTGGTCGAGTGCACCGGTGAAGGCCTCGAAACCGAGCGCGAACACGATGAGGTCGATTTCGTACTCGTTGTCGCGGGTCTTGATCCCGGTCCGGGTGATGCGTTCGACCGGTTCGGTCCTGAGATCGACGAGGCTGACATTGCTTTGATTGAAGATCGGGTAGTACCCGGTGTCGATGCACAGCCTGCGGACCCCGATCGGGTAGGCGGTGGGCATCAGTTTCTCGGCGGTCTCGGGATCATCGATCATGTCGCGGATCTTGCCGCGGACGAACTCGGCCACAACGTTGTTGACCTCCAGGTCCGTGCCCTGGTCGGAGAAGGTCCCGAGCAGGCTCTGGCCTCCGAACGCCCACCTGGATTCCAGGATCTGCTGCTGCTGCTCCTCCGAGTAATCCGATGCCTTGCCGACATTGGGCGGCATGGCGTAAGCGACCGGGGTCGCGTAGGTCTCCTCGCGGAACTGCAGGACCTTCTTCGAGAGGCGTTCCTTCTTCCTCTTGTCGGCCGGGCCGTTGTGGGCGGGAATCGAGTAGTTCGGGGTCCGCTGCAGAACGTAAAGATGTCCGGCGGTCTTGGCGATCTCGGTCGCGGCCTGCACACCCGAAGAACCCGTGCCGATGACCGCCACACGCTTGCCGGCGATCTCCACCGGGGTCTTCGGCCAGTGGCCAGTCTGATGCCATTCGCCCTCGAAGTCATCCAGGCCCGCGAAGTCGGGCTTGCGCGGCTTGGACAGGTTGCCCGTGGCCATCACCAGATACCGGGCCCACACCGTGCGGCCCGTGTCCGTGGTGATCAGGTACTTGTTCTCCTCCGGATGCCACTGCGCCGACGTCACCCACGTGCTCAGCGAAAGGTTCCGCCGCACCTCCAGACGGTCCGCGACATAGTTGAGGTACTCCAGGATCTCGGGCTGCGCAGCATACCGCTCGCTCCAGTCCCACCCCGCGTAAAGGTCCTGATCGAACATGAACGAATAGCTGTGGCTCTCCACATCCACCCGCGCGCCCGGATACCCGTTGTGGTACCACACCCCGCCAACACCGGCAGCCCCTTCAAAACCGTGCACATCATGGCCCAGCTCAGCAAACCGGTGAAGAGCATAAATACCCCCCATCCCCGCACCGACCACAACGACCGAATACTCCTCCACCTCACCGGCGTGGTGCTGAGCGGCGAAGATACGTGATGCATCGTTCATGATTGATGTGCCTCCGGGGAACTGCACAAGGGGCTTGCAGTTTTGATCTTGTTTTGTTGGCTGTTGGTCATTGATTTCCCAAATTCGTTAGGCTTCGAGCTGAAGAACACGTGTGGCGGATCGCATCAGGCGAAACGTGATCGGATTCGCGATAGGCGCCTGTGTCCGCGTAAGTTTTCTCGCCGTCAGTCCGCCGGCTTTTTTGTCGCGTTTCGTTGATGACTACGCTAAGTTGGGCGGCTCCAAGTCGACACAGGTGAGGGCGCCAATGATGCAGGAAAGTGCGCCAGATCACTTTGCTGGTCGGCTCCGAGAAGAAAAGTTGTTGGCAGAGTGCGCCCTGACGCTGTCAGGAACATCCGGGAATCCGGGGCGTCCTGCCAAACTCACGATGGAAAAGAGGGGGCGTTGAGGACGAATGCTGTGCATTGCACCCCGCGCAAACCCTCCTGCCGCATGGGCCGCTCGATAATGCAGCGGCTACGCATGGTGGTCGGCTCAGTCAGCACCACGCCTTCTTGTCTGCAGCGGCTTTTCCGGGCTGCCTCCTGGCCCTTCCGGCCATGGAGCGTTCGCCGGAGCTCAACTAGGACCACATCGATGATTGAGCGCGGTTTAGTAGGCAGATGGGGCCGTCTGCGCACTGAGTCCCTTCAGCGCAGCGCAGATTCGCTCGAACGGCCCGGCTTCCCGGTCAAGACGCGCTACTTCGCTCAGGCGAAGGACGACTCCACTGTCAAAATGCAGATACGTTTGCGGGGTAGTTACCGGCACATGGCCTCGGCCCGCGCCTGGCCGTAGGCGGGGGAGCAGAGTTGTGCGTTGCCCTAAGTGCCCTCAGGCCTCCGAGTTGGAGTTGTTTCTGTAATGGGAAGCCTCTCGGAACGCCGTTGGCGGCATTCCCTTCCACCGTTTGAAGGCGATCGTGAAACTGGCTGGGTCTGTGTAGCCCAGGGTGCGGGAGATTCGCGAGATGGAATGATCCGTGTTGGAGAGCAGGTCGGAGGCGAGGTTGCGCAAGGTCTCGTCCCGTAGCTGGGCGAAGTCGTGGCCGGTGAGTTCGAGCTTCCGCTGCAGGGTGCGTGGAGAGACTCGCAGCGTCGCGGCAACGTTTGCGAGCTTGCGGTTGAGCCCTGGGGCGGCCCTGATGGCCATCCCGACGGTGTGCGGCCAATCGCCGGTAGACCGAAGGGAGTCGAGGATCTGGTTATCCTCTTTAACCCATGCCGCGTGCTGGAAGGCATTACCAAAGGGAAGCTCGCGCGCTGATATTGCGGGATCCCACCACAAGCGCAGCCTTTCGGATCCGCAATCGATGCTGCAGGGGACGTGCGCCAAGATCTCGGGGGAAACGTCTGCCAGCGGGAATTCGACCCGGGTAAAGGGAAAGGGTTCGCCGTAGATCCACGGGAGGGTTCGGACGTTCCAATAGAGGTCGCGGTAGACGCTGAACGGGAGCAGCTCTTCCGGGACACCGGGGTAGGTGAACTCGATTCCCGCTACTGTGCCATCGGATGTCCGGAGAGGCGCGATCTCTTGGAGGGCAAAGCCTACATCCGTTGCGTCGCTGACAACCTCCACCCACGCCGTTATGGTCGGCGCGGTCAAGAATGCCATTCCGCGAACGCCGAAGGAGCCCAGCGTATAAGCTTGGGCGGCTCGTATCCATAGGTCGACGCGATCTCTTGTGAGTGCGACGAACTGAAGCTGAAAGGCCAGTTCCTTCTTTGCAGGAATAGTGCCTCCCGCCCGGTTCACGGCGTCGGGGGCGATATCCGCTTTTGCGAGTGCAGTTCGCCAATCGAGCTCCGCATCCTCCAACACTCCGCATAGTGCATGTACACCGAAGTTCGGTACTCGCAGGTTCTGATACGAACTTATTCTCACTGATGCCCCCTTTCGTCGGCGATGTGTAGACCTGCCTGCTCTCGACGCGGTCCCATGGCGCTTCTCTCCCCGTCGTGGAGGCGACGGGGAGGCGGACCGGATCAACCAGAAGCATGTGAAGTACGCCACCAGCATGACGCATCGCGACAAGAGCCTGCAAAAAATGCTGGGTGCCGTTCTTGGACTAGATGGTGCCTAGGCGCAGCCGGCGCATCGAAGACCCTTGCTGCTTAGAGCAGGATGCTCATGGGATTCTCGACGCGGCGTTTGAATGCGGCCAGCAGTTCCGCTGCGACCGCCCCGTCGATTACTCGATGATCGGCAGACAGCGTGCAGGTCATTACGGTGGCGACGGCAAGCTCACCGTTCCGGACCACTGGGCGTGGCTCAGCTGCCCCAACCGCGAGGATGCCGGCCTGGGGTGGGTTGAGGATGGCAGAGAATTCCTTCAAGCCGTACATGCCCAGGTTGGTCAGGCTGAACGACCCGCCCTCAAGCTCCCGTTGCCGGATCTTGCCGGCGGCAGCCCGGCCCTTGTAGTCGTTCATCGTCCGGCACAGGGAACTGATGGCTAAGTGTTCCAAGCCCCGGACTACCGGAGTGATCAAGCCATCTTCGGTGGCGACCGCGACGGAGACGTCAACAGCGCTATAGCGGCGGATGCTGTCGCCGTGCCAGGAAGCGTTGGCCGCGGGTACGTCGACCAGCGCACCGCCGAGAGCCTTGAGGACGAGGTCATTGACTGTGGCCTTTTGTCCGGTGCCGGCTAGCCCCTCGTTGACCTCTCGGCGCAGCCCGAGCAGTTTGTCCACTTCTACATCGAGAGAGACGTAGAAATGCGGAACAGTAGTCTTCGACTCGGTGAGTCGTCGCGCAATGGCCCGGCGCATGCCCGATAAAGGCATCTCCCGGTAAGCTTCCTCAATGTCGCTCCCCGGCTGGCGGGTAGGCGCAGTTGAGGCGGCAGCGACAGATTCCGTGGCCGGGATGTCCGGAGTGGGGGCTGGACTTGCGGTTTGCTGGGTAGCGGCGGTCTCGACGTCACGCCGCAGAATCCGGCCACCAGGCCCAGAGCCTGCCAGCAGCCCCACGTCGACGCCGAGGTCCTTCGCAAGCTTACGGGCCAACGGCGAGCTGAATACACGGCGTTGCGAACCTTGGGAGTCAGAGGCTGGTTCCGTGGCCCTGTCCACGGCCACAATAGGGGTGTCACGGTGAGTGGTGGGGGCTTCGGTGTCCTGGGGAACGGGCTGCTCTGCAGCACTGCGGGCGGCACCGTCGGCGGCAGCAATTTCGCGGTCGATTGCTGCTTCGTCCTCGTCTGCTTCCACGAGCACCGCGATGGGTTCCCCTACCTCCACGGAGGTGCCCGGGTCGATGAGCAGCCGCCCGACAGTGCCCGCGGCTTCAGCCTCCAGTTCTACCGTGGCTTTCTCTGTTTCAATTTCGGCGATAGGTTGGCCGGCGGCGATGGTGTCCCCGACTGTAACCAGCCAGCCATACAAGGCGGCCTCGGTGGCATCGGCCACAACGGCCGGCATGGTGATGATGGTTGCCATGGTGGAGTTTTCCGTCCTTTGAGGGGGCAGGGTCAGGAAAGGCCCAAGTTGCGAGCGACTTCGTCGAAGCCGGCCAGGACGTCGTCCAGGTCGGCGTTGGCGGAGGCTTCCAGCATTTTCGAAATGCTGGGAGCGGCCTCCCGTCCGGTGACCCTCTGGATGGGCTGGTCGAGGTGGTCGAAGTAGCGACGCTGGATCTCGTCGGAAAGCCATCCGCCGTAGGACGTGCCAGTGGCCCCTTGTTCTACAATGAGCACGTTGTTCGTCTTGGCGATCGACGCACCCACGGTGTCCCAGTCAAGCGAGGCCCGGTCCAGCCATCGCAGGTCGATGACTTCCGCGTCCAAGTCGGGCCGCTGCTCGGCCGCCTGCAGCGACACGTGGACCATGTTCAGATAACTCAGCACCGTCACGCCGGTGCCGCTACGCCGCACAGCCGCCTTCCCCACGGGCAGGCGGTAGTCGAGCTCACCTTCCGGGATCTCGCCCTTTGTGCCGTAGAGGTCCACGTGTTCAAGCACCAAAACGGGGTCCTGCAGATCCAAGGCAGTGTTCATCAACCCGACGTAGTCCCGAGGTGTCGAGGCCGCGACGATGCGCCATCCGGGGCTGGTGGCGAAAATGCCGGCCGGGTCCATGGAGTGCTGTGATCCGTAGCCCGCACCCATGGCGACCTTGGAGCGCAGCACCACGGGCATCCCCGACTGGCCGCCGAACATGTGCCGGGCCTTTCCGATCTGATTGAAGACCTGGTCGGCAGCTACCCACAGGAAATCCGAGTACATGAATTCCACCACGGGCTTGTAGCGACCCGTCATGGACAACCCACCCGCGAGGCCAGCAAAAGCGTTCTCACTGATGGGTGTGCCCAGCACTCGGTCCGGATAGGCATCCTTGAGTCCTCGGGTGGCGCCGTTGGTACCTCCCTTGAGACGGTGCACGTCTTCCCCCAGCACTACGACACCCGGATCGGTGGCCATGCGGCGGTCCAGGACGTCGGCAATCACATCGACGAAGCGCCGCTGAACAGTGGGGGTCACTGCATCGTCGGCGGAAACCTGTTCGGCAACCATGGGTTCGGCCCGTATGCCTGCGTCGACGGTAGCCGGGTCAGGCCACAAGTCCGTGCGGATACGCCGGGCCCCCTTGGTGCTGGCGGGATCCTTTTCGGTAATGCCCTTGATGATGCGGGCAACCACCTCGGTAATCCTCGCCCGCAGATCCTCCAGTCGTTCGTCAGTCAGCAGACCGCGGTCGAGCATCGCCCGGGCAACCTTCTGCAACGGGTCGCGCTCACGCCACTGTTTTTCCTCATCCTTCGTTCGGTAGCCAAAGGCGCTGCCGGGGAACGGCCCGTTCTGGTGGAAGTATCGATAGGTCTCCGCCTCAATGAGTGTGGGGCCGAGGCCAGCTCGCATGTGCTCCGCTGCGGCTTGTTGTGCCAGATACACGGCCAAGGGATCCATGCCATCCACCCGCCAGGATTTGATGCCAAAGCCTGGCCCGCGCGCCGCCAGCCGAGGCTCGCCTGTGACTTCAGCGACGTGCGTGGAGACGGCGTAGAGGTTGTTCTCGATGAAAAAGCCCAGAGGCAGGTGCCACGCGGCGGCGAGATTGAATGTCTCCAAGGTGGAGCCGATATTAGACGCACCGTCGCCGAAGTAGGTGACGGTCACACCCATCTCCTCCGGGGTCCCCGCTGCTGCGGCAACCTCGGCATCGTGGCGTTGCGCCCAAGCATTTCCGGCTGCCAGAGGCACGCCTCCGCCCACGATGGCGTTGGTGCCCAGGGCTCCGGCTTCGAGCCACTGCAGGTGCATTGATCCCCCGCGGCCCCCGCTGAAGCCGTCCTTCAATCCCAGAATCTCGGACATAGTACGCCGGAGGAACTCAACGATGTCGTCGTCCTTGATGCCGTCGACGATGTTCATGCCTTCCGGGCGAAGGTAGGACAAACCCTTGGCGAGGAACTGGTGATGGCCGCGATGCGTCCCGTTGACCCCGTCAGCCCCGCGGAGGGCAAGGACGGACCCGACGGCGGAGCCCTCCTGCCCGATACTGGAATGAGCGGGGCCATGGACCAGGCCCTCACCTGCTAATTGCAGGACTTCCTCCTCGAAGATCCGCACCACGTTCAGCTGCACCAGCATGGTCTCAAGCAGTCCGGCCGGTGCGGCGTCCCAATCGTCACGTGACGTGCGCAGTTCCGTGCAGTCAGTAGACAAGGCCAGAGGGGTGGAGGTCGTCATCAGGGCTCCCAAAGTGGGTTGACAAGGGGAATCACGGGCTGTGATGTACTCCCAAGATACAATAGATTGGATCCAATGACGGCCCACTGAGCGCAGAAATCAGAAATGTTTCGCTTCAATGGATCCAATGCGGTTGAAAGACCACAACACACGCCCCGAAAGGAAGCAGCTTGCATAAGAAGTCGAGTGCGGCGAGTCAACGCATCGCCGACGAGCTCCGAGGACGAATCCTCCGCGGATCTCTGTCCCCTGGTACACGTATCCGGCAGGAAGAGATCGCGGAGGAGTTCGGGGTGAGTAGGCTACCTATTCGCGAAGCACTGCGCATGCTGGAGTCTCACGGTTTGGTGACACTCGTGGCCTCTACCGGGGCGTGGGTCAGCAGCATGAATTTATCGGAATGCCAAGAGAGTTACCTGATCCGCGAACGACTCGAACCACTAGCCTTGGGACTAGCTGTTGAGCGCATTGACGACAGCACCGTTGAGGAACTCGACCAACTCGCGACGATGATGGAAAACTCTCGTTCCGTCGAGGAGTTCGTGGACTTGGACCGACGCTTTCACCTTCTAAGCTTTCAGGCCGCGGGAATGCCTACTCTGCTTGAGATGGTGGAACGCCTGTGGAACACAACGCAGCACTATCGGAGGGCCTATGTCCAGATGATTGGGACCGAAGGGCTGCAGCAAACGCACTTGGAGCACGGGCTGCTGGTGGCTTGTATCGCGCGGAGGGACGCCCGTTCGGCCGAGGATCTTTTGGCCATGCACGTGCGGAAGACTCGCACCGCCTTGGAGGACCACCCGGAAATTTTCGGCCACTGACCAATCGAGACAGGGAGAGAATGCCATGCAGGACAGCAACGGTTACGGACGACGGCGCGGTCTCCCCGGCATCACTGGGACAGATCACATCGGATTTACGGTGCCGGACATGGAGCAGGCCCACGATTTCCTGGTGGACGTCATCGGGTGCGACCACGTGTACACGTTGGGTCCCTATCCCCGCAATCCGGAGCTGATGATCACCAAACTCAACGTGGATCCTGAGACGGTAATGCAACAGATCCGCTTCTATCGGTGTTTCAACGGGGCCAACTTTGAGGTCTTTCACTACGAGTCCCCCGGCCAACGCCGGATTCAGCCCCTCAACAGTGACATCGGTGGGCATCACATCGCCTTTTACGTCGACGATCTTGACGAAGCTGTCGCCTACCTCAAAGCACGTGGCGTCCGAGTCCTCGGCGAACCGACCCGCAGCTCCGGCGCAAGCGCAGGCCAGCGGTGGGTGTACTTCCTGTCGCCGTGGGACATGCAGTTCGAGCTCGTCTCATTTCCGGAGGGCAAGGCCTATGAGTCGGATTCCTCAGTCAGACTCTGGAAACCCTGAACACCCGTTAAGGAAGTTGGCCTCGGGGCTCCGCCGCTGAACGGCGGCACAACGGATGAACAGCTCACCGCCGCCCTCAGACGATGCGCTGACATGGCGGAAGCGCTGACGATTCGGGAGATCGTCAGCGCTTCCGCCGCGTGAAGTCGGTCAGGCCGAGGCCTCGACCAGCGACACGATTGCTACAGCACTCGTGGTCTCGTCACCGAGCTGATTCACGGCCTTCACCGTGACCTCGGCGCATGCACCGTGGGTCTCGTCGCGGAAGACCCGGGTGACCTCGCCGCCGATCCATTGCGTGTCGCCGAAAATATTCGGCTGCTTGATGCGGACCGACAGCGAGACCAGGTCAGCGTCGTCGCCCATCCAGTTAGTGACACAGTGCGCCATCCACGACACGCGCTGGTTCCCGTTGTCGTACGCACCCGGCATCCCGATCGCGTGCGCCATAGCGGCATCCTGATGCCCCAGGCTCGGGAACGGCTCAGAAAGGAAGTGCTCCGGACCCAGGTTTGTCGGCGCGCTCGGGTCGCCGTTCCGCACCCGCTCCTGCTGGCGCACACGGGTCTCGACGCCGCGGTAGCCAGCGGTACCGATAGCTCCGGCGTAGTACGCGGTCATCGTGATGAGGTCCAGCGGACCCTTGACGACCTGCGGGACGACGTCACCGACGGACACCGTCTCCGCGAAGCGGGTGCGCTGGCCGCGGATTTCCTCCGCGAGGATCGCCCTGCGGATCTCTTCCTTCTCCTCGTCCGTGTACACATGAGGATCGCGCGGTTCGTGCATCCGCTGGCCCTCCGAGCTTCGGGCCACGCAGACAATGGTGTTTCGGACGGTCCCGACCAGTTCCTCACCGACGAAGTAGTCAGTGCGGCCGACCTGCTCCACCAATCGGCCTGAGCGCCGGCCCTCACGTTCGCGAACGTCTTCGACGAAGGCGCGGGCCCTCACCCGTTCGCCGAGCCTGATTGGACGGTGAAATTCGACGTCGGCACCAAGGTGGAGAGCTTGGATTCCCTCGATCATCCCCATCGCCACTTCGGCGTCGCACACGGAGTAGAGGAACGTGGGGGGTGCGACCCGTGTACCGAAACGCGTTGTCTGCGCGTACGAATCGGAGAGCCACAGCGGATTCTCGTCACCGATTCCCCATGCATAGTGACGGATCGAGTCGGTGCTGGCCTCCTCGTTCCATTGCACAACTACGGCTGACGTGCCAATGAAACTCTTCATGTAGGCGACGTCTTCATCGGTGATCTGCCTCGCCGGTACGGCTGTGGTGGTGGTACTCATTTTGTTGCTCCTCCTGGAGTGTTGTTGACCGACACGACTGCGTCGACGACGGTAACGGTGGCTGTTTCCGGATCAGCCAGGATCGGGTTGAACTCGAACTCGTGAATGTCTCCGCGCTGCTCGGCCCAGGTGAGGATGTCCATCACCGTGCTGGTGAGCGCTTCGAGGGTCTTCGCCCCGGGATCCTTCCGCAGGCTGGCGTTGACGATCCGGGCCGCGGAAATTGCATCACGGACCTCCGGACGGGATACGGGGAGAGGAAGGATCCGGATGTCATCGATCGCTTCCGTCATCCCACCTCCGGTGCCGACGACGAGGACTGGGCCGAACTCGGGATCGCGCCGCAGTCCCACCAGGACCTCGGTCTTTCCGGACGCCATTGCCTGGACCGAGATCGTGGCGGTTTCCGTTTGAAGGCCCGTGAGCTGGTTCGCAGCGGCTCGCGCCGCATCGGGGCTCTCGACGCCAATAAACACTCCGCCGACGTCTGCCTTGTGAAGGATCTCCGCATCATCGATCTTGATCGCGACCGGGAAACCAATCTCCTCCGCCGCGCGTACGGCGTCCTCAACCTTGCGGACGGCGCGACTCGCTGGCACGGGAACGCCTGCCTCAGCAAGGGATCCGGCGGCCTCCCGCCAGCTCAGGTGGCGGGTCTCGTCCGACGCGGTGGCCTTCAATGCCGTGCCGACAAGGACACCGCGGTCGGCGCGCACGCGTTGGACCTGGGCCCAGGAGGCGGCAGCCGCGACCGCATCCAGCGCACGCCCTGCGGTGGGAAGTGAGAGCACTCCGGCCCCACGCAGGACCCCGGCCTGGGCCGGGGTGACGCGGTCGTCCTCTGACAGCGGGACAACGATGACGCGCACGCCGGCCGGGATCGCCATGGCGGCGATGCCGGCGACCAACTCGTCGAAGTCGTGGGCAAGCCGGGTCGCGGTCACGATGACCCAGCCGTCCGGCGTCGTACCAACGACGCGGTCGACAATGCGCAGGTAGTCGGCGGTAGTCGACTGGACTCCGACGTCGACGGGGTTGCTGAGATGATCGCTGCCCACCGCTTCACTGATCGAGCGCAGCGCCTCCGGTTCAAGCTGGCGGAAGCCCAAACCACGGTCCTCAGCCAAGTCGTTCCAGAGCCCGACCTGCGCGCCAGAGGTGGTGACGACGGTCAGCTCGTGGTCGAAGCCGGAGAGCCTTCCGTGGAAGACGTCGAAGGCTTCCGCCAGATCGAGGAGTTCCTCGGGTGACGTGCATACCATTCCGAAACGGTGGCGGAGCACGCTTTGCGCCACCCGGCCGCTGCCTGCCAGCTTGCCGGTATGGGACTGGGCGCTGAGCGCGCCGCGGGCCGAACGTCCTAGTTTGAGGACGATGACCGGGACACCGCGGCTCCCGGCAGCGGCGGCAGCAGCCTCGAGATCGTCGTTCGGACCGAAGCTCTCGACGATGCACGCGAGCACGTGCGTTTCCGGTTCAGCGGTCAACCACTCGGCCCAGTCGGTGAAGCCCAGTGAAATCTCGTTTCCGGAGCTGGCCCATGCACTCAGCCCGGTCGCGCCGCGCGCGACGAGAGACTGCATGAGCGCGTTTCCGAGCCCGCCGCTCTGGGTGAACAGCGCCACGTGGCCGGCCGGGATTTGGGTACGCTGCAGGACCGAAGAGAAGGTAGCGGTCAACGATCGACCGACATGCATAAAGCCAATGCAGTTGGGCCCAATAAGCCGCGTGGTCCCCTTCGCCAATTCAGCACGGAGCATCTCGTCCCGATCGTGCCGACCGGTCTCACCGAACCCGCTGGCGAACGCGACCGCGAAGGGGACACCGAGCGCCACGCAATCGCGAAGGTCGTCTATTACCCTGTCGGCTGGACCCACGAGGACGGCAATGTCGGGCACTTCGGGGAGATCGGCGAGCGAAGCAACCGTCGGGACACCAAGCACTTCCTCATGCACACTACTGACCGCGTAATAGCGCCCACCAAATCCCAGGCGCGCGAGGTAATCAAGCGTCCGGCCCGAGGTCTTCCATGGGTCGCGAGAGGGACCAACGACTGCCACGCTTTCCGCATGTAGTGGATTAGCGATGCGCAGGGCGCGTCGAATGGCGATATTGTCCAACATTCACTTTCCTCCGGTCCGTCGCACGGTCGCCGGCCTGCGGCGGGCGGGGACCTCGATTGCCTCGATCACCACGCCGAAATCGCGGTCTGTGTCAAAATAAGCGAATCCGCCATCCCCGGCCAGGCCATAGCCGCGCCCCGTCTGAGTGACTCGGTAGCCCGACTCCGTCATCAGCGCGATTGCGGCATCCAGGTTGTCGACGAATACGCCGAGGTGGTGGAGGCCCATCCTGTCCCGCTCGGTGAAGTCATCGTAGATGCTCGGGCCGGCCAGCGGCTGGATGAGCTCGACCTGGGGGTTGGAGCCGCCCATGGCGAGCTTCATAGCGAATGCACCTTTCTCCTCCCCTAGGCGGGACCAAGGCAGGAACTCCTGGTCGTAGTGGTAGCAATGCCACTCCTCAATGCCGAAGGCGTGGCCAAAAAGGTCGATCGCCGCGTCGAGGTCGGTCACTAAAATCCCCACCTGCCCGACACTCCCCAGCGGGGTCGAGCCCAATGGAGTACCGGCCGACGGCAAAGCCGTGGAAAAGTCGCCGGAGCCGGAGGCAGCATTCCGTCCGGCCAGCAACTTTCTTAATGCGGGGGAAACATTCATATTGTCATTCTTACGGCACGGCTTTGGCCCATGTCAACTACTTTGCGATGGTTACCCTCATATCATGAAACTAGCACCGTGGGGTCGTGCATGAGCCAAGCTCCGAGTCTTCTCCCGACCGCCCAAGGGACATGCTTTGAGGGCAGTCTAATGACGGCACCACGCTCGCTTGTCGTGAGCTTCCCTAGTGGCACGATTTCCGACATGGTTGGCGGCTTTTGTCGTGGCGATCCGGTGCTGCCCGCCCTTAGCGTTGAGCCTGCACGAGCGTCGGCGGTAAGCCGAGGCGGAAGAGTTTGAACGGGAGAAAGACGAAGATGTCACGATTAGTCGGTAAGGTCGCCATTATCACCGGCGCCGCAAGCGGTATGGGGCTCTATGCCCTCCAGCTCTTCGCGGCCGAAGGGGCGCGGGTATTGGCCACGGACATCTCCGAGCAGGCACTCCGACGCGCAGTCGACGAAGTCAATGGGAACGGCGGGGAGGCCCTCGCCCGGACACACGACGTCTCCTCCGTTGAGGATTGGAAGCGTGTGGTTGACGACGTTTTGGCCGAGTGGGGCACGATCGATATTTTGGTCAACAATGCCGGCATAGCCATGCCGAAGGGAGTTCTCGAAGCCGAACTGGAGGACTGGAATAAGGTCATGGCCATTAATGTCACCGGACCCTGGCTCGGGATGAAGAGCGTTATCCCCGCCATGCAGGCCGCCGGCCGCGGCTCCATCGTCAACGTCTCCTCGATCGCCGGGATGGTCGGGGGCGCTTCGGACGGTGGCAGTGCGGCGTACTCGGCTTCAAAGGGCGCGGTCCGCTCCCTGACGAAGCACACTGCCCAGTGGTTCGCAAAGGACAACATCCGGGTGAACTCTGTGCACCCCGGCCCGATCGACACCGGCATGACCCGTGGCTACGGTCTGACAAGGGAAACGCTGGCCAACCCCGAGACTGTTCCTCTGCCGCCGCACGCCGGGGAGGCCTCGGACATCGCGTACGGCATGCTTTACCTTGCCTCAGACGAGGCAAAGTTCATCACCGGTACCGAGCTTGTCATCGACGGCGGATTCATTTCCCACTGACCGCACACGGAGGCGAGGCGCCACCGGAGAGCCGTGGAGTGGCATTCGGATGCCGACTGGCGTTGGGTGGCTGCCCTAAACCGACAGCCACCCGGTCAGTTCAGTGATCTCCCTCAGTGTCTATGCGACGGGCTTCCAGCAGGACTTCTATGCACTTTTCGAAGTGCTCGGACTTGGCGAAGCGATGGAGAGGGACCGTGATTGACAGCGCGGTGCGGGGCCACTGCGCTCCTTCGAAGAGCGGAACTGCCATGCCGCAAACGCCCAGTGCATATTCTTGGTTGTCGAGTGCATATCCACGTGATCTCGTCAGCTCGAGATCTGCGAGAAGTTCAGGCAGTGTGGCGATCGTATGCTCGGTTCGCAGGGGAAGTTTGCCATCGAGCGCACGGATCTGCTCGAGTTGCGGTTCTGGACCGAAGGCAAGGAGGGCCTTCCCGGATGCGCGCGCATGGATATCGCCGGAAACACCCACTCGCAGGTCCGCCACTCTCACAGCGTGGCTTCCTTCCTCAACGGCGACGATAGTAACGCTGCCATTTTGCCAGGCGGATAGGTACGCACTCTCGCCGGTAGCGTCGACGACCATTCTGAGAAGACCTAGCGCCTGAGGCGAGGGGCGCCAGTCTTCTTCCACGCGCGAACCCAGGTCGAGAATTTTGCCAGCCGCGAGTTTGTACGCGCGTTCGTTGCGTTCCAGGTAACCGACATGAACCAGGGTCGTGAGCAAGTGAGAAGTAGTAGCGAGGTGAAGACCTATCTTGCGCGCGATCGACTGCGCACGCATCGGCTCCTTCGACGCTGCGATGACATCGATGATAGTCAGCGCGCGCACCACCGACTGAACCAAGTCCTTAGGTGCCTCATCCTCGCTTGCGGTGTGCTTTTCACGTGTGCCTGCCATGTGGAAATCATACTCATATGGTGAAATCAAGTGCCACCGAGACTCGGTAAACCTCGGAGCCGCTGGTCCCGCTGAGTCGCACGTGCCGACCGATAGCAGCACGGTTAAACACATCTCTGGAGGCTTTGCTGTCGTCAAGGAAGCTACCGCGATGCCCGTTGAACCTGCTGGAATAGATTCAGACAACGTGTCGGCGTTTTATTACCGAGCTGCGCTGCTGGATGGCGGCAGATGCTGCAGCGTATGACATACTTCACATCGTGACCCTGCCGCTGCGGCGGTTCCGCTGCAGCCCAGGATGAGGATATGACCGTTCGTCCCCGCGCCCGGGCGAGATATGTCTGGCCCGTTCCGTGCGGCGAAAGGGTGCAAAGGTGAAATTGAGTTCGTATGAGAACTTGCGAGTCCCCAACTTCAGTGTCCATGCATTGTGCGGAGTGTTGGAGGATGCAGGGCTCGATTGGCGAACTGCACTCGCAAAAGCGGATATCGCCCCCGACGCCGTGAACCGGGCGGGGGGCACTATTCCTGCAAAGAAGGAATTGGCCTTTCAGCTTCAGTTCGTCGCACTCACAAGAGATCGTGTCGACCTATGGATGCGAGCCGCCCAAGCTTATACGCTGGGCTCCTTCGGCGTTCGCGGATTGGCCCTCGTAACCGCTCCGACTATTGCGTCATGGGTAGAGACTGCCACTGCCATGGACTACGCTCCTGGGCTCATCGAGAGTGCGCCTTTACGGGCACCGGATGGCACAGTAGCCGGGATCGAGTTCAGCTATCCCGATGTCCCGGAAGAGCTTATCCCCTTCAGCGTCTACCGCGAGCTCTGTGTCACTGCCCGAATCCTCCGGTGGATCTACGGCGAACCCTTTCCCTTTACCCGGGTCGAATCCCCGCTAGCAGACGTCTCCCCCGAAGTTTCGTCTCACGTCTCCTGCAGCATCGATTGCGGATCCGATTCACTGCGCATGTGGTGGGACCCCGCAATATCAACGCGCCATCTTCCCTTTGGTAATGCCTTCCAGCACACGGCATGGGTCAAAGAGGATAACCAGATCCTCGACTCCCTTAGGTCTACCGGCGATTGGCCCCACACTGTCGCGATGGCCATCCGCACCGCGCCTGAGCTCAACCGCAAGCTGGCCAATGTTGCCGCGACGCTGCGAGTCTCTCCACGCACTCTGCAGCGGAAGCTCGAACGAACGGGCCACGACTTCGCCCAGCTACGGGACGAGACGTTGCGCGACCTCGCCTCCGACCTGCTCTCGAACACGGATCATTCCATCTCGCGAATCTCCCGCGCCCTGGGCTATACAGACTCAGCCAGTTTCACGATCGCCTTCAAACGGTGGAAGGGAGTGCCGCCAACGGCGTTCAGGGAAGCTTCCTGCTATAGGAACGACAGCCGTTATGAGGAATAGCTCTGCTCGCGTAGGTGACACATGGTCCTCTGCTCCGAGCAAGAATGCTTCCAGGTATCCGCCGGCACGCTGCGCACAGGTGCATAACTAGGCAATCGCTCGTCGAGTAGCAGTCACTGCGGATAGTCCTGTCCGAACTTATCAAACACTCCGCGTCCTCCAAGAAGCGGGCAAACGGCCCCGGTTAAGAGTTCTTAGGCAGGCGGGAAGCGAGTTTCCAGGCAGCCGGCATTGCGGCTGCCGCGATCAGCGACTTCACGATGCCGCCGATGATGAACGGGTACAGGCCCCACTCGAGGGTCTGCTGCAGGTCGGCGCCCAGGGAAATGGCCAGCCAGGCCATGCCGAAGACGAAGGTGATGACGGTGCCCGCCAAGAATGAAACGGTAGCGCCCAGGAACTTTTTGTCCCAGTTGCGCTTGGCCATCCATCCGGTCAGGCCCGCGGCGGCGATGAAGCCCACCAGGTAGCCGCCGGTCGGGCCAACGGCGGCGGCCAAGCCGGAGGATGCGTCGCTGAACACCGGCATGCCGGCCACGCCGGCCACCCAGTATAGTGCCATCGACAGCATGCCGCGGGCCGGGCCCAGCGTGCTGCCGACCAGCAGGACGGCCAGGGTCTGGCCGGTAATGGGGACCGGCCACAGCGGTACGGCCAGCTGCGCCATCACAGCGGTCAAACCTGCGCCGCCGACAACCAGCGCGGTGTTGGCCAGGGCGGTGCTGGGGACCAGGGCGTCGGCCAGGACACCCTGTCGCACGACGGCGGCTGAACTCATATTTGCTCCTTCTCGAGGGAAATTTACCTGCGGAAACTGCTGATCCGGCTTCGGCTTCCGTTAGCCTTAACCGTCATGTCTTAGAAGGTGTCAGGCTCGGCTGCCCTTTGGATGCATCTGATACCTTCCTTGAATCACCTTTTCACGATGCTCATTTGATGGCCCATTAGGCCCGCAACCCGGGAAGCCGGGAAATGATCAGAATTACAACAGATCTCGACGTAATCTGATGCGTGGATCAGCCGACGCGTTGAGGATCCGTATTGCCTTAGCCAGATGATGTCGCCTCTAAGCGAAACCTCATCTACGGTTGCCGCTTCTATGACGCCCGATTTAGGACTGAGAATAATGCCGTCGCCCGGACGCAACGCTGCCCAATTTTGAACACAGAATTGTTGTGGACCCTCCTGAACGGTCCAGGTTGCTCTCTTCACAGTTCCTCTCTTTCACGTCGAAAATCTCATCTGGGCAATAGATATTGAACGGGCGATCTGGACTATCAGGTCATAGACACTCTGTGTGTGGCTGGAGTTAGGGAGGCGTGGCCCAGGCGAGTTCGAAAGCCAGAGTCCGGGCTAGGCCGGGGCACCGCAAACGAGTGGTGGCTCCCGTAAGCGCCCCTCGGATCGAGTCACCTGACTTCCATTCGGGGCGGCGCCGGTGTTGACCCTTCGAACCGCTAGTGCAGAATACTTGTATTACCGGCGCTCGTTATGCGTCTGGTGCCTGTCGCGTCACGTCGACGAACCGAATTTCGCCATCGGGATAGTCAATCTGGCTATAGACCATCCAGGCGTTCATGAACTGCGGCGCGTACCGCTCCCGCAATACTAAACGTTCGAACCAGGGGTCTTTCGGATGGGCTTCTACGAGCGGGCTAATCTCGAAACCTTTGGCTTGCATTTTGGCTTTATGCGCTTCAAGATCCTCGACGCCGTAGACCATCGCAAACAGGCCCTCGCCGTGGTTTTGCAACCGTTCATGGAGAGCTAGGTTTAGCTCGTTCTTTTCCGGCATAGGTGCGACTATCTCCAGGCCGGCGGACCAGTCGACGTAGATCACGCACCCTAAATCAGAACGTTCCGAGCGCTCCATGGTGGCGTCGGTGAGAGCCTCGAGTTGGGTGACATTTGCTTCAACCGTTTCCCACTTTGATATGTACGCCACATGATCGACGTGATTAATGAAGTTTTTCATCTGACATCTTCCGCTACAGGGCTTCCAGCCACATGGCTGCTGGGTTACATATCTGCTTGGACGGCCAAGTTACTGACGTTACCGAGAACAACACTCACTAAGGCAGCACCCACGCGGTCACTCGAGAGCAGCCGCATTCTCTTCGGAAACTGATGCTTCGTTGCTATCAGGGTGTTTCAGTTCTGCAATGCCTCGCCGAGGGCGTGCCAGTTCCGGTTGTGGTACACCAGTGGCCTTCCCTGCAGCGCGTCGCCGGCCAGGCCCGGCGACGCTTGAAGCGCCTCAACGGCCACGATGGCCGATCCGCCCGCAGCCATGGAATCTACGATCCTGCCTCGGATCCAAGCCTGGACTGATGGAAAGTAGGGTTCTCCAGTCTCGAGACGGGACCACTGGGAGGTGTCTGCAAACCGATCGATTCCGCTCGTCGCGCAGAGTTTGGCGATGTCCAGTTGTTCGACGCTGAGCAAGTGCACAACTACGGTGTCTGCCTTGCGAATGGTCGGGGTACTGGACGAGGACGCAGATACTGAGAACGCCAAAATATTGGGTTGCACACTGGCTGAAATTACAGAGGTTGCGGTAAGTCCGACCGGCCCATCGCCGGCGTCCGCTGTGATGACAGCGACTCCACCAGGATGATTACGGAATGCGGACTTAAATTCGTCGGCCGTGATAGCCGGTTTATCCATGTCCACCAGTTCAGTCCCCTTTGAAGTAGTGCGGACAGTTGGGTCATTAGTCCGAATGTTTGGAAAGTTCACCGAATCTCCTGCGATGTCAGCGCTTCGTCGGCAGCTCTGCGCCGACCCTCGTTCAGGATTAAGACTAGGAGCGGGCGGTAGTGTGCCGACATAGCAATGAACGTCATACACGCAGGAAAGCGCGTCAAGCACGGTGCTTTTCCGTTCGTTCAACGCTTTTGCCGCCTTAAAAACGGCCCACGTTCGGAGAGTGAGCGGCCGCCCGCCGCGCTGCCAGCCTGTCCGCAATGTGCTGTTACGGCAGCTCTACGCATTAACCGGCTTGATGGCCGCACTTCCGGAGACGGCTGCAGCCTCCGCAAAGAAGTCCCTTCGCCGGCGCTCGTTGCACGGGGCACCCTTCAGTGCCCCTCGTATAACAGTTGTGCCGCTACTACCTCGCACGGCGCTGTTCGCGGGCGGCCGGGGCGGTCAGTAACGAGGCGACCATCACCGCGGCGACGGCCAGGAGGGCGTTGCGGAGGCCCACCTGTTCGCCCAGGAAGCCGAGGAAAGGCGGTCCGGCCAGGAACGCCACATAGCCCAGAGTCGAGACCACCGACACCCGCCCGGCGGCCCGGGCGGGATCGTCCGCGGCTGCGGACATGCCCATCGGGAAGCCCAGCGCGGCGCCGGCGCCCCAGAGCACGGCCCCGGCGAAGGCCAGCGGCAGGTTCGGCGCCAGCACGAAGAGCAGCAGGCCGGCCAGGGCCGTGCCCAGGCTGACCCGCAGCACGGCCACGCGCCCCCAGCGGTCGATGAACCGCCCGCCGGCCAGGCGCAGCAGCGTCATGGCGGCCACGAAGACCCCGAACATGACCGCGCCCGTCGCCTCGGTGGCGCCGAGCCCGACGACGGTGGCCTGGGCGATCCAGTCGTTGGCGGCGCCCTCGGTCAGGGCGGCCCCGAGGACGACGACGCCGATCAGCACCGTGCGCCGTTCCCGCCAGGCGGCGAAGCGGCCGGGGCGGGTCCCGCCGTCGTCGTCATGCTGGGGCCGGTGGGGCAGGAAGGCCCGCGGCACCACCCACGTGGCGGCCGCGACCACCACCGCCAGCACCGCCAGATGGGCGGCCAGCGATACCCCGAGCACGGAGAGCCAGGCGCCGATCATGGCTCCGGCGAACGCGCCCAGGCTGAAGGCGGCGTGGAACTTCGGCATGATCGTGCGCAGCAGCTTCCGCTCGACGTCGGCGCCCTCGATGTTCTGCGCCACGTCCCACCAGGCCACGCCCACGCCATAGCAGAACAGCGCCGCGGCGGCGGCGGGAAAGGAGCCGGCCGCCAGCGCGGCGGCGAGTCCGGCCGC